>DASVRQ010000024.1:0-11672 GCA_036388535.1 Flavobacterium sp. | reverse complement strand
CTCGAAGAACTAATTAAGGATAAGTTTCGGCTTACGCAATTCTCATAGTTATGCTTGACTGGTTAAAAAATATCAACAAGGAATATCCGGAGTTTTACAAAAACTACCTGCTCAAGTTCGAGTCGAAACCCAAACGGTTCGTGATTTTAAGTACAGAAAGTTCAGGATTGAATCCGTCGAAGGATGTGATTTATTCTTTCGGAGCAATTGCGGTTGTTGATAACAATATCATCATCGGCGACAATTTTGAAGTTGTATTGCTGCAATATAAATTTCTGCATGACAATGAACTTTCTAATGAATTTCTGATTGAAAGCAAGCTTCCTAAAATGTCAGAGCCACAGGCAATTGAGCAGCTGATAAATTTTATCGGGAACGCGGTTCTGGTGGGCCACCGAATCCATTTTGATGTTGAAATGATTAATGAAGCACTGGATAAAATGCATTGTGGCCGACTAAAAAACGAAGCACTTGATATTGAAATAATGCATCGGAAGTTGCACGACATTACCGATAAACCCTTTGCGCTCGACCAACTAAGTAAGATTTACAAGCTTCCTGCAAGCGAACGTACTTCGTCAGTTGATGATGCATATAATATTGCGCTGTTGTTCCTGAAGTTGAAATCAAAGTTGCAGATCCACTAAATTATGTCGAACATCAAGCTTATTATTGAAGAACGACCCAGTAACATCGGTAATTTTACTGTCGGCAGGTTGCTGCCTTTCCGCGACAAGCGCACCGTTGGGCCTTTCGCATTTATTGATCATATGGGACCAGCTTGCATGAGCGACCATGAAAATCTCGACGTTCCGCCACATCCACACATCGGACTGTCGACGTTGACTTATTTATTTGAAGGTGTTATATTGCATAAAGACAGTCTCGGAACAGAAATGGAGATTCAACCTGGTCAGGTTAATTGGATGACTGCGGGAAATGGGATTGTTCATTCAGAGCGTACTCCGGAGCGTTTTCGACAATCGGATAAAATGCTGCACGGACTTCAGATCTGGGTGGCGCTTCCGAAGCATCTTGAGCATATGGAACCTTCTTTTTATCATGCTTCGGAAGAAGAACTTCCTCAATGGGACGCTTCCGGAGTAAAGATCAAACTAATCGCAGGAGAAGCGTTCGGAAGAAAATCACCGGTTCCTGTTCACAGCCCGCTTTACTTTATTGAATTAAAATCGAAAGATAGTGCGACGATAGATATTGGTGCGGATTTGTTCGGAGAAAGTGCCATGTACATCCTTGAGGGAAATATTGTAACTGAGGGTCATACTTTTGGACCCAAACAACTGCTGGTTGCCAATAGCTCAAAATTGTGCACATTCGAAATGACGGAGAACACTACCCTTTATATTTTTGGAGGCGAACCATTTCCTGAAGAACGCTTTATTTACTGGAACTTCGTCGCATCGTCCAGGGAACTGATTGAAGACGCAAAAATTCGCTGGAGCAATCAAACCTTTGCAAAGGTTCCCGGAGAAACGGAATTTGTACCGCTACCAGTTGAAGTTCGCTTATAAACCATTTTAGCAACGGCTACGCTAAACCTGCCATGGTGGCTGATCGATATCGGAAGCAAATCACCGTATTGATCAGAAATGAACGGCAACTGACCGATCTTTTGAATTTTCAATTGTGCTGGCAGTATTATCACATCATCAAAATCATCTTCTTCAAGCGCAATTGTATGAACCTGCTCATTGCTTTGGGACGTTCTTGTATGATAAATTATACCATTGCACAAAACCTTTCCCGAGTCGTGAACATCTAAGCACTTAATACGCTGAGGAATAAAAGCCCGAACTCCGGACTTTCTGCTGTAAATTTTGTACACGGCTTCTTTCCTGCTCCACAAGTTCCAGATGGCGTGTTCTTTATTGGCAGAAGCCTCAATTAGCTTCCGCTCGTGTCCCGTGAAAATCTTTTCGATGAAGCCGCGGCGTCTCCAGTTACTTTCAGTTTCGGCAAGCGCGAGGTCGACTATATCATTGCCGATCATCTTTCCGCGACCTTGGTTTCAATAATGGCTAAAGCCGATTTGATATCAAGCATTTTCTCCATTGATTCGTTGTCGATTACAATGTCAAAATTCTCTTCCACATCAAGGATGATGTCAACAAGATTGGCGGAATTGATTTTGAGATCATTGATAAAATCAGTGCTTTCAGTCAGATTTTCGTATGCCTGCTGATCTTTTACGTATGGCCTTATGATCGTCTTTAATTTTAAAGTAGTTGCTTCCCTATCCATTTTTGACTAATATTTCTTAAATATAACACATCCGTTCACATCGCCAAAACCAAAACTTGCCTTTGCGATGATTGTAAGTTCTTTTTTGATCAATTGCGTCGGGATCGAATTGGGATCAACTAATGCGGTGATTTCAGGATGAAGATCAGAACAGTTGATGTTTGGAAACAAAAATCCTTCTTTCAATTGCAATATGGCTGCTACGCTTTCAATGCTTCCGGCTGCTGAAAGACAATGTCCGACCATCGACTTTAACGAATTAATGTAAGGAAATCCATCTCCTTCCCTATTTAATGCCTTGCTCCAGTTCAAAATCTCAAGGCTGTCTTTAGAGGTTGCAGTCAGATGTCCGTTGATCGCATCGACATCAATAGCTGAAATTCCCGCATCAATCAGCGCAGCTTTTATACATCGTCGGACTGCATCCGAATTGGGAGCGGTCATCGTTCCTTCGCCTCGTTGTCCGCCTGAATTAATGTGGCCGCCTAATATTTCGCAGTAAATTTTTGCACCGCGTTCCAAAGCAGAGTCAAGATCTTCGAGCAATAAAGCGCCGGCGCCACTTCCGGGTACAAATCCTGATGCGGTTGCGCTCATTGGCCTTGAGCCTTGTTCAGGTGAGTTGTTGTGCTTGAAAGTGCAGACCTTCATTGCGTCAAATCCGCCCCAAATATAGGGTCCCGAGTCGCTTGTACTTCCGGCAAGCATTCGTTTTGCTTTTCCCGCTTTTATTCTTTCAAAAGCCATCAGAATACTTTCGGTTCCAGTGGTGCAAGCCGATGAATTGGTCGTCACCTGATTTCCCAATCCCAGTTTTCCGCCAAGATAGGCACTGATCCCGCTGCTCATGGTTTGCGCAACGGCTGTGCTTCCGAGGCGGCGCGTTTGGCCTTCATCAATTTTGTAGATGCTTTCGCGGAATTTGTCAATACCTGAAGTTCCGGTTCCGAAGATCGTTCCGCTGCCCCAATCGGGTTCATCGCCAATATCTACTGATAAACCTGCGTCTTTCCAAGCGTCAAAACCTGCGATGACACCATATAATATTCCGGATGAATTAAAATTTCGCAGTTCAAGCTCAGAAAAATATTGAAGTTTTTTCTCATCGTCAATCTCAGGCGTACCGGAAATCTGACATGAAAACTGCAAATCAGCCAGTCGCTGATCGAATTTTATTCCAGACTTTCCCGATTTTATTGCCTCGGTAAATTGCGTAATTCCTACTCCATTTGGAGCAACAACGCCAAGCCCGGTAACCACAACTCTTTTTCCCATTATGAAATAATTATTCCGGCGATTGTTCCTGAACACACTTCTTCATCTTTCTCATTCAACATCCGGACATGGCATTTTAATTTTCCAAACCTGAAATATATTTTACTTGAAAACACTCTGACCTTTTCATTCGGATAAACCGGTTTTAAAAAGTCTATTTCACTGGAAGTCATGACAATTGAAATATCTGTTTTAGATTGATACTTTAACAGATAAATCCCCAAACACACCACTCCGATTTGCGCCATTGTTTCTGTTAAAATAACACCCGGAGTTATTGGATTGCCTTTGAAGTGGCCTTTGTAAAAATCCAATTCCGGACTGAATCGATAATAGCCTTCAACTCCGTCAGCATCAATTTGTGTGATTTCATCCACAAACAGAAACGGCTGGGAATAAGGAAGTAGCGATATGATCTCAGATGCCTTCATTAAAACTGAAGCAGCACTCGTTGCGCCGAAAATCCAGGTCCGAAGCTGAGCATCAGCCCTTTTTCTCCTTTTTGGGGTTTGCTGTCCATTATCTGCTCCAAAACATAGAGCACAGTTGCACTTGACATATTTCCGTATTTCCGAAGTACATCCTTCGTCGCATCGATGTTTTTACCAAGTCCGGAGAACAAATCTTCAACCGTTTGCACGATTTTCTTCCCGCCCGGATGAAAGATCAAATGGTCGATCTCCTCAATCTTCAGTCCGTTCTTCTCCAAAAACGGGTGGATGATCGCGGGAAAATGTGATGCAATTGTGTCAGGAACTTCAATATCTAAAACCATTTTCAGACCGGAATTTGTAAGCTGAAACCCCATCATATGCTCGTTTTCATAAAAATGATACATTTCGTCTGCAAGAATCTCGGGGCCGTTGTCTTTTTCGTCAGACGACAGTAAAACGCAGGCGGCTCCGTCACCGAATATTGCTGCGCTTACAATGTTTGCCATCGAATAGTCGTCAAGCTGAAAAGTGGCACTCGGACTCTCAACAGCTATTACTGCTGCGCGTTTACCTGGATTTGACGCCAGAAAATTACGTGCATAAATTATTCCTGATATGCCGGCCGCGCAACCCATTTCGGTTACAGGCAAACGCACGATGTCGTGACGTAGCTTCAATCGATTAATCAGATATGCATCAAGCGACGGAATCATAATCCCGGTACAGCTCACAGTGATAATATAATCCAAGGTTTCAGGATCCCAATCTGCTTTGTCAAGCGCTTTTTGAAGTACTTTCTCTCCAAGCTCAATCACTTCGCGAGTATAGATATCATTTTTTTGTTTAAATGAAGTTGCCGTGAAAACTTCAGCAGGTTCCATGATTGAGTAGCGTTTGTCGACTGCCGCACCTTCAAATATTTTTTTGACCTTTCGGACGAACCGATCTTCCTGGCCTTCGAGCCAAATGTCAAGAAATGGCATTATTTCAGCGGTTGTGCGAGAATATTGTGGCAATTGTTTCGCTACCGTAATTATTTTTACACTCATATTGTTGGTATGATCCATTGGTAACGAAAAGCCCATTTCCAACGGATGCTGTATTTTTTAAGATTAAGTTTCCGCGAATATTCCAAAAGCTCTTCCTTTTTAAATCCGCGTAAAATTGACACAAGCCCATCTTCCCGTGACATATCATTGAGCCCGAAAAGTGCGCAAATCGCCTGAAAAGACCGATAAGCCAGCGAGTGCCGATGCAGATCGTTTATCACAATCCCAATTTTAGCATTTGCTTTGAACAACTCCATCAGTTGCAGGATTTCCGGGTCAGTAAAATGATGCAAAGTAAGCGTACACAGAACAATATCGTAATTTAAGTGTGCAAAATCCTCGTCAAATATATTTTCACATCGGTAACTGATGTTCGGATAGTCCTTCGACAAGCTTTCTGCATGATGTATCGTAAATTGATTAGCATCGACACCGATCAAATCAAGCAAAAATCCATGCCGTTTACCGTAATTCGCAAGAACCCGCAACATATCACCATTTCCGCAACCGACATCCACAATGGTAATAACCTCCGACTTGGAAGCGTTCCGCAACAGCTTCCTGACACCTTGAAGTGTAAGTTTATTGCCGCCGAGTAAGCGGTTGATCCATGCAATTTTGTCTAATGCGTCACGAAGGATCTCACCTTCCATATCGAAATTATCCATGATTTCAGGCGCTTCTGTCCTACGTCGTGTATCTATTTCCATCATAATGGCACATTTAAAAGTTCGCCATGAGTTTTTCGAATGATCTTCGGAAGCAGGAACGGAAACGAAGTTAAACATCCCATTAAAAAAGATGCAGCTTTATCGCTTTGCATTGCATTAGCCAGCATTCGGCCTGTAATAAAACGTGGTTTGAAAAATTTTCTCCATTCTGATTCGTACATTTTTTCGAGTTGATCCCGCGTATTGATCTTTCCGTCCGAATATTGTCCGATCAGCTCCGATACAATTTTAGCACTATGGATCGCCATTGCCATTCCGTTGCCGCAAAGCGGATTAATTAAACCGGCAGTGTCGCCAATCATTAAAATATGATCTTCGACAGCTTTTTTGGAAGCAAATGAGATTTGGCTTATTGTCAGAGGCTTTTCAAACACCGGTTTGCTTGAACCTATAATCTGTTTTAAATGCGGATTCCCATAAACTACATTCTCATTGTAATCATCAATATTCTTAAACTGCTTGAATGACTTATAATCGGCAAGATAACAAATGTTTATAAGTCCGTTTTCAACTTTCGAAATTCCGCAATAGCCACCTTTGAAATTATAGAGTCCGACCGTATCCTCTGGATATTCACCAGAATAATGCGCTTTAACAGCAAGCCATCGAGATTGTTGTTTGGTGAAAAAACGCCGCATTTGCTGATCAATATTTGACCTTTTGCCGAAAGCGCCGAGTACGATATCAGATGTCAAGGCAGTATCATTCGATAAATTGACCGTAAATTTATTATTTTCAAACGCTACGGATGTAGCCGATGCGTGTATGATCGATGCTCCGTTTGCTTCTGCTTTGTCTCGGAGGAAGTTGTCGAACACGTAACGGCTGATGCCAAATCCGCCCAACGGTAAGACCGCCTCAATGAGTTCGCCGCTGCTTGTCGACAAGATCGTTTTGGTGATTTTTGTCGGATGTAATACAAGCGGGTCGGCATCCAGCCATTTTAGATACGGAAGTACCTCGTTAGAGATGTATTCACCGCAGACCTTGTGCCTCGGAAAAGAATGCTTCTCCACAAGCACGACCTGATGATCTGTTTTCGATAGATGAATAGCGGCGGTCAAGCCCGCAATTCCGCCGCCGATTATAATAACTATTTTTTTCTCCATGGCACGCTAATGTACTCAAAACGTACGCAGCAGGATTGTATTATAATTCCAATTGCTTACACAATTAGCATTGAAAATATTACACTCTGAGCAGACCGCGGAAACCTCTTGCACCGTAATAGGATTCGGCGCCGTTGTGGTAAATGAAAACCTGGCCGAACCGACGGTCGCCGAAAATGGCGCCTCCAAGTTTCCTGACCGCAATAGGTGTCGCAAGCCAACTCGATGTTTTTAAATCGAATTCCCCTAATTTCTGAAGTTCAAAATATTGTTCTTTTGTCAACATTTCGACACCCATTTCTTCTGCCATTCCAACAGCGCTGTGTTTTGGCCTATGCTCTTTTCGTGACTCGAGCGCCTCTTGGTCATAGCAAACGCTTCTGCGGCCTTTCGGACTTTCAGCTGCACAATCACAAAAGATAATTTCATTTGTGTTTGCGTCGAATCCGATAACATCGGGTTCGCCACCAGTTTCTTCCATCTCATTAAGCGGCCATAGTTGCTGCGGATTGCTTTCAAGTTTCATTTGGATAGCATCCCATATAATGCCATTATGACGCTGCATGTTTTTCTCAAAACGAATTTGTAAGATCTTGAGTAGTTCGTCGACGCGTTCCTGTGGTAATGTATTAGTTTCCATATATTTCGGTTGTTGGATTATTTCGGTTGATTCTCCTTTCTGCAGGCCTGAAGTACCACGAAACGAAGATTAAAATTATAAGCAGCAAAGCAGGAACTACGTCAGTTATTGAATCTCCTGATACAATGTGGGAAATCGCCGCACCTGACGCAACAAAGAAAAATCCGGCGTACGCCCATTCCTTCAGTATCGGGTGTTTCGGAATTAGCAATGCTATAATTCCAAAGATCTTCCACACGCCCAAAATCGTAAGAAGATAGATTGGATAACCGAGCCGGTTAAATGCTGCCACTTCTTCGTCCATTTTCAATAACTGCACTATCGCGCTTGATGCCATTCCGAGGGAAAGCCACACTGTAGCAACCCAATAGATGACTTTGTTTTTCTTTTCCATGGTCATAAATTCCCTATCGTTTGCTGCAGCCTATCGTGCGCCATATTAATTCCTTCTGCGAACGGCATTTTTAGCAATCGGTCCCTATCTGCAACTGATTTAAAAACGATGTGCATGGTTAGCCTGCTATTGTTAAAACCGATCTCGAAAAATTCCAAAAATTCCAATTGCACGGGAAAAGCAGTGTTCTCCATCTCAAACGTTCGCGTTATTTTTTGGTTGGGTACAAATTCATGCATAACTCCATTTGCACTGAAAAGCACACTTCCATCCTTGCCTTTTACTTCGAACTGGTAGCAGCCATACTGTCTGCATTCGAGCTTCAGTACCTTGTTGCCCATCCATTGCTCTACAAGTTCAGGCTCTGTGTACGCCCTAAAAAGCAAATTGACGGGTAAGTCAAATTCCCGTGTAATCATTAATTCCTGTTTGCCATCTTCGGCGTGTACGAAAGTTTTAGGTTCCATTTATAATTTCGATTGAAAGTTTTTCATGACCGCCTCCAATTTATTGAACCGGTCTTCCCATAATTGGCGAAATGGTTCAATGAAATCTGCTATCTCCTTAAACTTTTTGGGATTAAGCTGATAAAAGATTTCTCTGCCATGTTGCTCTTTTTCCAGGAGTTCGCATTCTGTGAGGATCTGTAAGTGTTTGGAAACCGTCGGCCTTGCCGTGTCAAAGTTCGCTGCTATTGCACCGGCCGACATGGAGTGAGAAGCTAATAAAGTCAATATTGCCCTTCTGGTTGGATCAGCCAATGCCTGAAAAATATCACGTCTTAAATTCATATGAAGTCATTTGACTACAAATATACTTGTAGTCATTCAACTACGCAAGATCTGATGTGATTTTTTTCTATTTTGAAACCTCTCCTAATCTGAGGCTCCATACGTTTTTTTGCACTGCGCCAAAAAGTTTAAGTTCCTTTTGCAGATAAATGCGATGGTGGATTTTGAAGACACGGAATTTATCGGAGCCTTTGATTCCGACCCCGTAGTGCACCAACCAGTAATTATCAAAAGTCTGCGGAGTTTCAAATGATTCATTTACCTCAAAAGTGATTCCGCTGTTGCGGATTTTACGAAGCAGTTCCAAAAGAGAAATAGATTTTGCTTCATCGGATGTGAAATCAGTTACCGGCGTAAGTTCAGACGCAAATAACCCGATTACATTCTGTTCCGCCTGAGATGCAAGTTCGTCAGAGGTTTGTTTTGATGCAAGAATTTCGAGGTATTGATAAAAATCGGTTATTCTCGACACCGATCGTTGCTGGTAAGCTTGAAGTGCAACGGATGAAAACGAATTTTTAATGCTCGCTTCAGAAGCTGACTGCGAATAACATATGCTGACAAATAGCAGCAACAGCACAATTCCAAAGCCCTTACTCCTGCACGATCCTGATAAATTGTATGGTGTTGTCATCTGCATTTGTGATTTCGATTATTTTCATACTTTTCACTGATTCGGTTGGGATGATCAACATCTGTGAAAACTCCTTTTTGTTGTAATATTCGGCTCCAAGATTATCTTTTAGCATAATGATCACTTCAAGTTCATTTGACAGGATCTGGTCAAGCTGTTGCCTTCGTATCTGCCAATCCCGCAAATCCGATTTCATGAAGGCTTTTAGCATCATTGCGTGGTCGTCGGGCTGAACCAGAACAGTAGCGTTTGGTGTTCCCTGGCGCACTACAACTTCCCTTTTCTTATAAAATGGGCTTACTATCCGGAGTCTGGAATTCTTATTTTGAATAGAAACAGAAACCTTATCGTCGTTAACCGTTACCGGAAGCTGCTCATTAGTTGCCGCGTCATAAACCTTTACATCTGCCGAATCAAGAGGCTTATTTGTAAATTCATCCTTAAGCTCTATTGTTTTTTTAGGATCCGATTTAAATTGGAAAATCAGCAACGTCACAATCGACAAGATGAACAACATTGCAGTGCCAACTATCAGCCGGCCGTTACTTGCCGCCTTTCCTGTGACTGCAACCGCTACTTCTCCCGAAGGCTCGTTCCGATTTTTGAACACAAATTCATCCCATCCGGAATAACCGCAGTAGCGTGAAAAAATATCAAGCATGTCCTTTCTGGGCAGCTTTTCATTTGTCTCAGGTTTTAGATGCGTGTAGATCCACTTTTCGCTTACGGTGGATTTCTGCTCCTCAAGCAGCGAGATCAAGTTTTGGATGTCTTGTGAGCTGAAACTTTTCCACGTGCCATGAAAGTAAGGAAAATGCTTCCGGTATGTCGATAGCACTTCGTTTTTCAGTTGTTGGAAAATCTCATTATCAGTCATTCAGTATAGGAACAAATGTAGTATTAGCGGCTTCTCGCCTTGATGTAAAAGTACTGTAAATGTAATGAAAACAGTTTTCAGTCAATCGAAAGTAGGTTTGCAGTGCACAATATACAGCAGCACGCTAACATTGCAGTACAAATTTAAAAAATCAATATCATGAAAACATTTTTTTTAGCAGCGACGATCGCTCTTTCAAGTTTCACTGGAAACGCACAGGAATCAGGTAACGCAAATTATGGGAACAATCAGTACTCCGTGAGCCAATCCTCAACAATTCAGACCACATCGAGCAGCAGCGATGAAATGGTCATTACTATCCGCGGAATTTACAATGAACGTGCTACTGCAAAAGTCGCTGTGTTTAGTCTTCTGCAATTAGGGCAGACCGCCGAAGAAGCAACGACGCTTATTGATGAAAGAATCCGTAAAGTGACTGCGGAGTTGCAAGCTCTTGGAAAAGAAATTGAAATTGTGACCGACATGATCTCTTTTGTTCCGATGTATGAGTTTGAAGTCAATAAGAAAATCTTTAATCCTAAAACATACAACGAAAAACCGACAGGATTCGAACTCAAGAAAAACTTGATCATCCGGTTCAAAAACTCGTCCGAGTTCGATAAAATTGTAGCAGCGTGTTCCAGACAGGAAATATATGATCTCGCAAAGGTAGATTACATGAGTACAAACTTCGACCTCGTACACGACCAACTCCAAACACGCGCTTTTGAAGAGTTTAAGCAAACACTGACGAACTACTCATTAATAATGAATACCGATCTGACAAAGAAAGAAAAGTTCATCCAGGAAGGTTTTAATGTCACTTATCCAATGGAAAGCTATCGAAGCTATGAAGCACATGCAAGTGCGGATGCGAATTTCGGAGTTAAGGATATTGTAAATAAGGTTCGCAAAAACACCACCCAATATTATAATGGTGTTGCCGCAAAATCACATACTTTCATTGTGAATCCTGATGTGACCGAACCAACGATCCAGGTGTTTTACGATATGACGGTCCGCATCAAACTAAAAGAAGATCAACTTCCGAAGAATACGATTATGAAAAACAACAAATATTACCTGATAACACCGGCGGGCGATATCAAGCCACTGATTCTATAAAAGCAAAAGCGGCCTTACCAGCCGCTTTTTTTATATCCTTTCATTTTTGATTTCGTCCACTATTTCAGGGTTAAGCAACGTACTGATGTCTCCAAAGTTCGAAAAATCACCTTCGGCTATCTTTCGCAAGATGCGCCGCATGATCTTGCCGGACCGCGTCTTCGGCAAACCAGTCACGAATTGGATCTTATCCAATTTTGCAATCGCTCCTATTTGTTTTGAGATTAGCTGGTTGATTTCGCCCGATAAATTTGTACGGTCCCGACTTTCGCCAGTATCATTCAAAATGATAAATCCGTATAACGCACTTCCTTTAATATCATGCGGAAAGCCAACAATAGCACTTTCGGC
>DASVRQ010000023.1:0-8434 GCA_036388535.1 Flavobacterium sp. | reverse complement strand
CACCCAAACCTGTGTTGTGGTAGTGATTGCAGGCGACAGAGGCGAATCACCTCCAGGGAAACTGTGGTAACTACTGCCTGCAGGTAAAGCAGGAAGCGTATAGGAATCACATGCCGTTACATCGGCAACGACCGGTGTCGGCGGAGTCTGGTTGACAGTAACCGTAAAGCAGCCTTCCGAAGTACAGTTAGGCGTAGTGCCGCTTTGTGCGAAGATGCAAATCGTCTGTGTAGTCGTTACAATCGTTCCTGCAGGAATCACTGTTGCAGGATTACCGCCAGATGCGCTGTGGTAGGTCTGACCTGCCGGAAGCGAAGGAAGCGTGTAGCTGTCGCAAACAGTAATATCCTGTGGAGCCGGAGCTGGTGGCGCTTGATTGATTGTAACAATAAAATCACCTGACGAAGTACAATTAGGAGTTGTAGCTGTTTCAGCAACGATTACAACTGTTTGTGTCGCAGTAAGCAATGTTCCACCAGGGATAACCACGCCTGCTGGAGTGCCCGCATGATAGGTTTGTCCCGATGGTAACATCGGTAACATGTAACTTGTGCAAGCTGTAACATCTAGAGGAGCCGGAGCCGGTGGTGTATCATTTATAGTTACCGTAAAGCTGGCTTCAGATGTGCAATTTGGAGTAGTTCCTGTTTGAGCAAAAACCCATACTGTGTCAGTGTCATTAATTACCGCGGGAACAATCGGCGTTTGCCCACCTGACTCGTAATGATAACTCTGCCCCGCAGGAAGCGCAGGAAGCGGATACGTATCACAAGCAACAACATTGGCAACCGTGGGTACTGGCGGAACTTGGTTAATGGTAACAATAAAGTCACCTGACGAAGTACAATTAGGAGTCGTACCTGTTTCTGCAACAATTACTACCGTTTGTGTTGTGGTGAGGAATGTTTCACCAGGAATAACCGTACCGGTTGGAGTGCCCGCATGGTAAGTTTGCCCTGCAGGTAATAGTGGAAGCATATAACTTGTACAAGCTGTAACATCAGCCGGGTTCGGAGCAGGTGGCGCAGTATTAATTGTTACTGTGAAGCTTGCCTCAGAACCACAATTTGCAACCTGAGTGTTTTCAGCATAAACCCACACAGGCTGTGTAGTATTGATTGTGTTACCGATCGGACTTTGTCCTCCCGATGCACTATGGTACGTTTGTCCGGCAGGTAGATTTGGAAGTGTAACAGAATCACAGCCTGAAATATCGCTCACAGTAGGAACGGCAGGTCTTTGCACAATTGTTACAGTGAAATTACCTTCGGCAGTACAAGGCGGAGTCGTAGAGGTCGTAGAGACAATTGCTATTGTCTGACTTGTTGTTATCGCAGTTAATGGAGCGATTACAGCTCCTGTTCCGTCATTTTCATGATAAGATTGACCTGCAGGAAGCGCAGGTAATATATAGCTTTCACAAGCCACAACATCTGCAGGATTTGGCGCCGTAGGCGGTGGCAACACGCATACATCAAATTGGAGTATATCTACATCCGACGGATCATTAACATTTTCAAACCTGACCCAAACCGTATCACAGTTTTGGTTGTTTGTAAATGCAGAAGCATTAATAGGGTTTGCGCCACTGTTAGCATTCCCTGGTGAATGGTGGAAAGTAATTTCAAACAGTGCAGGATCGTTACCACCTAATATTATTGGAATCTGCGGAGTCAAATCGAATATCTCAATTTCGTCATTTGACGCATCGTCGCATAAAAATAAATCCGGAGGTGTCGTTGGATCTCCACAAATCGTTTCGTGCAGCACAAATTCACGTACTCCAATACAAGATGAGTTTGGATCCTGAATACTTACCCAGATGGTTTGGCCATCGACACCATCATAACACGTTGGGTTTGGAATTTCATTGAATACATCAAAAGCCTCTTGCTCTGAAAGGTGGTAGTTGAATGTGTATGCGAACGGATCTTGACCATTCAACATTCCAGGTTGGGTTTCGGTCAGGTCAAAACAGCCGCATGATGATACATCTTCCGGATCTTCAATCGGCATCGCAGGCAAATATTCTACTATGATCGAATCGGTTTGTGAGCACCCACTTGCGCCACTTCCAATTGATACTATTACATCATAAATTCCCGGCTCGTCCACGGTCAACTGATAGTTATTTGAATTTGGTATCGGCACACCGTTCTGTTCCCATTCGTACGTAGCACCCGCAATTGGCGAAGCACCAGCCTGAATAACAGTGGTCATACCATCGCAAACAGCAGCTCCGTTCTCGATTGTCAAATCAGGAAAAGCAGCAAATTGTCCTGATCCGGTAACATTTGCCTGTCCAACGTTGAAACTTCCACCTTCGATGAAAATGGCAGTGTCAAGGATTTGATCTTGGTAATCCCCAATTACCAACTTAATTGTGTAGTTGTGATTCGGAATTACTGTAGCTGAGGCCAACATCGCAAAAGCTTGACCTTTCGCGTTGATATCGGCGGCAGCCTGATTGTCTTCATTGTAGACATCAAACCATTCCGGATGAACAGAAGCACAGCCTGGATTATGATCATCATTACGTATTGTAACAACAGAAATTGGCGTTGGAGGCAATACATCTGGAATCGTCGCAATATTTGTTGTAACTCCCGTATCTAAATCGGTAAGAATAAAGGCGAATACATC
Source organism: Flavobacterium sp. (assembly GCA_036388535.1). Lineage (GTDB taxonomy): Bacteria > Bacteroidota > Bacteroidia > Flavobacteriales > Flavobacteriaceae > Flavobacterium. Next base: position 5,791 of record DASVRQ010000023.1, on the reverse strand, counting down.
TCCAAAAGTACATTGGAAAGTTCCGTATTCATTAGAGGCAAAGAGAAACCTAAAACTGAAATTTGTGGTTAACGGGACAAAATTAAACTTTATAAATGATACATCCTGTATCGTCGACCCTCCGCCATTAGCATTACTGATAGCTTGAAGTTGGGCATCCCCTTGACCGGTTCCATTGGCTGATTGTAAATTTGTATCGTAAGGGCCCTGGAAATTTTGAGCAGGTCCCGTTGCAATTATAACTCCTTCTTCAAGGGGAAAGTCCGAATTGTTGCGATGAAAATAACTGGTAGTAAAGTTACCCGGCCCTAATTGTGTTACGAAATTAGAGACGTTCGCGCAATCGGAGTGAATCAAAATATCTTCAACCAATTGTTGTGGCGTATAAGTATTTGGCGGTTTTATCGTAACCCAGTTAGGATTTCTAATATCACTATCCGTACAGCCTGGACACGCTGGAACAGGATCAGGTGTTTCGGCATCAACTACAGCGGTGTTCACCAAAGTAGGATGTGAAACGTGGTAATTTTCAGGAACATGAATTGTAACCGCGTAGGTTGCAACTTGTCCGACGGCAAGATTGGCAATAACATCAGACAAAGCACCTGTTCCACTGCTACCATTACTTCCCTCCCATTCCATTTCGGTAATCCCCGCAGGCAAAGCATCTGCCACCGCAACGTTAACCGCGTCGCTTGGACCAACATTAGTAATAACAATGTTATAGGTAATGTCAGTATCGCTGGTATATCCGGTCTGCCCGTCCGACTTCAATACCGAAATATTCGCTGAAGGAAAAGGTAAGTCAGTATCAGTACAACCAGGACATCCAGGATTAGGATCCGGGGTTGTGCTTGTAACCACAACGGTATTGACAAGGTTAGCCGTTTGATCGAAATTCGCAGGCACGGGAACCGTAACGGTATAAGAAAGGACTTGTCCGACAGCTACGTTCGCAAAGTTCTGATTAATATTACCCGAACCTGCTCCAGATGGACCTGTCCACGTAACAGTTGTAGGATTAATACCAGCAGGAACCAAATCTGAAACAGTAACATTCGTCGCAGGTGCGGGACCGTTATTGGTTATCGTAATAAAATATGTTTTTGTTGTTCCTGCCGTATAAGTTGATGCACCATCGGTTTTCGTAACTACCAAATCAGCACCAAACGCCTGAACATCGGTATCGGAACACTGCGGACAAGCCGGAGTTGGATCAACCGATGTGCTTGTGACAACTGTCGTACTTGTAAGGTTGCCCGTTGTACCTGGCGGAACCTGAATGGTTAGCGTATAAACAACAGCACTTCCATCAGGAAGTGTCGCGATCGTATCATCTAAAGGCACATTTGTACCGCTGGTTCCGTTACTTCCTGTCCAGGAAAATTGCGTGATGCCAGCCGGAATCGCATTAGTAACATGAACACCCGTAGCGTCGTTAGGACCGTTGTTTGTTACTGTAATCGTATAAACGTTTGTTCCGGGGAAATAAGCATCATGCCCATCAGTATTTACAATTTCAAGGTCGGCTCCAGTTAACTGATTATCAGTATCGGTACATTGAGCACACGCGGGATTTGGATCGGTGGTCGAACTTGTTACTACAGTCTGACTAGTCAAGTTCCCTGAATAACTTGCAGGAACATCCATCGTGATCGTATAGGTCACAGTTTGTCCATTCGCTAATGAAGCAATCGTATTATCAAGCGCCACGTCAGTTCCGCTGCTGCCATTGCTGCCAGTCCATGAAAATGAGGTAATGCCAGCCGGAATTGCATTCACTACATGTACATTGGCCGCAGCCCCGGGACCATTATTGGTTACGGTTATTATGTAAACATTGGTTTCACCCGCCACATATCCTGTTTGATTATCGGTGTTTACAACGACAATGTCTGCTCCAAATCCTTGCGTATCAGTATCTGTACATTGGGTACATCCCGGAACGGGATCTATCGTCGGACTAGAATAAGTTGTAGTACTGGTAAGGTTCCCGGTGTAGCTCGCCGGTATTTGCACTGTTATTGTGTAGACAACCTGAGTATCGGCTGCCATTGAAGTAATCAGATTCGACAGCGGCACGTTTGTTCCACTGCTTCCATTTGAACCGGTCCATGAAAACTGGGTAATTCCAGCCGGAATGGCATTGTTGATCTGCACATTGGCTGCTGTAAGCGGACCATTATTGGAAAGCGTTACAGTATAAACCACTGTTGAACCAGGAACGTATATTGTTTGATTATTTGTATTTACTACTGAAAGATCTGCTCCGTTCGCTTCAATATCAGTGTCGGTCGAAACATTATTTGCAGTATTTGGATCTGCAACCGGTGAAGATATTGTCGTAGTGCTCGTAAGATTGCCTGAATAAGCCGCCGGAACCTCAACCGTTACCGTGTATGTGACAATTGCACCAACCGCCAAATTGGCAATTGTATTGGTAACAGGAACGTTATAACCTGTTGATCCGTTGCTTCCAACCCAGGAGAAATAGCTGATTCCGGCCGGTATTGGGTTCGATACCAAAACATTTGTAGCCGCATTAGGTCCAAAGTTGGTAACTGCAATCGTATAGGTCTGGGTTGTCCCCGGAATGTATGAGTTCTGATAATCGGTGTTCGTAACCGATATATTCGCCTGAGAAAAGCAATTCAGGGCTGACAAGACAAATGCTAAAATAAGTAAAGATTTTCTCATGAATATATAGGTATTACGGCACTTCCCGACGTTTGAAGGAAAATGCACCCGACTGTTAATAATTATTTAATTTTCCAAATATACTTATTCGCTGAAAATAACTTTGTTAAATTTGCAAAAAATACACCCCATTATGGCTATCACTATTCGTGAAACTCAAAATCCCACGATTTTAAAATTTGAGTTCACCGATTTCATTACGCAGAACGAAAGCTTTGAGTATAAGAACATTGATGAAGCCAAAAATTCACCACTCGCCAAACAACTCTTTTATCTTCCGTTTGTAAAGACGGTTTATATCTCAGGAAACTTCATTGCGATCGAGAAATACAGCATTGTCGAATGGAATGATGTCAAAGACGCCGTGGCCGAACAAATCGACACATATCTACAAAGCGGCCAGCCCGTTGTAACCGTTGACGAAAATCGTGTGAAAAAACAACCCATCAGCGTTTATGGTGAGATGACCCCAAATCCGTCGGCACTTAAATTTGTAGTAAGCCGGATGCTGACCAAGACTGCGGTCGAGTTTAAAAGCATAGATGATACGGCTCCATCACCATTAGCAAAAGAACTGTTCAACTTCCCGTATGTAAAAGAGATTTTCATCGACGAGAATTATGTCTCGGTAACAAAATACGAATTGTACGAATGGAACGACATTACGCTGGAACTGCGTTCGTTCATCAAACAATACATAGAAAACGGCGGGACTGTTCTTGACGAAAGCCTTATTGTTGCAACGCCGCAACAGGAAAAACAGCAGATCAGCAACTTCGATAATCTTGATACAACTTCACAGCAGATCATCAACATCCTGGAAGAATACGTGAAGCCCGCGGTCGCTGCCGATGGTGGAAATATCCTGTTCGATTCTTATGATCCGGTTGATAAACGTGTAAAAGTCGTGCTCCAAGGCGCCTGCAACGGGTGTCCTTCATCAACTTTTACATTGAAAAGCGGAATCGAAAACATGCTGAAAGACATGTTAAATGACAACGACATCAAAGTTGAAGCGTTAAATGCATAGCTCAAAAAATAATTTTCCTATCTTTAAGTGTTCCGGTTTGGGACACTTTTTTTTTGAAGCTAATCCCGTCTTCCGCCTTTATTCCCGCTGAAAAAGCGGGCGATATCGGCTGCAACCGGGGCTAAAAACACGACTGCCATGAATGAACTCCACTTAGAAACAAGCCCATACCTACTCCAGCATGCTAACAATCCGGTTCATTGGAAAGCCTGGAACAATAAGACATTGGCAACAGCCAAAGAACAAAATAAACTGATCATCATCAGCGTTGGATATTCGGCATGTCACTGGTGCCACGTCATGGAGCACGACAGTTTCGAAGATGAACAAGCTGCGCACGTGATGAATGAAAATTTCATCTGCATTAAAGTCGACCGCGAAGAACGCCCTGATGTCGACGCCGTCTACATGAAAGCTGTCCAACTGATGGGCGGCCACGGCGGCTGGCCTTTAAACATTGTCGCACTTCCCGACGGTCGTCCGGTTTGGGGCGGAACCTATTTTCCGAAAGCACAATGGATCGATTATCTGCAGCAGCTTTCGCTGATGTACAAAGTCGATGCCGAGAAATTGCTCGACTACGCTCAGCGGCTACACTACGGAATCGAATCAATCAGCATGGTTCAGCCATCAGAAGCAAATGTTGAACTATCGCAGGATCTGATAAAGCCACTAATCAGCAAGTGGAGGAAAAGCTTCGATCATGAATATGGCGGAATGGCACGTGCTCCTAAATTCATGATGCCGAACAACTACCGGTTCCTGATGCGATATGCTTTTCAAAACAACGATAAAAAACTACTGAATTTCGTAAACCTGACGCTGACCAAGATGGCCTACGGCGGGTTGTTCGATACTGTAGATGGCGGTTTTTCAAGATATTCAGTCGATATGAAATGGCATGTCCCGCACTTTGAGAAGATGCTTTATGACAACGGGCAGCTTGTTTCATTGTATTCCGATGCGTACAAACTCACAAAAAATCCGATATACAAGGAAGTGATCGGGAAAACACTTGAATTTGTAGAACGTGAGTTAACTACGCAAGAAGGCGCATTCTATTCCGCGCTCGACGCCGACAGCCTTGATGCGAACGGCCATTTGGAAGAAGGTGCTTTCTATGTTTGGACAGAACAACAGTTGAAAGAACTCGTAGGCGATGATTTCGAACTGCTCAGCGAGGTGTTCAACATCAATGAATTTGGATATTGGGAAAATGGCAACTATGTATTGATACAAAATCGACCGTTGGAAGAAATTGCCTCGGAAAATAAAATGTCAATTTCCGATCTGCAATCTAAAAAACAACAATGGGAACGGCTACTATTTTCCGAAAGGGAAAAACGCAGCAAACCACGGCTCGATGACAAATGCCTCACCTCGTGGAACGCAATCATGCTAAAAGGATATATCGACGCATATAAAGCATTGCAAACCGAAGATTATCTTATCGCAGCCACCAATAATGCAAACTTCATTCTGAACAAAGTGTGGTCGCCAGATGGAAACCTATTCCACAGTTACAAGGACGGAAAATGCACTATCAACGGGTATCTGGAAGATTATGCGTGGGTAATTTCTGCCTTTATTTCTATGTATGAGATTACACTAAATGAAGAATGGCTGTCACGCGCGAGACAGCTAACCGATTACTGTTTCGACAATTTCCTTGACGAAGGGCAAACGCTGTTCAGGTTCACATCAAAACGTGATGAAGCGTTGATCGCGACACATTACGAAACAGAAGATAATGTGATTCCGGCATCAAATTCGGTTATGGCAGAAAACCTTTTCAAATTATCGAATTACTTTGAAAATCCGACTTACGGGCAGCATGTCGATTCAGTGCTTAAACAGATACTTCCGGGTGTCGATTACCCTTCGGCATTTTCAAACTGGCTGCATCTTCTCCTTAATTTTTCCGGTAATAAGGAACTAGCAATCTGCGGAAGCAATGCACGTGACAACGTCAAACGATTCAATAGTCAGTATCTGCCAAATGTGTTGGTAGCAGGCTCTGAAAAACCAACTTCATTACCATTTTTAAAAGATCGGTATAACAGC
>DASVRQ010000022.1:0-39787 GCA_036388535.1 Flavobacterium sp. | reverse complement strand
GCTAAAGTATAACTTGCAGGGCCTCCTATTGGAGTTATTGCTACCGTAAGAGAAGATGAGCTGAGATCAGGACGAGGAATTGTTATACTGCCTGAACCTGATGATTCCGTTCCTGTTACAGTTGTTGTGTTATACGTACATGCTATCGTCGCAACTCCTGTGATGTCGTAGTTGATTATGATTTCGCCTGTCATGCCATTAAGATTAAGCGTGTATGAGAAAACCTCTGACTTATTAAACCTGCTTATCATTTGGCCGCATTCAAGAGTATAAACTTTTACCGGTTCTTCGCCAACTGAAAGAACGTATTGATTTAAATACGGATCGTAACCGCCAATCATGTTAGCATTACCTTTTCGTCTAAACAAGTCGCGGAAATAATTTGACAATCCTCCACTAATGTCGGTAGCCCCATCCATTGACAGCCGTACTACCTCACCTCTGGTTTTATTGACAAAATATATTTGATACCCGTTCACCGCAAAGCTTTCGGGATTTTTACCAATGCCATTTTCTCCAAGATAGGGAATTGCTCTCCCTAGTACTTCAGATGTAGAGATTAGGTTTTCGGATCCATCAGCATTTGTGAGAGCATCTTTGGAAAATAGAACTTTGAAGGCTTTTTCTTCTTGAAATACCCCGATATCATAATTTCTGCTATGAAGCTTCTGAATGCTACCATACTGTTTGTCAAGTTCCTTATAATTGGCAGTTGACAAGTTGAAAACATTGAGTCCGTTAAGATTGGTGCTTTCAATAAATGGTTCACTATAGGTCAAGTCAGCGTATCGTCTTATCTGCTTGTAACCTTCAATCGAAGTAGCTGACGGACGTAAATCAATATTCAGCGAGTTCTTATTCAAAACATCTTTAATCCGATAACTTTCGGCGCCGTTACCCATAGAATAACAGTTAAAGAAATCCAAATCTATAATAGCAGGAAGCGCAACAGGATTGTCATTCTGATCTTGCAGATTGCCTTTATGAAGTCCATCCTCGATTAAAAATGCCTGAGCCGTTTCGTAAAAAGTTTCATTTTCTGCTTGCTTAGGTTCAGTTTCAAAGATTACAAGTGCAGCAGTTGACTGAATAACAACGCGCCCAGAAAGATTATAAATTGGCCCGCCGAATTCCGGGTGCTTATTAAGTACCAAATAAAGTGCGTTATTGTCGGGATTTCGTTCAAATGCCACTATGAAGTGATTAGCATGTTCTCCGAGTCCAGAAATCTCAGCCTCGAACCAATCCTGAAAGTTCGCGTGTTCTGCGGACGAAATGAATGATTCGTGAAACACCGCGTCGCCTGCGATAAGAATGGTACTAGTTATGAAAGTTAGCGTTATTCTAGCTCCTGCAGGAATGACATAATCAACATAATCACTTGCTCCATTTGGTACATATCCATAAAGAGTTCCTTCGTTTTCGCCAACTTTGCTCGGTTCGTTAATTGTTAATTTCGAGTATGTGAAATAAGTATTTCCTGAAAGATCCATTGAAATACCTGTGCCGCGAATTTTCATATACAGACCCGCCTCTTCAATTATCTCATTTCCGTCTTCGTTGGTGTTCAATGACAGGAAATTCCTTTCCTGTACTTTGACTTCAATAACTCGAACTTTGATGATTTCGTTGAGCGGTCCGTTCAAATCTGCCTTGCAAATCAACGTATCGCCTTCGTGAGCTTTATCTTTATTCGCGCCGTCTAATCGCACCCATCTGTACGGTCCGTCTTCATAAAAAAGAACAGCGTAAATCGTTTGATACGTCAAAGTATTCTGCTTCACGACAACTTTATAATCTTTGGCCCAGGCCGGCGGATTGTGGTTTACGTGAATCTTGAATCTGTTTTGAAAGGCGGATAGCGACTGCGGAATATAAATCGTATTGTTCGGAGTCGTCAGAACGGTTGTGGCGCGTTTAAATTCGTCACGGTAGATAATCCCGACTTCATAACTTCTGTTCGTTTTAAGCGAAGACGATACGCCAAATTCACGGAAGGTCGCGATTGCAGAAGTAATGGTCCAAGACACAATTTCAGTACTTGTCACATTATCTTCCGGATCTTCGGGAGTTTCATCAATCGTAAAAGTAAATACAGGCGCGGTCAGTGTTATCTTATTTCCTGCCGTCGATAAAGTAAATCCGACCCAAGACAAAGTGCTGTTATCAGGCGTTTCACTTGCTGTATAGTTCTGCAAAAACACGTTGGTCAGAATAGTTACCGCAAACAAAATAAATTCATCACTTGCTGCAAGTTCAGCGATGGAAACGTAATCTCTATTCAATAAAAAGTCAACGCTTCCCGAGAAATTACCGTCAAAAGCATTTCCTACTCCTTCATCGTAATTCGCTTCCATCGTCAGAACAAGACTGATTCGTGATCCGCTGCTTAAAGCAATACCTGAAAAATCCAATTCAATAGAATCTTCTGCTTCCGAATCTTCTGTCAATTCGTAAGGAATCGCTGAGCCTGTCAACGAATTTGAAATCAGCGAAACATTATAATCCATCCGAACCAACTGACCGTTTTCATCAATCAGATTTTGTCCTTCAACATAGTTCCCAAAAACTACCCTGTTGCCAATCAACGAAAGTGCTTTTGCTTTTAATGGTACATTGTCAAACGCGCGGGATAATTCATGCTCGGGAAGAACTTGATAAATTTTATTGTTAGAGAAAGTAAAATGCTGAACCTGATTATGAATCCATCCTTCATTTTCTTTATTAAAAGTTTCAACGATATATAGATTATTGCTATTGCTTTTCTTGAAGACGATTTGAATTTCAGTCACGCGTTTGTCGCCTGTGTTGAATCCGATATAAACCGCATTGAAGAAATTGATCATTGCCAAATTCTCGACGGCTTCATAGTTTAGATTAAAGCGGCCGGGAACGAAATTATAATTTGCATAATCCGATAAAGCAGAATATTCGCCATCCAAATATTTATACCGGTAAGAGAACGAAAGAAATTCTTCTTCGATGAAATTTTCTAACCCAGTTGAATATGTAAGCATTGCTGTCGGAGCAGAAACGGGAGGTTTTTTTACCAGGTAAATATCCTCAATCTCGAAGTTGTTCTCTCCGTATGTTTTCGCTCGTTCGATGTTAATGCAGCAGGGCTCAATATTGTCGTCGGTCCAAAGCAGTAAGTCTTCCGCCGTATTCTCGCTGATAATTTTTTCGATACCGGTAATAAGATGATCATAATCAAGATTTAAAACCCGTGTATTTAACGGCCGAGTATCCGCAAGAACGATAGTAACCGACTCATTAGAGTTATTCCACTCTAGTAGGTAGCATCCGTCGTCGGACTTTACAAACCAATAAATTTTATTTTCTGATTCATCCGAATACGCACCGATACATTTCGCGTTGGCGCCGAAGTCGATGTTTGTCAACTGGTTATTAGATAGCGAGTTTTGAACGGATCCTTCGCTGGAATCTTCGGAATCTAGTACAATTACATTCTCAGCGTGACGGTATTCACCATTAAGTAATATTCGATTTTCAACATTTTTATTCATCCGTCCGGCGTGGAACGATCGGCGCGTATTTGGCATAATTCTAGGTATTTTGTAGTATGGTTTCGAGCGTTTGTGGTTGAGTCGGATAATACCCTTTATATACATCAATGTCAAGTAATCCACCGCCTTTATAGAACCTGCAGACTAGTAGAGATTTCTTTTCGTTGTTTTGAAGACACGGCTCACAAGCTCCGTAGAATAAGTTTTTGACGCTCGTAGGATAAAGAAAAATGGTCGGATGCGGATTGTTGTCATCGTCGCCAATGATTAACCTCATCGCTATTGAAGAAGCTCCATGGTTGACCTCCACTTTATGTGTAAGCAGCAGATCGCCGTAATCGACATCAACAAAGTAGTATTCTGATTGTAGGTTGGGCACTCCTTTCAAGATATAGCAATGCCGGAAACAATTACGAGGAAGTTGTTCTAGTTCTGCCATCTTAATCTTGTTTCAAGGGAATTAGACAAGCTTCGATGTCTGATTTAAGGAAGTAGATTCTTGATCCGAGTTGTAGTGGTTTTAATTTCCCCGATTGTTGCCAATTAGAAACTGTTGTGATGTTGACTTTAAATAAATCAGCCACATCCTTTCTCGTCAGGTACTCATTTGACTCCTTAGGCTTGAACTGTTTTAATGACTCATTTAGCTGCTCCTTGACACACGCTTTTATTTCCGATTGGAACTGCTCGGAAGTGTACTGCAGAATCTGAATAGTATTCATGGTGATAGTGTTTTAATTACAATGCGAAATTGCTCAATCACCATCTATTGTTATGCGTTAACTAGCCAATAACTAGCCAATAATTCAAGCGGAACGATTTCAATACAATTAGAATCAATTCATCGTTGTAAAGATTCGTGATTTAGAAGCATGAATAAGAATTTTAGTTGTACGTCCATTCACGTGCGACAGTCATTTATTCATTTTCAACTAGCATGTATATCCATTTGCATTTTTTTGCTGAAATAAAGTGAGGATGAGAAAAAATATTTTGTTTTTTAAATGTCTATTTTGTGTATCACGATCGTTGCAGAAGAAATTATTAGAAGTAGAAGAATGTATCATATTTGTAATACATAGTTTTGATATGCAACTAATAAAGGAGCAGCGTGCGCTAATCTGAAAAATACGGCTGTATAAGTTTGCGATGTCAGAATGCAGCGTTTACGAAAATTGCGTCATCATAGAAAGTGGAATTATTTTGTTAGGACAAGAGGCTAGAAATGCTTTATTTAAATCAGCAAGATTATTAAATGTTTTTTATCCTGTAGTAAGAAATTATCTTAAAAGTGATTTTGTTGACTTAGATAGTACATCAAAATATTACAATGGAAATTAAACTTTTAGATCAAGTTTTAAACTATCTTCTACACATTCATCGAGCAGAAAAACCCTATGTTGTCGGTTCGCATGACATCGATCAATCATTCGACAATACTTCGCCAGAACTCATGAAAGCTGTTATACAGAAACTAATTAAAGATGGTTTTGCACAAATCCCACAACAAGATCACAACTTCCGGAAGGTGTTATGGGTTATATCATCTGACCTTAGAAGGTATAATCTTTATTGAACAAGGCGGTTATGAAACAAGGTTAAAATCTGAAAAAGCAAAGATCAAGAATTGGAGAATTTACAATCGAACAGCGTAAACAATCGCGGATTATGGTTCGTCTTAATTACTGGTTGGTGTTCGGTGCAATAATTGTAACGATTGAAAGTGTCTTAAATATTCTATCCTTTTTTGGAATATCTTATAAATGAATGGTAGAATCGGTCACTCTATTAGCGGCTCATTAATGACCTAAAATCTTTCGACGCGTTTATTAAAAAAGAGGCCCCTCCCTCTCGGACTGCCCCACTACTCTGAAAAAATTGTGCTATAGCAATGGGGTAGGGACCATACACATGTATGGGAGTGCGAAACGAAAAAGGGAAACCGAAATTTTTTAGGGTATACCCCTTATAATTCAGCGAACGGCGGAAATGTTTTTGGATTTTTTTGTGCGGTCGTTCCTAGTGATTTTAATCAGCTAGTGTGTCAGATCGTACTTACCTCGCTGCCCATTGTTCGTGCGCATGCACTTAGGATTTTATTATTACTTCTTCCTGATTCCTAAGTATTCGCCATTGCTATTGTCGTAGAAGTGCTGGAAGTCCTCACCCGCTTCTATCAGTTCCACAACCGGCACATCAAGAACCTCAGCAACTTTCTGCAACCATTCTATCTTGGGGTGCTTTACATTGTAGTAGTACGCGGTCTTGCTTAATCCTAATTCCTCCGCTAACTTATCGACCGTATACTGCGGCCGAGTCTTCAAAACCTCGTTAATTCGTATCATATAGTAGTACTTATTGACACAAATGTACTACAATAGTAGCACTTTTGAATAATAAATTGTTAAAGTTTACACAGCAACACCAGTAAAATCAATACATTATAAATAAAGTACTACCATAGTAGTACTTTAATGTTATTTAGTACTATAATAGTAGTATATTTGTAACAGAAAGCAATACCGCTTCCATAAACTTAAAATTTTAATATCATGGTTTACACAAACGAAAATGTAATTGAATTAGGACTGAGCAACGCAGAGGTAACAGTTTTAAACACTAGCCGTTACGCTTGGATGAGTACCCGAAGCAGATTTCTAGCCTCGGTTGAAGTATTAGCATACATTGACTTTCTCTTAAACGTAAATCAGACCTGCAAAAAATTAAAAAGTGAATTAGTAATTAATGATCAAGTATTCCACAAGTTAATTGAGTGCATTCTTAAAGGCCAAAAACTTTCCCCAGCCGAGTTGTTAGATTTTGTTAGACAACTTAAAACAGCAGAACAATTTTTAGTAAGTACACAGGATGTTTTTAATGTCAGTTTTGACAACACCCTCAGCTATAACTTATGCTTTGTAGCGTTCGGGTTTACTTTAGAAGATCAAGAGGCTCTAAAAAATGGAAGTCCTGACGCTTACGGCACTTTGGAAGATGTGTATTTTCACTTATTCTGTCATGACCTCGTTGAGTTAAATGATGTTCATGAATCAGACCACATTAACAAGGTTGAAGCAGCTATCCGGAATGCTAAAGACAGGCTACAAGAAATGCGAAATATCAGGGGAAACAAAAAATAAGAACTAATCGTGTCAGAATAAAAAACCGTCTTTGTGACGGTTTTTTTTTATAGCCCTAAGTAAAAATAACTATTGCTGTGTTGACATAGTGTAAAACCTATACGATATTTCCGTTGCCATCTCTTCATTTATTATTTGAGGACGAGGCCAGTTAATTTCAACCACGCGGTTACGCCAAAATGTTTTCTTTGGCGGCCAAATTTGAATCAAACCCGTTTCATCCTGATCGTCGAATTCATATCTATGTAAGACCTCAGTGGGAACGCTTAAGCAATGAACAAAGAATTCTCCGAGTATCGCGGTAGAAAATTGCACGTTTTTTTGAAATTGGCCTGCTTTAATAAATCCATCTTCCAAGTAACTATTATCGTACACAACAACACCGCCGAAGTGCCGATATCGAAAAGTTGACCTATTTCCCGCGAATCTTCCAATCCAAATTTTCCAATTTTGCGGAGGCTGACGCATTTTGTACAAATACTGACGATCTCCTGGTAGTATGGCCTGCGTGGTAATATCCATAAATTCGACCATTATCATAGTCATTACAATCCAGTTTGACAATGCAAGTTGACTCTGTTCATTCAGAACTACTTCATTTCCATATATCATTTCGGTCAAGGTCTGAGCGGCTTCTTCTTCTAGATTGCTCATCCATCCTAAGTTACATGTTTTGCAGACATTTCTAAATTTTCTGGTTCCTACATGCCCCTGCTTATGGAGAACTTCCCATGATATAGGAATAATATTATTTTGTAGATCATACTTAATAACATGCTGATCATGATGATTAACGTCACGTGGTAAGACGTGCCGCAACCAATCCGGCCATGCATGTTGTTTAGTTAGACCAAGGCCGCCGCAAAAGATGCACCGCCCTGCAATTTGTTGCTTCTGCGTCATTAATATGGTTTAAGATCCGGCGTAGTAAAAATAGGAAAAAGTAGCCGTTGGCACATTGCAGCATCATTAAGTTCAACAACATGTATTAACTTTATGAAAAAGTATAACGATGAATACAGAACGAGGGCACACAATTATCCTCGAGCTTCCAAAGACGGAAGTACCAGCAAAAGAGAATTTAAACATTTATCGATGAACAGATTAAAAATAGTAGCCCAACAGTTATTTACTACGGTGCGGAAATAAATCATTCCTTTGAGGATGATTTAGATGATGACCACACTCACCACTACAACAGCAAGTCTTATGTAAGTTTTCATTTTGACCTGGCATCAGATATTGCAACTGACAAAGAAAGTGCTTTAGAACTACTGCAGTTGCTTTTGAAGGGGCGAGAAATTTTAGATGTAAAAGACGATGAAAAAAACGTAGATGTTTATTTGTAATGCTAAACTTTGCTCTTCCAATAATAATATTAGTACTATTTGTATCACTGTTCTGCCGACAAGTTCACATCGACCGCGAGAAGTACTTTGAACTTGGCAAATCCGATGACGAGCGCAATTTAAAGAAGATGCAAGATTACATCGAGTATGCAACAGCCTACTGAATGCTTCAAATAGAAACACAACATTTCCCATCCTATAATATTAACTTTCAAAAATAATTACGGTAATCCCGTAATTATTTTTCTGTTTCATGTTTATGTTTACACTTTAACAATCGGTATAGAATTTCTATATTAATGAAATGGGTAGCGATAATAACTTCGCTTATGTCGGAGCATTCAACAAATATTGTAACCATTATTTCTATTATATGAAGAAGCACTTCAAAAGAACCGGGGCTGGCTCGGTACTACTTTTTGCATTACTTGCACTACTTTGTAGTTCTAGCTGTCAAGAAGAACTGCATGAACAACAACCTGAAAGCGAATCCGGTGTCACTCGAAAAATTATTTCCTTAGAAGAATTAAGTCCCGCAGCAAAAGAGCAGGTGGACGAAATAAATCAAAAAAAGAGGAATATGCTGCAAGGCAGAATACTATACGATAGCATTAATGACTTCTACCTCGATACAGATAGGATAGTATACATGGGAAAAGACGGGCATCATACTCTGAGCTTGGAAATACACCGCGAGCAACCGACAAGCCGTGTTGAGAATTTAGTTTTAAATTTGAGAGAAGATGGGAAGTATGATGCTTACATATTTGAATATGAGCTAACTGAGCCCGAGAAATTTGAATTGAAGGCCGGGGGAATTGCGTACAACTTAAGCGGACGAACTTATGTGAAATCATTGGGAACTAGTGACGCGAGTATTAAACTTGAGAGGGATCCGGTACTGCCTACTCATGTTCATCAAGCTTCTGATGGCACCTGCTACGTATATGATGATGTAACTTTTTATTCTGACGGAACCGTCACAGGTACGATCGTTGTAGTACCATGTCCCGGAGGGGCAGGTGAAGGTGACAGCAATCCCGATGGTCATGAGTATGGAAATTTCGGTGAAGGGTTCGGCTACTCTCCTCCTACTCCTAACCAGCCAGGAACAAGTGGTGGTGGAGGAACTGGAAACCCTTCTGAAGACCCGGGGATTCTTACTAACACTAATAGCAACCATCATCCCGTTTTAACAGTGCCAGTCCTTTCCCCGCAACCAAGCACAGAGCCATGCATTGAACTTAAGAAACTCGTAGATCCGAACGTGCAAGGAAATCTTTTATCAGCAATACAAATGCTCAAAACAAAGGTCGATGGAAAAAAAGAATTCGCAGTAGTGACCGAACGTAATAATGTACCATCAACTAACGCACTGTTTTATGTAAACGCTCAATTTGAAGCGGCCGCAGACGGGCACCAAGTTGAATATGTTATGCCTGACAAGTGCATTGGACAAGCTCACAACCATCCAATTACTGGAGTTCCCATGTTTTCTTTCGGAGATTTGGTTGCCTTACGAGCAATTTATGATTGGGCACTACCTAATCGAAAATCAGAAGTTTACCTAATGGTTGTAGCAAGGGATCAAACAACAAATAATATTGTCACCTACGCCCTCAAAATTGATAACTTCATTCTTTTTAATGCTAAAATTGATGCTGTTTTAAACCATAGTGATTATACAGGACTAAACGAACAGGAAAAGATTGCGAAGATCCATGCCTTGCAAGATATAGAATACAGTAAACATCCAGATAAAGAAAATAGTTTTCTTAAACAATTTAATGGATATGGTATATCTTTATATGAAGCTAATTCCAACTTAAACAATTTTACTAAACTCACAAATTCAGGACCGAATCATTCCGTTGTTGAAGAACCTTGTAATTAAAAATTTAAAACCATGAAAAAAATATTATCATTAATAGTAATGTTAGTGTTGAGCGTTAATTGTAAGGCGCAACCGATTCAAGATATATCTGCGCAAGGGTGGCAGAACACCAGTGGTGTATATTATAAGGATATTAACAACAATCTAGATGCCTTCGAAGGAACGTATTTATATACTGACGGCGATGACAGTTTCAGGATTGTTTTTCAGAAGAAAAGTAATGTATCCGTTGCGAACCGATATACTGAGGATCTAATTATAGGAGAATATAGGTTTGTTTTGGACGGAATTGAAAAAGTAAATACTTTATCAGATATTAACGCTTCTTTGCCGAAAGAAAGTATGCATCGAATTGACGGCAATCACGTATTAGTAGGCACCGAAAGGGGTTGTACTGATTGTTCAACAAACGAAAAACGATTGTTACTTAGCATCACTGACCCAACAACAGAAAGTGTTGGGCAATTATTTGTTAGACGGATCACCGTTTCTGGACAAGATGCAATTAAAATATTTGTCCAATGGAATTCAAAATATAGACATGTCAGCGAGCCTGCGACTGTGCCACCAAGCTTTGGAGGCGAATATATATTAATTAAGCAACCATAATTATAATGGTTATGCCACTTCAGTTGAAGTGGCATTTTTTTCAATTCCTTCTACCGCTACCTAAATATGCGGCTGAAACGGCAATTACTTTTAAATTTACAAGGAGGCTTAAAAATTAAACCCTAATTGCTGCGGTGGTAAATTTGATCCATTGGCAACTTCGGCAATTAATCGGGGTTGATAGTTTGGGAATGAGAAATCCATATATGGAATCTTCGTGTCGAGCCAACTGAATTCATCTTCAGGATTAAGCATCAAGGGCATCCTGTGGTAGTCTTTCTGCACATCTTTGTTATGTACAAATCGCATCCTTCCATTGGCTTCGGTTGTCAACACTGTGTAGGTGCTGAGAACCTCACCTGATGGACTGGTATAAATTGAATATAGCCCAGCAAGAGAAAAAACATTTGCATCAGCATGGATGATCTCGAATAACGTTTTCGACTTACCTCTTAGATCGTTCCAATGATGTTCGTAATAACTTGTACAGGGAATCAAACAGCGTTGATGCGTTATGTTCTTATATGCGTACCGCTTGTACAGATACTCAATCTTTGCGTTATAGGTGGAGTTCCATATCTCGGTGTAAGGCTTGTTCCAGTCAGAAGGTATCAAACCCCAATGAAAATTACTTTCAATTAGATCTGGTGTCTCAGCACGAATGATTAAGCTTGTAGGATGGTCGAACGCATACTGCTCCCCTTGCGGTATTCCGAAGCGGGGTTCAGCTATTTCAGCATTATAACGTTTTGCCGCATCCTCGAAAGTAAGGTTTAGCTGTTTCCGGTTACACATTGTTTAGTTACCGTTTACTTGCCATCCCCGCCACCTTTCGGGAGCTCTTTGGGTTTTTTTCTATATGCTTCCAAGTTTGACTTATTAGCTTCTAAAATATTTTTCTTAGACTCCTCCTCAATTTCTTCATGTGATAAATTTTCTGCATTTAAGTACGTGAGAGTATTTGATTTTTTTATGGACTTCACCAAATCATCTGAGAATTCAGTACCTCAAGATTCGACATAATAAGCAAATCTGTTATACTAGAGAAGTCCCGCATGTTTTTCCCATTTAAAGCATGTTGGGGATTCGCCTCCTTCCATTGCTTTGCTGTAAATCCATATAGAGCCAAATTTAATAAATCAGCTTCGTTGGCATATTCAATTCCTTGTTTATCAACAGGAAGTTTGCTGTTTGGTATTATGTATTTCTGTACCGCATCAGTATGAAGAACATAATTTACTTTAGTCATAAGCCTTCTAACATCCCACTCTAAATTATACTGATTGCTCTCGACTTCTTTAAGTCTTTGGTATTCTTTAACTATATAAAGTTGAAACACAGGATTTATCCACATTCCAAAATGAAAAGCAATGTCTTTATGCGCATAAGTTCCTCCGTACCTTCCGGCTGTTGCGCGGATACAAATGAGATTCGTTTTTTCCGTAAGTTCTTTAACGCTAACTTTATAGGTGTTTGCGCCAGCACCGCTTCTAATTATGGCGAATTCGCCATAATTAAAACCTGGATTGTACAATTGTTCCCATGCTGCGATGTAGTCCAGGGTATTTGCATTCCTAATCCAATCACTGATAAAAAAGTCACCTTCTTGAGCTTTTACCATATCTGTCAAACAAATAAAATCTTTATCCCCATCCGAAAACATGGAAATATTGGTGTCGTTAATTTTTAAGGTTGTATGCTTAGCCATCTTGAAGGATTTAAATAGTAATCGAAAAGTAAAAGTATATAATTTATATCTGAATTTCTCTTAGATATCCTGGGAATGCTCTGATTGGTTCGGGGGCGTTGTTGTATCTTTTCTCCGATTGTCATTCCTGCATCTTCTGCACCTTTACTGCGTCTCAATGCTCCCCGTCTTTGGGTAGCTAGTAAAGATAAGAAGTTACTCCAATCATAGTGCATCTTTGCACTTAGTTTATGATCGTAGCCACCAGAATAGTATTTCTTGAATAGCAATTGCTGGCCGTCAAAAATCCGTCCGCAAAGCATCCGGCCTTCATACCGTTTTGATAGTCTTACATTCAAAATTTTCGATTCTGCTATGTTTGCGTCAATAAGATCATCAAGCATTTTGGAGGTTATGCTCCCGAAGTCAATTTCATCACCTAAGTTCATCTTGGCAAAAATAATTGCAAATAGTCAAGCTCCGTGGACTATAAAATACCAATCTAATTACATAAATGTTATTTTCTAAACTTTGTTTGAATAAACTGATTGCACGGACTCTAGAAAAGGAAAATATGAAGAAAGATGCTGACTAAGGGAAACACGAAATACAAATGAATTGGAACCACATCAAGTCATATCTTACTTCCCTTATAAATTGAAAGGTACATTTTCAATCAATCGGAGTGAGGTGATTGAAATCACGAAAATTATAATTGACGGCGAAATTTCGCTGCATGGAAAGAAAAGCGACGGTAATTCTATTGGAGGAGATTGGGATTAGTTTACTATGCATTTCCGACCGATGGCTGACTTACAATAGGAGAATTTAATTGAATCTAACGATATTCATGAGTCAGATCATATTAATAAAGTTGGGCTGCTATTAGAAATGCAAAAGATAGACTTGGAGAAATGAGAAGGTGCAGATCCGCAAATAATTAAACATCGATAATAAAAAAACCGCTGTTTATTGGAGCGGCTTTTTATGCTTACAGGTCGTCAGATTCACTGTCTGTATCAAATTTCAATGTCTCCGGTAATTCCAACTGTATTTGTATATTTCCAAGCCTTTGCCGTTCCCTATCATTGTTTGCTTTGATGGTGTCTACATAATCTAGTGTATAGATAGGAATTTCTCCATTGTTAAACTTCTCGAAATCTTTTAAATTATGAGAAAATATTGCATCACATTTATTTGACAGCGCAACAGCGCAAATATTATGGTCGTTGATCATCCTACATTTAGGAATCGAATTAGAGTTCGCGTAAGCCTTTGCGCTCTCTCTGTCTGAAGATATACGTAATCTAGCAAACTCCCGAGCAGACAAAACATCATGCTGAATAATTTCGAAGTTATCCGAAATAAAGTCAAAAATTTCTTCTCGCTTGGTCTCATCAGCAACATTACACATAAGCTCACCAACAACCAAGCTTGGCACTACAACTCTAATTTTTTCGCTTTCGAAATAATTAAACAATTCATCGGCTTTAGCGATAAAAGATTCCTGACCAATTGTAGCCTCACGCTTTACATACCAAACAAGCATATTTGTATCTATACAAACTTTTTTCATCTATTGATCTCTTAGGGATTCTATATAATCATCAGGATTATCAACATCAATCCAGTAACTACCAACCAAATTACTAAGGCCCTTTAGTCTTTCGGTCAGCGGCACATTTGATAGAAAAATAAATGATTTAAGTTTAATTTCTTCAAGCTCATGATTCTCTTTTTTCCATCTTGCTAAACCTTTGACGCCGATACGTTCGTAGAGATGTTTAGATAGTTCCTTTGCATTCTTTGCAGTAGTAACTACAGAAAAGTATTTCCCATCGTCAGTCTGCACCCGTACCTTCGGCTCCGAACCTCCAATTCTTATTACTTGACCATAGATAGTAGTTTCGCCCTTAATAAAAAATGACTGATTTATTTTTAAGTTTGTATAAGGTGTTATTTCTGCAGAAGCAATGCCTTCTATGCCGTTAAGATATGCACTGCAGTTGTATTTGTCAACAAAATGCTGAAAAGTACTTAAATTTACCACTGCATCAAAAGGGAGTTTATGGATGGTATTGTTAGTAATTGCGATATTAATTTCATCAGCAGCCTCTATAACATCATTACTGCTCGGTAATACATCTATTCCAAGACTCTCATGTCTGACTTGTACAATGCTTATGTAAGACAAACCTTTACGCCCGGGATATTTTTTATCAGCCACCGCTAAAAGCGCTTTCTCATATGCAACGACAATGCCCGCAAATTCACTTGCGCTAACTTTGTCTGGAGAAATATTATTTCCTGAAAAACGTACTTTAAGCGTTTGATTCACTATTGATAGTCATTTAAGGTATGATACAAATATATATAAAAGGGCTTCAATTCCAATAAATAGTCTGTAGCAAGGATGCCGCAGTTCAACACCTATTGGTATAAGATATCTGCTCCATTGATTCTTATTTCACATTAATTGGTTTTACTATTTTATAAATGTTATTTCTATTCAGTATTAATTATCTTGCGCAATGATTCGAGCTTTAGTACTAAACCAAGAGGCGGCGCGTTATTAATTACAATCATAATCGTATGAATATTTTCTTTGCAGATAACGACTTCATGAAAAGCTCGATCATTCCATTCAGGGAGATGGCCGCGTACGAAGCTTTGTGGAGTGATAGAACAGCGAGTTTT
This sequence comes from Flavobacterium sp., assembly GCA_036388535.1. Lineage (GTDB taxonomy): Bacteria > Bacteroidota > Bacteroidia > Flavobacteriales > Flavobacteriaceae > Flavobacterium. The sequence goes on along the minus strand of DASVRQ010000022.1, from coordinate 24,884 downwards.
AAAAGACTTTCGGACTTATTTAAAGAAAACCCGAACTCATTACCATCGTTCTTCGTCGGTGAAGAAAAAATTTCAGAATTTTCAGCACTTTTAAGGGAAAAAGTCTTTTCCAAAACATCCGACATCAAGACCAATCTGATGATCAACAGCACTTTTGACTACCCTGCAAAGTTAAGAGATGCTAAGGAACCTATTGAGATTTTGTATTACAGCGGAAACCTCGAATATATTACGAGACCATCAATTGCTATAGTGGGTTCTAGAAAGCCGTCCAATGAAGGTTTAGTAAGAACATATAAATTAGTGAAACTATTGGTAGAGGATGGATATACAATTGTTTCAGGCTTAGCAGAAGGAATAGATTCAGAAGCTCATAAGACGGCGATAAAATATGGTGGGTCTACAATTGCCGTGATAGGCACACCGCTAAACGTGTTTTACCCAAAAGAGAATAAATCTTTACAGGAATTTATAGCTAAAAAGCACCTTCTTGTTAGCCAAGTGCCATTTATAAGGTATGCAGAACAAACATATATGGGAAATAAACTTTTCTTTCCTGAAAGAAATAAAACAATGTCTGCGATTACAGAGGCAACAGTTATTATCGAGGCCAGCGAGACTTCAGGTACTTTAATTCAGGCACGAGCAGCGCTACATCAAAAAAGAAAACTTTTTATTCTTCAAAGTTGCTTTGAGAACACCAAGATAACATGGCCCAAAAAATTTGAAGAACAGGGCGCTATAAGAGTTCGCGGATATGACGACATAAAATCGCATCTTGATATCTCAACATCATATAATAATGAATAATCGACCGGTTAAAATTGATGAGCTAACTATTGAAGACCACTATTATCTAACTTTAGGTGAGGACGATTGTTACTATTTTGGAAGTTATTATAAAGACTACAGAAACCCCAGTCCCGATAATGATCATAGTTTAATAAGCAATCTTAAGAAAAAGCCTAGTATGGCTCTGTTGCCTGGCTATCATTATAAAAATGCGGCAATAATAAAAGTGGCGGCTTTTTTTAATGCTTCATTTAGTGATGAGAAACTCCAATCAGTCACACTTGTTCCTATCCCCCCATCTAAAATCAAAGGACATGCTGAATACGATGACAGAATGTTGAAAATATTACAAATTGCATTTAAGGGAAGATCCGCCGATATTAGAGAGCTCGTAGAGCAGATTGAAAGTACAGAATCGACACATACATTAGGCGTTCGACTAACAATATCTGAGATCGAGGGAAATATTAGAATTAATGAAAACCTAGCTGATGCATTAAAAGAAACAATATTTTTAGTGGATGATGTGTTAACCTCGGGAACTCACTTTAAAGCAATAAAAAATGTATTGACGAAAAGGTTTCCCAATGTTCGAGTTGCTGGAATTTTTGTGTGTAGGCGAGTGATTGAGGCTTAATCTTAAGCAATTTAATAGTCATCGTCGATGATGCAATAACAGTGTTAGCTATTACTCGATTAAAGCATTTCTAAAAATTGTGGCAATGGATCACAAAACCTTTTATTCGCGACTTTGCTTCTCATCATAATCTTATCGTCAAAATGTCTTGAAATATTTAAAGACAAATCGGTAAAATTATCGGTTCCGTCTTTTCGGAGGTGATAGGCCATAAATATATGGACACAATTAATGTTTTCAAAAATGGTTTTTAGTAAAGTTCGGTCAGACAATCCACACGAGTGACCAAGGATTTCAATTATATAACTACCACTTTCTATAAAATTGAGCAAATTATGATAATTCAATGTCTGCAAATACGCATTAGATTTCATAAAACGTAAATACTCATTTTCATTAATATCTTCCAGGTCGGAGAAAAACTTATCGCGTTCGTCGCCGAATCCAAATACGACTGGATTTTGCCTATTGTCCGCTTCCCCATGTATATAATTGACCCTAAAGTTTTGATTTTCCTCTAATGCTTCAAAGTACATTGAGATCGTCTTTGTGTAATTAAAATTAAGAACATGCACGTGCGAAGTCAATGGATCTATTTGAAATGTACGCTCATTTACCGTTCTTATTGAGCTTTCATCTTCAACTTTCATTCTAACTTTATCACGTAATTTATTGAGTAATCTAAAATTATATTTACTACCGTCATGGATCGGCTGAAAGATTTTGCACATTTCCGGCACAAGATGATCCGATAAATTTTCCGTTGAATTGACTACATGCGAAATATAACTTTCAAATTGCAGTTTAACCGCCTCAAATTCATCGTTAAGCTTCTTAATTGCTTGCAGGTTGTGCGCAGGGAAATGCGCCTTCAAACATTGATAATAAAACATCTCAATATCAACCCAATTGCCTCCACTACAATTTCTATTAAGCTTCAGGAAAAACTTATTCTGAACTTCAAATATAATTGTATTATGAGTATACTTATTTGCCGCAAGTTTCATTATTTCTACTTCTTGTAAACTATAGCAAGTTTTAGTAAGATGTAAACTCTTAAATCTTATGAGGCCATCATCGTAATTATCTTTTACTTGAGACCAATAATATTTTAAAAAATCCGAATAACTAGTTTTTAGATTATGTGCAAGATCAAATCCATTCCCTAATATTATTAATCTATTCATAGGAAGAAAAATTGTAGAACAGTTCAGTTCATTAATTATGAAATTCACTAACATTTTTTAGATACTGACTAAATACTGGCTGAAATCAATAAAAAAATCCCTAATCTCTTATTAAATAAGGAATTAGGGATTATCGTTGTACTCAGAGCGGGACTTGAACCCGCACGAACATTGCTGTTCACTGGATTTTAAGTCCAGCGTGTCTACCAATTTCACCATCCGAGCATACTGTGACTTGATTTGAGCGAAAAACGGGATTCGAACCCGCGACCTCGACCTTGGCAAGGTCGCGCTCTACCAACTGAGCTATTTTCGCATAAATTTATTTAAAAGAACTTCGCATTTCCTCTGTAATGCGGATGCAAATGTAGCATATTTATTTACGTTTGCAAACGTTTTTTTGAAAAAGATTGCTGCTCAAACTTAACTTTCTGATTCCGTACTTATTAATGAAAGCAGGCGTCTTCTATTTTTTTACAAGCATCCTTTTAATCTCATTGAGCTTCATTAAAGCCTCAACCGGGGTTAAAGTATTGATGTCCAAATTCAAAATTTCCTCTTTGATTTCCTCAAGCAGCGGATCGTCAAGATGAAAGATGCTAAGTTGCATTTCGTGCGCCAGTTCGCGTTTCAGGTTCGAGCCATCTTTAGCACGTATTCCGTGCAAAGCCTCTCCAGAATGATCTTTCTCAAGCTTCTTCAATAACTTTTGAGCCTTCAGGATCACTGTCTGCGGCATGCCCGCCATTTTTGCGACATGTATGCCAAAACTGTGGGCACTTCCGCCTTCGACCAACTTTCTTATAAAAAGAACAGTATCTTTTAACTCTTTGACAGAAACATTGAAATTTTTTATTCTCGGTAAAATATCACTCATCTCATTAAGTTCGTGATAATGTGTTGCAAATAATGTCTTTGGCCTGCCCGGATGCTCGTGCAGATACTCGGCGATTGCCCATGCGATTGAGATACCATCGTAAGTGCTTGTTCCGCGGCCGATTTCATCGAGAAGCACCAGACTTCTATCGGATAAATTATTAAGGATCGATGCGGTTTCGTTCATTTCAACCATAAAAGTCGATTCGCCCATCGAAATATTATCGGAAGCACCAACACGCGTAAATATTTTATCAACGATCCCCATACGAACGCTTTCAGCCGGCACGAAGCTTCCCATCTGTGCAAGCAATACGATTAATGCCGTTTGCCGAAGGATTGCCGATTTACCCGACATGTTTGGCCCTGTGATCATAATTAGCTGTTGCGAATCACGATCGAGATAAACATCATTTGCGACATATGGAGTTCCAACAGGAAGCTGCTTTTCGATCACCGGATGACGTCCATTTTTGATTTCAAGCTCAAAACTCTCATCAAGTTCCGGGCAGACGTATTTGTTTTCAATTGCCAGTTGTGCAAAAGATGTGAGGCAATCGAGTTGCGCAATCAAATTTGCGTTAAGCTGTACAGGTTTGATATAAGTAGCAATCCAATTTACAAGTTGCTCAAAAAGGTCGCATTCGAGCTTGTGGATTTTTTCTTCGGCACCGAGAATTTTTGTTTCGTATTCCTTTAGCTCTTCGGTTATATATCGTTCGGCATTGACAAGTGTCTGCTTTCGGATCCATTCGGTTGGAACTTTGTCTTTATGCGAATTGCGTACTTCAATATAATATCCGAAGACATTATTAAACGATATTTTAAGTGAAGAAATCCCTGTTCGCTCCGATTCGCGCTTCTCGATGCCATCGAGAAATTGTTTTCCCGATGTTGAAATAGCACGAAGTTCATCAAGCTCGGCATGGACACCTTTTGCAATCGCATTTCCCTTAGCAATGGCAACGGGAGCTTCAGGATTCAGCACATCTCTGATCTTTTCGCGAAGCAGTTCACAACCGTGAAGGCTGTCACCGATAACTTTTACAGCTTCGTTCTTACTTTGAAGCGCGAGATCTTTTACGGGAATTATCGCATCAAGGGAATCTTTTAAATAGACGACTTCACGCGGGGAAACCTTTCCTGCGGCAATTTTGGAAATTAAACGTTCAAGATCGGATATATGTTTAATCTGGTTTTGGATAGTTTTCAGCACATCACGGTTTTCAATCAGATAGGAAACCACTTCATGCCGGCTTTTGATTTTACTGCCTTCTTTCAGCGGAAGCGCGAGCCATCTTTTGAGTAGCCTTCCTCCCATTGGCGAAAGCGTTCGGTCGATTACATCAAGCAACGTCACCGCGTTCGGGTTATAGCTGTGGTACAATTCGAGATTCCGGATTGTAAAGCGATCCATCCAAACGTAAGCATCTTCTGCAATGCGTTGGATTGAAGTGATATGCTGGATTTTGTTATGCTGCGTTTCCGAGAGGTAGTATAATATCGCACCTGCAGCAATTACTCCGTCAGGCAATTCCTCGATTCCGAAACCTTTCAAAGAGATTGTCGCAAAATGATTGGTCAGCGTTTCAAATGCATAATCTTCCTTATAAACCCAGTCTTCAAGATAGAAACTGTGGTAATCTTCACCAAAGACTTCCCTGAATTGGTTCTTGCAGTTTTTTGGAACCAGCACTTCACTCGGATTGAAATTCTGCAGCAGCTTGTCGACGTATTCCTCATTTCCCTGTGCCGTCAGGAATTCACCTGTCGAAACATCAAGGAATGAAATGCCAAGCTGCTTTCTTCCGAAATGTATCGACGCAAGAAAATTATTCGATTTCGACTGCAACACCTCATCGTTCATTGAAACTCCAGGTGTTACGAGTTCGGTCACGCCGCGCCTAACAATCGACTTTGTAAGTTTTGGATCTTCCAGTTGATCGCAAATCGCCACACGTAATCCTGCCTTAACCAACTTTGGGAGATATGTATTTAAGGAATGATGCGGAAATCCAGCCAGAGCAGTTTCGGTTTCAGATCCAGCTCCGCGCTTAGTAAGGACAATCCCTAAAATCTTTGAAGCCCTGACGGCATCATCACCAAACGTTTCATAGAAATCACCAACACGAAATAGCAAGCAAGCATCCGGGTACTTTCTCTTGATCTCGTTGTATTGTTTCATCAACGGAGTTTCGCGCTGTTCTTTTTCCTTGGCTGCCACAATAGGATTTTAATAGGATAGTCAGCGAATTTAATATTTTCGAGCGGAAAAAAGCTGCTCCCCGAAATTTAAATAAATTTAAGACCAAATTTGTAACGTGTAAGAATATTTTATATAAATTTGGTCGTTATTAAAAATAAAAAAACGATGAAAAAATTAGTATTGTTGGCTATGCTAACTATTGCAGGATTAGGCACTTCATACGCTCAAATGGCAAAGAAAGCAACTACCAAAACTGAGACTGCTAAAATTGCCGGCGCTGGGATGGTATTCCAAAATGAAACCATTGATTATGGCACGATTGCTCAGCATTCTGATGGGAAACGTGAATTTATATTCACCAATAACGGAACAAAGCCATTAATCATTAGTAACGCGCAAGGTTCATGCGGTTGCACGGTTCCTACATGGCCTAAAGAGCCGATCGCTCCAGGTGGAAAAGGAGTTATCGGTGTAAAATATGCTACAGACCGAATCGGTACTTTTTCAAAAACCATTACTCTTACCACAAACGCAGAAGGACAACCTACCAAAACATTAACCATTAAAGGAAATGTATTGGCAGCCGAGGCTCCAAAAGGATAGTCTTCCAATTAAAAACATTCAAAAGCTCCTTCGCGGGAGCTTTTTTTATTCTCTATATAGTTACTGATGAGAAAGCTTGATAACGAGGAGCTTGGCCGTAAATCGATCGCTGATTTTAAGCTAGCCACAAAGACACCATTAACAATCATCCTTGACGACATCCGAAGCCTCAATAACATTGGCTCGGTGTTTAGAACTGCGGATGCCTTTCTTGTGGAAAAGATTATTTTATGTGGAATAACGGCATCTCCGCCAAATAAGGAAATTCACAAAACGGCTCTTGGTGCAACTGAAACTGTTACATGGGAATATCATGAAAATGTAGTGTCGGTAGTGGAACGGCTTAAGTCGGATAACATTGAAGTTTTTGCAATCGAGCAAGTGGAGAATGCAATTTATTTACAAGATCTTGTTGTAGACCAGAATAAAAAGTATGCTGTTATTTTCGGGAACGAAGTCTTCGGCGTGTCGCAGGAAGCAGTTTCCGCATGTAATGGAACAATTGAAATTCCACAACAAGGAACCAAACATTCGTTGAATATTGCTGTAAGTGCCGGGATTGTCATATGGGATTTTTTCAAAAAATATCAGTCGCCTCAATTATAATGCATTTTCTAAATTATAATATAATCCAGTTTATGATGTTGCTTTGTACGGCAACAAACTATTGTATTGGAGCTGGGTCTGATTCCGTAATTAATTACCGATCCTTAGTGGCAAATGAGCCACCCGTACTTTTCGCTGCCGGATCGCCGATACATTGTCCCGGAACAGCAAGTTTTATTGTAAGCGACTTTACGATCGCCGATCCTGACGACAGCACTACCGACGCGGTTTATATTCAAATCTCCTCCGGATATGCAGCGTCATCCGATTTATTAAGTCTTACCGTTATTTATCCCAACATTATTGCGCAATGGAATGCTTCAACGGGAAAGCTGACGCTGAAACATCCTTCTGGAGCTCAGGTTCCGTACGCTGATTTTATTGAGGCAGTAAAAGACGTTGTCTATACAAGCAGTTCCGCGACGCCAACTGGCACAAGAACATTTTCAATAACGGTAGGGCAAGCCAATTATTTACCTTCAACCGGTCATTATTATCGTTTTGTTTCATCACTGGGCATTACGTGGACCAACGCAAAAACTGCCGCTGAGCAAAGTACTTACTTTGGACTGCAGGGCTATTTAGCTACAATTGGGGCGACTGACGAAGCGCAACTTGCCGGCGAACAAGCATCAGGCGCAGGTTGGATCGGCGGAAGCGATGAAGCTGTAGAAGGAGTTTGGAGATGGATGACAGGTCCCGAAAATGGAACGATCTTCTGGAACGGCGGCGTCAACGGATCGACGCCAAATTTTGCGTTTTGGAACACCAGCGAGCCCAACAACCTGGGAGATGAAAATTACGCCCATATTACCGCAGCATCCGTCGGGATCCCAGGTTCTTGGAACGATCTGCCAAACGCGGGTTCATCTGGAGATTATGAACCAAAAGGCTATATTGTTGAGTATGGCGGAATGCCCGGCGATCCTACATTAAATATCTCAGCAAGCACGACCCTATATCATCCCGTTATTACCAATTCAATTTCGGCAACGCGTTGTGATTCTGGTACGGTGACTTTGTTTGCAACATCGAACATAGGTGAAGTGCATTGGTATGATACGCAAGATGGAGGAACGCTGCTGCATATTGGAAACCAATATGCCACACCAACATTAGCGGCGACAACTACATACTACGTTGATCCATACGATACACATTGTCCGGGCGGAACACGCACCGCAATTGTGGCGACGGTAAGCCAACGTCCCGTTGTAACAGTAACTCCGCCAGCCCCTTCATGTGAAGGCTCCGTTACCATTGAAGCGACATCAACAGCAGGAATTATTCGTTGGTTTGCAACTTCAACCGGCGGTTCTGAACTTGGAACCGGAACGAATTTTACAACTCCTGTGCTCACTGTAAATACTACCTATTATATTGAAGCTAACAATAATGGCTGCGTTTCAGCAACTCGCACACCAGTCACCGTGCAAATTTATTCAAAACCCAACGTGGGCGATGAAGAAGTTGCGGTTTGTGAAGATTCCACTGTGATTCTAGATGCGGGTGTAAGTAATGCAACTTACTTATGGTCTCCTTCCGGTGCAACAAGCAGAACCATTTCAGTGGATTCTCCTGGCACTTATACTGTGGCTGTTACCAGTCCGGCGCCACAAAGTTGTACCAGTGTCAAAACTATTACTGTGGTCGAAAAGGTTGCGCCTCATATTTCCGAGGTAATTGTCAATGACAATATTGTAACGATTGTCACAACCAATAGCGGCGAATTCACTTACTCAATTGATGGTGCGAATTTTCAGCAATCCAATATATTTGAAGTTAATGAACCGGGATTGGGTACAGCATATGTCCGGGAAATCAATGACTGCGGCTTCGATGATGCAGACTTCATCATCCTGCAGATCCCGCAATTCTTCTCTCCCAACAGCGACGACTACAATGATCATTGGACAGTCAGGGGAATTTCATTTTACCCCGAAGCCAAAATTGCAATATTTGATCGGTATGGAAAATTGATCGTCGAACTCAACAGCCGGAATTGGTATTGGGATGGGAATCTGAATGGCACGCTGCTGCCGGCATCAGATTATTGGTATCTTCTTCAGATTAACGATTCTTTGCCTACCAGGCGCGGACATTTCAGCCTTGTGCGGTAATTGCTGTATGGATCTTTTTCTTGATCTCGCCAAGGATGAACACATAATCATGCTGATTCCGTACAAAATCCCGATCCGAAACATCGACGATCAAAACATTTAAATCAGTTTGTGATTTTATATAATCAAGATAGCCGCTATTGATCTTCTCGAGGTATTCCGCCGGAATTTCCTGCTCGTAACTTCTTCCGCGCGATTTGATATTCTGCAGCAATCGATCTGTGTTTTGATATAAATAAACATACAGATCCGGCTTCGGCATTTCTTTGTAAATTATTTCAAAAAGCTTGCGGTACAGCCGGTATTCATCATCGGTCAACGTAACTTTTGCAAATATCAACGACTTGAAAATGTGGTAATCCGCAACTATAAAATCCCTAAAAAGGTCAAACTGCGCTAAATCATCAGCAATCTGTTGGTATCGGTCCGCAAGAAACGACATCTCCAAAGGCAATGCGTATCTACTTTGGTCTTCATAAAATTTCGGAAGGAATGGATTATCAGCAAATCGCTCCAAAACAATCTTGGCATTGAAATCTTCAGATATTTTTGTAGCAAGCGTTGTTTTTCCGGCGCCAATGTTTCCTTCGATTGCAATATAATTGTACCGCTCGAGCGGAATTACATGCAGTGGCGAGTCCAGCTGTCCCACAACTTTACACAAGCTTTTGTCATCTGAAAGCTGGATCAGTTCAGGAAGGTATTTCTGCAGGATCGGATGACGCCAATGCAAATTCAAATCGCGCATCGGCAACATCACAAAAAGACGATCATGCATTCTGGGATGCGGAACTTCAAGTCTTGGCGATCCGATTATATCTTCGTTGTACGCAATAAGATCAACGTCGATTATGCGTGATTGGTATCCTGCTTCATCGTTACGAACGCGGCCAAGTTGCTGTTCAACATTTAAAATACCGGTCAGGATCGTATCGGGCGCTTCGCAACTATGCATGATAACTGCACAATTGTAGAACGCATCACCTTCAAAACCAAGTGCCGGAGTTTCGTAGAGGCGTGAAACTTTAATGATGGTTCCTATTTGATCATGCAGCAAGGCAATGCAAGCGGTTATATTCGCGCGCCTGTCGCCCTGATTACTTCCAATTGCTAAAACTACCTGATTCTGCTTCTCCATATTAGCCGCAAATTAACTAAAAGAATTTCAGAATAAAGTATATTTGCGGCCAGTGTTAACAACTAAATCTACTCCACAAGCAGAGGGGTTTTTGTAACACATCATCGCATTTAAAGACTTATCAAAAAAAACAAAATATGAAATTTTTAGGAAATGTAGTGGCGACTGTAATAGGGTTGTTCTTGTTTTTCATGCTGTTCTTCTTTGGAATTATCCTGATCAGCGCAATATTTGGCAGTTCCGATGTTGCTGTGGTCGAAAGCAATTCGGTAATTGAACTTAAGCTTGACGGAATTACGAATGATTATGGCGGACGTTATAAAGATCCGCTGGTTACAATGTTCTCTGAAGGTGATGGAACAGGCGTTTCTGATATCATCAATGCAATTAATGCCGCCAAAACTGACGACAATATTAAAGGAATTTCGATCCTGAACAATAACGCAAGTACAGGTTTGGCACAGAGCAAGGCAATTCGGGACGAACTCGAAGATTTTAAGAAATCGGGGAAATTTGTAGTAGCGTATTCAAACACCTTGTCGCAAAAAGATTATTATATCAATTCAGTTGCCGATACGGTTTACCTGAATCCTGTTGGTGAAATGGATTTTAAAGGACTTTCGTCTGAAGTTATGTTCTTCAAGGATCTTCAGGATAAGTCGGGATTGAAGATGGAAGTCATCCGGCACGGAAAATATAAAAGTGCTGTCGAGCCTTATCTTCAAAATACAATGAGTGAAGCAAACCGTGAGCAGATCACCACACTTTTAAATTCAGTGTGGAACTCAATTGCAAAAGATATTTCCAAAAGCAGGAACATTTCGATGGGCAAACTTAACGATATCGCAAATGGCCTTCTGGCACGTACGCCCGAAATGGCAAAAGCAAACGGATTAGTTGACAAAATTGTATATGAAGACGTTTACCACGACGGAATCCGAAAAGCACTGGATGTTAAAAAAGAAAAAGAATACAACAAGATCGATATCCGCGATTATGCCCGCAACGTTGCTATGACGCCACAGGGCGATGGGTCAGATGTGATTGCGGTTATTTACGCACAGGGAATAATTTTAGGCGGCGAAGGTGATGTAGGTTATATCGGTGAAGAATCAATGCGACGTGCTTTGGTCGAGGCCAGAAATGATGATAAAGTGAAAGCGATTGTCCTTCGAATCGACAGTCCGGGCGGAAGCGCTTTGACATCTGATCTGATTTGGCGTGAAATCGAGCTGACCAAAAAAGTAAAACCGGTTGTTGCCTCGATGGGGAATACTGCCGCTTCAGGCGGATATTACATCGCTTGCAACTCCAACCAGATTTTTGCTGAAGAAGGAACAATCACAGGCTCAATTGGTGTTTTTGGAACGTTACCAAATTTTACAACATTGACAGAAAAAATTGGCGTCGATGTCGAACAAGTCAACACTCATGAAAATGCCGCAGGTTACAGCGTATTTTTACCGCTGGGCGACAAATTCCGCGAAGTAACGCAGCAAAGTGTGGAACATATCTATAATGTGTTTGTGAATCGCGTTGCGACAGGCCGAAAAATGACAATTGACCAGGTTGATGCGATTGCTCAAGGCCGGGTTTGGACAGGCGCTGATGCTTTAAAGATAGGGCTTGTAGATAAGATCGGCGGAATGGACGATGCATTGAAAGCTGCTGCAAAACTTGCTAAGATAAAAGATTACCGGACCAGAGATTATCCGGAGTACGAAAAAGAATTCGGCGAGTTGTTTGCAGGCTTTCCTTTTGCTAAATCAAAAGAAAGTTTTATCAAACAGGAAATCGGGGCAGAAAATTATAAAATGATTGAACAAATCCGTCGATTGACATCTATGAAAGGAATTCAGGCTCTGCTTCCTTTCGAGCTCAACATCAATTAAAAAATTCACAAATTACCAAGACGGTATCATTTTTGTAAAAAATAAAATTATAAGTTTACTCCTGCAGATATTGTGATCCTGCAGGAGTTTTGCTTTAAAACTAACATAAAATCATGGTAAAGAAAATATTAAAAATCGTTGGAATTTTCCTTTTGGTAATGGTAATTGCACTTGCAGCGATTCCGTTCCTTTTTCAGGACAAAATCAAGCAAATGGTAGCTGAAACCATCAATAAAAACCTTGATGCTACTGTTGCTTTCGAAGATGTCGACCTGAGTTTGTTCAAAAGCTTCCCGCAGGCTAACGTTACTGTCGACAAGTTGAGTATCCTAAACAAAGCACCTTTTGCAGGCGATACATTGGCGTACATCGGCGAGCTCAACCTGAAAATGTCGATCAAAGAAATCTTCAAAGACAAGTCAGAGGTTATGAGCATCGAATCGGTTACTTCAAAAAACGGGCTCATCAACATCTTATACAACAAAGATGGCGTCAGCAATTTTGATATCGCAATTGAAAATGCAGAGAAGAAAAATGCAGATAAAAGTGATCCGCTTGCTCTGAACATTCAAAATTACGCCGTTGAAAATTATATGTTCAGGTATTACGACGAGAAATCTAAAATCAAATTAGTAATTGATAGTTTGAATCACTCCGGAAGCGGCGATTTCACCCAATCGAAACTGAACCTTGCGACAAAATCAACTGCGAAAATGTCGCTCGACATGGATAAGACGAACTACATGAACGACGTACATATCGATCTTGATGCGGTTTTAGGACTTGACCTTGACAAACAACTTTACACGTTCAAAGAAAACAAAGCTTTGATCAACGAATTGCCACTGACCTTCGACGGATCCATTCAAATGGTTGAAGCTGGTCAGCAATATGACCTGACCTTTAAAACACCCTCATCTGACTTCAAAAATTTCCTTCGTTTAATTCCGTCTGCGTATTCAGGAAGTCTCGATAAAGTCAAAACTACGGGAATGTTTTCAGTTGGTGGATTTGCAAAAGGACTTTATTCGGATACGACTGTTCCCAAGTTCAACGTTGCGATTGCATCTGATAATGCTTCTTTCCAATATCCTAACTTACCAAAATCAGTTGAAAACATTGTAATTGATACCAAGATAATCAATGACAGCGGAATCCTGAACGACACGTATATCAACCTCGATAAGCTGTCGTTTAAGATCGATCAGGATGTTTTTAACGCAAGTGCGAAAATCCAGAATGTTGTTGAAAATCCACTTGTGGATGCAAAGCTGAAAGGCACGATCAATCTTGCCAATCTTTCAAAAGCCTACCCGATTAAATTGGACAAACCGTTATCGGGAATTTTAAATGCTGATGTGACTACCAAATTCGACATGAAATCAGTTGAAGCAAGCCAGTACGAAAAGATGGACAATGCAGGAAACATGACTTTGACTGCTTTCAAATATCTTGATGAGAACAACAAAGCTATCAATGTCAGCAAGGCTGTTGTGCAATTCAACACCACCAGAATTAACCTTCAGGAACTTGCGGCCACAACCGGAAGCACTGACATCCGTGTAAACGGAACGCTCGACAACTTCTACGGTTTTCTATTTAAGGATCAGGTATTAAAGGGCAACTTCAACCTGGATTCGAACCAATTTGCCATTGCCGACTTTATGACATCAGGAGCAACTCCAACCGCAGGAGCAGCGAAATCAAAAGACGCGGTAAAGATTCCGGCGTTTTTAGATTGTACTGTGTCGGCTACTGCCAATACCGTACTTTATGATAATTTGGCATTAAAGAATGTTTCCGGTAAAGTGACGATCCGTGATCAGAAAGCAACTTTGCAGAATGTAAAAACCTCAATTTTTGGCGGAAATATTGTCGCCAGCGGTGATGTTTCGACAAAAGGAAAGGTTCCTGTTTTTAATATGAACCTCGGGCTCAGCACAGTCGATATCCAGCAAACATTCTCACAATTGAAAATGATGGAAAGCATTGCTCCGCTGGCAGGTGTTATTAACGGCAAATTAAATTCAACGATCAAGCTTTCGGGGAATTTAAACCAGGAAATGACACCCGATTTGAAATCGTTAACCGGAAACTTGCTTGGCCAATTAATATCGACTACGATCAACGAGTCGAACTCGCCAATGATGACTAAGCTTGACCAGACCCTTGGCTTTATCGACTTGCAGAAACTGAATCTCAATGATCTTAAGGCCGCTCTTACGTTCGATAACGGAAAAGTGGTAGTGAAACCATTTAATTTAAAATACCAGGATATTAAGGTCAACGTTGGCGGCCAACATGGTTTTGACCAATCTATGAACTACAATGTGAAATTTGATGTACCTGCAAAATATCTGGGAACGGAAGCAAACAAGCTGTTGGCAAAACTTTCACCAGCTGATGCGGCAAAATTGCAGAGCATTCCGGTTAACGCCGTTTTGTCGGGAAACTTTAAAAATCCGATGATCACAACGGATATGCAGCAAGCTGTATCCAATCTAGCAACGCAACTTGTCAAGCAGCAAAAAGATAAATTGATCAATCAGGGTACTTCGGCATTGGGTAATATCATCAACGGAAATAATCCGAAAGACACGACTATGACTGAGGCTGAGAAAAAGGCGGCAGCACGAAAGAAAGCTGCTGATATGGTCAAAGGGCTGTTCAATAAGAAAAAACCGGCCGAGACCAAGACAACAACACCTTAAATTATAGCCTGATCAAATCAGGCTTTTTTTATATATCAATTGAAACTACATATCCTTCAAAAGCGCGAACGTTAAAGACCGTTCCGTCGTGGAAGATCAGGTATTGGCCTTTAATCCCGATGAGTTTTCCGGTATAGTTTCCGGTTTTGTCCAGGCTGAGGCCTTTTACTTTTTTGGGATGTTCAAGCACAGGATAATTGATAACCAGGTGTTCGTTAAGATCTTCGTTAAAATGCGGTTTGACATCATCGGGAAGAAAATCATAGACACGCAATCTTTCCGTCAGTAGATCAAGTGTCAGCGGTTCATTCTGCAGCATTTTTCGCCAATTCGTCTTATCTACAAAATGATCTTTTAAAGCAACTTCTGCGATTCCGGCCAGATATCGGTTTGGAACCTCAACAACGGCAACAGCTTCACATGCACCTTGATCGATCCATCGGGTTGGGATTTCGGATTTCCGCGTCACGCCCACTTTTACATCGCCAGAAAGTGCCAGATAAACAATATGCGGCTGAAGCTGCGAACGCATCTCAAAATCAAGATCACGGTCGGCGACACCAAGATGCGCGGTGCTGAGTTCAGGCCGCAAGATCCAATCACCGCCACAAGGACTGCTATAGAAGCAATCGTAGCAAAATCCGTGGCGCCAAATCTTTTTCTTCTTCGAACAATTCAGACATTGAAACCCTTTGCAGTTGATTGTTATCGTCTTTTCCAATAACTGATTAACATGCACGAAACTGCTTTCGAACACCAGATAATACTGTACCGGATTGCTAAATTCACTTTGCATTTTTGTTAAAACCCCTTCGTACTGCATAAAAAAATCCTTATTTTAGCGTAAAGATAAAATAAATGGCATTACCGATTATCAATTCTATTGCTTCGTGGGTTTTGAAACAGCGCATCCATCAGATCGAGCTGTTCCTGAAATATCCGCATGAAGTCCAGGAAGAATTGCTGATGAACCTCATCCGAACATCTGAAAGTACAACTGTCGGAAAACACTACGAATATTCATCGATCAAATCCTATCGCGAATTTGCTGAACGGGTTCCGATATCCGCTTATGAAGATCTTGAGCCCATGATCGAAAGGACAAGACAAGGCGAACAGAACATCATCTGGCCATCACATATTAAATGGTTTGCAAAATCAAGCGGAACCACCAATGCCAAAAGCAAGTTTATTCCCGTAAGCACTGAAGCACTTGAAGATTGCCATTATAAAGGAAGCAAGGATCTGCTTTGCATGTATCTCAACAACAATGAAGATTCGCAATTGTTCGTTGGCAAGAGCCTCCGACTTGGCGGCAGTTCACAGATTTACGAAAACAACAATACTTTTTTTGGCGACTTATCAGCAATTTTAATTGAGAACATGCCTATTTGGGCCGAGTTCAGCAGTACGCCAAGCAACAAAACTTCGCTTATGAGCGAATGGGAAACTAAACTCAATGCGATTATACAAGAAACCAAGTCCGAAAATGTCACAAGTTTTGCTGGCGTTCCGTCATGGATGCTTGTGTTGATGAACCGGATTTTGGAGGAAACGGGTAAAGAGAACCTATTTGAGATATGGCCGAACCTTGAAGTGTATTTCCACGGAGGCGTTAGTTTCGATCCGTATCGCGAACAATATCAAAAGATACTTCCACGGAATCAATTTAAATATTACGAAATCTACAATGCGTCCGAAGGATTCTTTGCTATCCAGGATCAAAATGATTCGAATGACCTTCTACTGATGCTTGATTATGGGGTTTTTTACGAATTTATTCCGATGGATATTTTTGGAACGCCTAATCAAAAAGCAATTGGGCTTGCTGATGTTGAACTCAATAGAAACTACGCAATTATCATAACGACCAATTCCGGTTTATGGCGCTACATGATTGGCGATACCGTTCGATTCACATGTTTGAAGCCGTTCCGCATACGAGTGACAGGAAGAACAAAACATCATATCAATGTATTCGGTGAAGAGCTGATGGTTGAAAATACCGATCGGGCGCTTGCCAGAACTTGCCAGATCATGAAATGTGAGGTAGTTGATTATACGGTCGCTCCCGTATTTATGAGAGAACGTGAAAAAGGCGCACACGAATGGATCATTGAATTCCGAAAAGATCCTGAAGACATAGAAAAGTTTCGGACGATACTTGATGAAACGCTGCAATCGCTGAATTCCGATTATGAGGCCAAGCGTTATAATAATATGACACTGAATCCGTTAATTTTGAATGTCGCCCGGCCAAACCTGTTTTACGACTGGTTGAAAGAGCGCAATAAACTTGGCGGACAACACAAAATTCCGCGACTTTCAAATGAAAGGGAATATCTTGAGCAGCTGAAAGGACTGCAGTTTCCTGTAGACCAACTATGAAAAAATTACTACTGATATTACTTTTGGCGGCACTTCTCTCCGCTTGCGGGCCAAAACGTTTAGGCTGCGGCCCCAATAGGAGATGTTCGATCGAAAAATCAAAAGACCCGGAATCAGACAAACAAAAAAATCCTGCAATTGCAGGATTTTTATATTTATATTAAATACTTAAGACGCTATCTCAAGCCGCTTAAGTAGATTTTTGCTGAGGCTGTGCTCGGCATATTCTCTGTCGATTGTAAGGATTTTTTCATCAGAACTGGGCAGGTCATACATAGAATCGGTTAAAATCGCTTCGCATAATGAACGTAATCCACGCGCACCAAGTTTGTACTCAAGAGCTTTATCAACAATAAAATCGAGTGCTTCATCGGTAATGGTAAAGTCAACTTCATCCATTGCGAAAAGCTTTTTGTATTGCTTGATCAATGCGTTTTTTGGAACGGTTAAAATCGCGCGCAGGGTTTCCCTGTCCAATGGGTCCATGTGCGTCAGAACCGGAAGTCGGCCAATGATCTCTGGAATTAATCCAAAATCTTTTATGTCTTTTGGAATAATATATTGTAAAAGATTATCCTTGTCGATGTTGTCAGCATTTTTTGATGTGCTGTAACCAACTGCCTGACGGTTTAATCGCTTTGAAATGATTCTCTCGATTCCGTCAAATGCGCCACCGGCAATAAATAATATATTCTGTGTATTGACTTCCACAAATTTTTGGTCCGGATGTTTACGTCCACCTTTTGGCGGAACGTTCACCACGGTTCCTTCCAGCAATTTAAGTAATGCCTGTTGAACACCTTCACCTGAAACATCTCTTGTGATAGAGGGGTTATCGCTTTTTCTCGCAATTTTATCAATCTCATCGATGAACACGATGCCGCGCTCCGCTTTAGAAACATCGTAGTCTGCAGCCTGTAAAAGCCTGGTAAGGATGCTTTCCACATCTTCTCCAACATAACCTGCTTCTGTCAGAACAGTTGCATCAACGATAGCCAAAGGTACATCGAGCATCTTCGCGATTGTTTTCGCCACAAGGGTTTTTCCTGTTCCGGTTTGCCCAACCATGATGATATTGCTTTTTTCAATCTCCACTTCATCGTTTGCCTGCTGTTGCATCAGACGTTTGTAGTGATTGTAGACCGCAACAGCCATTACTTTCTTGGTTTGGTCCTGCCCGATCACGTACTGATCAAGGAACGCGCGAATTTCTTTTGGTTTCTTAAGGATCAGATCGGCAGCAAGTTTTGAGTTGCCGCTGGTCTTGAGCTCCTCAACTACGATCCCATGAGCCTGCTCAATGCACTTATCACATATATGCGCGTTTATTCCTGCAATCAATAAGTTGGTATCCGGCTTTTTACGTCCGCAAAAAGAGCAATCTAAAACTTCTTTAGCCATCTAATGTATTTTAATCAATGTAGTATTCTGCAAAGCTAGTGTAAATCAGCTTTAGCTTCTTCGGAGAACTTCATCAATCATGCCGTACTCTTTCGCTTCGTCAGCTTTCATCCAATAATCGCGTTCACTGTCTTTGTGAACTCGGTCATAAGATTGCCCAGAATGATCGGAAATGATCTTATATAGTTCTTCTTTCAATTTCAACATTTCGCGAAGGTTGATTTCCATGTCGGTTGCAACACCTTGTGCTCCGCCTGATGGTTGGTGAATCATAACTCGTGAATGTGGCAACGCCGACCGTTTTCCTGTTGTTCCCGCGCATAATAAAACGGCACCCATTGAAGCTGCCATTCCTGTACAGATAGTAGCGACATCCGGTTTTATGTACTGCATCGTATCATAAATTCCTAATCCCGCATAAACACTTCCTCCAGGAGAGTTGATGTAAATTTGGATATCTTTTGCTGCGTCGGCGCTCTCCAGAAACAATAATTGTGCCTGAACGATATTGGCAATCTGGTCGTCAATTCCTGTTCCAAGGAAAATAATCCTATCCATCATCAAACGCGAAAATACGTCCAATTGCGAAACATTTAGTTGACGCTCCTCAATAATGTATGGTGTCATCCCGGTCGGAGTCATGTTTGCGACAATTTTATCGTAGTACATTGAGTTGACTCCATGATGCCTTGTTGCGTATTTTTTGAATTCTTTACCGTAGTTCATAATGTTGCTTTTAATTAATCTGAGATGGAAAAACCACCTCAAATATAATGATTTTTTAATCAGTTATTCTCCGTACGATTCTTTGATGAAATCCTCATAAGTGACCGATTTCGTATTGGCATTTACTTTTTCCTTGAACAGGTTCAGCATCTTTTCACTCATTACCTGGTCTGACAAACGCTTCACTTCTTCCTGGTTTGAAAGCACTCGGGCAACGATTCCTTCTACATCGGAATCAGTCGGATTTATTTGCCCGAATTGCGCCATTTGCTTGCGGATGACTTCCGAAGTGTATGATTTCAAGTCTTCAAAAGTGATCTGAAGATTGTTAGAACTCATGATTTTGCCTTCAATCAATTGGTAACGTAATGTATTTTCAGATTTTGCATATTCTTCTTCAGCCTGTTCAGGCGACAATGGAGATTCGCCAGCTGTTTGAATCCATTTTTTAAGGAACTCCGCCGGAAGATCGAATTTTGTTGTGGTTAGTAATGACTCCGTTACATCGTTGAGGAATTTCTGGTCTGCTTGTGTTGAAAATTGTTTTTCAGCATCTTCCTTAATCCTTTCTTTCAACCCGTCTAATGAAGAAACGGTTCCTTCGCCAAAAAGTTTGTCGAACAGTTCCTGGGTCAGTTCTGCAGGTTCGCTTGTAGTAATTTCTTCAATTGTAAAATTGATGTCAATGTCGAGTCCGTGAACATCATCGTGGCCGACTTTCAGATATTCCATCAACTGATGGTCGTCAGCAAATAAACCTTTTGTTTTTAAAGTCACGACGTCACCGACTTTCTTTCCGATGAACAGATCACCAGTCGATTTGTCGTTAAAAATATCGAGCGTGATTTGCGATGGATTGTTAATTCCTTTTTCTTCGTTGGTAAAAGTCCCCCGAAGGTCATCTCCTTGTTCTACAGTGTCTTTTGAAACCATTTTTCCGTATTGTTTACGGATCCGCGCGACCTGATCATCGAGCATTTTATCATCAGCTTTAATTTGGTAACGCGTCAGGTTTTGAACAGTCGCAAGGTCAACGTTGAATGAAGGCGTCATGCCGATCTCAAATTCGAACTTGAAATCTTCGGCATCCCAATTGAAATCTTCGGTCATTCGCGGAAGCGGATTTCCCAGCAAGTCCAATTTTTCCTGTTGCAGATATTTATTCAGGTTTTCCTGCAGCACTTTGTTTACTTCTTCAAGCAAAACCGCTTTGCCATATTGTTTTTTGATAAGGCTCATCGGGACAGTTCCTTTCCTGAAACCAGGAACGGCGGCAGTTTTTGAATAATTCTTAAGTACCTTTTCTACCTGTGGTTCGTAGTCAGATTTAGAAACTTCAACAGTGATGACAGCATTTAGGTCATCGATATTTTTTCTTGTGATATCCATTTTTTACGTACTAAAATTGGGTTGCAAAATTATGCTATTTTTCGTCGACAGCAAAGTTTATTGTTTAGTGGAAATTTGTATGTAACAACGGTAAATGATTAATCTCGTACAAACGAGAAAATGATCGATTGAAAAACTGAGAGCACTACACTGAAAAGCAGCGCAATCCAGAATGAACTCACATCGAACCCGCCGACGATCTCATCACAAATGAGAATTACAATTGCGTTGATCACCAATAAAAACAAGCCGAAAGTCACAATCGTCACAGGAAGCGTGAAAAGCACCAGCAACGGTTTGATAAACAGATTCAACAATCCGAGGACGATGGCAACGATGATCGAGGTCCCAAAACCAGCTACAGTCACGCCGGGAAGAAAATTAGAAATAAGCAATACCAAAACAGCGCTTAACAACAGTCGGATCAATAATGTCATAATGTGGATTTTAGTTCAAAGATAAGTCGGCAGTAAAAAACAATGTATCGCAATATCTTATAAAAATGTTAATTATGAAAAAAACGCCTAAGATATTTAAGTGCCTTAAACTGACCATGGTATATTTTCACTAAATTTGGTCTTTAACTTAAAAAAACAGAAATGAAAAAACTTCTACTCTCAATTGTATTGCTTACCTCTGTTGCCGCATCTCATGCGCAGTGGACACAGCAAAACACTGGTTTCACGGCACCGAGCCGCGGAATATCAGACATCGAAATTGTCGATGCGAATACCGTATGGGCTTTGGCTTATGATGGTGCTTCGACTACGAACGTAATTCGGGAATTTACAAGGACTACTAATGGAGGTGCAACATGGACTCCAGGAACGATTTCAGCTCCTGCCGGAATGACAATCACAAACATATCTCCAGTTAGCGCTACTACTGCATGGGCGGGATTTGTCAACTCAACCGCCGGTTTTGGAGGTATAATGAAAACTACTGATGGCGGTGTTACCTGGACCGAGCAAAATGCTGACGCTTATGACGGTACTGGCGCATATTTCAACTTTGTACATTTTTTTGATGCTCAGAATGGAGTTTCAATGGGTGACCCGGTAGGAAACGACTTCGAGATCTGGTACACTACTAACGGAGGAACTACCTGGAACGAACCTTCTGCTTTCAACATTCCACCTTTTGAAACCAATGAATTTGGTTACACTGGAAGTTTTGAAACTTTTGGGGATGCAATATGGTTTACAACAAGTACAGGACGACTTTACAGATCTTTGAACAAAGGTATAAACTGGACTGCTCATGACACACCTGTTGCTGACTTTGGAGGCGCAATAGTACCTACTTCTAGAGGCACCCTTCATGTTGCGAATGCGAATACTGGTGTGATCCTTGGCACTGCTAACACAGGAACAAGCTATACGCTCTATACCTCAACAAATTTAAGTACAGGGAACCCAATAACGTGGACAGCGTCTACCTGGAACGGTGGTCCTTATACAATCTTAACTTATATTCCTGGTTCAACAGCGTTAGTCGGCGTAAGCAGCGCTCAAACAGGTGGTGGTTCAGCTTATAGCACAAACAATGGTGCTACCTGGATACCAATCGACACTGGAACACAAAGAACAGCTGTAGATTTCTTAAATGGAACTACAGGTTGGTCAGGTGGTTTCAGTACAAACTCTACTACAGGCGGAATCTACAAGTATACAGGAGCTGCACTTCGTGTTAACGACGTTGCATCACAACCTGCAATTGCTGCTTCACCAAACCCAACAAACGGTTTAGTTCGTTTAAACGGAGCAACAATTAACGAAGTTGCAGTTTATGACCTTCTTGGAAAGCAAGTTTACGCTTCTTCTTTCGATGCAATGTCTGAAGTTGAAATCGATTTGTCATCACTTCAAACCGGAGCTTATATGTTGAAAGCAACTTCTGATACAGGAGCTGTGAAAACAATTAAGATCATGAAAAACTAATTCATACTTTTTATAAGTGAAAAAGCCCTTTCGAAAGAGAGGGCTTTTTTATTTCCTAACGTTTAGTTAATTCTTATTCGCTAGATTTACTGAAACTTAAAAAATTTATATGAAAGCGAACAAATTACTTTTAGCATTAGTTACTTTCCTTTTTTCTCTTGAAGGTAATAGTCAGAACAACGTGCAGTCCGCAACTTTAACAAGTGGTGGCTTAGAGGCAGGAGTAACCACAATGGGTTTAGGCTTAAATACCTTTTATGGGTATCAAGCGGGAAAGGTTAATACCGGGATAGATAATTTGTTTATTGGAAACCAATCTGGAAAAGCCAACACAAATGGCAACTCCAATACTTACTTGGGTTCTAAATCTGGATTAATATTCACCAGCGGTTATCAAAACACTTTTATTGGTGAGCGCTCAGGCAACGCCATCACATCTGGTTATGAGAATACTTTTGTTGGTGCAGGATCAGGAGGAGGCTCTAATTCAATTACAAATTCTGGGTTTGGAGCCTGGGCAGGAAGTATTTCTACAGGAGAATTCAATACCTTTCTCGGGCCATATTCAGGATATAGCAGCCATGGAAATAATAACCTCTTCGTAGGCGGTGGCGTTGGCGACCATTGTACGGGCAATGGCAATATATTTTTAGGTTTCACAACGGGTAGTAATCAAACTGTGAGCAATAGATTATTGATTGATAATGAAGACAACGCAAGTCCACTTATTTGGGGCGATTTTGCTCTTAACCAAGTTAAATTAAATGGCAAAGTAGGAATTGGCAATGTCGCAACATTTCCCACAATTGGAGGAAACGTTAATGTCGCAAATTATAATTTATTTGTATCGGGCGGGATTCTAACAGAAGAAGTCAGGGTAGCATTGCAAACCGGTTGGGCCGATTATGTTTTTGAAAAGGATTATAATTTGAAGCCTTTAAGCGAAGTCGAAAAGTATATTACAGAAAACGGGCATCTTCCAAATGTCCCTTCAGCGAAACAAGTAAAAAATGAAGGTATCGAGCTTGGAGATATGGCGAGAATCCAGCAGGAAAAAATAGAAGAACTTACGCTTTACTTAATTCAGCAAAATAAAGAAATTGAAGAACTAAAGGCGCAAATGAAAGCTTTATTGGCAAAACAGAATTAATCATAAGTTTAATTAAAAATTTAATTATGAAAAACTTCTGTTTATACGGGTTGATGTTAATATTCACCTCGCTTTGTTTTGGCCAACTCGAAAATTCGAGATGGATATTTGGCAATGACGCTGGTATTCAATTTACTGCTACAACAGCGGTTGCAGCTCCGATACCAAATACGCACTCTTTTAGTACATTCGAAGGATCAGCTTCTGTATGCAATGCGAACGGCGATTTATTATTTTTTACTAACGGAGTATCGGTTTGGCGAAACACTAATACAGGGCCTGAAGTAGTTATTACAAATCAACTACGTGGGAATATATCAAGCGTCCAGAATGTAATTATAATTCCGCGGCCGAATAATCCTAACAATTACTATATTGTTACCTCGCACGGGTTTACAGGCACCATGACAACTACAGGCCTGTACTTTTCAGAAATAAGTTTAGCTACCTTTCCAGGAACAGTCGTTTCACTGAACACGCCTCTGCCTGATAGCAATGGAACGCTGGTGGGATTAAACTATGGTCAGCGAAGTGAGGCATTGACATCGGCAAGACACGCAAACGGAACGGATTACTGGCTGGTTGCCGGTGTACGGAATACGGGAGTAAGTCAAATCAACTCATATAAGGTAACAGCCAATGGATTTACGCTAGTTGCCAATGGATCGAGTAGTCTTCCTTATATGGGTGACACAAAAATGATTAAAATATCTCCGGATGGACAAAGAATTGCCGCAGCATTAGGGAACGGTGCCAACCTTGGGTCATTCGATAACACTACTGGTGCTGTAACATTTACAACCTTAGGATTACTGGGAGGTGCTAATAATAAGGTCTATGGAGTAGAGTTTTCATCTAATTCCCAAGTATTATATTTTACTAATCGGGGTACTAGCTCCCTTAATAGTGTGTTGGTCACTAACCCAACTGTAATTAATACTATCAGCGCCAATCTCTGTTATTTTGGACTTCAATTAGCTATTAATGGCAGAATTTACATTAATACTTCGGCTAACTGTGCGACCGAAGCACCAGGTACTTCACTATCTGTAATTTCCAATCCAAATAATTTCTCATCACCCCAATTTTCGTATAATTCTTTTGCTATGGGGAGAGATTGTA
>DASVRQ010000021.1:0-74094 GCA_036388535.1 Flavobacterium sp. | reverse complement strand
GCGAGAGCGAACCCAAGGCCGCCTGCGGCGAAACATGCACCGAGGAGCAGCACGCACAGAACCGAAGAAGTGAATTCCTCATAGTAAAACAATAACAGTAAAGTCAATACAAAAAGCCCGGATATCTTCCGGGCTTTTTTTTTGCGCTATAACATATACTCCCAGTTAATTTGGGATACTACAGGCTGGCACCAATAGTTCGCTATTGACGCTTAACATGGAAGTAACATCAAGCTTATCACTAAATTATCCTAATTCTGCTGCTTGCTTCTTTAAAATTTCTTCTCTACAGATGTACCATCAATAACGCTCTAGGTACTCATCTGACATTTTATAATGCGCCCCTGACACTTCGGATACAGGAGACTATCAAATTGACATTCCCCTTTAAGTACTGTTTGTATCTTCTAACAAATACCGGTTACCTGTAACACCGCATTGTTTAACGTGGAATTAACCGGAAGGTTTTCAGACTGCTGGAGCGCAGAGCTATTATAATGAGATGAATCAGTAGATGGCCTATTTCGAACCGCAGCATTCATTCTTCTGAATGATTTTAACGACATCTACGAGGCGATGTCGCTCGTGGCGACAAGGAACGCCTGGTTATTTCAATTGTGGTTACATGCCATAAAAAAAGGCTGCAAGAGCAGCCTTTTAATGTAAGATATAATCTGATTAGATTTTGGTATATCTTTCAAATACCAACTCCTCAGTTTCAGCATCTGTATAAGAAACCTCAAGTGTAGTATCTGTTAGAACAAGCATATCAAGGGTTTTAGCCTCAAAAGGTGAATCAGGAGCTGTCATTTCGATATTTCCGTTGTTGATGACATACATTCCAGTAGTAGTTGTTTCAGTACAATTGCCGCCGACGCTTTCAAAGTCGCTGTCGTCATAAGTGTAATCTTCCCCAAAAATAACCGTATCAAATTCGCATCCGTTTGTTTCAACATCGGTGTAAACCAAAACATTTTGAGAATTTAAACTTCCAATTTCAGTTAACCTCCAGTTTCCTGCAAGATAATTTGGTACAGTGTAAGAAGGATCATCATCACCTTCACATGAAACCAGACTGGCAAAGCAAAACATTCCCGAAGCTAAATAAATAAGTGATTTCTTCATTTTATGTGTTTTAATCGATGTTGGCAGCTGATAAACGAAGCTGCCAACATTGCTTTTATTAGTTACCGTATACTTCGATATTATCAATTTGATACGTAGATGTAATACTGTTTGTACCACCAACATATCGGAATGAAATATGAACATCACCTGAGTAAGCAGATAAATCAACGTTACCGGAGCTGGTGAATTCTGCCGGATATGATTGTGACTGTGGAGCAAAAGTCGCCGGTAATTGCGTCCATGTTGCAGCATTTACCGCAGCAACAGTTCCTGATCCGTCATAATTTTCCGAAATCCAAACAGTTACAGCTTCACCATTAGCAAAACCGATCTTAGATCCAAATCTCAAAAATTCATCAGCAGTAGCATCAAGATTGATTGCCGGAGTAATTAAACGTGTATCAACATTGTTCTCAGCCGGAGTCAATCCAAACGGAGAAAACTGCGCATATTTATTTCCACTGAAAATACGTGCTTCCCATTTTTCAGAACCACCGTTCATTGAAATGTTTGTCCAACCTGGCAATGCGATAAAAGCATTGTTACCGGTTGCTGTAATTCCTTCAAAATTCTCAGAAAATAATGGCGTTAAACGCGGATCTGTAAGTTGAATATCACGAATTGTACGTGCCATAAACTGATAATCAGAACCAAATTTTGTCATAACACCTCGTACTCGTCCACGCCCTTGTGCAACAGGCTGTCCTGCGAAATTTGCAAAACTGCTTGTTCTGAATATAACCGTAGCACCGTTTGCGTCAGTCAACAAATGATTGGTTGCGCCACCTATATCCTGTGCTGGATTGTAATAGTTGCTGTTAAGTGCAGCATCTGAAAATTGGACATCTTCAAGATCGATCAAAGTATTCAGATTCACATCTTGTTTAGCTTCAGCAATCGTAAGCGTACGAGCTAAGCTATCTTCAGCGACTATTGTACATGAAGGGATCAATGCATCGCGGTATTGCGAAAAAGGCATTCTTCCAACTGAAGCTACTCCTGAAGAATTAACGAATATGGCTCCAATTCTCATTCCGCCATTAGAAACATCGGTGTAAAGATTTTTCAATTTGATAAATACCTTTCTTCCCGGATCTAAATTTACAAAAGAAGAGGTCACATCAATAGGAACGCTAAAACCTTTCGGTTGCTCACCTTCTGCAGCCAGCGTTTGGAAAGAAACAGATTTAAAGAAATTTCCACCCTCATCACTTGAGGTGACATAAGCTTCAATAACATCATCGGCAGTATACTGCTGTAAAGTCGTAGATGCAGGTATGTCGGATACTTCTTTGGTAGCCACTAAAGATGTTTGGTCACATCCTAACTCTGGCGTCGCATAATCATCATCATTTATACAGCTTGTAAATCCCGCTGCCACAGCCAAAAAAAGCATTGATTTAAAAATGGTTGTTTTCATATTATTTATTTTTATACTATTCAAATTAAAAGTTAAGGTAAAGATTTACGAAATATGTACGTCCGTAACCGTAGAAATATCTTGGGGCAAATGCAGGTGTTCCGCTGGAAGCATCCTGGTTGAGTTCGCGATAATTTGCATTTCTCGCCTGCTCATATCCGCCGGTCTTGTAAGTAACATCAAATATATTGTTTACGCTAGCAAAAAAGCCAAGTGTTTTACCATCAATTCTCCATGATTTTCCACCTGTTAAGTTAACCAATGTAAAGGCATCAAATTTCTCCTGCTTCAGCAATTCTCTTCCTCTTTCTTCAGTAGCTTCTGAAAAGGCCATATCGCTGGTACTTACAGGATTCTGATAAAAATTGCTTGTTCGTAAGATTGGAGATATGTCAAGGTAGTTGTCGTCAAGATAGTTGGCGTTGGCGCCAATCCACCAAAACTTCGGATCTCTGTACTCAAGTCCCAAAGAATATGCCTGTTGTGGCATTCCCGGCAACCTGTAGTTTTTCATTGCTGCAGGGCCATACTCCGTAAGTGGGTTTGTATTTTCTAAAGTAGCAGCTTCATCTCGGTTCAGAGTGACATTTGGATTGTTATCGTACGTATATTGTCCGTAAGCAGCCGATCCAATTACTTTGATCGTTGATGTAACCTGATACTCCAATCCTAGTTCACCACCGATATTCTTTTTAGAGATGTCAGTTACAGTTTCAGCAACAAATGCATCACCACCATCACCTTCATCATCACCGAATACTCCTTCAGCGAAGAAGAACGAAGTTTCAGTAGCATTTTGGATTTTAGAAAAATAACCTGTAATTCTCGCTTTAAATTTTGGCATCCTTACAACATAACTTGCGTCAGCGCTCAAAACGTTTTCACTTTGGATACCGTTTGTGACATTGTTGCTGATACGTGCGTTCGAGAACACATTTCGCATCGAAGGCGCTTTGGTCATGTAAGCTCCGTTCACTGTGAAGAAGTGCTGTCCTGTAACTTTATAAGTTAAACCTCCTTTAAAACCGAAGTTTTCGAACGTTTCTTTTGCGCCTTTACCATACGAGTTTGTTGGATAATAACCGTTACGGTACAAACCTTCACGCTGATACTCAGAACGTGCAAAAGATTGTGCAACGTAGAAATCAACTTTGTTGTAAGTAAATTTAAACTGGGTAAAAGCATCGATATTTGTCGCATACAAGTTGTAGTTGTATCCGTAAGCATCGCCCTCAACAACCTGTCGGTTCGGATTGTTCAAATCCGATTGTTGTTGCGAACCAACACCAAATGTGTCTACATCAAGGAAGTATAATCCGCCAAGCAAGTCAAGTACATTTTGAAAGTTGTGTGATTTTAATCTTCTGAAAGTAGCACCTGCATTCATCGAAATATTATCGGCTAATTGCGAGTTCAGGATAGAATTAGCCGTGAACTGATTGTCGTCTGTACGGTCTTCATATAAAATGTATCGGCTCTCTGATGGAGTTCTTCCAACTTCCATTCCATTCTCGATGATCGGATCAGTATTGGCAAGATACATTGCATCCCAATCAATCTGACGTTGTTGAAGAAACAATGCATCCTGTGGGTTCATCGCAGATGCGTAGTTCGGCGTGAAAATTCCACCTAGACCTCCTGGCTGATATGCACCGGGGTTTATCCCATTTACGACAGTTGGGTCGTTTTCGAATAGTGATGTGAAATAGCTTGGAAGGTTCCTATAATATGTAGGATCCGGATTATTGACTCCTGAAAAATCTAGGCGGCTGTTGCCGATTGAACCTGTTTGGTAAGCAATGTTCGTGTTCAGGTTGGTTTTGTCAGTGATTTTCCAGTAGTGACCCAAAATGTTTATTGGCTCGGCGATGTCTTTATCACGTGAATTCCTTTTTTTGCCATCCTGCCAACCCCAGTAAGAATTGTATCTAACGTCGCCAGCAATATTTGTTACTTCATCCGTATTAGGAGAGTTTTTTCCACGGCTGTTTTCAGCAAAGATCGACGTGAAGTTCAATGAGTGCTTGTCGTTGATTCGTTTTTCAACACTGGCGAAAAATGAGTTGGCACTATAATCAGTACCTTCAAAATATCCTTCAACAGCCCATCTTCTTGATGCAGAAACCACATAAGCCCAGCCATCTTTGTCCATTCCTGAAACATGAGTTCCCATCATTCTCCAGTTGTAGTTGGTGTTCGTGCCTGAAAATGATATTCTTGAACCCGGACGATAAATCGATGCTCTGGTATTGATTTCCTGTGTTCCTAAAATTCCGCCAAAAGTATAATCTGATGGTGCAGAACCCATTGTGAATTCCTGGTTACGCGTTGCATCATTTAACCCGCCCCAGTTGCCCCATTGTGGCCGCCCGTCGTAGATCTTGTTCATCGTAACACCATTGATCATCGTTGTCGAATACTCATTGTCCAGTCCGCGGATACGAAACCTGGCTTGTCCCCAATTAAATGCAGCCGCTTGTTGGAATGCATCACGGGAGGCTTGTAAAAGTCCCGCTGTACTTTCCGAACCGCTGTTGTCATCGCCAAGGTCGCTTTCAGTAATAGTGATAAGGCTCAACTGTTGTTCAGCAGTCTGGTCTTCTTCAAGAACAACTATTCCAAGATCGAGGATTTTTCCTTCAACAACAGTAACAGGAATAAGTTGGTCACGGAAACCTGTGCTGCGGATCTGGACCAGTTGGTCACCGGCCGGCAGTGCATCAAAACTGAATGCGCCCATCGCGTCTGTCAACGCTGTGAAGCTTGTATTTTGAAGCGAAACCACTACATTTTGCAAGGGTTTTTGCGTCTTCGCGTCGACGACTCTTCCGGAAATTCCGGTCGGCATCTGCGCAAAGGCAAAAAGTACCTGCATCATAAACACAGCACTAAAAAGAAATTTTTTCATAAATAAATTAAATTAGTTTTTTTCTTGATAATCTTAATAAAAACTTAAAGCGGGCAAATGTACATCATTTAATAATAATATCTACTTTTGGCGCAGATTTTGTCAGCGACTTGACGATTTAATAACACAACGTTTTATGAGAATTAAAAATTTTATTGCCGCTTTCGTTGTCTTATTCGTAATGGGTAACGTTAATGCGCAGGAAAAAAAGTATAAAGTGCATACAGTCGCTTTTTACAATCTGGAAAACCTGTTCGATACCATCAACGGCAGCAACTTCGATGAAGAGTATCTTCCACAAAACGGGTGGACCAGGAAAAAGTACAAGAAAAAACTTGACAATCTTGGACGTGTCCTGCCTGAAATCGGCAAAAATGACCAGCAAAAAGAAGCTCCGGTCATCATTGGTGTATGCGAGATCGAAAATCGCCTTGTGCTTGAAGATCTTGTAAAAAATTACCAGATGATCGATAAAGATTACGGTGTGATCCATTTTGATTCGCCAGATAAACGTGGTATTGACGTAGGCTTGCTTTATCAGAAAAAATTCTTCAAGCCAACAAGTTATGTCAATGTTCCGCTGATGATCACCCAAGATCAGGCGAAAGAGGTGAAGAAGCAAGAAGCTGAAGAGAAAACCGACGATGTAGCAGTTGTAGAAAAAAAGGATAAACGGGTTTACACACGCGACATATTATTGGTAACAGGATTGTTGGAAGGTGAAGAAATCCACGTACTGGTCAACCACTGGCCATCACGCTCGGGCGGCGAAAAACGCAGCAGCCCATTTCGCGAAGCAGCAGGAAAGCTTGCAAGAAAAATAATGGACTCATTGTATCAGATCAACCCGAATGCGAAAATTATCACGATGGGTGATTTGAACGATGGCTCGTATAATAAAAGCGTCAAAGAAGGCATTGGAGCAAAATTAACTAAAGAAGAAGTAAAGCAAGGCGGAGTCTATAACCCCTTTGAAGAGATGGCAAAAAAAGGGCATGCCTCACTTTTCTACCGCGATTCAGGTGATATTTTTGACCAGATCATGGTTTCTGAAGCACTTATCCGAAATGACTATTCGTCTCTTCGTTATTGGAAAGCCGGAATCTACAATAAGCCCTTCCTGATCCAAACAACAGGCCAATACAAGGGTTATCCGCTTCGAAACTCGCCAAGCGAACCAGGATACAGTGATCACTTTCCGGTTTATGTTTACCTGATCAAGCAGGTTAATTAGAGAACAATAAAGAATGTTGGCCACGGATTCACGAATTTTATTTGTGCATTCGTGGCTTTTTCTTTTGATTGATCCCCAAAAGTCAGCAAATCCGTAACTTCGTATTCTAAAACAATTCCCATGTCAATATTGAAACCGTTCAACCTCAATAAATGGATAGACGAGAATCGGCATCTTCTCAAACCGCCGGTCGGAAACAAAAGCATCTACACCGATTCTGATGATTACATCGTGATGGTCGTCGCCGGCCCAAATGCGCGAAAGGATTACCATTATAATGAGACGGAGGAACTGTTTTACCAACTCGAAGGATCAATTAAAGTGATAGTCCAGGACGAGGGCGAGCGTATCGAACTCGAACTCACTGCGGGCGATATGTATCTTCATAAGGCAAAAACACCACATTCGCCCCTTCGTTCCGAAGGTTCCATCGGATTGGTTATTGAAAGAAAGCGTGCGGGCAAAGGATTTACCGACGGACTCCTGTGGTTTTGCGACAACTGTAACCATAAACTTTATGAAGTGTACTTCGAGCTGCACGATATCGAACAGGACTTCTTGCCGCATTACCAGCATTTCTACAATTCCGAGCAACTTCGCACCTGTGAAAATTGCGGCATAGTAATGGAAACTGATTCGCGTTATACCAAGTAATATATTTTGAAGCTAATCCTGCTGTCCGCTATATCTGTTGCGCCTTAAAGAAAGGCACAACAGGATGCCGCTGCCATCAGGGCTAGGGCCGCTTCGAGTAATTTAGCCGTCATGTAACATTCGTGAATTGCTGCCAATAGTACCATAGCGGTGTTAGCCTTTGCAAAATACATGTCATTTGCATTCGCAGCAGAAGCGCAATCCAACCACCGTTCCGAAAATAAATAATACATTTGCACTTTCTCATAAAAATCTAATACAAAATATATAATGGCAACAGTTACAGACCTGTTCGGGATGAAGGAAGCACTCGAACAATTGGGCATCAAAGCTATGAATGAAGGGACTTCAACAGGCCAGGAATCCTTCGCAAATGGTGACACTTTAAGCAGTTTTTCTCCTGTTGACGGACAATTGATCGCGAAAGTCATTATGTCAACCCCAAAAGATTACGAACGCGCGATGCAAAAAGCAACCGAAGCATTCAAAACTTTTCGTTTAATGCCGGCGCCGCAAAGAGGTGAAATCGTCCGGCAGTTTGGTGACAAGTTGCGAAAAAATAAAGACGCTCTTGGAAAACTTGTTTCTTATGAAATGGGAAAATCGCTTCAGGAAGGCTACGGCGAGGTTCAGGAAATGATCGATATCTGTGATTTTGCCGTCGGTTTATCACGCCAGTTACACGGATTAACGATGCATTCGGAACGTCCGGGACATAGAATGTATGAACAATACCATTCTTTGGGCGTGGTCGGAATCATATCAGCATTCAACTTTCCCGTTGCGGTTTGGTCTTGGAATACGGCATTGGCATGGATCGCAGGCGATGTCTGCATCTGGAAACCATCTGAAAAAACACCTTTGTGCGGAATCGCATGCCAAAATATAATCGCTGAAGTTCTGAAAGATAATAATCTTCCGGAAGGAATTTCATGCCTTATCAACGGCGACTACAAAATCGGCGAACTGATGACCAACGATGTTCGCATTCCACTAATTTCTGCGACAGGATCAACCCGAATGGGAAAAATTGTTGCGAAAGCAGTTGCAGGCCGACTTGGAAAATCACTATTGGAACTTGGCGGAAACAACGCCATCATTGTAACTCCCGATGCCGATATTAAAATGACCGTTATCGGAGCAGTATTTGGCGCTGTCGGAACTGCAGGACAACGTTGCACATCAACACGCCGACTGATTATCCACGAAGATATTTACGATAAAGTTCGCGACGCGATCGTTTCAGCATACGGGCAATTGAAAATCGGAAACCCGTTAGACCAGAACAACCACGTTGGTCCGCTTATCGACACTCAGGCTGTCGAATCCTATCAAAGCGCACTCGAGAAAGTTGTTGCAGAAGGCGGAAAACTTCTTGTTGAAGGTGGCGTTTTATCAGGTTCGGGTTATGAAAGCGGCTGTTACGTAAAGCCAGCAATTGCTGAAGCTGAAGGTCATTTCGAAATTGTCCAGCACGAAACATTTGCGCCGGTCCTTTATCTTTTGAAATATTCAGGAGATGTCGAAAATGCAATCGAACTTCAAAATGGAGTCGCACAAGGATTGTCTTCTGCAATTATGACCAACAACTTGCGAGAAGCTGAAAGGTTCCTTTCTGTTACCGGATCGGATTGCGGAATCGCAAATGTCAACATCGGAACTTCAGGAGCTGAAATCGGCGGAGCTTTCGGCGGTGAAAAAGATACAGGCGGCGGCCGCGAATCAGGTTCCGACGCATGGAAGATCTACATGAGAAGGCAAACCAACACGATCAATTATACAACAAGCCTTCCGTTGGCACAAGGAATCAAATTTGATTTGTAACTCAAAAAGCACCATAACAATGGTGCTTTTTTTATTTAATGGGTTTAACAACATTTGCGGAAAAGCCGTAGTGGCTTTTTTTTTCATAAGATACTTTTACAATGTCCAATAGCAGAATATTGGAGAGTCGATTTTGTAAAAGTTAAACTATTATTATGAAAAAATGTCTTTTTGGCCTGGTCGCCACCGTAACGCTTGCCTTTGCAGGAAATGCACAAGAGTCTGCTGCTTTAAAAACAATCGTTGATGCGCAAATGGTGACGCTGATACAAACAATGAAACCTTCGTACAAAGCAGGAATGACACTTTCCGAATGGATCAAGGAAACCGGACCTTATGACCCTACATCGATGGAACTCGAGCTTCTTGCCAAAACCTATAGTTATGTTTCTGGAAGAACAACTTCGTGCGAAATCTTTAACGTTGACAATTCTATATTGCTTAAAGTTTCTAAACAACCAATTTCTGATGCGCCGCCTTCCAATGAGGCAAGGATCTGTGGATGGAAGTGTATAATGGCGATAATCAGATTATCAATGGAGCCTTATTGGGGAGAATGGTAGTGACTGGTAAGCGTCCTGCAGAATTTGTTTACTGAAAAAGCCGCTTCAATAGAAGCGGCTTTTCTTGATTTATATGTAGTCGGATTATTCGATTTCAGCAGCCTCAAACCCTGCGACCTGAACCTGTACCCTGAAACCTAAAATCGGTATCCAACCACAAATGCAGCATTAAATTCAACCGCCACATTAAATTCGTCCAATACTTCCTGGCTGAAATTACGTGCAACAGATATTTGTGGTCCAAATACAAACTTATCGTTCAAGTTCCATTTGTAACCACCGCCAATTCCTAAGATAAAAGCTGACATATCAATAATCGGATCAGATGCTGTTTTCTGATATTCGCCGGTTCTGAACTTCAGGAAAGGCGTGATCATCCATTCCGAGTTATTATTATCCGGGCTTGTATAATAATTATACGACAACTGAAAGCTGTTGGTGTCAAAATCCTTCGCCTGGCGCCCAATGCTATAATTGTATACATCATTGATCAGCACGTCAGCGCCTATCGATTGGTGGCCGTCAAGAAAATATTCGTAACCCACTTCAACCGAACCCAATGCAATTGTATTGGCGATGTTCCAGTGGACTTCACTCGTTGGTCCGTCAGAAATTGATGATGGTTCGCTTTGTATAACGGTCGTCGTTACTTGAGCTGATCCAATTGCTGTAGCAAATAGGAATGAAAAGAGTAGCGTGTATTTCATATGTTGTTTTTTTGTAAAGGTAATAAACTGCTTCAATTTCTGCCTGTTTCATTTGGATACAATTCCGGCAATGGATCGCTTTGCCAATATTCTTTGGTATCGGCGTCGATTATTGAAAGCGGTCCTTTAAAAGCTGCACCCGTATCGACGTTCCAGACAGTAGCCATTTGAACAGGTCTTGTCATTCCGATCCGCGTCACCGGCGTATGGCCAATATATATTTCATTATAAATTGTCAGCCGCTTTGGATAAGCAGGACTCGACACATCCATACTTTTGTCAAGTGCGAGCGCCGTTTCCCATAAAGTACGTTCCCAAAACATAAGCCTCGGATAAAATTCATGTTCAACGCCGTTCATATTTGTAAAACCTGCATGTACAAACAATCGATTTTTAGAATCAAGATGGTAATTATCGAGGATTGCTAAAAATTCGATGTGCCGATCCTTAGTTTCAGCATCAAGTTTTGAATATGCCATCACGGTCGCTTCACCGCCATGTTGATACCAAAGGGCGTTGTCTTTTCCTTTTAGCCATTCCATCAGAAGATCATCATGGTTGCCGCGGATGAAAATACATGCTTGCCGCTGTTCCAAACTTATTAAAAAATCAAGAACCTGCGGGGATTCGCTCCAGCCATCGACATAATCTCCAAGGAAAATCAGCTTATCGTTGTCTGTAACCTGAGCCCGTTCAAGAACCTGCTTCAACGCCCGCAGTCCGCCATGTATATCCCCAATTACTAAAGTTCGGCCCATAGATTATTCTTAGAAATTAAATTAAATAATTTGCTGCAATCCAAACCTCTCAAACTCATAAATTTTGGTTAATAATTTATTTTAAGAACAGCGGCAGAATTTCTGTAAACACAAGTAGTCCAGCTGACATATCTTTACCATAGTGAATCGGATGTGGCGCTTGCTTGAGCCGAAGCATCTTTTTGAAATTTTAGCACGAAAACGGCAACTTCTCGAGGTTGCCGTTTTTAATTCCGAACATCGTATTTCATTTTTCGCAGAATCCGCATCGCCTCCTTAAATGACCAGTAAACATTCGGCTTTGGGTGCGCCTTCAACAACGGTTTAGCATCAACGAGCTTCTGCTTCGCCTCTTCAAACCCATTGAGATAACAGATCATTAGTGTCGACGGCAGGTTTTCCACGTCACGGCTTTCCCTATCCGATAAGACCATTCCTTTTTCCATCTTAGAAAGCAGCGACAGGTTCGTGTTATAAATATGATAAAGCATCTTTCTGTTGAACTCCGGCGGCTGAAATAATATCTCGCGTTCTATATTGTAATATCCATTGTCATAAAAAAATATCGTCTGTTTCTCAAGCGGATAGTAGCTCGTCTTGTCGTTCAGCCCAAGCGGTACATATTCCACAATCGTAAAACTATCATCATCATAGGTAATTGTCACATCATCCTGAGCCGAATAAAATAATTTCACCTGTTCGTTTATCAATTCAATATCCACACGTGAGAAAAATGTTTCATCCCTGACCTTCTTTTTTACGCCAGCCCAGCAAATCACAAAAAGCTCCTTAAATACTTTGTACTTCGGCGAAATGTCCGGATGGCGTAAATTCATAAAATCGATCACGCCGCCCAATGTATATTCAATGCTGTTTCGCGAATTATTCTCGATCCCAACAACCGTCTCCTTATTATAAGAGTTCTTTTCGTAAGATTCCAGGACCGGGGTCGAATTGCTTCCACGCCGCATAAAAGTCGAACCGGCCAGGATCGTATGAATCCCTTTCTTGAAGTACGACGTCTTTTTTTTAGGCTTTATGGTTACAAGCCCAACAACCTTATCCTTTGGTAAATTTGGAAAAGGAACATTTTCATACTGGATCGTAGGCGGATT
The DNA here is from genome assembly GCA_036388535.1 of Flavobacterium sp. Taxonomy (GTDB): domain Bacteria; phylum Bacteroidota; class Bacteroidia; order Flavobacteriales; family Flavobacteriaceae; genus Flavobacterium. Next base: position 61,783 of record DASVRQ010000021.1, on the reverse strand, counting down.
TTCCAGAAAGGCATTGACAAGGTTTTGAATCCGGCTGTCGTCAAAAAAATCATCACCAACAATCTGGTTGTCCTGGTCTTCAACACCAACGACGATATAGGAATTGTTCGCGGGATTCGAATTCGACAAGGCACAAATATGCTTCAGGAATTTGCTCTTTCCTTCACGCGAATGCAGGTTCAACTGACGCTTTTTGTCATAAAAACTGCTCTCATCATTGTGAGCAAGCAGGTTCTTGATTAATAAACGTTTGTTGATCATTTCGTGATTACTTGAAGCTGATCCCGCTGTCCGCTATATCTTTTTCTCGCTTCGCAAGCTCCGCATGAAAAAGGATGCCGCTTCCATCGGGGCTAAAATTCATTTCCTGTTATTGATTGTTTCTCTTGACGATCGTGCTCGAAGCCTGGGCAGTTGGCATCACGATCAGATCTGCAATGTTCACATGATACGGACGCGATACCACAAAATGGATCACATCAGCAATATCTTCAGGCTGCAATGGATCAAATCCTTTGTAAACATTGGCGGCCCGTTCAGCGTCTCCTTTGAAACGCACTTGAGAAAATTCGGTCGCAACCATTCCGGGATGAACCGCGCCAACCCTAATTCCGTGTCCATTAAGATCCATCCGCATTCCTTGGTTTAAAGCATCAACCGCATGTTTACTGGCGCAGTAGACATTCCCGTTCGGATAAACTTCCTTGGCGGCCGTCGACCCTATATTTATAATATGTCCCGTTCTGCGTTCAACCATCCCCGGAATAACAGCGCGCGACACATAAAGCAGACCTTTTACATTGATATCGATCATCGCATCCCAATCATCCAAATCCCCGCTTTGAACAGGATCCAAACCGTGAGCATTACCCGCATTGTTTATAAGGATGTAAATGTGGGCGAAATCACCTTGCAACGATGCTATACTTCTGGCAACTTCTATTTTATCCCTAACATCGAAGAGCAATGAAATTACTTCAGTAATTTCCGTGAGTTCCTGCTGCAGCTCTGCCATTCGTTCACGGTCTCTGCCGCAAAGTACCAGTCTATATCCTTGCGTTGCAAATTTTCTTGCAGTCGCCTTTCCAATGCCACTCGTAGCTCCTGTTATCAATACTGTTTTCATTAATTTTTTTTTAACAATGCTGTTACTAATCTTTTGTTAACATGAGAATTGTGTAATCAAGGCCGAATTGAAAGATAATACATTTAACCGAAATAGTAAATCCCAAAAATCCTGACTTATGAAAAATTTTAAAATAGCTTTTGCCCTTGTTATGGCGTTTACAACAATGCTTTCGGTAAGCAGTTGTAACGGTGATGATAGCGGTAATAATAACGGAACCGGAGGCTCATCCAGGATGACCGTCCGAATGACTGATGCACCGGGTGATTTCGACGAGGTAAATATTGAAGTTACCGATGTCCAAATTAAAAGCACTTCCGAAAACGGCGACCAAGGTTGGGTCAGCATCGGAAATGTCAGCGCCGGGGTCTATAATTTAATGGATTTAACCGGTGGTTTAACTGCTATGCTCGCCGACAATGATGTGCCTTCAGGGCATCTTGGACAAATCAGGCTTGTACTTGGTGACGACAATAACGTTGTGAAAAATGGTGTGTCGTACACTTTGAATACGCCAAGCGCACAACAGTCTGGACTGAAACTTCATGTCAACCAGGAACTCGAGGCTGACATTTCGTATGACTTTCTGATCGATTTCGATGTTGCGCAGTCAGTTGTATCGGCAGGAACTTCCGGGAACTATAATTTGCACCCGGTTTTGCGCGTCACTACTGAGGCAAATTCAGGTTCTATTCGTGGGCAGGTAATCCCGGGTCCGTATCAGGTTTTAGCTTCTGTTACTGTTGGAACGCAGGTTATTTCTACCTATGCAAACAACCTTGGACAGTTCGTCTTACATGGAGTTCCCGCGGGAAGTTATTCATTGACATTGACGACAAATTCATCGGTAAGTACAACGCCGATAACAGTTGAAAATGTGGTAGTTGTCAATGGCGCCGTGACCAATCTCGGAAATATTTCTTTATAAGAAGTTAACCAATCATAAAGTTTATCCAAAGGCAGCCTCTGAACGGGCTGCTTTTTGTTTTTTAACCAATTATTAACAACGCTCCTCTAAAAAAATCTTCAATTTGCACCACTAAACATAATTTGACGAACAAATCTACAAATGGAAGAAAACGCCGCTGCTTTAGACATAAGGGCAATTAATGAGAAAATTGAAAGGGAAAGTGCTTTTATAGATCTGTTGAACCTGGAGCTTGGAAAGGTAATAGTTGGCCAAAAACACATGATTGAAAGACTGTTGATCGGTCTGCTCGGTCAAGGCCACATCTTGCTGGAAGGTGTTCCGGGACTCGCAAAAACTTTGGCAATCAACACGTTGGCGCAAGCGGTACAAGGTTCGTTCAGCCGTATCCAATTTACACCGGATTTACTTCCGGCAGATGTCGTTGGAACAATGATCTACAACATCAAACAAAACGAATTCTCGATAAAAAAAGGTCCCATCTTCGCAAATTTCGTACTTGCGGATGAAATTAACCGGGCACCTGCAAAAGTACAATCGGCATTGCTCGAAGCGATGCAGGAAAAGCAGATCACGATCGGCGATACCACTTTCAAACTTGACAAGCCGTTCCTGGTGTTGGCAACGCAAAACCCAATAGAGCAAGAAGGAACGTATCCTTTACCTGAAGCGCAAGTCGACCGTTTCATGCTTAAAACCGTTATCGATTACCCAAAAATGGAAGATGAACGAATGGTCATCCGGCAAAATTTAAAAGGTGCATACGAAACAATTAACGCGGTGATTTCAACTGAACAGATCCTTCGTGCACAGCAAGTTGTGCGTGAAGTTTACATGGATGAAAAAATTGAAAAATATATACTTGATATCATATTTGCCACGCGTTATCCGGAGAAATATAAACTGGAGAGCCTCAAGCCTTTAATCAGTTTCGGAGCGTCTCCACGTGGAAGCATCAATTTGGCTATAGCAGCGAAGTGTTATGCGTTCATCAAACGTCGTGGTTATGTGATCCCGGAAGATGTACGTGCCGTAGTGCATGATGTATTACGCCATAGAATCGGAGTTACCTACGAAGCTGAAGCCGAAAACATCACATCAGTCGACATTATCAACAAGATCGTAAATGAAGTAGAAGTTCCTTAATAGCTGTGAGATGCAGAATTGAGATTTGCCGGTATTCCTGAGCATCTCAATACTAATCCTCATATCTAATATCTAAACAATGGATACAAAAGAACTTTTAAAGAAAGTCCGCAAGATTGAAATCAAGACCCGAAGGCTGAGTGATCATATCTTTTCGGGAGAATATCATACATCTTTTAAAGGACGCGGAATGACATTCAGTGAAGTGCGTCAATACCAGTTTGGAGATGATGTACGCGCAATCGACTGGAACGTTACGGCCCGGTATAATGAACCATACGTAAAGGTTTTTGAGGAAGAACGCGAACTTACGATGATGCTTATGGTCGACATCAGTGGATCGGAAAGTTTCGGATCAAAGAAACAGTTCAAGGAAGAAATAATAACGGAGATTACTGCGACAATGGCATTTTCGGCTACTCAAAATAATGATAAAATCGGGTTGATATTATTTTCCGATCAGGTCGAGCTTTATATTCCGCCCAAAAAAGGGAAGTCGCATGTGCTTCGGATAATTCGCGAATTGATAGAATTCAAGCCTAAAAGCACAAAAACCGACATTGCACAAGTATTGCGATTTCTGTCAAGCACGCAGAAAAAGAAAGCGATCGTGTTTTTAATTTCTGATTTTATGTCGGCTGATTACGAACAGACACTTAAAATAGCTTCGCGCAAACACGACATAACCGGAATTCGGGTATACGATATACGTGAAGAAAAAATGCCTGACCTGGGAATGGTAGAAATGATGGATGCCGAAACGGGCGAAATCCGACTGATCAACACGGGTTCGAGAACGGTTCGGATGCAATACGAAAAATACTATCAGGATAAATTTAAATATTTTAAGGAAACTTTCAGCAAATGTGGCTCGGGCGTTGTAAACACACGCGTCGACGAAAGCTACGTAACCAAATTGCTGGGCTATTTCAAATCTAGGGCTTAACGCCTGGAACAAATGAAAAACAAATTATATATACTCGTCCTGCTTATGCTGTCGGCAACTGCCGTTTCCCAGCAAACAAGTGTTAAAGCGAGTATCGATACAACAAAAAATCAAATTGGCGCGCAGTTTAACCTGACCCTGCGAACTACAGTCGATACTGTTGCACGTGTGGTGTTTCCGTCCGGGACAACTTTTGGTCCGATGGAAGTTATTCGCGATTACCGGATTGACACTGTTCGAAAAAACAATCGGTACGAACTCATAAAGAAATATGGACTTGCACAGTTTGATTCGGGACGCTACACGATTCCGCCTCTAAAGGTATCGATCAACAAGCAGCCGTTTATGACAGAGCCCATTGTTGTTGTGGTTGAAAACGTTGTGGTTGATACTTTGAAGCAGAAAATGTACGACATCAAGCCGATCGTTGAAGCGCCATCAGATGCACTTTCGCCAATAATTAAATATGGGTTGATTTTAGTGCTGATCATCGGAGTCGGAGTTTTACTTTACTGGCTCATTCGCAGAAGCCAGAAGAAGAAAGCTGAGCAAATGGAATTTAAAACTCCGATAGAACGCGCGACTTCGTTGTTGCAAACGCTTGAGAAAAAGGAACTTTGGCAAAGAGGTGAAATCAAATCTTATTATACTGAACTAACTGATATTGCCCGTAATTACATCGAAGAAGCCATTCATATTCCGGCGATGGAAAGCACAACCGGTGAATTGATTGCGGCACTTCGTGAAGCATCGGCCAACAAAAACATGGCGGTTTCACCGGAGATCCTCGCTAGTCTTGAAAAGGTTCTGAAGCAAGCCGACCTTGTCAAATTTGCACAAGCCAAACCACTTGATTTTGAAATTGCTGATCATCGCGAGAAGATCGTGAAGACGATCATCACTTTGGATAAATCGATTCCGCAGATGACCGACGATGAGGTGCGGCAAAGAGAAATAGCGCGATTAAAAATGCTGCAAAGACAACGCCGCAACCGCATTTTAATTTCAGTTGGAGCTGTGTTACTGCTTTTTATGCTCACTATCGGTTATTTTATAGCAACCAAAGGATTCGACTTTTTAAAGGACAATTTAATAGGACATCCTACTAAAGATCTTGTTGAAGGTGAGTGGATCCGCAGCGAATATGGAAATCCATCAGTTACAGTCGAAACCCCTAAAGTCTTACAAAGAGTCATCAATCCGGAGCAGCAGTCGGTAATTGTCGACACGCAGCGATTCACTTATGGCAGTATGATCAACCAGTTCTCGATCGTGCTCATAACAAGTGCGTTTCCGGAACCACGGGAAATACCAAACCTGATCGAAGTTTTAAATTCGGCTACAGCCGCACAATTTGAAAAGGAATTTGGCGCCAGGAACGTCATTGTCAAAACCGAAGAATATACTACAGCACAAGGAACGGAAGGCGTACGGACATTCGGCTCGATGCAACTTCAGGATCCAACGCGGAAGCAGATGATTCCTGTGAACTATGAAGTGCTGACATTCGTTCAGGAAAACGGACTTGAACAATTGCTGTTCATATTCAAGGAAGATGATGCTTATGCGAAAACAATAATTGATCGGGTTGCGGCCTCATTCGAACTTACTAAAACGGAACTGTAATGGAAGAAGTAACATTCATGAACCCGGGTTTTTTCTGGCTTTTCCTTCTGATCCCGCTACTAATAGGCTGGCAGATCTGGAAACGGAAGCAGCTATCGGCAACATTTAAAATAAGTTCCATTAATGGGTTTTCAGCGGATAGTTCCATTTGGACCAAACTAAAACCGTTTCTTTTCGTATTGCGGATGCTGGCTTTAAGTATGCTGATAATTGCAATGGCAAGACCGCGGACAGTTGATGTGAGCAGCAAAACAAAAACAACAAAAGGAATTGATATCGTCATGGCGGTTGACGTGTCCGGAAGTATGTTGGCACGCGACCTTAAACCAAATCGGCTCGAAGCGCTAAAAGACGTTGCAGAAGGTTTTGTAAAAGCGCGGCCAAATGACAGGATAGGGCTCGTCGTTTACGCGGCTGAAGCGTATACTAAAACGCCGGTGACAAGCGATAAAGCTATTGTTGAGCAAGCTTTACGCGAATTGAAATATGACCGGATCCTGCAGGATGGAACCGGTATCGGAATGGGTTTGTCGACAGCAGTCAACCGGATAAAAGACAGCGAGGCAAAAAGTAAAATTATAATCCTGATGACTGATGGCGTCAATAATTCGGGATTTATCGAGCCTGAAACGGCATCCGACATCGCGAAGGAATACGGGATCAAGGTTTATACCATTGGAATAGGATCAAATGGAATGGCTGAATCGCCATACGACTATGCGGCAAATGGCGATTTTCTTTATAAAATGATGCCGGTCGAAATCGATGAAAAACTAATGAAAGGCATCGCATCAAATACTGGCGGAAAATATTTCAGGGCCACGAGCAACAGAAAACTGCAGACGATTTACGAGGAAATCAACAAACTTGAAACAACAGAAATCGAGGAGCTGAAATTTTACGATTATGATGAAAAATTCAGGCCGTTCGCATTGCTTGCACTTGGTTTGCTTTTGGTGGAAATAACTTTACGAAACACGGTTTACCGAAGTTTTATATAATGGAATTAGACGAAAAAAAATATTTATACCTGTTGCTTTTACTCCCGATCCTGGGCTGTATTTTTCTGTATAATTTATATTGGAAAAGAAATAAACAGCGTGAATTCGGTGATCCCGAACTTGTAGCAAAATTAAGTCCGGAGCGTTCACTGTTCAAGCAAACGCTCAAGATGGCGGTCTTGCTTCTCGCATTTGCATTTCTTGCAATGGCACTGGTCAATCCGAAAATTGGAACAAAAGCAGAAACTGTTAAAAGAGAAGGGATCGATATCGTTTTTGCTGTCGACGTTTCAAAAAGTATGCTTTGTGAAGATGTCGCACCAAGCCGGCTGGAGAAAAGCAAGCAGGTCGTCTCACAATTGATCAATCAGTTGGCTGGTGACAGGATCGGAATTGTGGCGTATGCCGGAAGTGCGTTTCCCGTGCTTCCGATTACGTCGGATTACAATGTGGCCAAAATGTTCCTGCAAAGCATGAACCCCGGAATGGTCTCTTCACAGGGAACGTCGCTTGATGACGCGATCAATTTGTCAGCAACCTATTTTGGCGACGACAAGCAGTCAAACAAAATGATCATCCTGATTTCAGATGGTGAAGATCATTCGGAAGGTGCAGAAGACGCGGCTGAAGAAGCTAAGAAATTAGGAATAAAAATTATCACAGTCGGAATAGGAACTGAGAAGGGCGGACCAATTCCGTTAAAACGAAACGGAACAATCGAAAGCTTTCAACGCGATCAGGATAATCAGGTTGTGGTCACAAAGCTCAATACCGAAAGCTTAAAAACGATTGCAAAAAACAGTAAAGGATATGTCAATGGCAACTCGACAAAAGAGGTTGTTGATTATGTCAAGAGTGCATTGGATACAATTGAAAAAACTGAATTTGAAACACAGCAGTTCACCGATTATAATTCTCAATTTCAGTGGTTTCTCGCAATTGCTTTCGTATTATTGGCGATTGATGTTTTGCTTCTTGAGAAAAAAACAGAATGGGTTCGGAGGTTGAATTTATTTAATGAAAAAGGAAAATGAAAAACGCACTAATATACAGCCTACTACTGATTTCACTTGTTGCTTCGGCGCAAAAGCAAGAAAAAGACACGTATCTGCCAAAAGCAAATCAGGCGTTTGCGGAAAAAAATTATAGCGAAGCGGAAGCACAGTACCGACTTTCGAAATCGAAACATCCGACAAAGTCAGCTGCAGCTTACAACCTTGGAAACACGATCTATAAAATCAATAAACCTGCAGAAGCGTTAACCGCTTATTCAACTGCCATAAAAAGTGCAAAAAGTTATTCCGAGAAACATCGTGCTTATCATAATCTCGGCAATGTATATATGAAGCAGAAGAATTATACTGCTGCTGTCCAGGCTTATAAAAACGCACTCATCAACAATCCGCAGGATGAGGAAACCCGCTACAATTACGCTTTGGCGAAAAAATATCTGAAAGAAAATCCGCCTCCTAAAGACGACAAGAAAAAGAAGGAAGACAAAAAGGAAGACAAAGACAGCAAAGACAAAGCTCAGAAGCAACCTGAAAAAGGCCAAAACGATAAAAAAGACGGCGACGGCGACATAAAGAAGGACAATTCTGATAAAGGCCAGCAAGATCCACAACAAGGAAACGGGATTTCAAAGCAACGACTTGAAAACCTTCTTCAGGCTGTAAATAATGAGGAGCGAAAAGTCCAGGAAAAGGTCAATAAGCGCCGTGCGCAAGGAAAGCCAGTCAAAACGGAAAAAGATTGGTAAGTACAACAGTTAAGATCTGAAAAGACTTATAATCCGGTTCAAATTTAGGTTTGAGCTATTTAAACAGATAGAGCAGGCAGATTAATGAAAAAGTATATTATTTTTTTACTATTAACCTTTCAGGGAATTTATGCCCAAGTACAGTTTGAGGCACGGACAAGCCGGCCAACTGTAGGGCTCAATGAAACCTTGCGGGTCGATTTCGTAATGAATGTCGACGGTGATAATTTTTCGCCGCCTTCGTTTGAAGGATTTCGCGTTGTTGGAGGGCCAAGTCAGCAAATAAGCCAATCATGGTTAAACGGACGCTCAAGCTTCAACAAGATATATTCGTATTTCCTTATGCCGACACAACGCGGAAACCTCACGATCCGACAAGCTGCAATAGAATACAACGGCCAAATCTACAAGACAACGCCGGTTAAAGTCAACGTTACGGCTCCGGTCGAAAAACAGCGGGATCCGAATGACATTTCAGGCTCGGCCGACGAGGATTTACATCTTGTTGCTGAGGTATCGAAAACCAATCCGTATCTCAACGAACCGATAACCGTCGTTTACAAACTCTACTGCGGCTATAATATCGGAATCAGCAATTGGCGGGAATTGAGCAAACCGAAATACAATGATTTCTGGAGCCAGAATATTGAAACCCCGCAGACTGTTTACGAAGAGAACTTTAAAGGCGAACGTTACAGATATGTGATCCTCAAACGAGTGGTGCTTTATCCACAGAAATCGGGCACACTTCAAATAGAGCCATTGGCGCTTGATCTCGACGTTGAGGTTCCGACAAATCGCCGTGTTTACGGACAGATCCAAATGGCTCAAGTCAGCAAACGTGTTTCTGCAGGAGCAAAAATTATAGATGTAAAACCACTTCCTGAAAATGGCCGGCCGGATAGCTTCTCAGGCGCTGTCGGCAAATTTGAATTTAAAGTCACACCTTCGAAAACAAACGTACATCATGGCGAAAGTCTTGATCTTGTGGTCAGCGTCAGCGGAACCGGAAACCTCAAACTTTTCGATCTGCCACGTCCGGTTGTTCCGGCCGCGCTTGAAATGTACGATCCTGTGCACAAAGAGAATGTTCGTACGCCGCTTTCAGGAATGACGGGCAGGATTACCGATTCGTATACTATTGTGCCAGGCTCACAGGGAAATTTCAGGATCCAGCCAATGTCATTTTCGTACTTCGACGTCAAAACAAGATCGTACCGGACAATTACTTCTGATGCAATTCTTATCCGCGTTCTTGACGGTCCCGGCGCTGCTGAGGAAACCTCAGCCGCAGAATCCGGACTTGCAAAACAGGAAGTGAAATCTTCAAAACAATTTCAGTTCATCAAGCTCAAAACTGACTTGAGCAACGCGAACAAAAAAGATTTCTTTGGCTCTGCGCTGTTTATTACGTTGATGGCGCTACCTTTTCTTGCAGTTCCGCTTCTGATTCTTGTCAGACGAAGGAAAGAAGCTCTTGAAGGCGATGTCGTCGGAAACCGTACGCGCCTGTCTAATCAACTCGCACGAAAATATTTATCTGACGCCAGGAAGCATATCGCAAACAAGGAACTTTTCTATATTTCGTTAGAACGTGCGCTGCACAATTTTCTAAAAGCGAAACTGCACATCGAAACCTCTGAAATGAGTAAAGAAAAGATCCGTGAAACCTTATTGACGAGACAGGCGCAGCCTCAAACTGTTGATGAGTTCATCCAACTGACCGAAAGCTGTGAGTTTGCACGATATGCGCCGTCGTCGACAGGTATGATCCAGCACGATTATGAAAAAGCAGTAACCGTTATATCAGCACTTGAAAAACAGATTTAACTGACCGATCTACAAATGAAGAACTTGCTTTTAATACTAGTATTCTTTTCCCAATTCGGATTCAGCCAAGGATTTGAAAAAGGCAATGAATTGTACAGAAAGAACGACTTTGCAGGAGCCGCTGCTGCCTATGAATCGGTTTTGAAGACCGGCAAAGTATCAGCCGGCCTGTATTTTAACCTCGGAAACGCTTATTACAAACAGAACAAAGTCGCGCCTGCAATCTACAATTATGAAAAGGCTTTGCTGTTGAACCCGGGCGACAAGGAAATAGAAACAAACCTTGAGTTTGCCCAAAATATGCGCATCGATGATATTAAAGAACTGCCACAGGTCGGCTTCAGCAAATTCATCCGCAACTTCACGGCAAACTTCCATTACGACACTTGGGCGTGGATTTCGATCTGCTTATCGGTTTTGTTCCTGGCGTTGTTCTGCGGCTACTATTTCACGCGCTCGGCTGCTTATAAACGAGTTTTCTTCGGTGCAATGATTCTCGGTTTGCTGCTGATCATAATAAGTGTCGCATCAGCTGCATATGAAAAACAGACTTATGAGAATGAACGGCCTGCAATCGTATTTGCGCCGGTTATCAGCATTAAGAGCGAACCATCACAAGATGCTTCCGATGCTTTCCAACTACATGAAGGCACCAAGGTCGAAATTGTCGAGACGTTGGAAAACTGGCGAAAAATTGAGATCGCAGACGGGAATACCGGCTGGATCGAGCAGAATGTTATCCGGGAATTGAAATAAGGTACGCCAGAACTTTTTTGAGTTGCTGGTTGTCAGTTGCCGGATTTCCTAACAACCAACAACCATCAAATTGCCGACTTAATTTCCGTAAACCATTCCTCAAGCGAAGGATAAAGAAAAGCTGCGGTTTTTCGGATCGGATTGTAGAACAACGAATTCTGCTGTTTCTCTTCAGAAAGCAAATCATTATCAGAGTTGATCTTTGCAAACAGGTTGAGTGAAATGCTGATGATCAGCGTCATTTTCAAAACACCGAAAAATCCACCAAACAACTTATTGAACAATCCGAGTCCGGCAAATGATGCAACTGTTGTAAAGACTTTTGCCAATATTGTGATCCCGGCGACCACAAGAATAAAGGTCAGTGCAAACGCAAATATTTGTACAGTCCTTGGATTCCAAGAAACATGTCCTTCGATAATAGCGCGCACCACATGCGAAAATTTGATTGCGATCCATATTCCGATAACGAGCGAAACCAGTGAGGCAAATTCGACGAAAAACCCATTCCAGATTCCGCGTACAAATCCATAAACCAAAAGCGCACCCAAGAAAAGGTCTAAAAATTCCAAGTTGATTGTATTATCCTTATTTTTGACAAAAATAGATAAAATGAAATTACAAACTCTATACAAAAGCGCGCTCGTGCTTTTCGCTTCTTCTTTTCTTTCATGTACCGATTTGGATGATTCACCAATTCCGGTCGATAATGGCGTACTGATCAAAAAAATCACCGAAACCTTATCTTTCGGGACAGAATCGCAAATTTCTGTTGCCGAATACATTTATCAAGGAAGCGTCTTAACACGAATCAGTCACGATAATGCGTATCAGGAGTTCGAATATTTAGGAAACAAGATTAATACACGGAAATCATATTTGCAGGGCGAGCTCGTAGCGACGCATACATTTATATACGAAGGTGACCAATTGATGCAGATCAACTCCGATCAATCGTCCGGCGACAGAGTGCTGTTTATGTATAATGTAAATGGACTTGCTGCAATGGACCACCAACTGTTCAATGGATCCGATTATCAGACATACCAGCGAGAAAACTATGTCTATGCGGCCGGAGGCAATATCGGACAGAGATCCCGCATTTACTTTGGAACTCCAACCACCACAACGAGGAGCGAATATACATATGATACAGGCAACAGCCCGATGCGCGATATGAATCCATATCTGAAGTTATCACAAGAATATGAAGGCTTTTTGCCGCTGAACCAAAACAATCCGCTTGTTCAAAGCGCTTTTACACCTTCTGATGCGACGACAGGCGAATCCTATACTTACGAATACGTGTACAACGACTTACAATTCCCAACGGAAATTCGCAGAAAAGCGGCCAACGGAACTGTAATCAGCCTCACAGAAATTGAATACCAATAGGATGTCAAGAGATATACAACTAAAAGAACGCTGGGAAAAGCTCGTCGAAATTCTATCCGACAAGTTCTCCCAAGGCGAAAACCTAGACCTTGACGCTATCATTTATCTGATTGGCGTGCAGGAGCTTGGGAAAGTTCACCAGAAATATAAGAAAGACGAGAAGCTTAACCTGATGCATATCGCGATCTGCCGTTTGCTCGAGCCATACGGGTTTTACCAGTTTGATTACGTCGACAAGGACGGCTGGCCACACTATACGGTCAAAGAGAACCTGCCACCGCTGAAAGCAGGCGAGCAGTCGGTTTTGATGAAGGAAGCAATCGTCAACTATTTTATCGAAAAGGAACTGATCGATTAAGTTTTTTAGAAGCTAATCCCGCTGTCCGCTTTACCTTTTTTACGGCGAAAATGCCGATAAAAAAGGGTATCGCTTCCCATCGGGGCTAGGAAATTATCGTAAATTTGCACTTCAACGACCAAAAGATGACTGAAAAGATCAAGCAGTATATAGCCGAAGCAAAGGAATTCAACACCGATAACAAAGAAGCTCTTGAAGCATTCCGAATCAAATTTCTGGGCAAGAAAGGTATTCTAAATGACTTTTTTGCCGAGTTTCGAAATGTACCGAACGATCAAAAAAAAGAATTCGGACAGGTAATCAACGAACTTAAAAATACCGCTGAGGAAAAGGTAAAAGCTATATCGGAATCCTTAGAAAGCAAGGAAGAGACCAAAGGTGTTTACGGCGATTTGACGCGGCCGGGCGAACCGGTCCACATTGGTTCCCGCCACCCTATATCATTGGTGAAAAACCAGATCATTGATATTTTCGCCAACATCGGTTTCAATGTTTCTGAAGGTCCGGAAATAGAAGATGACTGGCACAATTTTACAGCACTCAATTTGCCTGAATATCATCCTGCGCGCGACATGCAGGACACATTTTTCATCCAGACAAATCCCGACATTTTACTGCGGACGCATACATCATCGGTCCAGGTTCGTTATATGGAAAATAACAAACCGCCGATCAGGACGATCTCGCCTGGGCGCGTTTTTAGAAATGAAGCCGTGTCGTCGCGATCACACTGTATCTTCCATCAGGTTGAAGGTTTGTACATCGACAAGGATGTTTCGTTCGCCGACCTGAAGCAAACACTCTTATACTTCACCAAAGAAATGTTCGGAAAATCAAAGATCCGGCTTCGTCCGTCATACTTTCCATTTACGGAACCAAGTGCTGAGGTTGATATTTACTGGGGACTCAAAACAGAAACCGACTACCGGATAACAAAAGGAACCGGCTGGCTTGAAATCATGGGGTGCGGAATGGTCGATCCGAATGTTTTAAAGAACTGTGGCATCAACCAGGATGAATACAATGGATTCGCATTTGGGATGGGAATTGAAAGAATAGCGATGTTATTGTACCAGATCGGCGACATCAGGATGTTCTATGAAAATGATGTGAGGTTTTTGGAACAATTTAAAGCCAGTATCTAGCCGAAAGCCGAAAGCCGAAAGCCGAAAGTTACTCAAAAGCCCTAGCCCTGATTGTAGCGCAAATCCTTTTTTGAGTGCGTCAGCAAAACAAAAAAGATTGAAGCGGAAAGCAGGAACCAGCTCCTGAAAATAATAAAATGAAAAAAGACATTAACATATCAGAAGTAGAGAACGTTTTTGTTGCGGCAGTGCAGGAATGGAGCAATGATTTTATGCAGAAAGTTTGGAATATTTATTTGGTAAACGATTCCGATTTTCAGCTTGACGGCGTTATGGTAGTGTCGAAAGCTTTTGGAACAATTGAAGGTGAGATGCGCAAGACTTCATTGCTGCGTCATGCGTTCGTTGAAATCCCGGCTGTTTCTGTAGTTAAAGTAGAAATGGTTGAATCGAGCGTGCTTGCCCTAAACAATGAATTTATGGTCACGTTTTTCATCGGCAACAAGTTGTATGACAAAAAGTATACGTTCAGGGCGAACAGCATCAACGAATCATCTGTAGAAGAAGTTCCGATCTTGTTTGTCGACGGCGTAATCGTAAGATAACTAGTTATTTACTTTTTTGTTTTTCTTTCCAATTGAAATATCCGACTAGGAAGATCCCAACAAGTACAAAAATTACAACTCTCAATAAAAAGTTCCAGGTTAAAAAGGCTTCTTTAAAAGTGTTATCGGTCAATTTCCACAGTGCCGTTAGCACAGCCATTAATATTCCGTAGAAAAGCCCATGTTTGACTTGATATTTCCAGCGTTCGCTCATCGCTAATCGAGTTTATCGGTCAATTTTTTGAAGACTTCACGTGCTTCCTGTCCTTCGTACAAAATGGCGTGTACAGCATTAATTATCGGAGTCTTTGCTCCATATTCCAAGTTGAGCTCGTACGCACTTTTTGCTGCATAATACCCTTCGGCAACCATACTCATTTCCATCATCGCCGATTTTACGGTGTAGCCTTTTCCGATCATGTTTCCAAACATACGGTTACGGGAAAATACTGAATATCCCGTTACAAGTAAATCGCCCAAATAGGCCGAGTCGTTGATGTTTCGCTTCATTTTGTGGACTTTCTTGATGAATTTCTTCATCTCGCGGATTCCGTTGCTCATTAAAACCGACTGGAAATTGTCACCATATCCGAGGCCGTGTGCAATTCCCGCAGCAATCGCATATATATTCTTGAGCATCGCCGCATATTCGGTTCCAATAATATCATCCGAAATTTTAACCTTGATATAATTACCCGATAGGCAATCGGCTACAACTCTTGCTTTGTCAGCGTCGCCACACGCGATCGTAAGGTATGAAAGCCGTTCAAGCGCGACTTCTTCGGCATGGCACGGGCCCGTAATGACTCCGATATTCTCAAATGGTATATCGTAGGTTTCATTAAAGTGTTCGCCAACGATCAAACTTGTTTCGGGTACAATACCTTTTATTGCCGAGAAAATGATCTTTTTGTCAAGGCTGACGGTAAGTTTCGAAAGCTCACCACTTAAAAATGCTGAGGGAATTGCGAAAATGATATAATCCGCGTAAGCGACGGCTTCGTTTATATCGCTCGTGAGCCGGAGTTTTTGCGTTTGGAACTCAACCGAACTCAAATAATTAGGATTGTGATGGTGTTCTTTAATATGTGCAATAGCAGCCTCATTGCGCATATACCATGCGATTTCAGGAAGATTTACACAAAGCATTTTTGCTATTGCTGTAGCCCAGCTACCGCCTCCAATTACGGCGAATTTCGGTTGTTCTGTCATTAGTAAGGAATGTTCGGCAAAAGTAGTTAAAATTGCTGTTTTGATGTACTATTTCGCGCTCAATTCATGATAAGGTCACAATCTACGGTGCTTTTGCCCGTCGTTCCACTAAATTAATATTTAACGTAATATTATGAATTCCAACACAATGTAAGGTAAAACAACACGTTAATCATCTTGTAAAGAGTTTATAACGGTATCTGCAATTTGGTTTGTTGTTTGCCTATAAAGAAGTTAGTTAAATTTTGTTTTTGGTGTTTTGAGAAAGGCGCTTTTGGAATTTTCCAGAAGCGCCTTTTGATTTACCGTTTATACAGATTGTTGTGGTCGATGTATTGCCAGACATTGTGCGGCAGCAGAGGCTTTATGTTCTTTCCCACTTTTATCTGTTCGCGTATGAAAGTCGACGAAATCTCTACAACCGGCGCATCGATCAAATGAATTTTTGGATGATCTTCGAACTGCAGGTTTTCAGGTCCGGACGAAATTCTCGGATAGATGTAGATCTCATAATTTTCGAGAATGACTTCGTAATTTTTCCATTTGTGCAGTGACTTCAAATTATCTTCCCCCATTATCAAAGCAAATTGATGCTGTGGAAATTTCTCCTGCAAATGAACCAATGTGTGGATAGTATAATTAGGTTGTGGAAGTTTGAACTCGATATCGGATGGTTTAATTTTCGGATATTCTTCTGTCGCGAGAAAAACAAGCTGTAGCCTTTGATAATCATCAAGAAGCGTTTCTTTCTTCTTCAGCGGATTATGCGGCGTGACAACCATCCAAACCTGTTCAAGAGCTGAAAATTCTGCCATGTGGTTCGCAATGATCAGATGCCCAGTGTGAATTGGATTAAAAGTCCCGAAGTATAAACCGACTTTCATCTGTGAACTATTTAGCTATAAAATCACGTACAAGAAGATAAGCTTCTGCTTTGGCTTCATCTAAATCGTAATTCTTGATGATTTTATCAAATTGTGGAGCTGTTGCAAGTTCGACTGAGGCCTTTGCGATCCGCATGTTGATCTTGTCATCGCTTTCAGTCGACCTTTTCTTGAGCCGGATTTTCAATTCATCTATACTCGGAGGTTTTACAAACACAGCGAGTGTTTCTTCGGGATATCGGCGTTTGATCCGCAATCCGCCTGCGACATCAATATCGAAGATCACGTTTTTCCCTTTAGACCAAATCCTTTCAATTTCGCTTTTAAGAGTTCCGTAGAAATTATCGCGATATACTTCTTCCCATTCAAGAAAATCTTCCGCTTTTATGTGCTTTTTGAATTCTTCAAGCGAGATAAAATAGTAATCGGTGCCATCAATTTCATGACCTCTTGGCTCACGTGATGTTGCCGAGACCGAAAATTCAAGGTTCAGTTCGGGGATTCCAAGAAGGTGGCGGACAATTGTAGTTTTCCCGGAACCGGACGGAGCCGAAAACACAATTAATTTTCCTTTATTTATATTGGTCATCTTAAAGGATTTAGAGTACGTTAAGCACTTGCTCTTTTATTTTTTCCAGTTCGTCCTTCATTTGAACGACAAGTTTCTGCATCTGCGAATGATTCGATTTTGAACCCATTGTATTGATTTCACGACCCATTTCCTGAGTGATAAAACCCAATTTCCGGCCGTTTGCTTCTTTTCCTGCAAGAGTTTCAATGAAATAGTTCAAATGATTTTCAAGACGCACTTTCTCTTCCGTAATATCATATTTTTCGAGGTAGAAGATCAGTTCCTGTTCGAACCGGTTTTCATCAAGTGTGATTTTGAGTTCTTCAATTGCGGTCGACAGCCGTGTCTTCACGGTTGTGATGCGTTCGCTGTCAAGAGCCACAGTCTCATTCATCATTGTCATGATATTTGCAATGCGATGCAGGAATTCTTTTTCCAATGCAACTCCTTCAGAAACCCTGAAGTTCTGTATGTTCTGCAAGCCTTCATTAACCACCGTTTGAATACTTGACCAATCATTTTCATCAATTTCATCGCGCTCGGTTTTCAAAGCGTCCGGCATCCGGATAGCCATTTTCATGAGTTCGGTCTCATCCGCCTGAGCGTAAACCTCGCGTAATTGCGCGATATATTCTTTAAAGATGGGAACATTGACTTTGGTTGAAGTCTGTTCAGCGGTAGTTTCAATAAATATTGAGAAATCTATTTTGCCACGTTCGAGTGTTGTCGCAACTTGTGTCCGAAGCGGCAGTTCCATTTCGCGATAGATCGAAGGCATCCTCACGTTGAGGTCGAGGCCTTTGCTGTTCAGAGATTTTACTTCAACCGTAATTTTTTTGGTGGGCAGTTGCAACGTCGCTTTTCCGAAGCCAGTCATTGATTGTATCATAGATTTTAATAAGAGGCCAAAGATATGAAATTTTGAGGTGGACTTTTCGGAGTTGAAGCGACATTTCTATTATACCTACTTGCTAATAAGGTACATTTTTGTACTAAATTTCGCTTCATGTTGCGGATGTTTGTATAATTGTATACTTTTGCCTTTGATAAGGATCATTATGAGTTACAGATTGATACAGGATGTAGTTGAATTGGCTGAAATTTTCGAAGCCCAAAACATCACCGGACGATACTCTGGAGACGCTTCTGGATTTAAACAATGGTGCAGCGACCAATCCGAACGCAGCAGTGATACCGTATATGAAGTTAATTGGGACGGAAAAGAGAACGGCAGAAGCGCCGAAAGCGTCATAAATACGATGCTTGTCCATCTTAACAGATACGCTCGAACATATGCTAAAGCGGCCATTTATGATTCAGAATTTTCAACTCCGGAAGAATTTATCTACCTGATAAACCTGGATGTTATGGGTGCAATGTCCAAAACACGTTTGATCCGGAAAAATGTCCAGGAGAAATCTTCCGGAATTCAAATCATCAATCGGCTCATCCGGCAAGGTTGGGTCAGCCAAAGCAGTTCGGACGACGACAAGCGAAGCAGGATGATTGAAATTACCGAAAGCGGAAAGCAATACCTTGATCAATACATGGACAAGATCCGGACAGCAAGTAAAATTGTAACGGGCGATTTGGATCAGAACGAGAAGATGACATTGATTCAGCTTTTGACAAAGTTGGATTCGTATCACCGACCGATCTTCAATAAAGAAATTCCAGGACCAAAACTTCTCGAAACGGTAAAAACCATGCAGGAATAATGTCAAAAAAAGTTGCGGTAATAGGCGGTGGTTTTTCGGGAATTGCAGCGGCAGCTTATTGCGCACAGGCTGGATTTGAAGTGCATGTTTTTGAGAAGAACGGCACTTTGGGTGGACGGGCGCGGCAGTTTCGTGCAAAAGGATACAAATTCGACATGGGTCCCAGCTGGTATTGGATGCCCGATATAATCGAACGGTTCTTTAATGATTTTGGATGTTCTGTAAAAGACTTTTACGAACTCAAGGCGCTTGATCCGCAGTTTGAGATGGTCTTCGACGATGGGCCGTTGCAGGTTCCGTCAGATTATTCAGAATTGTTGGCAATGGCCGAATCAATTGAAACCGGAGCAGCCAAAAAGATGGAAACTTTTATGCACGAAGCGAAGTTCAAATATGATGTGGCGATGAAGGATTACATCTTCAAGCCGGCACATTCCTGGACCGAATTCGTTTCGTGGACTATTCTTAAGAGCGCATTTAAAATGCAGTTGCTCACGTCATTCAAGAAGCATGTCCGCCGGTACTTCAGCAGTAAAAAGCTGCTTGCGCTGATGGAATTCCCAATTTTATTTCTTGGTGCAATGCCTGAAAAGATCCCCGCGATGTATAGCCTGATGAATTATGGCGGTTACAAACTTGGCACCTGGTATCCGATCGGCGGATTCGGCCGCGTAGTTCGCTCAATGGTAAATGTTGCGAGAGTTCAAGGAGTACAGTTTCATTGCGGATCGGCAGTAACAAAGATAAATGTCAGCTTCGGCGAAGCAGTATCAATAGAAGTCAATGGACAGGATATGGAGTTTGACGCAATTATCGGAAGTGCTGATTACCATCATATCGAAAGGAACCTGCTTTCAGAAAAATACCGGAATTATAACGAAGCATATTGGAAAAGCAGGACATTCGCGCCATCTTGTCTGATTTTTTATATCGGCTTAAGCCGGAAAATTGAAAACCTGCATCATCATACATTATTCTTCGAAAACGATCTGGAGCTGCATGCAAATGAAATATACAACGATAAAAAATGGCCGACAAAGCCGCTGTTCTATGTATGTTGCCCGTCAAAAACAGATGCGACCGTTGCACCTGAAAACCATGAAAACCTGTTTCTGTTGATGCCATTGGCCACAGGAATAGATGATGATCCGCAACAGCGTGAAAAATATTTTAGTCAGATGTTGGAACGATTGGAAAAACATACGGAGTCGGCTGGCCTGTCTGAATACATTGACTATAAAAGCAGCTATTGTATCAACGACTTCATGGCTGATTATAACGCTTACGGCGGAAATGCATACGGACTGGCAAATACATTAAAACAAACCGCAATGTTAAAGCCGGCGATCCGGAATAAGCAAGTAAAAAATTTATTTTATGCCGGCCAGCTTACCGTTCCCGGGCCAGGAGTTCCGCCGTCATTGATATCGGGGAAAATTGTAGCAAACGAAGTAATTAACTTGTTAAAGAAATAAGATGAAGCATTTATATGACGAACTTTCGTTTTCGGTCAGCAAGGAGACGACAAAGAAATATAGCACGAGTTTTTCACTCGGCATCTTAGCTTTAAATCCTAAGATACGTCCGGCGATTTATGCTGTTTACGGATATGTCAGGTTAGCTGACGAGATCGTCGACAGTTTCCACGGACATAATAAAGCCAAAATGTTACGTGACTTGCGTGCCGAAACAATTGAAGCAGTTGAAGCCGGAATATCGATAAACCCGATCGTTCATGCATTTCAGCAAACGTTGATTACCTACAATATTCCGTTTGCGCTTGTCGAGAAATTCCTTGACAGCATGGAAATGGATCTTGAAAAGATAGCTTATGATTCTGATAAATATCAGGATTATATTTTGGGTTCGGCTGAAGTGGTCGGTTTGATGTGCCTTCATGTATTTGTTGGCGGTAACGCAGCACAATTTGAAATATTGAAGCCATTTGCGATGAAACTCGGATCGGCTTTTCAAAAGATCAATTTCCTTAGGGATGTTAAAGATGATTATGAAATACTAGGCCGGACGTATTTCCCGAATGTTGACATGAACGATTTCAACAATCAGGCAAAGACAATGATCGAAAATGAAATTGAAGAAGAGCTGAAACAGGCTTTGCTGGGGATTAAACGGCTTCCCGCCAATGCTAAATTCGGCGTATATTTGGCCTACGTCTATTATTATGCGCTTTTTTCGAAAATAAAGCAGACGCCAGCGACCAAAATCATCAATACCAGAATTCGAATCCGTAACAGTTGGAAGCTTTCGCTGATGATGCGAAGTTACCTTCAGTACAAAATGCAGCTAATCTAATATTATGAATTTCCTCATTGTACTTGCTGTTTTCCTGCTGATGGAAGGTTTTACATGGCTGACACATAAATATGTGATGCACGGTTTTTTGTGGAGTTTACACAGTGATCACCACAACAAGCAGAACGAAGGGCCTTTCGAACACAATGATTACTTCTTCCTGATCTTTGCAATTCCGGCGATAGCACTTATGTATTTGGGTTCTGAGAAAAATTTTAATTACTTATTTTATATCGGACTCGGAATAACGGTTTACGGAATGGCCTATTTCTTCGTGCACGACATTTTCATTCATCAAAGGCTGCGTTTTTTACGTGACACTAAAAATCCGTATCTGTTGGCGATTAGACGTGCCCATAAACAACATCACAAGCATCTCGGAAAAAATGTCGGCGAGTGTTATGGTTTCTTGTGGATTCCGGTTAAATATTTTAAAATGTATTTCAAATAATGGAAAGATACACCTACTTGCTGGTCGATTTTTTCACAGTCGTGGTGTGTTTTGCGTTTTCATTCCATCCGAAGATTCGGTTTAATCAAAAATTTTTACCATTCATTAAAGGGAGTTTTCTTGTTGGAGCAACCTTTATTGTTTGGGATGCCTGGTTTACTAATGTAGGAGTCTGGTGGTTCAATGATCGGTATCTTCTGGGAGTCAGATTCTTTGGATTGCCAATTGAAGAAATATTATTTTTTATCTGCATTCCGTTTTCCTGCATGTTCACTTACTTCTGTATTGATAAGTTTCTGAGGCCTGTTGTGGGCAAAAAAACAGAAAATGCCATTGCTGGCGCCTTTATACTTTTGTGTCTGGTCATAGGATTGTCGAACTTGGACAAATTATACACAAGCGTCACGTTTTTGTCGGCAGCTGTTGTTTTTGCTGTTCTGAAGTACGTCCTGAAAGTAGATTGGATCGGAAAAGTCTTTTTGGTTTACACTATTTTATTGATACCGTTTTTTATCGTCAACGGGATTTTAACCGGAACCGGACTTGAAGAGGCCGTCGTAAATTACAATCCGCAGGAGTTCCTGAACATCAGGATTCTGACAGTTCCAATTGAAGATGCTTTTTATGGATTAGAACTTACTGCATTAAATCTATACTTCTTTAAACTTTTTGATAGGAAGCAAGCTTAGCCGCCTAAAACAGAAAGTACTTCGCGAATATTATTCTGGCCGTTGCCGATGTAGATTTTGTCGTTGATGATAAACACCGGCCTGCTTAAGAATGTATAATGTTCCAAAAGGTACTTTTTATAATCCGACTCTGTTAGGTTCTTATTCTTGAGGCCGAGTGATTTGTACAATTGCGCTTTTTTGCTAAATAAAGCCTCATAACTTCCGGCGAGACGATGCATCTCGGCAAGCTGTTCTTCCGTTATCGGCTCCTGCCGGATATCGTGAAACACAAGATTGTTTTTGGGAAGCGATTTGATGATTTTGCGACAGGTGTCACAGGAGGCGAGATAGTAGATCGTATTCATAATTAAAGTTTCTGACACAAAGAAAATCCATTGAATCCGAAATTGCTACTTTTATCAAAAGTTTAATATGCTACGAAGTATCGCAATTACACGCGCCAGCAGATCCATGCTGCTCGATATGATAGAAATCTATTCTGCAGAACAAATGAACTTTGTGCCTCCGGGATTTTCCAACAATATAATATGGAATATCGGTCACATCATTGTTGTGCAACAAATGCTCGTTTATAAACTTTCAGGTTTGCCAATGATGATCTGTGCTGAAATGGTTGCAAAATATAAAAGAGGAACACGGCCGGAAGGCGATGTGTCTGCTGATGAGGTTGCATTGATCAAAAGCCTTCTGATCGAAACTGTTGACAAAACTCTTTCGGATTACAAACACCGAAGCTTCAAAATCTACCATCCGTTTACTACAATGACAGGGTACGAAATTACAGACGCTGAATCGGCAGCTGACTTCAATAATTACCATGAAGGCGTCCACATCGGAATAATCCTTGGGATCAGGAAATTCATCTAGCTTTCTTTTGACATTATATATCAGGGATTATTTCTAACCCCGACTGGTTTTCATCTATTCGGGCATTAGTCAGTGACTTATTGGAGATATTAACATGAGGAGCACCTGCGATAGCTACCTCTGTTAATTAAATACAAAGGCATTCAAGCAATCCTTGTTCAACAGAGATTATCAGTAAATTTGCAATCTATAAGAACCTAAAATCAATAATATGAAGTTTAATACAAAAGTGATTCACGGTGGGCAGCATCATGAACCGGTAACAGGATCGGTTATGCCGCCGGTTTTCCTGACATCGACATATGTGCAAAAAAGTCCCGGCCAGCCAATTGGCGAATATGAGTACAGTCGGGCTGCAAACCCAACGCGAACAGCTCTCGAAAATGCATTGGCAAGTATTGAGAACGGAACACGCGGCCTCGCATTTTCATCGGGGTTGGCTGCAACCGATTGTTTGCTCAGGTCTTTTAAGGCTGGTGACGAAATAATCGCTATGGATGATCTTTATGGCGGAACTTATCGGATGTTTACGCGCATTTATAAAGACTCCGGAATCAAATTTCATTTTGTTGACATCAATGACATGGAAAAATTCCGCTCGCTGATCAACGGAAACACAAGATTGGTTTGGGTGGAAACTCCGACAAACCCGTTGATGAAGCTAGCCGATATTGAAGCTATAGCGAAAGTCACGAAAGAACATAATATCTTATTTGCTGTCGATAACACCTTCGCTACGCCATATATCCAAAAACCGCTTGATCTTGGTGCCGACATCGTAATGCATTCGGCCACCAAATATCTTGGTGGTCATTCCGACGTTATCGCAGGAGCGCTGGTAGTAAAAGATCCTGCTCTTGGCGAACAATTGCATTTCCAGCAGTTTGCGACAGGTGCTACACTTGGCCCATTGGATTCGTTCTTGGTACTACGCGGGATCAAAACATTGGCACTTCGTGTACAGAGGCATTGTGAGAATGGCGCTAAAGTGGCAGATTATTTAAATCAGCATGAAAGTGTTGCGGCGGTTTATTATCCGGGATTGCCTTCACATCCTTTTCATGAAGTTGCAAAAAAACAAATGAAAAACGGATTTGGGGGAATGGTTACGTTCACTTTTAAATCAGGCAAAAAAGAAGATGCAATACGATTCCTCGAAAATCTGCAGGTATTTACACTTGCGGAATCCCTTGGCGGAGTGGAATCGCTTGCGAATCATCCGGCATTGATGACACATGCTTCCATTCCTGAAGAAAAAAGAAAGGAAATCGGTATATCTGACGATCTTGTACGATTAAGCGTCGGGATCGAAGATGCTGACGACTTGATTTCTGACATTGAACGTGCCTTGAAAATGTAAAATCCTATATTAATTTAAAATTAGCCTGATCTTTTGACAGGCTTTTTTTATGCCTGAGAGGCGCAAAGTGGGATAAAATAGGACAAATTATTGCTGGTCAGATTAATATACAATTTTGTCAATAAAATTTAACGATTAAACGCAAATTTAATCGACGAAATGCGTTATGTTTGTCCCCGCAAATGAAATTTCCTATATTTATGAAGAAGAATCTACACATTTCACTACGTATTTTATTGCTTTTCACATTACTTTTCTCAGCCGGAAGCGCAACTTCACAAACGACCGTTTTCAGCGATGATTTCGCCGCTTCTGCCGGAGCAACGTACACCACAACTCCGGGGTTAATTGGAACAAGCACTACATGGAGACAAGCAAGAAGCGGAACCGACTTTGGTGCTATGATAAACAGCGGCCGTCTGATACTAAGCAATGATGCTGGAGGAGCAGCGAACATCGCCGGCTACGCCTTAGGTTATACAGCTGCCAGCAGTTTCACGGCGCCTTATAATACAGTATTGGCTAATAATGCAGGTGTTGTTACATGGTCGTTCAATATGCGTCAAACTGCACCAAATCCACAAGGTTTTGGAGCTACTGACTTTGGCGTCGCGTTCATATTGGCAGGTACAACGGGAACTACCAATGTCTTGGGGACAGGATACGCAGTTGTGCTTGGAACGCCAAACACAAAAACAGATCCTGTAAGATTGGTGCGTTATAACGCAGGCATCCGTTCTCATACCAATCTGATCAATTCAAATACTACCGGACTTACCGACTTTGGAACGCAATACATCAGCGTGAAGGTTACCTACACTCCGTCAACAAACACTTGGCAGCTATTTGTCCGAAATGATGGTACTGTCGCGGCCGACCCTTCATTAGGAACTTTGACCAGTCAGGGAACAACTGCAAATTCAACATATACTGCTGCAGCATTACCGCTGATGGGAGGCTATTGGAACGCACAATCAACAACTAACATGACGGCCTTCTTTGATTCTGTCAAAGTCACTGTTGCAGTACCAGCAATAACGTCCCTCAACCCAAGTACGAAAGTTGCTGGAACCGGAGCATTTACCTTAACTGTCAACGGGAACAATTTTATCAACGGAAGTACAGTTAGATGGAACGGCGTCGCACGAACCACCACATTCGTGTCGGCGACCCAGCTTTCAGCTAGTATTCCTGCTACGGATGTTGTAACATCGGGTACAGCATTAGTCACAGTGGCAAATGGAGCCACCGTTTCAAACTCGGCTTCTTTTATAGTTGAACCTGCCGGGACTCCGACATTGACCCTATCTGCTACATCCCTTAATTTTGCAACAACCGTTGCAGGTACGCCTTCAACTGCACAAACCTATACAATATCAGGAGCCAATCTTACTGCCGATCCGGTTGTGACGGCACCAGCCAACTTTGAAGTTTCAAAAGATGGATCAAATTATAGTAGTACTCTCACTTTGGCGAGAACAGGAAACGTTCTTACAGCCCAACCGGTAACAATCTATGCACGTACAAAAAATACAACCGAAGGAGTCTATTCGGGAAACATTACAAATGCCGTAACAGGCGGAACAACAAAATCTATTGCTGTTACGGGCACAGTACTTGCGGCACAACCTACAGTACAAACCGGAGCAATTACTTTTTCGGGAATAACATCAACGAGCTTCAACATCAATCTGACCGCAGGTAACGGAGCAAAAAGATTGATAGTTTTAAGGTCTGGCGGTGCTGTAAATGCTTTACCAGTAGATGGAACTACCTACGAGGCAGCAACTATATTCGGTACTGGATCTGAAATTGGAACTGGAAATTTTGCAGTTTTTGCAGGTACTGGAAATACGGTGAATGTTACCGGCTTATTAGCAGCGACAGCCTATCATGTTTCTGTTGTTGAATTTAACGGATCAGCAACTACCGAAAATTATTTGACCACAAGTCCGGCAACGGGAAGCACGACAACTTTGAACTCGCCCTTTGGCTGGCAAATTTTTACACCTAATACTATAAATAAAATTACGTTCGACACTACTGTTGACGGTGTAAACCAGGATGTTTTTCAAGCTGAGGGATTAGCTCCGTTGGCAGAGGCAGGACAATTGAATTCACGTGCTTGGGCAATAACCGGCTTCAGTGACGGAAATATTGCTTTTGGCGGAACAAGTGCCGATGAAACAGATTACAACCGGGGAGTTTCCGGCGGCGGAGTTGAAATAGGAGGGATTTATGCCTTTCATACTTCTGAAAACAATGTTGCGATGGGAATTCAGCCAGCAACAGGCGATTTTGCTCCCGGAACAATTACTTTACGTGTACAGAACCAGCTTGTTGCTGCAGTTACATCGCTAAATATCGGATATAAAATTTTTATCAATAACGACGAAGCTGCTTCTACCAGTGTCAATTTCAGCTATTCTTCAGACAATGTCACCTTTACCAATGTCACCGGCCTGAATGTAATTTCCCCTGCTGCCGCAGATGCACAGCCGAGCTGGAAAGGTTCATATCGAGTAGTAACATTGACAGGATTGAACATTCCGGCCAATAATTACGTCTATATCAGATGGACTGGCGCGCCGGTATCCGGAACTACCTTATTCGATGAATTTGCCATAGATGATATAATGTTGGTTGCTAATCCTACAACCGCTTTCGCGGAGTTTGATGGTGTGGCAGAAAATTTTTCAGTACAAGGTAATACAAAGGCTTCTGCCGATTTGACTGTGGTCGAAAACTTATCATTGTTGGGAGGAAAACTCGACATTAACGGAAAGACACTCACGATTAACGGCTCTGTTACCAATACTGCATTGGAAAGCCTAAAAGGAAGTGCCGCAAGTTCAATTGTTGTGACAGGAAACGCAAACAAGACGCTTAGTTTTGATCTGACAACGCCAGGCACTACCAATTTACTTAATAACTTGGCTATTAACACAACATCTTCAAATACTGTGACAATTGCCAATGCTGTCGATATTAATGGCAATTTGACAATAGATGTCGGTCAGACACTGAACCTGGGGATTAATGCACTTGGCGGAACATTATCCCCGATCTTTAATAACGGTACGATCAGGACGCAATCCACAGGTTCAAATCCACTTCCAGCAGGAAAAAGCTGGGGCGGAACAGGAAAAGTTATATATGATGCAGCATCAGCACAGCAAACAGTTGTTGCAGGAACTTACAACGGCCTTACAGTATCGACAACAGGCGGCGCAATTCTTGGCGGAAATATTATTGTGAACGGATTACTTAATCTGCCTGCCAATAATCCTTCAGCTACTGCGGGAAGCCTTTCAACAGGAACTTATAGTGTGACAATGGGCCCGCTTGCAACAAACACAGGAATTGGCGAGGTCACAGGAATAACTACCCGAAATAATATTGTCGCAAACACATTATATACTTTTGGACATCAACATACATCCATAATTTTTCCTGCAATAGGAACACTTCCAACTTCGATGAGCTTAAAGTTGATGATCGGGAATGCTCCGACATGGAAACCTCTCGCGGTTAAAAGGGAGTACGATTTCATACAAACAGGTGCAACCAATACGAAAGCAGTAATTAAAGCTCGCTATTTGGATTCTGAGGTCAACGGTAATGACGAGTCAAAGCTTGTTGATTGGGCTCGTATTGGTACAGGTACACCAATTGACCAAGGGAGATCGAATTTTAGCACAACTGAAAACTGGGTCGAACTTACAAACGCAAATGTAGGACTTTATTTTACTTCGAGCTTTGACGCAGTTAGATTGACGCTCGCCGAATCTTCAGTGGTCTCTTCAACTTGGGTTGGCGCTATTAGCGACTCTTGGACAACCGCTGCGAATTGGAGCGGCAATGCGGTACCTATCGATGGTGCGACGGTTCTTATTCCCGATGCAGCTACAACGGCTTTTGATCCTACACTCAATCCATCGGTGTCGATAAAGTCCCTCACAATCGCAACCGGCGGAATTTTAAATGCGCCTAACGATCCGATTTTGAATAATCCGGGCGCCGCTGCTGCAGTTTTGACTATTAATGGTGGTGCCGGAGCATGGGTAAATAATGGTGTGTTTAATCCTGGAATCGGAGGAAGCACGGTTGTATTTACCAATGTCGACGCTACAATGGCTGGTAATACTTCATTTAACAATATTACCGTAAACTCGGGCGCAACGCTTCGACCGCTGACAAACAATGTTATGCGGGTTGCAGGTGTTTTTACAAATAATGGAACGCTTGCGACCGGAGCAATCGAGAACACGGTCGAATATACAGGAACCAATCAGGTATTGGCAGTGCCTAATCTCGTCACTGTTGCGGCTTATCACAACCTAATTATTTCAGGTACGGGCGCAGTTTTTCCAAACGCACTTAATATCAGAGGCAATCTTACTACAAATCAACCCGTAGATTTCAGTGGGAAAACGATTAATTTAACTGGTAATGATTTGCAGTTAATCGGTGGGCCTGCTGCTCCAACTTTCAATAACCTGGTTGTTAATAATTCTTCTGGCGAAGTTGATTTGTCGTCAAATGTGACAGTTAGTGGTACTTTGTCTCTTACGAATGGGAATTTGTCCCTGGGAAACAATAATTTGACACTCAGCAACCCGGTCGCGGGCACATTTGATACAACCCACATGATTGTTACATCCGGAACAGGAGAAGTTCGCAAGACCTTTTCATCTGTTGGATCGTACCTGTTCCCAATCGGTGAAAAAATCAGCAACGCGACTTATTCTCCCATCACTGTTTCCGTTACATCAGGTACTTTCTCAAATGCTTATGTTGGTGTTTCTGTTTCAGATGGAGTACATCCGAACAACTACAGCGGCCAGGATTTGTTGACTCGTTATTGGAAAGTGAACCAAAGTGGAATAACAGGTGCTGTCGCGACTATTGCAGCAACCTATCTTGCAGCCGATGTTGTCGGCACCGAGGCTTCCACCAGCGCCGCACAACTTGTAGGTACTTTTAATCAGCAGACTAACCCATGGGTTCGCTATGCCACCCTTTCTAACAATACTTTGACCGCGGCAGGAGCACCGCTGGCATCTGGACAAACATCGGTTTTCACCGGAATTAAAGGCGGTACATTTACTACAGTGATCACAGGTTACGGAGCATTTTGCCAAGGCCAGCCGATCACACTTACTGCGGAACAAACCGGTGGCGTTGCGCCTCTGACATATCTATGGTCAAATGCGCTCGGATCTAATGAAACTGCCACACCTTCTTCTGCAACAGTAGGGTCTGCGACGTACTCTGTTACGGTAAAAGATGCGAACGGAATCACCGCGACAGGAAGCGCAGTTGTTGAAATTCTTGCTCCAACAAACGCAGGAACAATATCGGCCAACCAAAACATATGCGCGGGATCAACACCTGATGCTATTACGTTGAGTGGTTATATCGGAGAAATCCTATATTGGCAGCGTTCAGCCAGCGCAAGCTTTACCACATCTGTTAATATCGCTCATACGGGGGCAACTTTACCGGGATCTATTGCTGGAATTGTGAACGCAACGCGCTATTTTCGCGCCGTTGTTCAAAATGGTTCTTGTTCAACAGTATTCTCGTCACCAGTCACAGTGACTGTACATTCAACAATATGGGATGGAGCAACGTGGAGCAACGGATTGCCAACCAGCGCAACAACGGTATCAATTACCGGAAATTTCACGGCTACGGCAGATATTACTGCTTGTAATATAACCGTATCAAATAATGCGGTGGTGATTATTCCTTCTGGATTTGATATTACTCTAACGGGTGCATTGACAGTTTCAAGTGGATCGTTCACTTTAGAGAACAATGCAAACCTGATTCAAACTGGTGCTACAAATACAAACAGTGGGAATATTATTGTAAAACGCGACAGCTCTCCTCTTTACAGATTGGATTATACGATGTGGTCATCGCCGACAACATCAACGCAACCGACAACGGCCCAACAAACCTTAAATCAGTTTTCACCGCAGACTTCCTTGAACAGATTCTACTCCTACGAAACCGCTACAAATACCTTTAGTGCAATATCAGCCGCAACACAGTTCGTCTCCGGAAAGGGTTATCTGATAAGGGTTCGTAATAATCATCCTGCATATAATCCTGCTGCTCCGGTTCCGGGAACAATTTGGACCGGAAGTTTTACGGGCGTTCCACAAAACGGACCGGTTGCCGTGGCGCTAGCGTATACTGCTCCAGCTGTCGGACAACCGAACAGCAATTTCAATATGGTCGGGAATCCTTATCCTTCGGTAATATCAGCGGCGCAATTTGTTTCCAACAACGCGGCAACAATCGATGGAACACTGCATTTCTGGAGAAGAAGGAACGACGCTGAAGGTACTGGAACCTATAATACGTTCTATGCCAGCTGGACAAACGCAGGAAGTATTACAACAATGCCGGGCGTTCCGGCTCCAAATGGAGAGATCGCTGTTGGTCAGGGATTTCTTGTAAATGCGACCGCAAGCGGTAATTTGATGTTCCAAAATAGCCAGCGGGCAACAAATCCGTTGACAAGTGTTTTCTTCCGGAACCAGCAGATTACAGAAAATAACCGCATTTGGCTAAACCTTACTAATACGGAAGGAACGTTTTCGCAAACTTTGGTAGGATATACGACAGACGCTACAAACGATGTTGACTTTGGTCTGGACGGTAAATACATCAACGATGGAGCAATAGCATTGACTTCGAGACTGGCCGAAAGCGAATATGTTATTCAAGCACGCCAGTTGCCGTTTGATGCTTCGGATGTAGTGCCTTTGAATTTCAAGACGCCAATTTCCGGCAGCTTTACAATCGCAATCGATCACCTTGACGGATTATTTATCACAGGTCAGAATATATATCTTAAGGATAATTTGATGAATATCACGCATGATTTAAAAGCTTCCGCGTATACTTTCGCCACCGAAGCAGGTAATTTTTCTGACCGGTTTGAAATTGTGTACCAGAACTATTTATCTACTGATCAGCCACTGGAATCAGCCACTGTCATCTTTTACAAAGAAGGAACTGATGTTGTAGTGAATTCGGGAACGAATATTATGAAGTCGGTGCTTATCTACGATATTCGGGGCAGGTTGGTTACAAAACTCGAAGATGTCAATGCATCGGAAGCAAAAGTTAAAGTCGGCGCTGCGGCGCAAGTGCTGATCGTTAAAGTAATTTTTGACGATGACACCATCATTACAAAGAAGATGGTGAATTAGAAAATCCTTTATAATAAAAAAGCCTGTTCTTTATGAACAGGCTTTTTTATTATCTATAGCCCAATGATCTCCTGGTCGCCCAGCTCCCGGGCTAATTTCGTAAAACCGATGACATTACCCTCATGGTCGTGAAGCGCGGTAATAAGTATGCTTCCCCAAAACAAGGAGCCATCCTTGCGGACGCGCCTTCCGATATGTCGTGCGCGGCCTTCTTTAATCGCATGGCTGATTAATTGTTCAGGAAGTTTTGCCTGGCGATCTTGCGGCAGGTAGAAAATCCGGAAATTCTGTCCAACGATCTCTTTTTCTGTGTAACCTTTTATTTTTTCGACACCCGCATTCCATGATAGAATTGTTCCATCGAGGTCGAGAAGAATTATAGCATAATCCTGAATTTCCGCAATCATTTTTTTATGAAGCATCTCAAGCAGGCTTTTCTTATCGTCGTGCATTGGGTAGATTTTGTGTTGCAAATATAATATTACTTTAAATCTCCACCACTGTATCTTCTGGTGATAGTTACCAATAAAAAAGCCCAGCATATAGCTGGGCTGAGGTCTATAAAAAACGGTATGCTATTGCAGATAATAAATGTATCCGAAATTAAACCAAACCAACCAGTCATTAGCTTTATTTTCAGGATATCGCTCAGGATTCGGACTAAGCCCGTCAACCCAGTTAGAGAAGTAGTATTGAAGTCGGAAGTCAACCATTAAGTCAGACAATTCAGTCAGTTTATAGCGGGTTCCGACGCTTGATACGACCGACCATGTTGTTCCACCTTCATGATCGAAAGCGTCAAAATATTTTACAGGGGTAATAGATGGATCCTGGCCTAACAAACCATCACCTAAGGTTGAATGCGCCTCTGGATCATAGTAGCTAAACTGTCCGCCCAGGCTTACAAATGGGGCAAATGATCCGATTGTGGCGGAAAAGTCACGAATGCTCAATGGAAAAAATTCAAGCTGCATTCCAACATTGGTAACCGCCGTTGTTCCACGCATTGCTTTCAATTGCTGTGAAAATGCAGATGGACTTTCTGTCCATTGTCCGAGATGTTGAAGCTTGCTTTTGCTATAAGAAAGTTCGCTTCTAAGCTTAAAGTGGTCGTTGAAAAAAGTTTCAGGAGTGTAGCAGTTACATTCTGCTTTGTACGAAAAATTCATGTAGTGAATAATTCCTATTCCATATCCGGAATTGCCGGTATTCGTTTTAAAGTCATGTCGTTCGCCGTAATCCGACTGAAAAGCTACCGGACCAACAATGGCTCCAAGTTCATGCGAAAAACCAAACTGAGCAATCGCCATATTTGACCAGCCAAATAGTAGCAATATGCTAACAAGGGTATATTTGGGCATTGATTGTATAGTGTTTACGGGTTGGGCACAAATATATAAAAACATCAATCACTTATAAAATAAAATACTAAATACTTGATTGGATACAGAATAGGCGATAATTTGTTGCAAAGCCTGTCTTTTCGCCACTTTAAATCAACGATTCTTCTCAAAAACATAAAAACAATGCGAAATCCAAATTATCGGAGCAGTTATTTTTATAAAATGTATATTTGTGGCATCAAACGAAAACGTTTTCATAAACGCTAATATTATACAAATATGTCAGAAAGTATTCGCTCATTTGTTGAGTCAGTAGCAAAACGGAACCCACATGAACCTGAATTCATGCAGGCTGTACACGAAGTTGCCGAAACGGTAATCCCGTTTATCGAAGAAAATCAAAAGTACCAGAATAAAATGCTTTTGGAGAGAATGGTTGAAGCTGAAAGAATAATCACTTTCCGCGTAGTATGGATTGACGATGCAGGTAACACGCAGGTTAATCGTGGCTACAGGATTCAGATGAACTCCGCAATCGGTCCTTACAAAGGAGGAATCCGTTTTCACCCGTCTGTAAACCTAAGCATTTTAAAATTCCTCGCTTTTGAACAAACTTTCAAAAATAGCCTTACGACATTGCCTATGGGTGGTGGAAAAGGTGGAGCCGATTTCGATCCGAAAGGAAAATCTGATAACGAAGTGATGCGTTTCTGCCAGGCTTTTATGACCGAATTGGCGAAACATATTGGTGGAAATACCGACGTCCCAGCCGGAGATATAGGGGTTGGCGGACGTGAAGTTGGATACATGTTCGGACAATACAAACGTCTGCGTAATGAATTCACCGGCGTTTTGACCGGCAAAGGAATTTCTTTCGGAGGTTCGCTGATCCGTCCTGAAGCTACAGGTTATGGCGACGTATATTTCGCACAAAGCATGCTTCAAACGAAAGGCGAAAGCTTTTCGGGTAAAATTGTCGTGATTTCAGGTTCTGGAAACGTTGCACAATATGCAGCAGAAAAAGCAACACAACTAGGTGGCCGCGTCGTTACGATGTCGGATTCATCAGGATATATATATGACGCAAATGGTATCGACGCTATAAAACTTGCCCGAATCATGAATATCAAAAACGAATTGCGTGGCCGTATCAGCGATTACCTGGACTTCTATCCCGACGCTACTTTTGTAGAAGGAAGACGTCCATGGGAAGTAAAATGTGATATCGCCCTTCCATGTGCAACTCAAAACGAACTCAACGAGGAAGAAGCTCAGATGCTTGTAGACAACGGATGCATTTGCGTTGCCGAAGGTGCAAACATGCCTTCAACACCTGAAGCAGTAATGGTTTTTCAAAACGCAAAAATTTTATTCGCTCCAGGAAAGGCTTCAAATGCAGGTGGTGTTGCGACGTCTGGACTTGAAATGTCACAAAACTCGCTTCGTTTAAGCTGGACAGCTGAAGAAGTTGACGAAAGACTTAAGCGCATTATGCTCGACATTCACGCGTCATGTGTGAAATACGGTTCGGACGCTACTGGATACGTTGACTACGTGAAAGGAGCAAATATTGCCGGCTTTGTTAAAGTTGCAGATGCAATGCTTGCACAAGGTGTAGTTTAACCCAAAAATGAACTTTCTGATGCCTCCACGAAACTGGAGGCATTTTTTTTATATGAAAGTTTACATATTTACGTTTAGTATATTTGTATCCTGATTTTGCTCCGCATGAAAAAATTCCCGCTTTTAATTCTTCTTCTTGTAATGCCGTTTCCAGGTGTTGCACAAAGCAATCAATTGTGGAAGGGATATTACTCTTACAACAGCATCCGGGATCTTGCGCAGGCACCAATGACTATTTATGCAGCATCCGAAAATGCACTGTTCTCGAAGAATCTTGGCACGAATGTCTTAAAGACGACTACAACCGTCGACGGACTTTCAGGCCAGACGATTTCTGCGTTATATCACAGTGAAGTGGCAAACCTGACCTTGATCGGCTATGCCAATGGCCTTATGATCG
The DNA here is from genome assembly GCA_036388535.1 of Flavobacterium sp. GTDB lineage: Bacteria > Bacteroidota > Bacteroidia > Flavobacteriales > Flavobacteriaceae > Flavobacterium. The sequence continues at coordinate 26,556 of DASVRQ010000021.1, read as the reverse complement.
TCATCAACGAAGCAGATGGAAGTATGACAAATGTTGTCGATATCCTCAACAAGCAATTGCAGCCGAACATCAAGAAGATCAATCACTTTATGGAATACGACGGAATCGTATACGTCTCATGCGATTTTGGAATTGTCCAATATAACCTTGCAACACTTGAATTTGGCGACACCTACTTTATAGGAAGTGGTGTAGCAGAAATTATTGTAAATCAAACTACTGTCTTCGAGGGGAATATTTATGCCGCGACGCAAGATAATGGAATAAAGAGAGCCGACATCACCAACCCCAACTTAGTTGACGCAAGTCAATGGACGCAGATAGCTATGGGAAATTGGTCCGGAATCGAGTCGTTCGGGACAAATCTTGTAGCCGCTGGTATTGGCGGTACATTATACAAAGTAGTTGGAACATCATTTAATTTTTTTGCTCAACTCTCTGGTGCAACTGCCGACTTACGCGCCACCGATGATTATCTTATCGCCACTTCATCTGCAAACGTAAATGTATACGGACCAACTTTGAATCTCGTCAAGCAGTTTACTCCGGCAGAAGTTCCAGAAATTACTCCCGTTTTCACAGCGGCGACCGTAACCGATGAAACCTTGTTTGTAGGAACTGCGGAAAATGGTGTCATCGCAACGACCGTCAGCGGAATGTCACAACCCGAGCTCCTCAGCCCCGATGGACCTGTCCGCAACAACATCTTTTCGATCAACGCATCGACACAAAATCTTTGGGCAGTTTACGGATTTTATATTGACTATAATCCGTATCCATTAAATACATATGGCGTAAGTAAGCACGATGAAGACGGCTGGAAGGAAATTCCGTACAGTGAACTGCATCTACCCGATAAACAGGCGCATGATCTTGTCCGTGTTACAATAAACCCGAACAATATAAATGAAGTTTACATAAGCTCCTATCATTCCGGGTTGCTGAAGCTGGAGGATGATGTTCTCGTTGAACAATATGACCATACAAACAGCGGACTCGAATCACTCGTTGATCCCGGTGCGCCAAATGAACGCAGTATCCGAATCGAACAAAGTGCATTTGATAAACAAGGCAATCTGTGGATGACCAATTCGTTGGTCCGCGATGGTCTGAAAGTACTGCATCCGGATGAAACTTGGGATTCCTATAACACGGAAGCCATTCTCGATAATGCCTATTTTTCTACTGCTTTCAGCCAGCTTGTAATCGATAAAAACAGCACAAAATGGATCGCAACACATGGTCAAGGTGTTGTCGGATTCAATGAAGCAGGCAATATCTTCAAGAAGATCACAATGGGATCCGATAATGGAAACCTGCCGTCACAAAACGTTCGCGCGGTTGCTGTCGACAAACGGAATCAATTATGGATCGGGACTGAAAAAGGCTTACGTGTACTTTCGAGCGTCGACCGTTTCCTCAATGAAGACCAGCTTACTGCAAACGCTATTATCATTCTTGACGAAGAAGAAGATGTTGCTCAGGAGTTATTATACGAACAACTCATTACAGATATTGCAGTCGACGGCGGAAACAACAAATGGATCGCCACAGCCGATGGTGGAGCCTTTCTGGTTTCTCCAAACGGCCAGGAAACTATTTATCATTTCACAACCGAAAATTCGCCTCTTCCTAGTAATGTGATCAACGATATCGACATCAACGGCGACTCTGGTGAAGTTTTCTTTGCGACCAATAAAGGAATGGTGTCATTTAAAGGTATTTCTACCGACGCAAAAGGTGACTTGAGCAATGTGATCGTATATCCGAATCCTGTTCGCCCTGATTTTTACGGGACAGTGAAAATCGGCGGACTAATAGACAAAGCAAACGTGAAGATTACTGATATTGAAGGAAACCTCGTCCATGAAACCACGGCTGAAGGCGGAACAATCGAATGGGATACAACTGCTTTCGGAAAACACCGCGTTTCGTCAGGCGTTTATATGATTTTTATTGCTGCCGAAGACGCAATTGAAACCAAGGTCACAAAAGTGATGATCATCCGATAAGTTTTGCAAGTTAAAACCAGAGCCATTGTCATTTCCGCGATAAAATATCAGGAAAAGAGCCTGATTGTGAAATGCTTCACGCAATCTGACGGACTCAAAAGCTACTTCGTCCGAGACGCATTTTCTACCCGGAAGTCGGCACAAAAAATCGCCTATTTCCAACCTTTCACAATCCTTGAAATTGAAGCTGTCCACAAAAATAAAGGAACGCTTGAACATTTTAAGGAGATCCGCCTGGCAACTGCTTATACTTCGATCAACACCAACATTATCAAAAGCACGATCGTGATGTTCCTTTCCGAAGTGCTTCATCACAGTATCCACGAAGAAGAAAGAAACCAAAGCCTTTTTTCATTTCTTGAGGCGGCGCTTCTTTGGCTTGACCATCATGATGAGGTAGTGAATTTTCATTTGATTTTGCTGCTGGAAGTCACCAAATACCTCGGGTTTTATCCGGATCAATCGCAAGCGAATCTTCCGTACTTCGAAATGAATGATGGCATTTTTACAGAGTTTCACGGATTGAGTTGCATCACTGATTACGAGACTTTCCTGCTCAAACGCCTCATGGAACTCAAGTTCGACAGCCCTCAAAAGATTTTCTCAGCAAACGAACGCCAAATTTTGCTCAAGATTCTTCTCGATTATTACGAAATCCATCTTTCGGGTTTCCGCAAGCCAAAATCACTCGAAGTACTTAAAGAAGTTTTCGCATAATTTGGGCGTGCCGCCGGCTTAAGCTGTTTGAGTAAATCGAAATATATTTGCCGGCGTCGCGCTGTCCGCTATATTTTTTGCTGCGCTGCGCTTCGCAAAAAGATGCCGCTTCCATCGCTCACGCAACGCCGAATTACCCACAGATAAGCCTCTGCAATACAAAAATTCCTTACCTTCGCACACGATTTTACAAAACGCCCAAATGAACAGCAGATTTACTGAATACAAAGGACTTGACTTACCGACTATCGCGTCTGAAGTTCTTGATTTCTGGAAGAAAGAGAACATTTTCGAGCAAAGTGTAACGAGCCGTGAAGGCAGCGAACCATTCGTCTTTTTCGAAGGCCCGCCTTCAGCAAACGGACTGCCGGGAATTCACCACGTAATGTCGCGTGCAATCAAAGATATTTTCTGCCGGTATAAGACCCAAAAAGGCTTTCAGGTAAAACGAAAAGCCGGCTGGGATACGCATGGTTTGCCCGTTGAACTCGGAACTGAAAAAGAACTTGGGATCACAAAAGAAGATATTGGATCAAAGATCTCGATCGAAGAATATAATGAAGCCTGTAAAAGAACCGTCATGCGTTATACCGATGTGTGGAACGACCTGACGGAGAAAATGGGCTATTGGGTCGATATGGAAGATCCATACGTGACGTACAAATCCAAATACATGGAATCGGTTTGGTGGCTTTTAAAACAGATCTACAACAAAGATTTGATGTACAAAGGCTACACGGTTCAGCCGTATTCACCAAAGTCAGGAACAGGCTTGAGCTCGCACGAAGTCAACCAGCCTGGCTGTTACCGCGATGTAACCGATACAACTGTTGTTGCGCAATTTCATGTTCTTGAAGACCACAAAGCGCAACTGCTTTCGAAATTTGGAATAACTTCAGAGATTGATGAAATCTTCATTTTAGCATGGACGACAACTCCGTGGACATTGCCAAGCAACACAGCGCTTGCCGTTGGTCCGAGAATAGATTATGTACTTGTTCAAACGGTAAATCAATATACTTTTCGACCATCAGTTGTAGTTCTTGCAAAGAATCTGGTTGGAAAACAATTTGGGAAAAACTTTTTTGAAAGCACATCTGAATCTGATTTTGACAATGTCAAAGAGGGCGATAAAAAGCTGCCATATAAAATCCTTGGCGAAGCAAAAGGCGCTGATTTAGTTGGAACACGTTACGAGCAATTGTTGAAATATGCACTTCCATATCAAAACGCTGAAAATGCTTTTCGTGTAATTGCAGGTGATTACGTAACGACAGAAGACGGAACAGGAATCGTGCACATCGCGCCAACATTTGGTGCCGATGATGCAAAAGTTGCAAAAGAAGCATCCCCTGAAATTCCGCCAATGCTCGTCCTTGATCAAAATAATGTTCCTGTTCCGCTTGTAGATTTACAAGGAAAATTTACTTCACATGTTGGCGAGCTCGCCGGGAAATACGTCAAAAATGAATACTACGACGCCGATGAAGCACCTGAGCGTTCTGTCGACGTTGAAATTGCAATAAAATTAAAGGAAGATAACCGAGCTTTCAAAGTTGAAAAGTATGTTCACAGTTATCCGCATAGCTGGCGAACTGACGAGCCATTGTTATATTATCCCTTAGATTCCTGGTTCATCAAGATATCTGAAGTTAAAGACCGGATGTTCGACCTTAACGAAACCATCAACTGGAAGCCAAAAGCAACAGGTGAAGGCCGTTTCGGAAACTGGCTCAAAAACGCAAACGATTGGAACCTTTCCCGCTCAAGATATTGGGGAATACCTTTGCCTATCTGGCGGACGGAAGATAAGCAGGAAGAAATCCTGATCGGATCTGTAGAAGAACTTTACACAGAAATCGAAAAGGCGATTGCAGCCGGAGTTCAATCTGAAAACCCATTCCAGAATTTTGAAATCGGCAACATGTCGGATGCCAATTACAATCTGGTCGATTTACATAAAAACGTAGTTGACAGGATAATTTTGGTTTCTGCGTCAGGCAAACCGATGAAACGGGAAGCCGACTTAATAGATGTCTGGTTTGATTCAGGCGCAATGCCATATGCACAATGGCATTATCCATTCGAAAATAAAGATAAAGTTGATGGAAACACTGATTTTCCGGCCGATTTCATAGCTGAAGGTGTCGATCAAACCCGCGGTTGGTTTTACACTTTACATGCAATTGGGACCTTGGTTTTTGATAAGGTAGCATATAAAAACGTGGTATCAAACGGACTCGTTCTGGATAAAGACGGACAGAAAATGTCGAAACGCCTTGGAAACGCTGCCGATCCGTTCAAGACATTAGATGAGTACGGACCGGATGCAACGCGTTGGTATATGATATCAAATGCTAATCCGTGGGACAATCTAAAATTCGACCTTGAAGGAATTGCGGAAGTCCGCAGAAAGTTCTTCGGCACCTTATACAACACGTATTCGTTCTTTTCGTTATATGCAAACATCGACGGATTCACATTCGCGGAAGCGGAAATCCCAGTAAACGAGCGTCCTGAAATTGACCAATGGATCATTTCCGAGCTCAACACTTTGGTTAAGGACGTTGACGGTTTCTACGCCGATTACGAACCTACGAAAGCAGCTCGCACAATTTCCGATTTCGTTCAGGAAAACCTGAGTAACTGGTATGTGCGTTTATGCAGAAGACGTTTCTGGAAAGGTGAATATGCGCAGGATAAAATTGCGGCTTATCAAACATTGTACAGCTGTTTGCTGACTGTTTCTAAACTGAGCGCGCCAATCGCACCGTTTTTCATGGATGCGCTTTATCGCGATCTGACAAGAGCAACTAAATCAGAAGAATTCGCCAGCGTTCACCTTGCGAAATTCCCGGTATCGGTTGAAAAATATGTTGATAAATCGCTCGAAAGCAAAATGCAGAAAGCGCAGACAATTTCTTCACTCGTGCTTTCGCTTCGTAAAAAGGAAATGATCAAAGTGCGCCAACCACTGCAAAAGATAATGATACCCGTATTTGATGAGATTCAGCGTGCTGAGATTGAGGCGATTGCCGACCTGATAAAAGCCGAGGTAAATGTCAAGGAAATTGAGCTGCTTGATGATGCATCAGGCATATTAGTGAAGCAAATCAAGCCAAATTTTAAGGTTTTAGGCCCGCGTTTTGGTAAAGATATGGGATTGATTTCCAAGGAAATACAATCTTTTTCTCAGGAACAGATCAATGAATTGGACAAAGAAGGTGCGCTGACGCTTGCTATTTCAGGAAAAAGTATAACTTTAACCGCGCAAGACGTCGAAATATCCTCACAAGATATTGAAGGCTGGCTTGTTGCGAATTCAGGAAACATCACAGTTGCGCTTGATATCACAATATCCGAAACCCTCAAAAACGAAGGAATCGCTCGTGAGCTCGTAAACAGGATCCAGAACATCAGGAAGGATTCCGGATTTGAGGTAACGGACAAGATTACGGTTCGGATTCAGAGACAACCAAGTATTGAGCAGGCGATAAAAAGCAATGAGCAATATATTAAAGATGAAACATTAACTCGGGAACTTATCATTGAAAATTCGTTGGAAGGTGGTATTGAGGTTGAGTTCGATGATATACAGACAAAATTATTAATTACAAAATGACAGAAAATGGTAGATGAAAAAATTCGATACTCAGATGCTGACTTAGCAGAGTTCAAAGAAATTATTTTAAAGAAAATTGAAAAAGCACAAAACGATCTTGATCTGATAAAAAGCGCTTACATGAACGACCTGAATAACGGGACGGACGATACGTCACCAACGTTCAAGGCGTTTGAAGAAGGAAGCGAAACAATGTCGAAAGAAGCAAACTCGCAATTGGCAATCCGTCAGGAGAAGTTCATTCGCGATTTGAAAAACGCACTTTTCCGTGTTGAAAACAAAACTTACGGATTATGCAAAGTAACAGGAAAACTGATCGGGAAAGACCGTCTTAAAATAGTTCCTCATGCTACAATGAGTATCGAAGCTAAGAATCTACAGCGATAAGAATTTACATGAAAATGAAAGCCTCCAATTATGGGGGCTTTTTTGATTTATTGAGGTTTTTTAAAGTCCGCAGTCACAGTCTTCAGTCGCAGTTTTAGATCAAGCAATGATTATTAGTACATGAAGCTGCCTTGCACCCATTTGGAAAGTCCTCAGTCACAGTCTTCAGTCGCAGTTTAGATCAAGCATGATAATTTGCACATGCAGCTACCTTGCACCCTGAACCGTGCGCCCTGTACCATTTAGAAAGTCCGCAGTCGCAGTACTCAGTACCAGTTTTAAACTAAGCATGATATTCAATACATGGCAGCTACCTTGCGCCCTGAACCTTGCGCCTTGCACCTAGAATGTGAGCACACTAATCGGCACAAGCGTAAAATTCGGTCCATAGCTATATTGTCTGATCGTTCCTGAGCCAACAGCAATCAAGTGCGAATCCATCGGAATAACATCAGTGACTTCATCTGAATAGGAATTCTGAAGTACGAGCTCACTTCCTGTAGCATCAAACACTTTTAATCCGCCAGGTCCACAACATACATATAACGCTTGCCCGTAAATTCCAAGTCCATAAGGCTGATCAAGCAAGTATGTTGAGATCAGCGAGGGATTCGAAATATCAGCAATATCAATAACATTAACCTGATCTTCGATTGCGCCGCATGTGCTTCCACCACGAACAGTTATGTAAGCTTTTGTTCCCTGAACGACAACAGGATCACAAGCCGTAGCATGTGAAAATCCTGACACAAAGTACGGATTGAACTCATCTTCAGCATTGGCAATATACATTCCGTTGGTTGATCCTACAAATAAGAAATCCTTCTGCTGGAACAAGGTTTCAAACTGACCACCGCCAAGCCATTCGTTAAGATAAACCGCTTTATCAAAGAAAACATCTTCCGAGTCCGCAATATTAAATACATTGAGTTGGTAACTGTCGACCGTGTAAAGCGCATCGCTGTTTATTTGAAACCTTGCGTATGATCCGCCGGTTCCAACACCATCGGCGCCATTGGCAAATTCTCCATTCCCGCCTACGGCTATATCGGTATAATCTCCTGAAGGACGGTCCCGCATTTCAAGTCGGAAACCGGTTACAAGTTCATCCGGACCCGCCGTTACGCTATAATCGTAATATTCTGCACCTTCGGGATAAACCGGATAGAATGTAAAAGCGTTCGGTAATGTCTGTACAACAGAAATGTCGGAAAAATTTGAAATATCAAAAACCACAAGATCAATATAGTTATCGGCATACAGGCGGTTTCCCTTTACGGCAATATCATGAACACCTTCAATATTGATAAATGCTACATTTTGTGGAGACGCAGGATTGCTGTTATCAAAAATATGCACACCTTCTTCCTTTGCAATATAGAAAATGTAATTTTCTGCCACGTAGACTTTGCCATCCGACTGTGTTTGCCTTGCGGAAGTAACTTCGACACTGTTCCTGATGTCAGCAAGCGACTTCACTTCTGCTACAGCAAATACAGCTGTTCCATTGTTGTTGTTTTCATCTGATTCACATGAAATGAACAGCAATGTGATACAGCTGAATAAGAAAAGTTTGATTGTTTTCATAGTGTTTGTTTTTTTGTGCTACCAAAGTTATAAATTATACTGACATAACACGCTAGGATATAATGTTTTAACTCCTGAAGGCACGTCTTATTTCTTTGTAGCTGGCGCAAATAAAAGCGGTTTATTCCATTATATTGTTATTTTTGCACAAAATAAAATTCGCCTAATGTCATTGAGAAAAGCATACTTGCTCATATTTATAATCCTGCTTGTCGATCAATTCACCAAATTATATATCAAGACTAACTTTGTTCTCGGAGAAGAAGTCAGTGTTTTGAGCTGGTTTAAGATACTTTTCATTGAAAATGAAGGAATGGCTTGGGGAACGGTAATTCCCGGCGAGTATGGAAAATTATTCCTCACGATTTTCCGAATTTTAGCAGTAATCGGAATCGGATATTGGTTATGGGATTCTGTACGGAAACAAAGCTCAAACTTTCTTATTACCGCAATCGCCCTTATTTTTGCTGGAGCACTCGGGAATATAATCGACTCTGTATTTTACGGAGTTATCTTCAGCCACAGCCACGGCCAGTTGGCCACTTTATTTGCTGCCGATCCTTACGGGACGCTATTTCACGGACGCGTTGTCGACATGCTGTATTTTCCGATTTGGGAAGGATATCTTCCTTCATGGCTTCCAATGTGGGGCGGACAAGAATTCAAATTCTTCAATGCCATTTTCAATATTGCCGACATGGCAATTTCAACAGGAGTTGGAGTTCTGATCGTATTCAACAAACGCGCTTTCGCAAAAGAATAACACTAGAACTTATAAATGTGATCTGGCGTCACACAATAGTCGAGTTGCACGTCGCTTTCAAATATCTCTGCAAAGCTTTCTTCAGCTTCAAAAAAAGACAAACCGATTTTGACTGTACTCTTTCGGCAGTTCGCCAGGAATTTGTCGTAAAATCCTTTTCCGTAACCTATGCGGTTTCCCTGTAAATCAAAAGCAAGCAACGGAACAAAGACAATATCAAGATACTCTACAGGAACTTCGAGTCCGTCAGCAGGCTCCGGGATCCCATTTTGCGTGACGATGATTCTAGTGTTATCCGTCAGAAGATAATGCGTCATATTTCTCGTTGTAAAATCACTTTTAGAAATTACAACCTCTTTATCCTTCCCGGAAAGCAGGTGCAGGATCGCTTCGGTATCAACCTCTTTCTGATTTTCAATCGGAAGGAAAATGTGGAAATATGTTTTATCCCAAATCGCAAGTGTCAACAATTGATTGGCGATCCCAATACTTTTCTCCTCAATTTCTTTGGAAGAAAGTTGTTGCCGCAGTACTTTATACTTCTGCCTTAGGTCGTTCTTGTTCATGATTTTAATGATCGCGTTTGGAATCTTCGGCTGCGACAACTTCGATATTAGAAGCTTTGTCGGCTGGCGTCATTACCGAAATATGATAAATCGCATCGCCTTCATAGACAATCGGTGCATGATTGGCATTGATGATATAGCCGTCATGAGGCGCTTTGACCTTTTGTTCGAACTTTCCGAAAGGATCCGTTATGATTCCGAGGATCACGCCTTTTTTAACATATTTCCCGATCATATTATTGTCGATGAAAAGCCCCGAATTTTTGGCCCTGATCCAACTTGTCCGTTCGAGATAAATCGTATGGTTCTCAGGTGGCGTCACTAAATGTAAATCGTCCAGCATTTCAAGATGCGCCAGCAACCGTTTCGCACCGTTTACGCCTTCTTCGGCGACCTCTTTGTTAATGTCCAACGACTTTCCGCCTTCAAACAGCAACGTATTTATTTTTAGTTTGGCATTCGAGCTCCGATAAGATCCGGCGATATTTTTCGAATAGACCGTAAATGGAGCACTGAAAACGTCAGCAAGCTTCTTAAGTTTTTGGTTGCGACGTACAATCCTGATCTGTGGGGCATTGAACCTGCTTGCGCCACCTGCGTGAAAATCGACGCAATAATTAACGCACGGCAAAATCTCTTTTATTAACGTATAGGCGAACCGGCTGGCGAGCGAGCCTGTTTTGCTTCCGGGAAAAACACGGTTAAGATCACGTCCGTCCGGAAATTCACGCGAATGGTTGACAAAACCGAACATGTTCACGATCGGAATGCAAATGATCGTTCCGATCTTGGGTTTGTTGATTTTCTGCGTAATAAGCTGGCGTACAATTTCTACTCCGTTGATTTCATCACCATGGATTCCGGCTGTGAATAAAACCACGGGTCCGTCAATCTTCGAACGTTCAACAATCACGGGAATCTTGAGCTCGGTCGTAGTATGCAACTTCGCCACTTCCATATTAATGGTTCTGCTTTCGCCGGGCAATATAACTTTGCCGAGTATCGTTATTGGTTGCGGAATTTGTTCAGCCATAAATTTAAAAACATAAAAGTAGTTAAATTATGTTTCGTTGCATCCGCAAGTCCATCATCATTCTGCCATTTTGACTAACTTTGCGTATATGCAATCACCGCCTTTAGCCTTACAAATACAGACTCTGCCTGATTCTCCCGGCGTTTATCAGTATTATGACAAAGACAACAAGTTATTGTATGTCGGTAAGGCGAAAAACCTTAAAAAAAGGGTGCTGTCATACTTTAATAAGATTCACGATACAGGTCGGACAAACGTTATGGTCCGAAAAATTGCGACTATCAAACACATTGTGGTTTCGTCTGAAAGTGATGCATTGCTGCTCGAGAACAATCTGATCAAGACATTGCAGCCGCGTTATAACGTGCTTCTTCGTGATGATAAAACGTATCCGTGGATTTGTATCCGGAAAGAACCGTTTTCACGCATATTTTCAACCCGAAGGATGATTCGCGACGGTTCTGAGTATTTTGGTCCCTATACGAGTTTCAAAACAATTTATACGATTTTAGACCTTATCAAGGAGCTTTATCCGCTTCGAACCTGCAATTACGACCTAACGCCTCGAAATATCGAATGTGGAAAGTTCAAGGTTTGTCTTGAATACCATATCGGAAACTGCAAAGGTCCGTGTGAAGCCCATGAATCGCTCGAGGAATATCAAAGGAAAATCGATGCAATTCGTGAAATCCTCAAAGGTAACTTCAAAGAAAGCATGCGCGATTTCAAACGTCAGATGACCGAACTTGCATCAGAAATGCGTTTTGAAGAAGCGCAACGGATAAAGGATAAAATGACAATTTTAGAAAATTACCAGTCAAGGTCGATGGTCGCGAATGCGAAGCTGACTGACATTGATGTATTTTCAATTGTTTCCGACGAAAGTTCGGCATATATAAATTTTCTTCAGATTTCGCACGGTTCGGTTGTGCGGTCACACACCTTGGAACTGAAGAAAAAGCTCGATGAATCGGATGAAGAACTTCTTGAGATTGCAGCAGTTGAAATTCGGCAGCGTTTCAATCTGACGACGCGCGAAGTAATCGTTCCGTTCGAAATTGATCTTGGAGAAAATATCAGAATAACGGTTCCGCAATTGGGTGATAAAAAGCAGATTCTTGATCTGTCTACCCGAAATGCAAAATATTACCGGATGGAGCAGATGAAGCAAATGCAGATCGTGGATCCTGACCGGCATACGACGCGAATCATGGCGCAGATGCAAAAAGACCTTCGGCTTCCCGAAGAACCTCGCCATATCGAATGTTTTGATAATTCAAACATACAAGGAACAAATCCGGTTGCAGCATGCGTGGTGTTTAAAGACGGGAAACCGAGCAAAAAAGATTATCGGCATTTCAACATCAAAACCGTTGTCGGACCAGATGACTTTGCCTCAATGGAAGAAGTTGTTTTCAGGCGATACCGCCGAATGCTCGATGAAAACCAGCCGCTTCCGCAATTGATCATCATCGATGGTGGAAAAGGCCAGTTGTCATCAGCATTGAAAAGTTTGGACGCACTCGGACTCCGTGGCAAAATAGCAATTATCGGAATCGCGAAAAGGCTCGAAGAATTATTCTATCCTGAAGATCCGGTTCCGTTATATCTCGACAAAAAGTCGGAAACCTTAAAAATCATACAGCAACTTCGAAATGAGGCGCACCGTTTCGGAATCACGCATCATCGCGACAAACGAAGCAAAGGCGCATTGCAGACTTCGATGGAGACAATTCCCGGAATAGGCGAGAAGACAATGCTGACGCTGATTACACATTTTAAATCGGTGAAAAGGCTAAAATTGGCATCCGAAAAAGAGATTGCAGAAGTGGTCGGACTTTCAAAAGCAAAAAAAATTGTCGACTTTTACAAAATCATTCCCAGCTAGTTATGAAGAAATTGCTGTTCCTGCTTATCGTTTGCTGCACGTTTGTGTCGGCTTTCGCGCAGGAGCAAAAAAAGATAAAGGTCGGCTTGGTTTTAAGCGGCGGCGGCGCCAAAGGTTTCGCACATATCGGAGTTTTAAAAGTCCTCGAAGAAGCCGGCGTTGAAGTCAGTTACATCGGCGGAACAAGCATGGGCGCAATTGTGGGCGGATTGTACGCTTCGGGATACAATGCAAACCAAATCGATTCTATTTTTCATGCAACTGACTTTGATGCGTTGCTTCAGGATTTTATTCCGCGTTCTTCCAAGAACTTTTATGGGAAGAGAAACGACGAACTTTATGCAATTTCACTGCCGTTCCACAAGTTCCGCGTTGGCATTCCGACTGCGCTGTCAAAAGGTCTTTACAATTACAATCTTCTGACGAAACTCACGCACAACGTCAGGCACGTACGTGATTTTAAGAAACTTCCGATTCCATTCCTTTGTATGGCAACCGACATTGAAACAGGCGAAGAAATTCTGCTTGATAACGGTTATTTGCCTCAGGCAATGCTTGCGAGTGCAGCATTTCCGTCGTTGTTTTCTCCAGTCGAAATTAACGGTCGATTACTGGTTGACGGAGGCGTGACAAACAATTATCCGATAGATGAAGTGCGAAAGTTAGGCGCCGATTTCATCATTGGAGTAGACGTACAGGATGATTTGAAAGATCGGAATTCCTTGAAAGACGCGACCCGAATCCTGGTGCAGATTTCGAACATGCAGATGAACGAAAAGATGCAGGATAAAATTTCCGATACTGATATTTACCTCAAGCCTGATATTACATCTTTTAGCGTCATTTCGTTCAGCAACGGATCGGATATCATCAAAAAAGGTGAAGAAGCGGCTTACAAGGTCTACGAAAAGCTTGAGGATTTGGCAGAAAAAACCGAGAAGTATAGCCATCAGAAAGTAAAAATCGCATCAGATAGCCTTGAAATAAGCAGCATTGTCGTAAACGATCTTGAAAATTTTACACGAGCTTACGTTTTGGGAAAGCTGCGGTTTAAGCCCGGAATGATCAGTTACGATGATCTTAAGATCGGAATCGACAACCTTACGGCTACACAGAACTTTAGCTCCTTGAGCTATTGGCTTGAAAAAGATGGAGCAGGCGATGTGCTACGATTGTCACTGACGGAGAATCCGGTCAAAACTTACCTGAAGTTCGGATTGCATTATGACGGCTTGTACAAAAGCGGGATCCTTACCAATTTGACACAGAAAAAGTTGCTGCTCAAGAACGACGTGGCATCGTTGGATTTAGTTCTGGGCGACAATTTCCGATATAATCTCGATTACTATGTCGACAATGGGTTTTATTTCAGCTACGGCTTCCGATCAAGGTACAATCGGTTCAATCGAAACGTATCTTCGGAGTACAATGATGTTTTTTCATTGGTCGAGAGCGATTTTAACAGGATAAATATCAATTTCTCTGATTTTACTAATCAGGCGTACGTGCAAACACTGTTCATCCATAAATTTGTAGTAGGTGGCGGACTTGAGGTCAAACATCTCAAAATCGAATCTCAAACCTTGCAGAACACGTCCCCGGTATTGGAAAACAGTTCTTACCTGAGCTTTTTCGGATATATGAAGTTTGACTCGTTCGATAACAAATATTTTCCTAAAAGAGGCTGGTATTTCTCAGGAGAATTTCAGCGCTACATGACCTCATCGGATTACACTAATAGATTCAAGCCTTTTTCGATCGCCAAAGCAGAAGTCGGCGTCGCTAAAACGTTTTATAAAAAAGCAACAGTAAAGTTTGAGGCAGAAGGAGGTTTTGCGACTGGAGTCGATAATGTCCCGTTCCTTGACTTTGTTCTCGGAGGCTATGGTTTCAACCCCATTAATAATATCAGGCCTTTCTATGGTTATGATTTTTTAAGCATTTCGGGCGATAGTTATATGAAGGCCGGAATCACGCTTGATTATGAGATCTTCCGGAAAAATCACCTGAACCTGGCGGCCAATTATGCCAATATTTCTGACAATTTATATAACTCGGTTGACTGGCTTACAAATCCGGTTTATTCCGGTTATGCAGTTGGCTACGGACTTGAAACTATCCTCGGCCCGCTTGAAGTAAAGTACAGTTGGTCGCCCGAACTTCCGAAAGGCTTCGTATGGTTTAGCGTCGGATTTTGGTTTTAAACGGCGGAATGCTTAATATTTTATAAAAAACTATATATTTGGGACACTTAAATAACAAACAAAAGTAAACTATGTCTCTCTGGAAAAGAAAACCACTAAACCAACTTTTGGACGAAGCTTCTGATTCGGAAAAAGGATTAAAGAAAACATTATCGGCAACCGGACTCGTAGCGCTTGGCGTTGGAGCAATCATTGGTGCGGGATTATTTTCTATTACGGGATTGGCGGCAGCCACAAATGCCGGACCAGCAATTACAATTTCATTTCTTGTAGCAGCAGTCGGTTGTATTTTCGCCGGACTGTGTTATGCTGAATTTTCATCAATGATCCCGGTTGCAGGAAGCGCTTACACGTACTCATTTGCAACAATGGGTGAATTTCTTGCGTGGATCATCGGCTGGGACTTAGTTCTCGAATACGCCGTAGGAGCCGCGACAGTTTCGATAAGTTGGTCGCGTTATCTCGGGAAGTTCCTCGAGGGCTACGGAATTCACATAAATGACAATTTCATGCTCTCGCCCTTTGAAGGCGGTATTATCAACGTTCCGGCTGTACTTATTGTTATGCTGATGTCGATGGTTTTGATTCGCGGAACAAGGGAATCAGCGTTCGTAAACGGAATCATCGTGTTATTGAAAGTGACTGTAGTGCTGGTTTTCATCGCAGTTGGCTGGCAATATATCCGACCTGAAAATTTCGAACCTTACATTCCTGAAAATACGGGAAATTTTGGTGAGTTCGGATTCTCCGGAATTATCAGGGCTGCAGCGATCGTGTTCTTTGCATATATCGGTTTTGATGCCGTTTCAACTGCTGCACAGGAAGCTAAAAACCCGAAGAGGGATATGCCTATCGGTATTTTATTGTCGCTCGGAATTTGCACAATTTTATACATTTTGTTCGCCCACGTAATGACCGGAGTTGTAAATTATTCCGCTTTTGCTGGAACTGACGGAATTGCACCGGTTGCAATCGCAGTTGAACATATGGGCGCAATGGATGCTTCGGGAACAATTGTACCTGCTTATCCTTGGCTTAACAACGCGATCTTGCTTGCCATTTTAGGTGGTTATGCCTCGGTGATCCTTGTAATGTTAATGGGACAAAGCCGAGTGTTTTTCTCTATGAGTAAAGACGGTTTAATGCCAAAAGTATTTTCTGAAGTGCATCCAAAGTTCAGGACACCGGCAAAAAACAACCTGCTTTTCATGGTTCTTGTGAGTGCTTTTGCAGCATTCGTTCCGGCACGTGTTGTAGGTGAAATGACGAGTATCGGAACTTTGTTCGCGTTTATCCTGGTTTGCATCGGCGTTTTGATCATGAGAAAAAGAATGCCTGACGCGCCACGTGCTTTCCGTACGCCGTTTGTTCCGGTTGTTCCAATCCTTGGAGTCGTAGTTTGTCTTTTCATGATGGTATTCCTGCCATTGGATACATGGATTCGATTGATCGTATGGATGATGATCGGATTTGACCTTTACTTGTTCTACGGAATGAAAAACAGTATCCAAAATAAAGGAAACTTCAGCCTTGACAGTTATAAAGTTGTTGCAGGTTCAGGCCTTGGAATGGTACTCGCGCTTGTTGTTGTCGCTTTTGTGCATCATTCTGATCCCGATGTAGACGATACATTCCTGTTTTACTTCTCAATGATTTTTGCTGCTATCCATGCGATGATATTCGCTTACAGCTTCAAAAAAACAAGATAATTCAGATTTAAAAAGAGAAACGGGATTAAAGCAATGTTTTGATCCCGTTTCGCTTATAAATATTTCACAAGAGGTAACGGCTAAAAACTAATTTTTCCGATATTTGTGTATGACTGCCAGCAAAAATTGGAACGGTTTACTCACTTTACTTAAGTTTCTTATAAAGAGAAATCCGGAGTGAGCAGGCGCTTTTTGGACCAGTAATTACCAACTTTACTAAATCAAAAACTTATGCCACTTTATCATAAATTAGGAACGTTCCCTCAAAAACGACATACGCAGTTCGAAAAGCCAACAGGCGGATTGTACTATGAACAGTTGTTTGGCACGGAAGGATTCCACGGACATGCGTCACTTCTGTATCATGTTCATCGGCCAACACAGGTCAAAGAGATCAAGAAATCATATTCGGTCGAGCCAAAGATCGCAATCGGGAAAAACATCAAATCTTTGCTTTTGAAGGGATTCGAATTAAAACCTGCCGATGATTTTCTCGACAGCAGAAAAGCGATGCTTCTAAACAAGGACTGCATTATCGGACTCGCAGCTCCTCGGAAATCATTGACATCCTATTTCTATAAAAATGCCGATGCCGATGAAATGCTCTTCATCCATAAAGGAACAGGAACTTTACGTACAATGATGGGAAATATCCCATTCGAATATGGAGATTACCTTATAATTCCGCGCGGAATCATTTACCAAATGGAGTTTGATACCACTGAAAATAGAATTTTCTATGTTGAATCGTACGCGCCTTTTTATACGCCAAAACGTTATAAAAACCAGTCGGGACAACATTTGGAGCACGCTCCGTTTTGCGAGCGTGACTTCAAATTGCCAAACGAGCTTGAAACCCACGATGAAAAAGGCGACTTCGTAATTAAGGTCAAAAAAGAAGGAATGATGCACGAAATCGTATATGCTACGCATCCTTTTGATGTAATAGGTTGGGATGGTTACAACTTCCCATACGCGTTCAGCATCCACAACTTCGAACCGATAACTGGCCGTGTTCACCAGCCGCCACCGGTTCACCAAACGTTTGAAACTTCAACTTTCGTTGTTTGTTCGTTTGTGCCAAGGCTTTACGATTATCATCCAAAAGCGATTCCGGCGCCGTACAACCATAGCAACATCGATAGTGATGAGGTGCTATATTATGTCGATGGCGACTTTATGTCACGCAATAACATTGAAGTGGGTCATATTACATTGCATCCAAAAGGAATTCCACACGGACCTGCGCCTGGCGCGATGGAACGAAGCATCGGGCACACCGAAACGCAGGAACTTGCCGTTATGGTCGATACGTTCCGGCCGTTGATGGTTACCGAAGAAGCGATGGGACTTGACGATGGAAAATATTATAAATCGTGGGTCGAATAATAGTACCTGACAGCCACCGGCTGTCCTCCTTTTAATTTCAACTCATCAGGGCTAGGGCCTTATTCAGTAATTAAAAATTTAGGTGAATCAAATCGCCATCCAAAACAACAATATCATGTCAAAAGAAGTAAAATCCGTTGAATACGGACTGGAAAAAATATTTGAAGGAGCACAGGATTTCCTTCCATTGCTTGGAACCGATTATGTTGAACTGATCGTCGGAAATGCAAAACAGGCAGCGCATTTTTACAAAACAGCATTCGGATTTCAGTCATTGGCTTATGCGGGATTGGAAACTGGTGTTCGCGACCGTGCATCATATGTTTTGCAGCAGGACAAAATCAGGCTCGTTCTTACAACGCCATTAACAGCCGATTCATTGCTTAATGAACATCTTGTAAAACATGGCGACGGAGTCAAAGTTGCTGCTTTGTGGGTTGAAGATGCCAGAAGTGCATATGAAGAAACAGTTGCACGAGGCGCGCGTCCGTTTATGGAACCAACTGTTGAGAGCGATGAATACGGCCAGGTAGTGCGTTCGGGGATCTATACTTACGGGGAAACCGTTCACATGTTTGTAGAGCGCAAAAACTACAACGGTGTTTTCCTTCCGGGATACGAGGAATGGAAATCGGATTACAAACCAACATCTACGGGATTGAAATACATCGATCATATGGTTGGAAATGTAGGTTGGAACGAAATGAACATCTGGGTAAAATGGTATGAAGAAGTAATGGGATTTGTGAATTTCCTATCATTCGACGACAAACAGATCAACACCGAGTATTCTGCTTTGATGAGCAAGGTAATGTCAAATGGAAACGGACGCATCAAATTCCCGATCAATGAACCTGCTGAAGGAAAGAAAAAATCTCAAATTGAGGAATATCTTGACTTCTATGGCGGACCCGGAATCCAACACGTCGCAATCGCTACAGATGACATTATTAGAACTGTCACAGAATTGCGCGCTCGGGGAGTCGAGTTTTTATCGGCGCCGCCACACGCTTATTACGAAGATATCCCACGTCGCCTCGGAAGCCATATGGAAATGATGAAGGAAGACCTTTCTGTAATTGAAAGCCTTTCGATTATGGTCGATGCCGACGAAGAGGGTTACTTGCTTCAGATATTTACAAAACCGCTTCAGGATCGTCCAACAATGTTCTTCGAAATCATCCAGCGAATGGGAGCAAGAGGCTTCGGAGCTGGTAATTTTAAGGCGTTGTTTGAGTCGATCGAACGCGAACAGGCAAAACGTGGAACGCTGTAATCCTTTAGACATAATTCAGCTTAAGCTTTAACTACAACGTTATTTTTGTCAAATATTTGTTAAAAGGAGAGTTTTGCTTTTAATATGATAAAAAGGCGTTACCTTTGTGGAACAAAAAGAAGGAGTGGTTTCCTGATTTTTATATAAGTTTTCATAATTTATAGTTTTGGTTGGTTAATAGCATAAAAACTCGGTCATCATTTGACTGAGTTTTTTTGTTTTAATACCTTTGGGACAGAAATTGTATTCCGTGAGAATATTCACTAAATTTCAGCTATGAAAAAGATTATAGTATTCTTACTCTTTATAATCACCGTCGGTTTTGTTCCTCCTCAACGTGAAAATGCATTTGGTGTTGGTGAATGGTTTAAGTTCAGGATCCATTACGGAGTTGTGAATGCAGGATACGCAACACTTGAAATAAAAGAAGCCACCCGAAATAATAAAAAAGTGTTTCATGCTGTTGGCAAAGGTTGGACGACCGGAATGTCCCGTTTCTTCTTTAAAGTTGATGATACATACGAAAGCTACTTCGATAAAGCGACAGGAAATCCGTACCAATTCGTGCGTAAGATTGATGAAGGTGGTTATACTAAAAATCAGGAAGGTTTCTTTAACCAGACTACGAATCGCATACTCGTAAAAGACTACAAGAAAAAAACTGAAAAAACGTTTGTCATTCCAGACAATACGCAAGATATCATGTCGACCTTTTATTATCTTCGCAACCATCCCAATATCGATAAATTAAAAGTTGGCGAAGCTGTCAGTATCGACATGTTTTTCGATGAGGAAACAACGAAATTTAAACTAAAATTCATCGGTCGTGAAGATATCAGCACAAAATATGGTGTTGTTAACTGTATGATTTTCCGTCCCCTTGTTCAGTCAGGACGTGTCTTCAAAGAAGAAGAAAGCCTCACCGTTTGGATTTCAAACGATGATAACAAATTGCCTGTACGTATAAAAGCCAGCCTTGCCGTTGGTTCGATTAAAGCCGATCTAGACGGATATAAAGGTCTGAAGCATACGTTCAAAGTAAAATCAAAGTAAAATGCACAACAACGATACAAAGGAAGATTTACTTCAAAAGCTTGAAGAAAAGTTCCTTGCTATAAATCAAAAACTTGAGACGCATCTTGAGGGATTGCTTTGGTCAAAACCAATCACATATTGGGACTATATTCAAACCGACGCACTTCTGAACCTTCAAACCCAACGCACAACACTTCCTGATGAAATGGTGTTTATCATGTATCACCAGGTCAATGAGCTGCTGTTCAAGATGATTTTGTGGGAAATAAAACAAATCTGCCATAACGACAAACCTGAAACGCCTTTTTTCACAGAAAGGCTTATGCGGATCAGCAGGTATTTCAATATGCTGACTACTTCATTTGATATAATGGGCGACGGAATGGAGGTCGATCAATACATGAAATTCCGAAATACATTAACCCCGGCAAGCGGATTCCAAAGTGCTCAGTACCGATTGATCGAATTTGCTTCAACCGATCTGATCAACCTCATAGACTATCGGTTTCGTGCAACAATTGACCGAAATACACCTTTTGAACATGCATTCGAGCATCTTTATTGGCAGGCTGCAGGTAAGGATTATCACACAGGCAAAAAATCTTATCTCCTCGAGGAATTCGAGCGCAAGTATAAAGATCTTTTTATCCGTCACATGGAGGAATACAACACCATCAACATCTGGCAAAAATTCAAACAACTTCCCGAAGAAGATCGGCAGAATCCAGAGCTTGTTGCGGCAATGCGTCATCTTGACTATACTATAAACGTTACCTGGGTTCTTGGTCACCTTAATGCTGCGAGAAAATATATCGACAGCGGAAAAGGTTCGGGCGAAGCGACCGGCGGAAGTGATTGGAAAAAGTACATGCATCCAAAATATCAACGAAGGATATTTTTCCCTGAATTATGGAGCGGGGAAGAGCTTAAAAATTGGGGTGAAGAAAATACTGTAATCGCACAAAACCAATAGTTTGAAACGATTTTCAATCATCTTTCTTCTTTTCCTTTCTATTTCGTTCTTGTCCTGCAACAAGTCCGAGGAGAAAGTTCCCGCGAAAGCTGTTGCGCCAAAACCCGAACCAATCATTGTCGAATTTGGGTTTACCCTCAATAATTTTGACGTTGTAAATGACACGGTTGTCAGCGGCGACACGTTCGGAAGCATATTGGAAAAACAAAATCTTGGTCAGCTTAAAGTCCACGAGGTAAACGAATTAATCAAAGACACGTTTGATGTTCGCAAGATCCGGGCCGGCAAACCGTATACAATCCTTCGCACGAAAGATCCCTCTAGAACAATTCAAGCTTTTATTTACCAGCCTGACCGATTAAGCTATTATGTAGTCGACTTTCGGGATTCTGTCATTGCTTACAAAAAGATTAAGCCTGTCACTATTCGCCGGCGCACTATAGCAGGAGAACTCGATGGTTCATTGAGCGATGCGCTTGTTGAACAAAAAGTCTCGGCGTCACTTGCAACTCAGGTTTCAAAGGTTTATGCGTGGTCAATTGATTTCTTCAAACTTAAAAAGGGCGATAAATTCGCATTGACGTTTACCGAAAGGTATGTCAATGACAGCATATATGACGGAGTAGAAAACCTGGAAGCTGCTTTTTTCGAATACAAAGGGAAGATCATTTACGCATTTCCATTTGCGCAGGACACTACTTCAGGCAAAATCGAATATTATGATGAAGAAGGTAAAGTCCTTAAAAATTTCTTTCTAAAAGCGCCATTGAAATTCAGCCGGATCTCATCAAAATTTTCAAAAAATCGTTTTCATCCTGTCCAACAAATTTGGAAAGCGCATAAAGGGACAGATTATGCCGCGCCAACCGGAACTGCTATCATGACCACAGCAGCTGGTGTTGTTGAACAAACCGGTTTTACGGCTGGGAATGGTAATTTTGTGAAAGTGCGACATAACGGAACCTATTCAACGCAATATCTTCATATGTCCAAGATTCTTGTACGGCGTGGCCAACGCGTAAATCAGGGCGATGTGATTGGTAAAGTTGGAAGTACAGGGCTCGCAACCGGTCCGCATGTTTGCTATCGATTTTGGAAAAATGGCGTGCAGGTTGATGCGCTCCGGTTAAAATTACCAAATTCAGAGCCAATGGATAAAAAGCATAAACCTCGATTCATATCATACATGACCCCGCTAAAAAAGGAATTGGATAGCGTGGCCGCACTTAAATTAACAAAGTAATGGCATTACAGGCGATAGATCCGACAACGACAGCAGCGTGGAAAAACCTGCAGCAGCATTTTGAAGAAATGAAGGAAGTTTCAATGGCATCGTTATTTCGAAATGATAATAATCGGACACAGAAATTCCACATTCAATGGAAAGATTTTATAGTTGATTATTCGAAAAATATACTTGACGACCAAACCAAGAAGCATCTGTTGGCGCTTGCTGATGAGGCTGAGCTCAGAGATGCGATCGAAAGGTATTTTGCAGGCGACATCATCAATCAAACTGAGGGGCGCGCGGTTCTTCACACGGCATTGCGATCTGCGGAGGATGCATCGGTTGTTGTTGACGGCCATAGCGTGATTCCCGAAATATATTCGGTTAAGAGTAAGATGAGGATTTTCAGCGATGAAGTCATCGGCGGAAGCCGGAAAGGTTTCACCGGAAAGTCATTTACGGACGTAGTAAACATTGGAATAGGTGGTTCAGATTTGGGTCCGGCGATGGTTGTGGAAGCCCTGAAGTTCTATAAAAATCATCTTAATGTTCATTTTGTATCCAATGTTGATGGCGATCACGTTCAGGAAGTCATTAAAAATCTAAATCCTGAAACAACCTTATTTGTCATCGTATCCAAAACTTTTACAACTCAGGAAACGCTGTCAAATTCGGAAACAATACGTAAATGGTTTCTAAAATCAGCTACACAGGAAGATGTAGCGAAACATTTTGTAGCGGTATCGACCAATATCGAAAAGGTGAGTGCCTTTGGTATCGACGCTGAAAATATTTTCCCAATGTGGGATTGGGTTGGAGGCCGATTTTCATTGTGGAGCGCAGTTGGATTATCAATAAGCCTTGCTGTCGGATTTGATAATTTTGACAAGTTGTTGAAAGGTGCGAACGAAATGGACGAGCATTTCAGAACTGAGGAATTCGACCGCAATATTCCTGTGATTTTGGGTTTGCTGAGCATTTGGTACAATAATTTTTTCGGTGCTGAAAGTGAAGCGTTGATTTCGTATACCCAATATCTGCAGAAGCTTGCGCCGTATCTTCAACAGGGAATCATGGAAAGCAACGGCAAAAGTGTCGGCCGTGACGGAAAGCCTGTACATTATCAGACAGGCACCATTATTTGGGGTGAACCCGGTACAAACTCACAACACGCATTTTTTCAATTGATCCATCAGGGAACAAAATTGATTCCAACAGATTTTATCGGATTTGTCGCGCCGCTTCATGGAGATTCAGATCATCACGATAAATTAATGTCAAACTTCTTCGCTCAGACCGAAGCACTTCTCAATGGAAAAAGCGAACATCAGGTTCAAGTAGAATTTGACAAACAAAATTTGTCGGCAGAGAAAGCTGAGTTCCTACGCCCATATAAGGTTTTCAAGGGCAATAAACCAACCAATACCATTTTAATAGATAAACTTACTCCCGAGTCGCTGGGTTCTTTAATAGCGCTCTATGAACATAAGATATTTGTGCAAGGCGTCATCTGGAACATTTTCAGTTATGACCAATGGGGCGTTGAACTTGGCAAGCAGTTGGCGAATTCGATTTTGGATGAAATGAACTCCAAAAACATTGGAAAGCACGACAGTTCAACAACGTTTTTGCTGAATCACTTCTTAAGGGACAAGTGATCAAGGGCGCTGTCAATCCCAAAACCGACCAACTTATCATTTTTTTCTTATATTTGGATTAACCAATCAGGAAAAATATGTACGAATTTCTTCAACAAATCCATGCAGGCTGGGGTATTCTGACTCTGATTTTGCTGTTAATTGCAGTTGTCAATTCCCTAATCGGACGTTCCTCGAAAAAAGAATTTTTATCAAAAGACCGGAAGATCACGCTCTTTGCCCTTATCGCCACCCATATCCAATTTTTAATAGGAATAGCGATCTACTTTAATTCACCACGCGGATTAGCAGTTCTTGGTGAGATGAAAAATGATGCCTTAAGGTTGACCTCAATGGAACATCCGTTGGTTAATCTTATTGCGATCACCTTGATCACCATGGGTTGGTCACGACACAAAAAACTCGCTGGCAGTGCGGCAATCTTTAAAAATTTCCTGATTTTTTACGGCATCGGACTGCTTTTAATCCTAAGTAGATTACCATGGGATCTATTGTCAGAAGTTTTCGAAAGTTCCCACTAAAGGGTTTTCGTCGTTAAAGGAACGGTTATTGCCAAACGCAATGCCGAAACAAAAGCCAACATGATATATAGAAAAACAATCTTATATGTGATTGTGATTTTGGTTGTACTACTTTGCGGATTTTCATTTCAGGCAACAGGCCAGAAGGTACCAACGAGAGTCATTACACAAGACACTATAAATAAGAACGCTCTAATAGCTGACAGCTTAAAGCTAACGACCAATATTAAGCTGAAGCTGCTCAAAAAAAATGCACACGCTTCGTATTACGCTGATAAATTCAACGGTCGGCGAACAGCCAGCGGAAGAAGGTTCGACAATAAAAAGTATACCGCTGCCCATAGAAAACTACCTTTCGGAACAAAAGTAAAAGTCACAAACGAAGCAAATGGCAAATCTGTAATTGTAGAGATCAACGATCGTGGGCCGTTTATCAAAGGACGTGAAATTGACCTTTCAAAACGCGCTTTTATGGACATTGCGGGCGCTCGATACGGCGGGGCTTTACGTGTTACAATAGAAATCGTCCAATGATGAGAAAGCTACTGTTTTTTGTACTGTTTCTGATTATAGCTGGTTGTTCCGCATCAAAATCGACGTCAGGTAAAATTTATAAGAAAAATGCGGAGGTTTCCTATTATGCCGACAAGTTCAACGGCCGAAAAACTGCAAGTGGAGAAAAGTTCAATAACAACAAACTCACTGCCGCGCATCGGAACTTACCTTTCGGAACGAAATTAAAAGTGACAAATATTGCCAATGATGAGTCGGTGATTGTTGAGGTGAATGATCGTGGGCCGTCTAAAAAAAGCCGCGAACTTGACTTGTCTAAGAAAGCTTTTATGTCTATTACAGACAATAAAAATCATGGTGTACTTCGCACTACGATCTCAATCATTAAATAACTATTGCATGTTTGGATGGGCGCACGCTGTCCAATATTCCATTATCAGTCCAATGTTCCTCTTGTTTTCGTCATAACAGTGTGACTTTTTAAAGAAGCCCTGGCACGTCATTTCAGAATAGGCTACATCCACATCATGTTGATTGGCCGCTGTAGAAAAGAAAATGAAAGGGATACTTTTCTTTCTTAAGACCGGATCTTTGTCAATTGCTTTTTTAAACTCCAAACCATTGCGTTTGGGCATATTGACATCACAAAAAATAATAGACATGATTTCATCGGTATTCTTCATATGGTCGAAAGCATCAAAAGTATTGTTGAACCAACGAACCATATGGGAGTAACCGCAATCACGGATAAGCATCACGAGAAGATCTTTATCATCTTGATCGTCATCTACCGCTATTATAACTCCTGATTTTGACATGTCTGCATATTTAAGAAATATAAAGATACAAAAAGCACAGATTATTAACTCTTTATGAAATGTCAAATCTTATCCCAGGCCAAAATTTATAGGGATTTTTACTTAAATACGAATTGTAAAACCGGTGATCCGTAGTTACTTCTTCACCAAGCCAGGCAGGTTTCTCAAATTCTTCATTTTCATCAGAAAGCTCAACTTCTGCAATAAGAAGTCCGTAGTTTTCACCAAGAAATTCGTCAACTTCGAAAGTATGGCGACCTGCCGGAACTTCATAGCGAATTTTTTCAATTACACCTTCTTCACAAATTGCCAGCAATGGTCTTGCTTCTGAAAGCGGTAATTCTGTTTCCCATTCAAGCCTGGTTGTAAAGTTGACGCTGCCTTTACCTTTGACTGTCAGATAGCCACTTTCGCCTTTTATTCGGATGCGTACTGTTCGTTCAGGATTTGAGTTTAGGTAACCTTGCGAAATAACATTTCTACTTGTTGCGTCGTTTTTAAAGTCGTCTGAAATTACAATAAACTTACGTTCTATTTCTACCATCTGCTGTCAATTTTAAGTCGAAGTTAATAAATTAGGCGGTTCAAAATCGTATTTTTACGCAAAGACACAAAATGAGGTTTCCGAAATTTGAACGCACCGCAAAATTTACTGCG
>DASVRQ010000020.1:0-28624 GCA_036388535.1 Flavobacterium sp. | reverse complement strand
GGTCATGTTTCCGTTTTCAATATCCGCTGTGCTGATCAACCGGATTCCGGCAGTATAGTTTGAAAGATAAAATTCGTTTTGTTTTGTATAACCGTTGTGGTCGATTGCAGCCGTTGGCCCGTAATAATTGGTTTTGAGTACGGGGTTATCCAAATCTGACATGTCGACTACAATTGTTCTGGAGTTGAAACCAAAATCAAGTTCATCAATTTCGTCGCCTAATATCCAGTATTTATGATCGGGCGTAAACCAGCCCTGGTGCGCATAGGATGTGTTTGCATATGTGAACGTTGAAAGAAGGATCGGATTTAGTTTATTGGTTACGTCGACGATAACAACTTTATCTTCGTTGGCTCCAATAAA
This sequence comes from Flavobacterium sp., assembly GCA_036388535.1. GTDB lineage: Bacteria > Bacteroidota > Bacteroidia > Flavobacteriales > Flavobacteriaceae > Flavobacterium. The sequence continues at coordinate 28,261 of DASVRQ010000020.1, read as the reverse complement.
AACTTCCTTGCCGATATGTTCTGTATCAACGCCGTTGTAAATCACAACCTGCGAATCGTGCGTATAATCTTCGGCGCTATAACCAAACGAGAAAACGGGATTCTCAGGATTTTGAATATTTACCACGTGCATTCCACCTCCAAACGTGTTGGACCCGTTGCAATAGGCATAGCCCGTTGCCTCGTTGATCGTAACAGTATGGCAATTTCCGAAACCTGTGTAAAGCGCATCAGGTGCGAATGTTTGAGGCGTCGTGATATTCCGCAATCTCGTCAGGTCAAAAATCTGCATTCCGTGGCCAGGTGCTTCGCTGACGATAAATGCATAATTGTTATAGACCTTCATTTCACGCCAGTCACTTGAAATATTGTTTGTGGAATTGACCTTGCCTTTATAAACAGGCGCGGCCGGATTTGTAATATCAACAAAGGCCGTATGCGAACTGCAGCCCATAATTGCATATTCCTTTCCGTTTAGCGGATCTGTCCAACCCCAGCAACTGCTGCCAACCGTCTGAAAATTTCCGCCCATTGCAATAAAAGAAACCCGGGCCTGAAGATCAATGTTGTTGCATGGATAGGAACCGGCAAATCCTCCGGTGCAAATGGTTTGCGCAGATGCAGCACCTGCAATAAGAATCAAAGAATATAAAAATTGCTTCATGTAATTTGTCGTGGATTATGAATGAATCGAGCGGTTGTCAGTTGCAGCCAATGCCGCTTCTTTTACCGCTTCGGCGTATGTTGGATGTGCGTGTGACATTCTCGCTATGTCTTCTGCGGAAGCTTTGAATTCCATTGCAGTAACGGCTTCAGCAATTAAATCGGCTGTTCTGGCCCCGATCATGTGCACTCCCAGAACTTCGTCTGTTTTTGCATCGGCGAGAATTTTTACAAAGCCGTCTGTGTCGCCGCTTGCGCGTGAACGTCCTAAAGCTTTGAACGGAAAACTTCCTGACTTATATGCGATACCTAACTCTTTCAATTGCTCTTCAGTTTTACCTACAGCGGCAACTTCAGGCCAGGTATAAACAACACCGGGAATCAACTCGTAATTGATATGCGGTTTTTGGCCCGCAATTACTTCGGCAACAAAAACACCTTCTTCTTCGGCTTTGTGTGCAAGCATTGGCCCTTTAATTACATCACCAATGGCGTAAATATTCGGGATGTTTGTCTGCAGGTGATCGTTAACTTCAACCAGTCCGCGTTCTGACAGCTTCACTCCTGCTTTATCCGCTGCCAGTCCGTCAGTATAGGCGCGTCTTCCGACAGATACCAAAGCGTAATCTCCATCAAGTGTAATTGTTTCACCTTTTGCATTTTCGGCCTGAACCTGAACTGCATCGCCATTTCGTTCAACCGATTTTACTTTATGTGAAGTATAGAACTTCATTCCCTGTTTTTTGAGGACTTTGGTCAGCTCTTTTGAAAGAGACGCGTCCATTCCGGCGATGATCCTGTCAAGGAATTCGACCACAGAGACCTGTGCGCCAAGCCGCATATAAACCTGTCCAAGCTCAAGTCCGATGACGCCGCCGCCGATCACGACAAGGTGTTTCGGGATTTCTTTCAGATTCAACGCTTCAGTCGAAGTGATGATGCGTTCTTTATCTAATTTTATAAAAGGCAATGATGAAGGTTTAGAGCCCGTTGCAATAATTATATTCTTTGCTTCAAGAACTTCAGAAGAACCGTCTGCTTTTGAAACTTTGACGTGTGTTGCATCTTCAAAAGAACCAAGACCTTCGAAGACGGTGATTTTGTTTTTATCCATCAAATATTTAATTCCGCTGACGTTTTGGTCTACGACGGTTCCTTTCCGCGCAACCATTTTTTCCAAGTTCGCTTTGATCTCACCGCTGATCTCAACTCCGTGTTCAGCAAAATGAGAGATTGCATCGTGATAATGATGTGACGAATCGAGCAATGCCTTTGAAGGAATGCAACCAACGTTCAGGCAAGTTCCGCCTAAGGTCGAATATTTTTCAATAATTGCGGTTTTGGAACCGAGTTGGGAACAACGGATGGCTGCTACGTAACCGCCGGGACCTGATCCTATGACAACAACATCAAATGAATTCATAATATAATGTTTGGAGTGTTTTTTAAAATTGCTGCACAAAATTACGGTTTTTAAGGAAGTTTGTCATCTTAATAATGGTTTATTTCTAATGCTGATCGGCTCATCATAAACTACTGTAACAGTGAGTTATAACTTGTAGGCCGTCGTGTTCTTCACTTCTGATATCATGAAAGTGCTGTGCGTGCTTCCGATGTGCTGCAACGTCGTCAATTTGGTTACCATGAATTCACGATAGGCTTCCATATTTTGAACACATACTTTTAAAATATAGTCATAGTCGCCGCTGACGTGGAAGCATTCGAGGACTTCATCGAGCTTTCCGACCTCGCTTTCGAACTTCGTCAGGAAATCTTTTGAGTGCTGGAGCAGTTTGATGTGGCAAAAAACTACAAATCCTTTTCCTATTTTGTTCTTATTCAGCAAGGCAACATAATTCGAGATGATTCCTTCGCGTTCCATTTTTTTTACACGTTCGTAAACGGCTGTGACCGACAAATCAAGTTTTGACGAAAGTTCTTTTGAAGTCTGTTTTGCGTCCAATTGAAGTAACGAAAGCAGTTTTTTGTCAGTTTGGTCAAGTTGCATGGGATTTTATTTTCTGAAATTGAAACGAATATATGGTATGTTTGGAATATATATCTACTTAAAGAGTTAAATGTAGTTTTATTTTCTACCGTAGACGAATACGGTTGACATTTAGTTGGTAGTTCGCTTATTTTGGAAAATATAAATTGATCTATAAACCCTAGCCCCGATTGCAGCCGATATCCTCGCAGTGAAACGAAGAGATAAAGGCGTAAAGCGGGAAACAGCTTCTAAAAAAATAAATATGAAAAATTTTAACCCGGCTGACAACATTCAGGATCTTCAATATTTTGGCGAGTTTGGGGGAGTGAATCCGTCAATTTCCGATTCATCGACCTACACATTTCTCTCTGCAAAGACAATGTTTGACACCTTCGAAGGCAACGCTGAAGGCTGTTATCTATATTCACGGCATTCATCGCCCAGCAACTTATATCTTGACAAAGCACTTGCTGCGATGGAAGGAACGGAAACGGCAAACGTCGCAGCATCAGGAATGGGCGCGATCACTCCGACACTTTTGCAGCTTTGCGGAAGCGGCGATCATATCGTTTCCAGCAGGACTATTTATGGCGGAACATATGCGTTCTTAAAGTATTTCACGCCTCGATTTGGTATCGGCACCAGCTTTGTTGACATCACAAATATGGCTGCGGTTGATGCTGCTATCACGCCAAATACCAAGGTTTTATACTGTGAAACTGTAAGTAATCCTTTACTTGAAGTTGCGGATATCGCCGGTTTGTCTGCGATTGCGAAAAAACATAACCTGACTTTGGTGGTCGACAATACATTTTCACCTTTGTCAGTTTCACCCGCGCGATTGGGCGCTGATATTGTAATTCACAGCCTTACGAAATATATTAACGGAAGCAGCGACACTGTTGGCGGCGTGACATGTGCATCGCAGGCGTTTATTGATTCGCTGAAGAATGTGAATTCGGGAGCAAGCATGTTGCTGGGTCCAACGATGGATAGTCTGCGATCAGCAAGTGTGATGAAAAACCTTCGCACGCTGCATATCCGGATCAAGCAACACAGTTTCAACGCGCAATACTTAGCTGAGAAATTTGAAATGGATGGAATCAAGACGGTCTATCCCGGACTCAGGAGCCATCCGAGCCACGACCTTTACAGAAGCATGATCAATCCTGAATATGGTTTCGGCGGAATGATGACGATTGACGTAGGAACGTTAGAAAGCGCAAACGATCTGATGGAACTGATGCAGCAGCGAAACCTTGGATATCTTGCGGTAAGTCTCGGCTTTTACAAGACATTGTTCAGTGCGCCCGGAAGTTCGACTTCAAGTGAGATTCCGCTTGAGGAGCAAATTGAAATGGGATTGACCGGGGGATTGATCCGATTTTCTATCGGTTTGGATAACGACATCGAACGTACATACAGGATGATGCGGCAATGCATGGTTGATCTTGGAATTTTATAGTAAGCAGAAACGAATAATCATTAAAATCTCCGCCGGAAAGCAATTTCCGAGCGGATTTTTTTTTGCCGGAGCTCTGATACAAGGTAAATTGAGTTAGATTTGTGGCTTAAACCTACTTATGAAGCATTTATACTTTATTGCGTTATTTACGACTTTCTCAGTATTTTCCCAAACCGTTCCTATTGAAGACTTAAATTTTAAAACCGGCTTGCTGGCTCATATACCGGTTATCGACTTAAACAATGACGGTGAAATACAGGTAAGTGAAGCACAGGCGACGCTTGAAATAAATTTGCCTTACAAAAATATTTCGGGTATTTCGGGCATTGAATATTTTACAAACCTGACAAAGCTTGTCCTGACGGGGAATCAGTTGTCACATGACAGCTCAAATCCGCTTGATCTCAACATTCATCCATCGTTGCAGCATATTGACCTGAGTTTGATGAATGGGGTTAGTGCTATCAACCTTAGTCAGCTCACATTAGTCACTACCTTGCGCGTAGGTGATTATACGCCAACATTACTGGTGCATCCGTCAATTGTACTGCAGGATCTAAAATGCAGTTATACCTCTTACAATGCTTTGCCAGCAACTGCTAAAACACAGCTTGAACTCCTTGGTATTTTTATTTTGCTTGGCGAAACAAGCACCCAGGAGATACACCTGGGAGCGATGAATGCCCTTACATCACTTACGATCACAGGCGAACCCAGCTCGCCTTACATAACCGCGCTGACAGGTACGTTCCCGCTTCTTGATAAGCTAAACTTTGATTCTATTACAATAGTAAACTCAGTCCCTTTCACACCATTTCTGACTGTGGAGGAATTTCAGTTTACAGGTAACGCGGCTTTTTCGGGAATATGGAACCAGGTATATTCTTTAACTAACCTGAAGCGGCTGACGCTTGTGAGTCATTACTCTTTTTCACCTGAATTCCCGGGCAACCAACTAAATTTAAGCAGCCTTCCGTTATTGGAATATTTTAAACTTTATCTTACTCCGAGCACGGCCAACTACCTGCCGCCGGTTTTATCTTCAAACACAAACCTGAAACGTCTCGAACTTACGTCTTACCATACATCACAGCTCAACTTACAGAACAATGTCCAACTTGAGGTTCTAAAATTGACCATGCTCCGTCTTGAGAATGGGATCAATTTGAACAACAATCAGTCACTTAAAGTTTTGGAAATGGATTTCAATAGCTATACGGAACCCGGATATGCGCTCGATCTCTCACAGAACCCGCTACTCGAAAATGTAAGGTTCCATGAGCCAATGCTGCAGTCACTTACATTGGGTGATAAAGAACATCTGGTTTCGCTGCAGATAGTCCAGGCCAAATTAACAGAGTTGGATTTACCATCGGTGCCGGTCCTATCTGCCTTTACGATCATTAGTAATGCATTTGATATCTATGAACTTGATTTAAGCAAAGCATATTCACTGGACTCTCTCGATGTGGATGTATATATTCCAGAGTTTATGGCTGAAACTTTTATCAATATGAAGAACGGAAGCAATGAGTCACATGTTCACATTGCAAGAGGTGAGAGCGTTACCAATATATGTATTGATGAGGGTGATCCGACAGACACGTGGATGTTTGAATATTTCAACACTCTAAATGTGCGTTATAACACCTATTGTAACTTCAATCCAGCGGGACCTTTTTATACATTAACAGGAAACGCAAGATTAGACATTGGCAGCGACGGATGTGCTGTCACTGACGTTCCTGCGGGAGGTTTAAAGGTATTGATAGACGACGGTACAGAATCGGGTTATACATTTACAGACGCAGACGGAAATTATACCTTTTACACGGCAGCGCCTGAAGTTACTATGAGCAGCGAATCGAACGTAGCTTATTACTCGGCTACTCCAGTGAGTAACTTGGTGACATTTACCGATGAAGCTCAAACGGTCAACCTATGTCTGACGCCGGTTGGTGTACATCATGATGTTGAAGTAACTTTGTTGCCCCTCACTGCTGCAAGGCCAGGGTTTGACGCGGTATATCGTATCGTATTTACTAACAAAGGAAATCAGGCATCGTCAGGAACAGTGTCGCTTTCATTTAATGATGATGTAACCGATTTTGTGTCGGCGGCTCCTGTTCAGAATTTGTCAGGTCTTGGCTCTTTATCATGGAATTTTACAGGTTTGCTTCCTTTTGCGAGCCGACATATTGATTTTACACTTAATTTAAATTCGCCGCAGGAATTTCCGGCTGTAAATATCAGCGACCTTCTCGAATTCAATGCGAATATAACGGCAATCCTACCTGAAGAAACGCCTGATGACAACGTCTTTAATTATAACCAGGTTGTTATTGGATCGTATGATCCAAATGACAAAACAGTTTTGGAAGGTGAACAGATTGGCATTGCCGACGTAAGCAATTACCTTACTTATATTATAAGATTTCAAAATACTGGAACCGCCTCTGCCATAAATGTTGTCGTAAAAGATATGATTGCGGAGAACTTGGATCCATCAACAGTGCAGGTCATTTCAACAAGCCATTCTTACCGAAGCACGTTGACTGAAGCGAATAAACTGGAATTTTTCTTTGAAGGTATTAATTTACCTGCAGAATCAGATGACGAACCCGGAAGCCATGGGTTTGTTGCCTTCAAGATCAAACCTGCTGCAACGGTGGCTTTGGGAAGTGTAATGGAAAATACCGCTGAAATTTATTTCGACTATAATTTTCCTATAGTAACCAATACCGTATCCACTACTGTGACGGCTTTGGCACGAACTCAATTTGACAATTATAATACGTCAATTTTATATCCGAATCCGGCACATGATATACTGCGTATCAATACCGATAATATTGCGGATGTTCAAATTTTCAATCTTCTTGGTCAGAAAGTACTTAGCCTGTACAATGTATCACCTAATGATGCAATTGACGTAAGCGCAATCACTTCAGGAACATATCTGGTAAGAATATCAAATAGTGCAGGAACTTCAATTGAAAAATTACTCAAATTGTAATATGTTCCAACCTAAACCAAACTACATAACAAGAAGCCGCTTCAAATTTTGGAGCGGCTTCGTTATTATAGCAATAGCAGTTTCACTTCAATGAAAATCGCAATAATTTTGTGCAATTCCCGGAATCGTTTTGGCCGTTTACTATCTTACGAGCCGAGGCAAAAAGAATTTATTAGGCTTTCCGTATATTGAGATTGCTTCTTTTATACCCGTAGCTGAAATAAAATACAAGTCCGATCAACAGCCAAATTCCAAACCATTTCCAGTTTGAGACTGCCATTCCGGTTAGAAGATAGCAGCATGAAATCAGTCCGAGAAGCGGAATCAGTGACAGGTTTTTCATATATGATAAAACAGCCATTACAATACAAAGGATAAAGAATACGATCATCGAAACATTTGTTGCTGCATTTTCGCCAGAGAAGTCGAATGTAGCAGCGTAGAATGATGGGAAAAGTAAGCGGATCGAAACTGCTGCAACAGCAACAAACAGTGGAAAGATAATTTTCGAATTTATGTAAGGAATACGAAATTTCCCTCTGGTTTGGCGTTCCGCAAGCTCTTCCGGACTTTGTGGCGACAGCAGCAAAACTCCACCGCAAACCAACACGAATGCGAACAACGTACCGATACTCGTAAAATCCAACACAAAAGTTTCATCAGTGAAGAAGATCGGGACGCCAACGACAAGACCTGTAATTATTGTTGCAAAGCCGGGCGTTTTATATTTCGGGTGGATTTCAGCGAATTTCTTTGGCATAAGTCCATCGCGTGCCATTGTCATCCAAATCCGCGGTTGGCCCATCTGGAATACTAACATTACGCTTGTCATTGCCACAACCGCTGCGATCGACACAACGAAAAGCATCCATTTCACGCCTTTTAATGCGAAGATTTCAGCTAAAGGATCACTTACCTGAAGCATCGTATACGATACCATTCCAGTGAGGATCAAGGCAAGGATAATGTACAAAACGGTACAGATCACCAGGGAATAGATCATACCTTTTGGAAGGTCACGCTGTGGATTTTTTGATTCTTCTGCCAAGGTTGATACGGCATCAAATCCTATGTAGGCAAAGAATACTGCCGAAACTCCGCCCATTACTCCGCCGAATCCATTCGGCATAAACGGTGTCCAGTTATCGATATCCACATAAAATACACCTACTGCGATTACTAATGCAATTATCGCCAGTTTCACAACTACCATTATGTTGCTGAAGTTTTTCGACTCCTTTGTTCCTTTATATACAAGGTAAGTTATCAGGAAATTGATGGCTACTGCCGGAAGGTCAAAAATCACTCGCAGGTTTCCGATAATAGGGGCATTCTGCCATGCATCATAGCCTTCGCCGATTTTATTGTCAAGAAATGCCGCATGTGCCGACTTGTAATTGATTGTCAGCCATTCGGGCAGAAAAATATTGAACGTTTCAAGGAGATTGGTAAAATAACCGCTCCATGAAAAAGCGATATAGATATTTCCGATCGAATATTCCATAATCAATGCCCAACCGATTATCCATGCGAAGAGTTCGCCGAATGATACGTAAGCATATGTGTAGGCACTTCCGGAAACGGGAACCCGCGAGGCGAATTCGGCATAACACATAGCAGTAAATCCACATGCTATTGCGCAAATAACGTAAAGTATCACAACTGCTGGTCCACCTGAAAAACACGCATTACCGATTGCGCTGAAGGTTCCGCCTCCAATAATTGCCGCAATTCCGAAAAAAGTCAGGTCACGCACGGTCAGAACTCGGTGCAAACCCGTCAACTCTTCGCCATCACCGCCTTGCCTTACTACTGCCGTTGTCGATTTTCTTCTAAAAAGATTGGAAAAACTCATATAATTTTACTCATGTTTATTGGTGGATAGCGAATATACGTGGAAGCAAATATATAAAACCAAACCCCAATAACAAGATGCAATTCATAAATAGCAATGGAGGCTATAAATAGTATTTGACTATAATAAAATTGAAAGATATAATAATAACTTATGATTTAAATTTGATCAATGGCTTAAATTTGCAGTATCAAAAAACATTAAAACATTATAAATATGTCATTAGTAGGTAAAAAGTTTCCAAACATCAATGTCGACGCAATTTCGGAAATGGGTGATAACATGAAAATCAACATTTTTGAAGAAGCAGTAAACAAAAATAAAAAAGTGTTGTTATTCTGGTATCCGAAAGATTTTACATTCGTTTGTCCGACTGAACTTCATGCTTTTCAGGCCGCACTTCCGGAGTTCCAGAAAAGGAACACAATCGTAATCGGTGCGTCATGTGATACCAGCGAAGTTCACTTTGCATGGTTGAATACGCCAAAAGACAATGGTGGAATTGAAGGCGTCACCTATCCTATCCTAGCCGATACGAATAGAAATCTTGCTAATATCCTGGGAATATTAGATATCGAGTCGACAGAATACAGTGAGGAAACCGATTCGGTTATCATTGAAGGATCGAACGTAACTTATCGTGCGACTTACCTGATTGATGAAACCGGGAAAATCTTCCACGAAAGTGTAAACGATATGCCACTTGGCCGTAACGTAAATGAATACCTGCGATTGGTTGATGCTTATACGCACGTTCAGACAAAGGGTGAAGTTTGTCCGGCAAACTGGGAAGAAGGAAAAGAAGCGATGGAAGCTACAAGAGAAGGTGTGGCATCTTACCTTGGGAAATAAAACCAATTAAAAATTCAAAATTCCAATGAAAGAGCTTTATTTGGAATTTGGAATATAGAATTTGAAAATTAATAGTTATGTTAATAGAATTAAACGAAGACACACTACAAAACATAGTTGATGCAAATGATAAAGTTGTCGTGCAGTATTCAGCATCATGGTGCGGAAATTGTCGGATCATGAAACCAAAATTCAAGAAACTTGCGAGCGAAAATGAAGCAATGACTTTTGTTTTGGTGGATGCCGAGAAATCTCCGGAATCAAGAAAACTCGCTAACGTCTCGAACTTGCCTACTTTTGCAACTTTCGTTAAGGGAAAGCTTATCAATGAGACGCAGACAAATAAATCGGATGTCCTTACCGAGCTTGTAGAAGAGTTAAAATAATTTTTAATCAGACGAAACTTCAATAACGACGTTTAAATATTCGAATATGAAACTTCCAGTAATAAAGCATCTGACCACTTTTATAGAAGAGAACGACCAGGATTATCTGATTGAAGCCATTGAAGTCCTTGAGGCACTGACTGAAGTTCCGTCCCTTAAAGATGAGGAACTAGATGTGATCGGCGAGTTGATTTCGAATATGTATGGCGCGCTTGAAGTCGACAAAATGGTAAAAAGCGGTACCGATAAAAAGGAGGCGCTGAACTCGTTCATGCAACGGGTTCTGGGTTCGATAGATAAATAAATAAGCAAATATTTCAATTAGAAATGCCCTCAACGAGGGCATTTTCTATATTTGGAAAAAAAATCATGAAAAAGCCTATTATGTACGGCCTCATAACTGCGGCGATCATGTGGTATTTCTGGTCCGGGATTCCACTAGACCTGTTTGAATCGTCAACAACGTTTATTGTAATAGTCGGCGGAATCCTGACTGCCGTTTTTGCTACGCTTTTTGTAAGTTCCTTATCCGGCCCGCCAAAAGAGCCAGAAGCCCCAGGCATGATAGCAGAGCCCGATAATTCATATATCGGAATTATTGGAGCATTTCTCTTCGGGATTATCGTTTTTCCAGTGATGTTGATTTTTCACGAAAGTTCCGCAATAAGTTCAGAACTGAAAGATTACGGTGAAACTGCCACAGGAATTATTGTCGACGGGAGCTCGCTTAAAACGCGACGTGGCGACTTTTCTTCGGTACAAATAAAGTTTCAAACTGTTGATGGAAAAGATTATACAGTAGACCACGATGTTTCGGCCGGACAGTTTAATAACTTCTACGCAGGTCAGGAAGTTCCTGTTTTATACTCAAGCCGATATCCGACGATCGTCACCATTAACTATGGAAACCAGCAGTCGGCGGCAGATTCAAGAAAGGAAGTAAAGCGAATTGCATTAGCCGATCTGTTGAAAATTCTCAATTTTCAAACCCCCGGCCAAGCCAATATCCACTTGAATACAGTCGATGAAAAATGGAGCTATAATATCATGGGACCGAACCAGGTGCTCTTTAAAACTGAAGCTAATCAGTCATACCTGCAGCTTGTAAAGAATGTCAAACTTATTTTTTCAACTGCAAAAAGCAAAGCATCTTACATAGCAGAATTTGAAAAGGCAGGCTGGAAACGCACCGATGAGGCTGGCCAAACCAGCTTTACTTTAGATGAACAATATACAGCGACAATTAGTGGCTTTGATTTGACAGGCGGCAATGCAAACACCGCTGACGAATCTTCACATTCGATGACTAGGGTGACAATCCATAAGAGAAATATGTCGGAAACCAACTGATAATTTCATACTTTTGGTGCACTTAAAATCAATAAAATGGCGTCCATCACTTTAGGAGGAAATCCTGTACATACAGTCGGCGAATTACCGCAAATAGGTACAAAAGCAACCACTTTCGAATTATCCAAAGCTGATCTTTCAACAGCAACTTTAGCTGACTTCGCAGGAAAAAAAGTCGTCATGAATATTTTTCCCAGTATTGATACGGGAACATGCGCAACATCGGTACGGAAATTTAATGAAAAGGCAGCAAGTCTTGAAAACACGGTTGTACTATGCATTTCTCGTGATTTACCATTTGCTCAAAAACGGTTTTGTGGTGCTGAAGGAATCGAGAACGTTGTAAATCTTTCCGATTTTAAAACTGGCGACTTCGGCAAACAGTACGGACTTGAGATTGTTGACGGCAAACTTGCCGGATTACATTCACGTGCAGTAGTCGTTCTTGACGAATCTGGAACCGTAATACATGTTGAACAGGTTTCTGAAATTGCGAATGAACCCAATTATGATGCTGCTTTAAGCGTACTTTGATATGGAATTCGAAAGAGATAGGAAATTTTTTTCCGGCCGATTAAAAAGCTTCAGGTTCGCTATTTTAGGAGCATATAAGTTGATTTCTACAGAACACAGCGTATTGGCGCAATTTATTATAGCGATCGTAACCATTATTGCCGGTTTCTATTTCGATATTTCTGCAACCGAATGGATGTTCCAGACGATGGCGATCGGAATGGTACTCAGTATCGAGGGACTCAATACAGCAGTTGAAAAAATCGCCGATTTTATCCATCCTGAGTTCAACGCCAAGATCGGATTTATCAAAGACATCGCGGCCGGAGCAGTATTTTTTGCCGCATTGACAGCAATAGTTATCGGACTGATCATCTATGTTCCAAAAATACTTCAGCTTTAAAGTAATTTTTATTTTTCTACTTTTACATCCAACTCAAAACCGGAATGGCAAAAACGACCAAAACTGCTGATAAAAAAAAGGATGAAAATACCGGGCCCAAAAGCTCGCGAATATTTACGAAGCAACACAAAGTACTTGTTGGCGCGTTATTCGTACTGTTTTCAATTGCAATGTTGGTGGCGTTCATTTCATTTTTTGTCTACGGCCAACAAGATCAGAGTACGCTTTCTGACTTAGGCGACAGATCCGCGAAAGCCAGCAACTGGCTCGGCAAATTTGGTGCCTGGCTCGCAGCTATATTCATCTACCGCGGTTTTGGAGCTGCGTCATTCTTATTCGTGAAATTATTTTTCCTGACAGGAGCTTTTTTGGTACTTGACATCTCACTAAAAAAATTAAAAAATATCTGGTTTTGGGATTTGTTTGTTATAATAGTAGCTTCAATCTTATTTGGATTTTTTGCAACAACCTTACCTGAACTTGGAGGAACTGTTGGTTATGAAATGAACCTTTTCATGCAGGATTATATCGGAAAAACGGGAACGATGCTCGTTTTGATGTTCGGCATAATCATTTATCTGATCTTTAAGATCCGCGTCTCACCTGAGGCGATCAAATCATTTTTCGAAAGAAGTAGAAAAGAAATTGACGAAGATCTTGCAGTGAAACCTGCAACATCGGCGACCGGAGATTACAATCTTGAGGAATTTGCCGTTCGTGAAGAGGAAGAGGTCGAAGAGCCGGTCTTGAAGCCTGCTTCCCAATTTGAAATAAATAAAGAAGCGCTCAAACCTACTATCGGACATCCGTCAGAATTGAGCCTGGAGCCAATGGTAAAGCACGTAGCGCCTGTTTCTGTTGCACAAGCTCCAGAATTGATCCATACAGATGACGAAGCTTTTGTTATCGAAAAAGCGGCCGAAGAAGATATCGTGGAAGAAAATCTTGCTTCGAGGCTTGTCGCCGATTTTGGCCTGTTTGACCCAACTCTTGATTTACCGCATTTTAAATTTCCGACACTTGATCTGTTGAAGGAATATTCGACAGGCGGGATCACTATCAATCAGGAAGAACTTGAGGAAAACAAAAACAGGATCGTAGAAACACTTCGGAACTACAAAATAGAAATTGCACAGATCAAAGCAACTGTAGGCCCATCGGTTACACTTTATGAGATCGTCCCTGAAGCAGGAATCCGAATTTCGAAGATCAAAAGCCTTGAAGATGATATTGCCTTGTCATTATCTGCACTTGGCATCCGTATAATTGCGCCAATTCCGGGAAAAGGTACGATCGGTATCGAGGTTCCGAACAAGAATCCGACGATGGTTTCGATGAAGAGTGTCATCGGCTCAGCCAAATTCCAGGAAGCCGAAATGGAACTTCCGATTGCGTTAGGTAAGACAATTTCGAATGAAACGTTTGTTGTCGATCTTGCGAAAATGCCCCACTTATTAATGGCTGGTGCGACGGGACAAGGAAAATCGGTCGGATTGAACGCGGTCTTGACATCGCTTTTATACAAAAAGCATCCTGCAGAAGTAAAATTTGTACTGGTAGATCCGAAGAAAGTCGAATTAACATTGTTCAATAAGATCGAACGTCATTACCTCGCGAAACTTCCAGATGCAGGCGATGCGATCATTACCGACAATACGAAAGTCATCAACACGCTTAATTCACTTTGCGTGGAAATGGACAACCGCTACACCTTGTTGAAAGATGCGATGGTTCGGAACATCAAGGAATACAACGACAAATTTAAGAACCGAAAGCTGAATCCTGAAAATGGACACCGTTTCCTTCCATATATTGTACTTGTGGTCGATGAGTTTGCCGATCTGATCATGACGGCCGGGAAAGAAGTTGAAACTCCGATTGCAAGGCTGGCACAGTTGGCACGGGCAATCGGGATCCACTTAATCATTGCAACGCAGCGTCCGTCGGTGAACGTTATTACGGGTATTATTAAAGCCAACTTCCCTGCACGGATTGCATTTCGGGTAACTTCAAAAATCGATTCACGAACAATTTTGGATACGCAAGGTGCCGACCAGCTGATTGGTCGTGGAGATTTATTGTATACGAATGGGAATGATATCGTAAGGGTCCAGTGTGCTTTTGTCGATACTCCTGAGGTTGAAAAGATTACAGAGTATATTGGTTCGCAGAAAGCGTATGCCGAGGCTTACCTGCTTCCGGAATACGTTGGTGATGGCGAGAGTGGCATTAATCTTGATATGGACATTTCCGAACGGGATTCACTGTTCAGGGAAGCTGCCGAGGTCATTGTTACTGCGCAGCAAGGATCCGCCTCTTTATTGCAACGAAAATTAAAATTGGGATATAATCGCGCCGGAAGGCTGATCGACCAATTGGAAGCAGCCGGAATCGTGGGCCCTTTCGAAGGCAGTAAAGCAAGAAGCGTGAACATACCTGACCATGCGTCTCTCGATCAGTTTTTTAGTAATGAATCAAACAATTCGTAAGATGAAATCAGCTACCCTATATACGCATAAAATCACCCGGGCAATCTTTCTAACATTCTTAATATTCTTCATCGGAACTTCGGCCCACGCACAGGACCAGAAAGCAAAAGCCTTACTGGATCAGGTCACAGCCAAAGTAAGAAGTTACGATAACATCGTCATCGATTTCAAATATACGCTTAGCAATTCCAAAGCAAGTGTAAATCGCGAAAGCAAAGGCAACGTCACAATGAAAGGCAATATGTATGTATTGAACTTTATGGGTGTCACGAAAATTTTTGATGGTAAAAAGATGGTTACGATTGTTCCCGAAGATGAAGAAATCACAATTTCAAAATACGACGAAAAAGATGGTAATGCTGTTACTCCGGCTAAAATGTTGACCTTCTTCAGCTCAGGATATAAGTATACCTGGGATATTCTTCAGAACGTACAGGGCAGAAAAATCCAATACATTAAATTAATTCCGCTTAACGCGAAAGATCAACGCAAGCAAATACTACTCGGAATTGACAGCCAGACGAAACATATCTACAATATGATCGAAAGCGGAAAGGACGGTTCTAAAACAACGCTCACTGTTAATTCTTTTAAAACCAACCAACCTTTGTCCAAAAATCAATTTATCTTTACCGAGAGTAAGTATCCAAATTACTACATCAATAAAATTGATTAAATTTGAAGGGTGAAAATTCTTGATAAATACATTCTGACATCCTTTGTGGGTACATTTATTACGGTATTTGTCATCCTTTTCTTCATCTTCGTCCTGCAAACTGTTTGGCTCTTTATCGCAGAACTCGCGGGCAAAGACCTCGATTTAATGCTAATCGTCAAGTTTTTGCTTTTCTCGATGCCTCGGATGGTTCCGTTGGTACTTCCATTATCAATCCTGCTTGCTTCAATCATGACTTTCGGAAGCTTTTCTGAAAATTACGAGTTTGCTGCGATGAAGTCATCGGGAATCTCGTTACAACGTGCGATGAAAAGCCTCACGTTCTTCATAGTCATTCTCGCCGGAGCGGCTTTTATATTTGCGAACAACGTAATTCCGTATGCCGAATTCAAGTTTATCAATTTCCGAAAAGACATTGCCCAGAAGCAGCCCGCTATGGCTATTGCCGAAGGACAATTCAGTGAAGTTGGTACGTATACGATCAAAGTCGACAAGAAATCTGGTGCAAACGGAAACCTTCTGAGTGACGTGACCATTCACAAACGCGCTCGCGACGGAATGGGAACTTCAACCGTTATCAAATCTGAAAAGGGAGAATTGATCAGCAACGAAGAGTCTAGTATTTTGAAATTGGTACTCCAAGATGGTTATTATTATGAAGATGTGATTCCGAAGAAATACGAGGAGCGCAAGAAACTTCCATTCGCTAAAAGTTCGTTCAAGAAATACGTGATCAACCTTGATCTGTCGAAACTTACTAAAATGGGAGACGACCAGGAAATTACGAATACCACGTCGATGCTTAATATCAATGAGCTTCGTTATACGTTGGATTCGCTCGATAAATCTTACGAGAAAGATGTAGTTTCCTTTGCTGATAATATCTATCAACGTACAGGAGTCGTGAATCATTCGAAAATATACGGGTCACCAGCAGACACCCTTTCGAAGAGACCTGCACCAGAAGATCTTCTTGCGATCTTAAATGGCACTGAAAAAGCCACAGTTTTAAAAGTGGCCTCGAGCAATGTCGAGGGAACTAATTTTTCGATTGAGGGCTCCAAGTTTGAAATGGAGCAAAAAGCAAAAAGTTTAAATACGCACATGCTTGCTCTGTATGACAAATTTGTGATTGCTTACGCATGTATTTTGATGTTCTTCATCGGTGCACCGCTAGGCGCGATTATACGCAAGGGTGGGCTTGGCTTGCCGATTGTCTTCGCGGTATTGATTTTTATCACCTTCCATTTCATCAATACGTTTGGTAAAAGGCTTTCGTCTGAAAACAGTTTAGATCCATTTTTTGGCGCCTGGATGTCGTCATTGATCCTTACGCCACTAGCTGTGCTCCTCACCCATCGCGCTACGAATGACATCGGGCTCATCAATATGGATGTTATTTTGCTTCCGATCGAAAAACTCTACAAACGATACTTTACAAAAAAAAATAAAGCATAATGCCGACCTTAAATACGATTGAAGAAGCCATTGAAGATATCCGCCAAGGAAAAATAATTATCGTAGTGGATGATGAAGATCGTGAGAATGAAGGCGATTTTCTGGCTGCAGCCGATAAGATCACGCCCGAGATGATCAATTTCATGGCTACTCATGGCCGCGGACTCATTTGCGCTCCGCTGACGGAAAGCCGCTGCAAGGAACTTGAGCTGAGGGCGATGGTCACGAACAATACCGACCACATGGAGACCGCATTTACTGTATCAGTAGATCTAAAAGGCAATGGCGTTACTACAGGAATATCCGCTGAGGATCGTGCAAAGACAGTTTTAGCTTTGACGGATCCGAATACAAAGCCATACGATTTAGCGCGTCCCGGACATATTTTTCCACTAATTGCCAAACAAGGCGGAGTTTTAAGAAGAACTGGCCATACAGAAGCTGCTATTGACTTTGCAAGACTTGCAGGCTTTAAGTCAGCCGGTGTCATCTGCGAGATCATGAATGACGATGGAACGATGGCGAGATTGCCACAGTTGTTTGAGGTCGCTGAACGATTTAATCTGAAGCTTGTTTCCATAGAAGACTTGGTTGCTTACCGAATGCAACACGACAGTCTGATCGTAAAAAAAGAAGATTTTGATATTGAAACGAGGTTCGGAAGATTCAGGCTTCGTGCTTATGTGCAGACAACCAACAAAGCCGTCCACTTGGCATTGACAAAAGGAACGTGGAATTTGGGCGAACCGGTTCTGACCAGGATCAACTCGACACAAGTAAACAATGACATATTAGGAACACTGACCAACAATGCCGATCAGAAACTCGACGACATGTTCAAGATCATCAACGAACAAGGCCGCGGTGCGGTGGTTTTTATCAATCAGGACATGCAATCGGTCAACATGTTGAGCCGTATCGCCGAGCTTAAAGTTCTGCAGTCCCAGGGAATTTACAAAGCACCTAAAATAGTTATTGATAATAAAGATTTTGGTATTGGCGCACAAATATTACATGACATCGACATCTCGAAGATCAGACTGATTTCAAATACAGAGCAATCGAAACGCGTTGGTATGATTGGATATGGGTTGGAGATCACGGAGTATGTTGCTTTTTAGACATCTTAGACTCGCTGCGCTCTTGGACTTGCTACGCTCTTGGACACGCTTCGCTTTGGACTTGCGACTTTAGACTTGTGACTTTAGACTTTAGCTTCGCTCCGTTCGCCTTGCAGGCTCGGGTCGACTACCTACTCAGCTATATTCTCCTGAAGCAGCAGTGCTGCGCATAGATTTGCAAGCAGGAACCGCTCGCTTTTGTCACTTGTTTTGAAGAAGACACTACCTTTGTCGATTAATGAAACGGCGGCGACAAAATCATCGTTTGAGTTTAAAATTTCGAATCCGATTGAGCCCATTGGTATACCGGTTGGACCATTTTTTCCCATTATTTTTGTTATCGGCTTGATTGTATAGAAGTGCTTTTCATCAAGTGAGAAAACACCTGTGTATCCTTTGGAATTTGACTGCGCCGCATTATTATCTAACACGAGTTGCCATGGCCGTTTATCATTATTTACGTAAAGTTGTACGTAGAACAGGTTGTCCGAAACGTCATTCTTTCCAAAAACATCTTCAAGGATATTCCCGAGACTGTTAGAATTTGTTCCTATTTGAAGATCTTCGGCTACGAATTCAGTTGCTGCGTACAAATCTGATTTGTTTCCGATCGAATCCTGCATCTGAAACGAAAAGGTCTGGTTGCGGCTGCTGTAGCCGAGTGAAATCAGATCTGGGAATAGAATGTCGGTGGCCGTGCCTTGTGAGATTGGTACATGTGAATTCCCTCCTTTTGTCCATGATCGTTTTACCTTTCCCGTATAAAACTCGGCGAACTGCAATTTCTGGTTGATCAACAAGCCTTGGCGCCCTCTGACTTCATGAATCTCGACGGTGTTGACGTCCGCAGATGAGAGAGCGGGTTTGAACGGAGTACATGAAACGATAGCTATTACCAAACAAAAAGATAGTATTGATTTTTTCATTGTCAAGGATTTGGCGGCAAAAATAAAATTCTGTTTCGGAATTTACAACCCCACAATAAGAATGCGCCTGTTAGAATTTTGTGAATGTTACTTGACAATGAACGACATACAGATGCATAAAAAATAAAAGCTGATTTTATGACAAATTGTTTTTGGGAAATGAAAAAGGTTGTTATATTTGCAACCGCATTAGCATAGAGTTCAGGGCGCAAGGCACATAGTGCAAGGCGTACAAAGCTAAAGTTCAGTGCATGACTAATTGGAGAAATGGCAGAGTGGTCGATTGCGGCAGTCTTGAAAACTGTTGACTGTTACAGGTCCGGGGGTTCGAATCCCTCTTTCTCCGCAAAGAAAAACCGAAACGTGAGTTTCGGTTTTTTTGTTTTTGGGTTGCGCTAAAAGCCCTGCTTTTATAAGCAAGACGAAAAGCAGGTCCACCCTCACTGGATCATGTACGTAATCCCTCTTCTCCATCAAGGCACAAGATGCTCGGTAAATTTTTGGCAAGCACCACCAGAGATCTTGAATAACTTTGTACTCACTTAAATGTCGTAGGCATATATACCGGAACCTGTCTCCGCATAACGAAAGCCAATAGTTCGCGGACTTATTTCTTTTATTTCTACTTTTGTTGCGTATTGATAGTATTACTATTATATTTGCAATAAAAAACCGCATATGGCATCTATACCTATCAACTTAAAGTTCCAAGTTAATCCGAAAATATATTTAAAGGACCCTGAAACATCTGAACTGGGACGAAAAATTATCAAAGAAAGTATTTTATTGATTGATGAGATTGGCTTCGATCTTTTCACATTTAAAAAATTGGGCGACAAAATAAACTCCAATGAAAGTTCCCTTTACAGATATTTCGAAAATAAGCACAAACTACTTGTCTACCTTTCATCGTGGTACTGGAGCTGGATGGAATATCGATTAATTATCGCCACAACTAATATCCGGGATCCTTATGAAAGATTGCGAATAGCTGTTGCATTAGTTACTGAAAAGATTGCAGATGATAGCAACACAGACCACATTGATGAGTCGGTGCTCAACAGGATCATTATTTCGGAATTCAATAAAACATTTCTTACCAAGGAGGTAGATGAAGAAAACCGTGAAGGATTTTTCCTGATCTATAAAAGCGTCATCAACCACTTGGTCGATATTATTAAAGAAGCTAACCCCAATTTTCCCTATGCCAAAAGTTTAGCCTCCACAATTGTCGAAGGTTCGCTGCATCAGCATTTCCTAAAGGAACATCTCACTACTATTACAGACTGCGATACAACCACGAGCCCGACAGACTTCTTTACAGATTTGGCACTACGAACCTTAAAATAAAACCAATGTCTCCAGCAACCCGGTTTCTTAATCTGCTTAAGCTTGACAAGAAAGATATCTTCCAGATCTTTTTTTATGCGATTTTTGCAGGACTTATTAGTCTGTCACTACCACTCGGCATCCAGGCAATCATCAACTTTATCCAAAGCGGAAGGGTTAGTGCTTCATGGATCGTTCTCGTGTTCGTAGTTGTTGCCGGGGTGGCAGTAGTTGGAATAATGTCATTGATGCAACTTCGGATCAGCGAAAATATTCAGCAAAAAACTTTTGTCAGATCGTCATTCGAATTCGCATACAGGCTTCCAAAAATCCGGTTTTCTGAACTTTATCACAATGTATATCCGCCGGAACTGGCGAACCGCTTCTTTGACACGATGTCAATCCAAAAAGGTGTTGCCAAGCTCTTGCTGGACTTTAGCGCCGCACTGCTCCAGATTGTTTTCGGGATTATCCTATTATCATTATACCACCCATTTTTTATCCTGTTTGGGATATTATTGATTTTACTGCTATACCTGATCTTTAAATTTTCGTACGCTCGCGGGCTTGAAACAAGTTTGAACGAATCTAAGTATAAATACCAGGTGGCCGATTGGCTTCAGGAAATTGCACGCAACAACTCCAGCTTCCGCACGCCTGCCAACTTTGATTATGCACTCTCCAAAAACAACATCCTGGTTGAGCGTTACATGACTTTCCGTGAGCATCATTTCGCGATCATTCAGCGGCAGTTCGGTCAGCTGGTAGGATTTAAGGTCGTCATAACGGTAGGACTGCTACTTATCGGCGGCTACCTTGTCATTAATCAGCAAATGAACATCGGACAGTTTGTTGCAGCAGAAATCATTATACTACTTGTCATTAACTCGGTTGAAAAAATTGTATTGGGATTGGAAACATTCTACGACGTGCTCACATCGGTCGAAAAGATCGGACAGGTAGCCGATATGGATCTGGAAGATAGCTCTGATGGCGTTACATTGGAATCCGCACAGCAATTAACGCTTCAAACCGAAGAACTTCGCTTCAAATATGCAGGCGACAAGAACAATGTGATCCGCAATATTTCCATTAAGATACGGCACGGCGAAAAGGTGGTACTGCTAGGTCTCAATGGCTCTGGAAAGACGACCTTGATGCGGATCTTATCAGGACTATTGCAGCCAACATCAGGTTCCTTTTTCGTAAATGATGATACTTACAGAAAAATTGACTTGTCACAGTACCGCTCTAATATTGGAACAATAATACAAGGCGAAACCCCATTTGAAGGTACAATTCTCGAAAATATCACTTTCAATAATCCTTTGATCACCCCGGCAGCGATAAAATGGGCTTTGGAGTCGGTCAAGCTTAGTGAATACATCAGGACACTTCCTGACGGACTTGAGACGCAGGTTTTTCCTGAAGGTAAGCAACTGTCTTCGTCAAATGCTCAAAAAATATTACTGGCCCGTAGCATAGTTCATAAACCGTCATTGCTTTTCTATGAAGATCCTACTGATAAGATGGATGCCGATGCTGCTGCTGAAATAATTGATTTTATTTTTTCAGATGATAATCCTTGGACCGTGATTGTCTCCTCGAAGAATCCGTTATGGCTTGAGCGAGCAACCAGAACTATCACAATGGAAAATGGAAAGATTTTAACCGACATATCTAAATAAGATGCTGAACATATCCAACAATCGTAAAGCGCGCATAGAAACTGTACAGCACTTCAGCTCTGTAAATTACCTGTCAAACAGGCCACATTTCCGGATCCTGAATCAGATCATTCTTGGTCTCTGTATAATCGGCATTCTTATGATGTTTCTGCCATGGACACAGAATGTATCGGGAACAGGTGCTGTTACGACTTTGAAACCGGACCACCGACCTCAGACAATACATTCGGTTATTGCGGGTAAGATCGAGAAATGGCATGTACAGGAAGGCGATTTCGTTAAAAAAGGCGATACCATTTTATTCATATCAGAAATCAAAGACGAGTATTTCGACCCTAATCTGGTACAAAATGCAAAACAGCAAGTAGAGGCTAAACAGATGTCATTAGAGTCATATGACAGCAAAGTAGATGCACTGGATTCGCAGATTTCGGCATTGGGACAAGAAAAAAACCTGAAATTACAGCAGGCACGAAACAAAATCGAACAGGCATATCTGAAAATCAAAAGCGACAGCATCGAACTGGAAGCAATTAAAACGCAATTAAGAATCGCTTCGACCCAGTATGATAGGTCATACCTATTAAACAAGGAAGGCTTAAAGCCACTAGCAGATGTTGAAGAAAAAAGGCTGAAGCAACAAGATGCGCAGGCAAAGATCATAACGTATGAAAATAAACTGCTTACCGCCCGGAACGAGCTGCTAAACGCAAAAGTCGAGATCAACCGTCTGGTAGCGGAATATTCGGAAAAGATCTCAAAAGCCGGAAGCGATAAGTTTTCCACAATCAGCAGCCAATACGATACGAAGGCGCAGGTCAATAAACTGGAAAATCAATATATTAATTATAGTATCCGGAACGGCATGTACTACATTACCGCTCCACAGGATGGCTACGTTAACCGTGCCCTTCAATCAGGTATGGGCGAAACAATAAAAGAAGGAACACCTATAGTTAGTATTATGCCGTCTGATTTCGATATAGCTGTCGAAACGTATGTGAATCCGATTGACCTGCCGTTGTTGCAAAAGAATGAGAAAGTTCGTGTATGGTTTGACGGGTGGCCAACAATAGTATTTTCTGGATGGCCCAACATTTCATACGGAACTTTTGGCGGAAAGATCGTTGCGATAGAGAACTTCATAAGCACTAACGGGAAATACCGCGTGCTCATCGCGCCCGACAGAAATGAACCTGCGTGGCCCAAACAATTAAGTATCGGTGCTGGAGTGCAGACAGTAGCCTTGCTCGACACTGTTCCGGTATGGTTCGAAATTTGGCGGACCCTCAACGGTTTTCCACCTAATTTTTATCAAAGTGGTACACAAGATGAAAAGAGTAAGTAATCTGACAAAGCTCGTGACTCTGGCAATGATCATCTGCGGGTCAGCCATCGTCAGTTCGCAGGACTTAAAACCGGAAGAACTCTCCTATCAGGAGTTTGTAGGATATGTAAAACAATTCCATCCTGCGGTTCGTCAGGCAGATCTGGAAATTAGCAAGGCTGAGGCAGGCCTGATGGCAGCAAGAGGTGGATTTGATCCAAAACTGGAAGTTGATCTGGATCAGAAGCAATTTAAGGGAACTCAATATTATTCTCTCCTAAATAGCGTCTTTAAAATCCCCACCTGGTATGGAGTTGAGTTAAAAGCCGGGGTCGACAATAGCGAAGGCATTTATATCAACCCGCAAAACCGAACACCATCCAATGGCCTCACTTCGTTGGGATTAAGTGTGCCGCTCGGGCAGGGCTTACTGATTAACCAGCGCATGGCCGATTTGCGAATAGCTAAGATACAACTCAATCTTAGCAAGGCAGAAAGACAGGTACAGGCGTCAAATGTACTTTATGAGGCGTCGGCTGCATATTACAATTGGGTACGGACTTACAGAGAGTTTTCACTACATGAACAGTACCTGAAATTTGCTATAGACCGGCAGAAAAATATTATTCGCACTATCGAATTAGGTGATAAACCTTCAATTGACAGTATTGAAGGAGGGATCGTTATTAGAAACCGCGAATTAAACCTTGAGGAAGCGAAATTGAAACTAATTAAAGGTAAACTGGAGTTGTCGAATTTTTTGTGGATAAACAATGTCCCTGTTGAGCTGCAAGACAATATTGTTCCACAAACTGATATTGAAGATCAGATAATTGACAGGTCTGATGCGCCTGCCTCCGATGATATAGGATTTTTAAATTCCCATTCTAAAATCCAACTTCTGCAGGGCAAGGTCCTATTATTTAATGTGGAGCGCCAGTTAAAAGGCAATATGCTTCTTCCGCAAATAGATATTGGATACCACCGATTATTTGAAGCAGACGAAATTGAAACGTCGTCAAGCATGGACTACAAATTTGGTCTCAATTTTCGCTTCCCGCTGTTCCTGCGGAAAGAGCGCGCAGGTTTTAAGCTTGCAAAGCTAAAGGTGCAGGACGCGCAGTTAAGCCTTGATCTGGAAAGGTACCAGCTGCAAAATAAAATCGAGAGTCAGCAAAATGAAATTGTATCACTTCAAAGGCAACTAAAACTTGCGAAAGCACTGGTGAATGATTATCAAGCGATGTTTGAATCGGAAGAGAAGCTGTTCGCCTACGGTGAAAGTTCTTTATTCCTCGTAAACTCACGGGAAAATATGGTTGTTAGCAGCAAGATTTCTCAAATTAATTTGATCGTGCGGTATTTAACTTCGCAAGCAGAATTGGATAAATTACTGGCGACCTTCTGATCTTAATTGACCCTAAATAAATATTTTGCTCGTCAAATTCCTGCCAACATTCTGGTCAAATACTGGGGAAGTGAACCCGCATGCAACCTGTCTTTTCACAACTTCTTACAAAGTATAGGTCTTCATGTAGGAGTATTGTTAACCACGTTGTTATTGGTTGTAACTTGCAATAGTATTATGAAAATGATAAAGTAAATTGAACTGCGCGTAACCAAAAGAACTCTTTCGCCCGTTCGGGAAGCCGAGGCCCGGTTATTTTCGCCGCTAAGTGCGCTGGCAGAATCACCTGCAGGCTTACTAATCAATAAGAACAATGAAAAAATTAATACTATTATTGCTCTTTCTATTTTCTTGCACTTTAATTTCCTATGGACAGAAAGTAACGATTGATGAGAATGTGAGCGTCCATTTTCCGGGAATACCAAACAAATCAAATGATAAATTGAAAGGTTTTGAAGTAAATTCTTTTTATCTCAACACTACTGATTCCTTTGTTATTTTGCGAACAGCTGGGGTCGATCAATCTTTGCCTCTTTTAGATAATAAAATTGAACTTCAGAATTTCTACAGAAGATTTTCGGAAACTTTCATTAAGTCCTGCAATCAAAAAGGTTTAATAACAAACTCAGCAAATTTTATTACGAAAGGAAAATATTTAGGTTACCAGATTGAATTTGTGGATAAAGAATCGAAGGTGAAAAACGGAGAAGCTTTAGTTATGTTTGCTGATGGGATCGCCTATATATTTGTTTACTCAAAAATTGAAACTTTTTCAAGTGAGCGATCTGAATCGTTTTTAAAATCTATTAATTTTAAGGATGATCTTTCTCAATTGAAAAGCGAATCTATTTTTGGATCATCATTAACCAAGCTGTTTCTACTAATTGGAGTGATTATAGCTTTGCTTTATATTATGCAAAATCGAAAAAGCAAGACTGCAGTTAACACCTGATAGGGCCAAAAATGCCATTTCAGGCTCGATGTTTGCCCACTTAAATGATAATCTTACTATGCTGCACGTTTAGCTAAAGTTTTTGGAAACTAGTTATTGAAACTATTATGACGGAAGAAAGTGAACAACAAAAAGAGCTTAAAAAACTTGAGTTTATAATCGGAAAATGGAAAACGAATGGAAAAGTGCGGGCAACAGACAATTCTCCGGAAATAATTATTAAAGGTAACGATTCTTACGAGTTTTTGGCTAACGACCATTTTATACTTCACGTGGTGAATATAATGATGGGCGATGAACAAGTTGATAATGTTGAAATTATCTACTTTGATAATGTTAACCAAAATTATCCAATGCAATCATTTGACAACTTAGGGAAGTATACTACAATGCGTCGACACATTATCGAAAATAAATTCATCTTATCTGGAGATAAGATTCGATCAACATTAACTTATAATGTAGAAACGACCGAAATGTCGGCGTTTTGGGAAAGATCTGATAATGGAATTAAGTGGGTTCCATGGATGGACTTAAAATTGCAAAAGTAAACTTCAACTAAGCACGAACACCTCGGCTGATATTGATGATACTTACTTTCTTGATGCCGATTAAATGTCCTATATAGGATGAACATAAGGTGCTAACAGTGAATCGGGCAAGTTTAAGTAGAGACAAACTTGTCCTTTGTAGTTCAAATCGCTACAGCAAACTTCCTACTGACCTTGGGCGTCACTCTAAAGCCAGTACATGTTCACCATTTAAGCGCCGGTATCTGGCAATAACTCGGCAGAACCGATTGATCACGTTCCACGATCCAATAAGTTTCAGGATCGATCCGAAGACTTAAACTATATGTTTTGAATTATAATTACAGAACTACGCTTCAACTGTGCGTTTTTTTCCGAAAAGTAATTTGACACCCATAACCAAGAGCACAACCAACACTCCTACTATCAATCCTATAAGGAGTTCTTTTATAGTTGCCGGCACGCTTGGAAGCAAATGATGCAGATATTCGATATTGTGGACAAAGATTCCGCCTGCGACCATCAATAAAGCAATAGTCCCGACGATTGCCAAAATTTTAATGATTACCGGAAGTGACTTCACCAACAGATTGCCTAACATAAACAGAAAGCCTTTCTCTGGGGATCGCTTCAGAAGGCTATGTCCTGCGTCGTCCATTCTGACAATGAGTGCTACAATCCCGTACACGCCAACAGTCGCCAACAATGCGACCACGGAAACGGTAAGAATCTGTAAAGACAGACTTTTATCGAGTACACTTCCGAGAGCGATGATGACAATTTCAACTGAGAGGATAAAATCGGTTGTGACAGCCGACTTGATTTTGGCTTTTTCGAGGTCGGCGTCGTGCGTTATTTCCTCAATAACCTCATGCCCCTCTTTCTTGCGGTGGAACAGGAATTCAACGATTTTTTCCGCTCCTTCATAGGCAAGATACAATCCGCCTGCAACCAGAATAAACTTTATCGCCAATGGAAAAAACACGTTCAGCAATAAGGCGATCGGGACAATGATGATCTTATTGATAAAAGAACCTTTGGTAATTGCCCACAATACAGGCAGCTCGCGCGAGTGAAGAAAACCAGTGGCTTTTTCCGCGTTTACAGCCAGGTCGTCTCCTAATATTCCTGCAGTTTTGCGTGTTGCAATCTTCGCGGTAACCGCAACATCATCCATTAATGCAGCGATATCATCTAAAATTGCGAAAAAACCTGATGCCATATTTTTGATTTAGAAACGTAAAAATAGGATTTAATGGGATTGTATATTACTAGAAGTTTCACAAAATTTAAGAAGTGTCGCTAGATTTCATTCTTGATTTCGGGTTTGCAACCGAATCTTAGTGTACAGCAAATCTCCGTATGGCGCTTGCGCCTGTGCCACAACAAAAAAAACCTGCTCGTTGCGGAGCAGGTTTAATTGAATCAATAAGTTGTTTTATCTTTTGATGACACGAAGCGTTCTCACGGCATCTGCCTGAGTAACGATTACATTATAAACTCCGGAAGGATAGTTATCACCAAATTGTTGGTTTTCCACTGATGCAGCATCCACGTTGCGTACCTCGACCGTACGCCCGAGCATATCATATACTTTGACCTGTACGCCAGCTTCGCTGTTTGAAGTAAGCTTTAATGCGAAAGAAGAAGCATAAGGGTTAGGATAAGCAACCGCTGCGAAATTCTCAGCAGTAGCTTTTACGTTCTCCTTAGCAGCATTACCCTGTGGTTGTCCAGGAGTGTTGATGATGCAGGCGTTACCGAACGCAGAATAGTCACCTGTGGTTTTCACCGATACCCGTACGCTGTAACCTTCGCCTTGTGCATAAAAAGGCACGTTGTTGAACGAGAAATAATGTGCTCCT
>DASVRQ010000019.1:0-2311 GCA_036388535.1 Flavobacterium sp. | reverse complement strand
AGCAGTATAAGAAATCTAAGAAGTCTCCTCTCAATCGCGTGAGGGATGGAAGCAAAGTGCCACGCACTGCGTACAGCCCGACCCGAGCATCGGGATCATTCTTCTTTTGCTGAGGCTGAAGCGAGGGTCACGCCCAAAATTAAATTATACGAAAAAACGAAGTAGTTCGTTGTAAGGGAAACCTTCCTAAATGACAGCCAAAATCCGAATCACAACTGTACTTATTTTTGCTCTAATTTTACTGTCCTCTTATATGAGCATAATTTTGGTCTCAATGTTTTTATTCTCGAAATGATAATTCTATTTTGGCTTGCAATTTCAAAGCAACTAAATTTCAAAAACAGAAGCCATACAACTTTAACCGGAGGTTTAATAATTACTGCGTGCTCTGTCGTACTTATTTACTCGCCATATGTAATCATCATTAATTTATCGCATTTTTCCTGTTTATAGGGTCACTGATATATCCTGCTGCAAAGTCCCTCATAACTGTTGTGAATTTGCCATTTTCTAATGTAATCAGTTCGCAAGGAAAATTTTTGAATTACTGGAATGATGCCAGAATAGGTGGCACAAAAACCAGAAAGTTGCGAAAAGCAGGACTTTACATCATCCCGATCCTTATTATTATCTTTTTGTGGCAATCTATCGAGGTTCAAGTCCGTTTTTTGACCGGGTAGCAACAACAGTAACCGATTTTATGGGAAAATACCTCGTTCAGTTTTTCGAAAATATGGACTTTTTGCTCCTTTTTACTTTTCTTGTAGGAATATTTTTCAGCAATATGGTATTCCTCCGGGTTGCTAACAGAAGCATAATTGCCGCCGATATAAATGCAACGGATGAGCTGCAACGCGCAAAGAAGCAACATCACCGGAGCTTTAGGATTATGCAACTGAAAGATGAGCATAGGGTGGGAATTTTCCTGTTGGCTGCGCTCAACCTTACGTTGCTAATTGTTAACACTTTAGATATTTATTGGGTTTGGTTCAATTTTAAATGGAACGGTTCGTATTTGAAACAATTTGTGCACGAAGGAACTTATTTGTTGCTACTCTCGATCCTGTGCTCCATCATCATCGTGCTTTTCTATTTTAGGGGCAACCTCAATTTTTATAACAGAAATAGTCTACTTCGAAAGCTAAGCTATATTTGGCTGGCACAAAATGCCGTGCTGACGATTTCTGTTGCTATCAGGAACCTTCACTATATCGACCATTTCGCACTTGCATATAAAAGAGTAGGGTTGTGCCTTTTTCTGCTTCTAACACTGTTTGGATTATTTACCGTTTACCGCAAAGTTTCAAAGAAGAAATCGACATTCTATTTATTGCGCAGCAATGCATTCGCGTTCTATGTGGTTCTGATTGTAAGCTCAACCATAAATTGGGAAAATGTAATTGCCCGATATAATTTCTCGCATGCTGATAAAGCCTTCGTAGAGTTGGCTTATCTAGCAACCTTCCCTGATAAATCACTTCCGTATCTCGATAAATCAGATGCAGAAATCATAGCAATCAAAAATATTCAGAAAGTAAAGTATCCATTTGAGGAATTGGATATGTCTGCGGAAGAATATTCGCGCAAAATTGAAAATCGTAGAAGGATCTTCATTAGAGGGTATGAATCTAAGAATATACTTTCCTGGAATTGGCCAGAATATTCCGCATACCAGAAAATGAGATAATCTGTTTGTTGGTGCTTTTTAGTATTTGTGCCTTATCCACAACTGTGCGGATTGTGTTCACGACAATATGCGCAATACTTACTAACAACACATTCACTATGTTTGGGATTAGTTGGCCGGCAGGTCTCACGTCCTAAAAAGGAGAGGGCGCTTCCTACCTCGGTCCATATCTTCTTAGGAAGCTTTTGCATCAACTGCTGTTCAATTTTATTGGCATCTTTGGCATTTGTTATCCCGAGTCTGGTCGCGACGCGCACCACGTGCAAGTCAACCATAATACCTTCGAGCTCAACGCCGGCTTCCCGCATGATTACGTTGGCAGATTTCCTTCCGACACCTTTCAATGCCACCAGCTCTTTCATCGTCACGGGAATATTTTTATCCTCTTTTACTGTTTGGGCTATATCCTGAAGCCATTCCGCCTTTTTCATGTGGCCGCGAACTTTGGATATATACTGTAAAAGGTCGGCCGTATTAGCCTTCGATAAAGCTGTCATATCAGGAAACGCCTCAAACAATGCTGGCGCCAGCTTATTGATATGTGCGTCAGAATCCTGCGCGGATAAAACTACCATTACCATTGTTTGATAAAGGCTTTTGTATTCCAATGGATGCTTCCGCTTT
>DASVRQ010000018.1:0-60174 GCA_036388535.1 Flavobacterium sp. | reverse complement strand
AGCAGTATAAGAAATCTAAGAAGTCTCCTCTCAATCGCGTGAGGGATGGAAGCAAAGTGCCACGCACTGCGTACAGCCCGACCCGAGCATCGGGATCATTCTTCTTTTGCTGAGGCTGAAGCGAGGGTCACGCCCAAAATTTAAGAATTGATTTCCAAGTCGCTGATGTAATCCTGGAACTCATAAAAGAATATTTCGAACGCGCTCATCTTTTCATTGAAGAAGTCAAATATCGCATCCCAATAACTGCGGTTGCTGACGCTGACATCCAATTTTTCGACCCAAATCCGGCTGATGGTTTTACCATTTTCCAAATGGTGGTGTCGCTCAAAAACCAAGTCCTTGATATAATTTTCTTCCAATATCGATCTTAAGCTTTCGATTTTTTCAAAATAGGCAATCCTTTTGTCTTCGCTTCGGTGCTCAATATCTATCAGCACCTGCGCTTTTCTATTGTCGACGTAAAATTTAAAAGAAAAATCTTTAATCTTCGTATCATATAAAAGCCACTTCCGCGGATATTTCTCTGAAAATGCAATCCAAAATTCCCTTTTAAGCCGCTGTGTTTCTTCCCTGCTGTACATTTGATATTAGAAATAGGTTAAATGATTTTGCCCGATGTTTATTCTGGACTATATTTATGTAAACACCATTTATGGACTTCCAGGAGTTTCTGAATTGTATACCAAAAGTAGCAAAAGAATCGCTGCCAGGCGAAGATGCGCACCTAAAAATGGCGCCGCCAGAGCGAAAAACCCGTATGGCTGAACTTGATCATGCGCTTTTAAATCCGCGTAAAGCTGCTGTATTGATGCTGGTTTATCCACGAGAAAACCGCGCTCATCTTGCACTGATCTTACGCAATACCTACAACGGCGTACATTCGTCCCAGATCGCCTTTCCCGGAGGAAAAGTAGAATCATCCGATCCCGATTATGGCTATACTGCTTTACGCGAAACACATGAAGAAGTTGGAATTCCGCCTGAAGCAATTACGTTAGTAAAAGCATTTACCGAAGTTTATATTCCACCAAGCAACTTTATGGTTTTTCCGTTCCTTGGATACACTTTAACCGAACCACAATTTATTGAAGATCCGGCTGAAGTCGCCGGAATGGTAGAGCTTCCACTTGAATCATTTTTAGATGACCGAATAATAGTCGACAAGCAAATGGACACCTCTTACTCTAAATCAATCTTTGTTCCCGCTTTTAAAATCGGTGAGCATCATGTATGGGGTGCTACTGCCATGATTCTAAGCGAGTTAAAGGAAGTGCTTCAAAAGGCGCTATAAAGGCGGCGTTTTTTGTAGTTTTGACGGGGCATTTTTAAAAACAGTAATACAAAATGGGGTTATTCAAACGCAATCCTTTTGGTCATATTTTATTCATCAAACGCTGGCTGATCCGCATCTTTGGAGCAATCAGCCATAGGCGCTATCGCGGCTTCAACGAACTTCAGATCGAAGGGTCGGAAATTATTAAAAACCTTCCGCCTACAAATGTTTTATTCATTGCAAACCACCAAACTTACTTCGCCGATGTTGCCGCGATGTACCACGTGTTCAATGCCAGCCTTGCCGGGCGCGTCGACAGCATCAAAAACATCGGATATCTATGGGATCCAAAACTCAATATCTACTATGTCGCCGCCAAGGAAACGATGACAGAAGGCTTCCTGCCTAAAGTTTTTGCATACGTTGGGGCCATAACAGTGGAACGCACCTGGCGTGATAAAGGGAAAGACGTCAAACGTGAAGTTAACCTGAACGATACCGAAAATATCAAAGTCGCACTCGACGATGGCTGGGTGATCACATTTCCGCAAGGTACAACGAAGTCTTTTAAGCCTGTCAGAAAAGGAACTGCACACATTATCAAACAGCATCGTCCAATCGTAATTCCGATTGTAATCGACGGATTTAGGCGCTCGTTTGATAAAAAAGGACTCCGACTTAAGAAAAAAGGCATCCTGCAGTCGTTCATAATAAAAGAGCCACTTGATATTGATTATGAAAACGACACAATTGAGCAGATCGTCGAAAAAGTGGAGTTTGCCATCGAGCAGCATCCGTCGTTTCTAAAGGTAATTCCAGCCGAAGAAAAAGCACTCCAGATAGAACTTGATAAAACCCGTCGCTGGGAATATTAATTACAGGTCAATTTTCTTCAGTTCCTTGTAGTTGGCTAAAAGTTTCCGTAACAATACGCCATATAATACCCGGTATAAAAGCCAGAAGAGCCCAACAATCACAAGAACAGATAATGTAAGCCCAATAAATATCCCAATCATAAATTGGGAGTTGCCGTTGCTCTTTTCGACCAAATCGTGGATTTCAGGGTTGTACATGATATTGGCGATAAATCCTAAAACCAGGCTTATCGCCATCATCGCCAAATTATACCATACATAAAATTGCACCGTTTTGCGTGTTTGAAGTATGTTCTTCATCAGTTCGCGTGTTGAAGCGGTAGTCGAAATTCGCTGGTAGTTCCTGTAAAACAAGTAGATCAGGCAAATGATAACGCCATAATGGAAATAATTAAAAGCTCTGAAACAAAATACAATACTGTCATTTTGAATTCTATTCAGGTATTCGTCGGCATTCCCTAACAAGCTTATGATAGTCCATAGCAATAGCTCTAATATGCTGATGATCAAAATCCATTTCACAATAGATGACGATTTCCTGTGTAACATCAGGTAGATATCCTTTTCCGACACCTGGTCAAAGGTATTTTCATTCCTTTTCCAGTCTTTTTTCAGTAAATCCAGCTCTTCCATAATCCTACGGATTTAATATTTTTTTGAGTTTCCCCTTGATTCTGTTCATTTTTACCCTTGCATTGACCTCGCTGATACCGAGGGTTTCCGAGATCTCGGCGTAATCCTTATCTTCGAGATACATAAACACAAGCGCTTTTTCAATATCATTTAGCTGGTAAACCGCCTGATACATCAGCTTGATCTGTTCCTCTTCCTCGTAATTGTAATCTTCCTGTTTGATGAAATGCCGCGCCGAATCATATTCGGACGTCGAAATCATTCTCGTACTTTTGCGGTAAAGCGTAATAGCTGTGTTCAAGGCTACGCGGTAAGCCCATGTAGAAAATTTCGAATCGCCCCTGAACTTAGGGTACGCCTTCCAAAGTTGGATCGTGATCTCCTGAAACAGATCTTTGTGCGCATCTTCACCCGAAGTATATAACCTACAGATCTTGTGGATGATGTTCTGGTTCTGCTTAAGCTGCTGCACGAACGACTGCTCTAAAGTCTCACTCATAAGGGCATTAGTACGTTTAATCGAATTTTGTTACAAGGTAACAATTATTCCGAACCTATTCTTGTTGGATTTTTCAGGAGCAGAAGCTTTGTGGTTGCCATGATGCCGTGTCCCGTTTTTCGCTCTATCTTTTGCTGTGATTCTTCGCAAGCTCAGCATCACACCGCAAAAGGATGCCGCTGCAACCGGGGCTATTTTTGATGCACCTTCTACCTTGGAGAATACGCAGTCATCAGTCTTCAGTCACAGTTTTTTCAGTCATCAGTCTTCAGTCACAGTAGGCAGTAGCTGCAATTCAATATCAAGTACAATATCAATATCAATATCAATATCAATGTCAATAACAATAACTAGCAAGAATGTTAGTAGTCACTAAATTGTTTAATTATTCAATTGCTCAATTGTTTAATTTCAAATTTCCTCAATTTTCCTTAACTTTATTTCTAGACCGTAACTTTAAACTACCTAACCCTGCACCTTGCACCCTGAACCCTGAACCCACATACATGAACATCCCAAAGTCATCATTTCCTCGAATCGCAATAATAGGAGCCGGATTTGCCGGTATCGCACTTGCCAGAAAACTTTGTAAACTGAAAGCACAGGTCGTACTGATCGACAAACACAATTATCATAATTTTCAGCCTTTACTTTATCAGGTGGCAACAGGCGGACTCGAAGCAGGCTCAATAGCTTACCCAATACGGAAAATCATCCAGAACTATAAGAATTTCTACTTCCGCATGGCGCGCGTGAGTGAAGTCGACACCCAAAACAATAAAATTATAGCCGATATTGGCGATCTTGACTACGATTATCTCGTTATCGCAACCGGATCCAAAACAAACTTCTTCGGAAATACAGAGATCGGACGCAACAGCATGTCGATGAAAACAATCTCACAATCGCTAAATATCCGAAGCCTTATTCTGGAGAATTTCGAACAGGCCGTTCTTACAAAAGATCCCGAAGAACGAAATTACCTGATGAACTTCTGCCTCGTAGGCGGTGGCCCAACGGGAGTCGAACTTGCCGGCGCTCTTGCTGAAATGAAACGCGGAATTCTTCAAAAAGATTACCCTGATCTCGAAATCAACTGCATGCAGATCAACCTGATTCAAAGCGGTGATAAAATATTGAACACGATGAGCGAGAAATCGTCTCGTCATGCCGAGGAATTCCTCAAGGATCTTGGTGTCAACATCATGAAAAACATTCGGGTCACGGGGTACGACGGTCGGTACATTTCAACCAACACCGGACTTATGATTCCATCTGCAACTGTGATTTGGACAGCAGGCGTAATGGGAGCAATGGTCAACGGAATCCAGGCTTCTTCAATCGTCAAAAATGTCGAACGTCTTCGGGTGAATGAATTTAATCAGGTGGCTGGATACAACAATGTATTTGCAATCGGTGATATTGCCCAAATGGAATCGCCCAAATATCCGCAAGGACATCCGATGATGGCGCAACCCGCGATGCAACAGGGAAAACATCTTGCTGAAAATTTCGGAAGGTTGCTGGAAGGCAGAATTATGGAACCGTTTGAGTACAATGACAAAGGTTCAATGGCAACAATAGGCCGTAATAAAGCAGTCGTCGATCTGCCAAGCGGCCATTTCAGCGGGTTCTTTGCCTGGGTTGTCTGGATGTTTGTTCACTTGTTCTCCTTGATCGGATTCAAGAACAAAGCAGTTGTTTTCATGAATTGGGTATACAATTATATCAAATTTGACCGCGAAGGCCGACTCATCATCCGACCGTATAAAAAGAAGAGTTTTACTGCGTTTACGACAGATGAAGTATAGTTATACCGGATTGGTCTTATAATAATTAACCATTAAATCAACAAACCTGCTGTAACTATCCAAACCGTCTTTTTGCTGGTTTATCTTTAAAAAATTATCGTAAAAAACTTTGAAACCCTTTTCAATAAAAGTTTCATACTTTTCCCAAAAGTCACGGCTTTCGCGGAAGTTTTCCCGTATTCCCGGATTAACAGTGGCAAGAAGCTGCTTGCAAAGTTCCTCATTGCGGACTTCCATTATGCCAAGGCAATACCGTGTCGCAAGCGCATAGCCCGAATATTGGATATATAAATCATCATTGTTGATCGCAGCCAAATATCCTACAAAATTGGCTTCGCTTTCAGAAGCATATCCGATTTGATGCGCCATTTCATGTGCCGTAGTAGTCGGGATCGTATACATCGGCAGCATGTCATTGACCTGCGACTCATTGGTAAACGGATTCAAGTAGCCGCCAAATCCCATGTATGTCAACGGCAAACTGATAATTGACTTTTTAACGCTCGCATTTTCATACTTAAAATATGGATATTTTGCCGCCAAATTATCATAACCCTTCAAACTCATATTGAAGATCTCCTCACGAGAATACGGCATCACAATTTTTGCGCGATCGTTTTTTGCTATTGTAAGATGGATTTCGTTTGTTTTGCCAATGATCCTTTTGGTAAAATCAAGCAGCTCGGCGTCAGTATATTCAGATTCCATCTGCATTTTATTATACAGTTTCACGCGATGATAATTTCCGGCCCATAATAAATTGAACAAAAAGTAGAAGATCGAAAAACAGCTGATAATCCGCAGGAGGTGATCTTTCCACTGCAGTTTCCATGTTCCTCTCTTTCTATAGAACCACCGAATTATGAAGAATCCGGTTATAAAGTATAAAACATCGCCAATAGAAAATGGGATCCAACCTGTGATTGTGCGTGAGAAATGGGAGATGTACGGGTAAATTCCGTTGCTATAATGTTTTTCGACAAATTCAGGAAACAATGAAATTATATTGAGCGTAATTATTTGCACAACAAGTAATATCGGAAGGATGAATTTATTTTTAAGATGCAAGCGAAATTTTTCCTGTAAATATAAGCACCGCAAAAGGGAATGCGACAAGCTTTAGCAAAATTTAGCAATTTGAAAGTTCGTAACTTTACACCAATCTAATTGATACAACTAATGAGCAACGAAATACGCAACCTCGAACCTAAAGCACTTTGGAATAAATTCGCCGACCTGAATGCGGTGCCGCGTCCGTCAAAAAAAGAAGAACGTGTAATCGAGTTCATGACGAACTTTGGCAAGAATCTTAAACTCGAAACTTTCGAAGATGAGATCCGCAATGTGATTATCCGAAAACCCGCAACTCCAGGGATGGAGAACCGAAAAGCAATCGTGATGCAAGGACATCTTGATATGGTTCATCAAAAAAATAACGAAACTGTATTCGATTTTGAAACTCAAGGTATTGATATGTATGTCGACGGTGACTGGGTTCGTGCCCGCGGAACAACACTTGGGGCAGATAACGGGGTTGGAGTTGCAACAATCATGGCAATCCTGGAATCGACTGATATTCCGCATCCAGCAATCGAAGCATTGTTTACAATTGACGAAGAAACGGGAATGACAGGTGCTTTGAACCTGAAGGGCGGAATCCTGCAAGGTGAGATTTTACTGAATCTCGATACCGAAGAAGACGATGAAATTGATATTGGATGCGCAGGCGGAATAGACGTCACTGCCGTAAGGAGCTATAACGAAGAAGCCACAATGGAGGATTCTGTTGGTTATAAAATAACCGTTAAAGGTTTAAAAGGCGGACATTCGGGGATGGATATCCATAAAGGACTTGGAAACGCCAACAAGATCATGAACCGATTGCTGTTTGATGGCTTTGAAAACTTCGGATTGCAGATTTCCGAATTAAACGGCGGAAGCCTTAGAAATGCAATCCCGCGAGAAAGTTCCGCAAAGGTCATTATTGCTGCAATGTATGATGAAGCATACATATTCGATATGCAGGAATTGATTGGTGACATAAAAGCGGAATACAAAACCACAGAACCAAATCTTACAATAGAGATCACGAAATCGGACATGCCGAAAAAAGTGATGGATCTTGGTGTTCAGGAAGGTATTCTTCGTGCAATCTACGCAGCGCACAATGGCGTCTACCGAATGAGCGCCGACATGGCGGATCTTGTTGAAACATCGAACAATATTGCACGCGTGATCATAAAAGAAGGCGAAATCACTATCGGTTGCCTTACGAGATCATCGGTTGAATCGTCAAAAATGGATTTGGCCAATGCGTTGCGCTCTGCATTTGAATTGACAGGTTGCGAAGTGACTTTTTCAGGATCTTACCCAGGTTGGACGCCCAATGTAAATTCTGAGATTCTCGATGTTCTTGTTGCTATTTATGAAAAGCAAAATAACGTAAAGCCCAAAGTTGTGGCTTGTCACGCAGGCTTGGAATGCGGGATCTTAGGCACGAATTATCCAGATATGGACATGATTTCTTTCGGGCCAACGATCCACGGAGCGCATTCCCCCGATGAACGCGCAAGCATTTCATCAGCTCAGAAATATTGGAAGTTTGTATTGGAGATATTGCAGAATATTCCGGTAAAACAGATGTAATTTATGCTCCACCAAATATTTAGGAGCTTGTTCGATTTTAGTGTAAGACGTGTTGGTAGTCTGGCGCGCCGCGCTTTCTTCGGAAAAAAATATTCATTGCAAGAACTCGAAAAGCATTTCTGGAACGATATAACGGGACTTTTGGCACTGTTGTTCTTTATTGGGATTCCACTAGTATTGCTATCATATTTATAAAAAAGAAACCCGTCAATCGACGGGTTCTTTTTTATATATTTTATTTTTCCAAAAGTGCCGTTTCCTTTTTGTCAGTATCAACAATAGTATAGCTGCTAATACGGGAAATCGCCATTTCATCCAATACGTCCACAAGATTTCCATAGTTGGATTCTTTCCCGGGCTTGATCAATACGATCAGGCCTTGTTCCGGTTTGCCATGTGAAGTTGAATAGGCGAGGACCTCTTTTTTGCGGCGGGCCAGTTCATCACGCAGTTCCCTCGTTCCAAGAGTCAGTTCATTCGGAGTGGCTGATTGTTTGCCCATAAAGCATTTCGCCTTATTATTATCATCAATTTGGATTGTCATCGTCCGGTTCTCATCAACTGGCATTGGTGCGCCTTTAGAATCAGGAACGACCAATTGCATCGAATTCTCTTTCCCCAACGTGGTGGTGAGCATGAAAAACGTAATCAGCAAAAAGGCTAAATCGACCATTGCTGTCAAATCTACCTTTGAATTCAGTTTTGTACTTCTTATTTTTCTTGATTTCGAGGTTCCGCTTTGGTTACCTGCATTCAGTTCAGCCATGACGAGTTATTTAGGTTAATAATCCGGATATACATTATTAACGGAAGTTTTACTCCGGATATTGTTTTTATTTTAACATAAATCAAGTGGAAGGTCGAAAGTCAAAAGTCCCCACTGAATACCTTGACTGAAGACTGAAGACTGAATACTGAAGACTCAAGACTGAACACTGTACTAGAACTAGCCCGGATCGAAGCGGCTATCCTTTTTCGTGCTTCTTTAGCACGGAAAAGATAATAGCGCAGAGCCGGAACAGCTACAAAAAAAAAGTCCGCCGAAGCGAACTTAAATCAAGCGAGTAAAAACAGGAACAACAGCGGAAATAACAGTCCGGCGAGCGCTAATTTCCAGCCACGTTCTTTAAAGGTGAACTTTCCGTATTTGATCATGATGGCGCCGGTAACAGCAATTGTGATCAATGATAAACCGAAGATATCTGAGTAATAAATCCACCAATTTGAAGTACTTTTGTGTAGTTTCATCATCTGGCTGATCATCGGAGTCTTGTTGAAGGCTACGATTTCACCTTCTCCGGTTTTGACATCGATTTCCACATCATGATTTTCGAGTGAAATCCGAAAAGTACCTTTTTTGATGTTTTGGCGTCGAAATTTATCCTTGATGCCAAGTTCTTTCACAAGTTTTTCTGCATATTTATCTGTGATTTGATCTTCCGCAGGCAAGTCGGCATGAATCGCTTTGGTCCCAACAGTGTATTTTTCAGGATGCCACATTTCCCTGTGGTTCATCAAAATTCCCGAGAACGCGAAAGATATTATGAGTCCGAGGTAAAAGTATCCAAGGTCGCGGTGTAAGTTTCTGATTTTTTCCTGTTTCATATTAGAAGTTGTAGTTTAAAGATACGGAATAATTACGCGGAGCAATTGGGTTTAAACTGTTATCGTCGTGGATATTGTAGTTGAGCTCGTTGAAGATATTGCTCAATTTCGTACGAACTGTCCATTTTTTGAAAGTATATCCCATTGTGGCATCAACCTGGAAATAGCCTTCAAGCGGAACAAGTTTATAGCCCGGATTTGCTTCTGTCGTTGAACGTCCGGCGTATCGGTCACCGAAATAGGTATTGATTAATCCAAACATTAAACCTTTGAGCTTACCGGTATAAATTCGGTAATTCGCATTCAGGTTTGCTGTATGTTTCGGGTTGTAACGCAATTGGCTGCCGACAATATACGTATTACTTTCAAGATATTTAGTTTCGTTGAAGCTGTATCCTGCAAGAACCGAAAGGCCTTCGATCGGATTGGCGACGATATCAAGCTCGACTCCCTGGCTTCTTGTTTTTCCAGCCAGTTCTCTGATAGCTGAATTGGTGTTGCCATTTGCAAGTGATGTCTGCGCAAGATTGCTGTTCGTTATCTGGTAAACCGTCACGTTTGCGTGAAGCCGGTCTTTAAAAAACTTATTTTTTACGCCTATTTCGTATTGGTCGATAACCGATGGTTCCAATGCGTTTCCATTAATGTCAGTTCCCGTATTTGTTACAAATGAGTTCGAATACGTAGTGAAGATTGAATGATTGGCGGAAGGCTGGATGATCAAGCCAACCCGTGGTGAAAAGGCGTCGTCATAATTGTTGGTTGGTGCGGTTTGAGCAACCGGATTTGAAGGATCCGGATCGGGTACAGGCTCATATTTAAATACGTCAGTCTCTGTATCCTGATACGTATAACGGATTCCTGCCAACAACTTAATGTACTTCGAAAAGCTGATCAGATCCTGTACATAAATTCCGGTTCGGGCAACAGATGTCCGCGTAAGCGTGTTTTCGTTAAGTTCGCCATATTCAGGTTCTTCAACCGCAGGGTTATAAGGTTCAAAGATGTTGATCGATCCGTATGGCGCGTTGTAAAATGCTGTGGTATTCGTCTGGTATTTTTCCCAATCAATTCCAGCCAGAAATTGGTGTCCGACTTTCCCCGTGTTGAACTTTCCTTTTAAATCTATCTGTTGAAGGAAGTAATTATCGTGTACCTGGCTACGTTGCAAGCTGCGGTTCCATTCGCCTTCGGCCGTTATTAATCCGCCCGCGTTCGGACGCGTATTGCTGAACAATTCTGTTTCGTAATATCTGAAAGCGTTGATAAATGACAAGTTCCATTTATCTGAAAGTTCGTGCGTCAAAGTTGCCGTTGTCGAAACCTGTTGTGAGTCGAAATATCCGAAAGTCACTCCAAGAAAGCGGCTGCGTGGCAGTTCTACAATTTCATATTGAACGACTCCGGCTCCGAAATCAGGCGTGCGATGATCGTTCAAATAATCACCTTCGATCAATAATTGAGTTTTTGGAGTGAACTGGATCAGGAACGATGGATTCACATAATATCTTTCGGATTCGACATAGTCACGGAAACTGTCAGCTTTTTCATAAGAACCATTGATTCGGAAAGCCATAGTCTGTTTCTTGTTGACGCTTCCGTAAAGATCCAGTGTTGGTTTAATGGTATTGAAACTTCCGATTCGCAGTCCGGCTTCGCCTCCAAAACCGAATTTTGGTTTTTTGGTCACAAGGTTCAAAACTCCGCCCGCCGATACGTTCCCAAACAAAATTGCAGCACTTCCTTTAAGAAATTCTACTTTTTCGATTCCGCTGAGCTCGGTTGCCATTCCGTTAAAATAACGTACGCCATTCTTAAAAGTATTTGAACTTGCTAAAGAAGAACCTCGTGAGGCAATTTCTTCCTGGTAGCCGCCTGTTGTTCCCATTATATATACGCCGTTGGTATTTTTGAGGACGTCGGTCATCGATTGTACTTGTTGATTTTCAAGTGTCGCCTGGT
Source organism: Flavobacterium sp. (assembly GCA_036388535.1). Classification (GTDB taxonomy): domain Bacteria; phylum Bacteroidota; class Bacteroidia; order Flavobacteriales; family Flavobacteriaceae; genus Flavobacterium. Next base: position 48,867 of record DASVRQ010000018.1, on the reverse strand, counting down.
TAATTACGGCTGAACTTTGTGGAAGATCCATTGGCGCAATCCCTGCTTTTCCTACTGTTACAGGAGTCTTTTGCTGATCAGACGTGATGATGACCTCTTGCAGAACTTCTCCTTTTTTATTCCTGACAGTATCTTGTTCGGTATTAGTCCTTTCGGAAATATTAATATCAGAAACTAAAGCTTCCTGAGAAAATGTGACACTTGTAATCAATAAAAACAGAAGGAAAAGGAAAGAGCGGTTCATCTTTGTTTATTTGGATTAAATATAAATAACGGTTATTTCTGATGCAAAAGTAAAAAACGTATTAGATAAAACAACCTTATTTAGAATTATTATTGATAATATTTTTTAACTTATTGAAACTCAAAAAATTGAAAGCATAAAAAAACCCGCTCGATAAAAAGCAGGTTTAAGAAGATGTTACGTGAAGGTTTATTTTACCTTTTTGAGCAGGAATTTTTCAGATTTTGGTGCTCCTTTTTTAGTACCCCAAATTTCAGCAATGAGACTGTCGGGTTTTACGAACCTGTACATGATTTTACTCGGATATTCATGATTAGGATTTTCAAATACCATCTGTCCAGCATCAACCTTTGTTGAACTAAACGCAACCGGCTTCTCTTCATTTTGACCTGGAACACTTACAGTGTACGTCAGTTTGTTTGCGGAAGCTGCCAGCTCGACCGTTTCGGCAAAGACAGTATCGATTCCCACAACGAAATAAGCTTCGCCATGATAAACAGAATCATTGGCCTTTATCCATATTTCCGATAAATTACCGGCTTTGCTGTTGTTTTCCCAACGTCCAAGCAGCCATTCAGCTTTCTGAAGAGGCGCCTGTTTTTCGGCAGTTTCCTCCGTTTTTGTGTCTTCTTTTTTACATGACATGAAAAGGCCGCCAACAAGCAGCACGGCAAGAATCAACTTTTTGTTTATCATAGGAATACATTTTTAGTTAACGGCACGCTCTTCGCCACTTGTTCAAAATTAACAAATTTACGACACAGCAGACATTATTGACTCTGAACAATTTTTCGTAATTTTGCACACCATTAAAGGGAAAACACAAAATGCTAGACAGATTACAGATAGTTAAGCAGCGCTTCGACGAAATTTCGGACTTGATTATCCAGCCGGATATTATTGCCGATCAAAAGCGTTACGTACAGCTAAATAAAGAATACAAAGACCTGAAAGCGCTTGCCGGAAAACGGGACGAATATGTTTCATTGGTGGCCAACATCGAAGAAGCAAATGAAATCATTTCCGATGGTAGCGATGCAGAAATGGTCGATATGGCTAAAATGCAGCTTGAAGAGGCAAAACAGCGGCTTCCCGAACTCGAAGAGGAAATCAAATTCATGCTGATCCCGAAAGATCCGGAAGACGCCAAGAACGTAATGGTTGAGATCCGCGCCGGAACAGGTGGCGATGAAGCATCGATTTTTGCGGGAGATCTTTTTCGAATGTACACGAAATATTGCGAAAGCCGCGGCTGGAGAACATCAGTCGTCGATATGAACGAAGGAACTTCAGGCGGTTTTAAGGAGGTGATTTTTGAAGTCACAGGCGAAGATGTCTACGGAACGTTGAAATTTGAAGCAGGCGTTCACCGCGTCCAGCGTGTTCCGCAAACGGAAACTCAGGGTCGCGTCCATACATCGGCTGCGACTGTAATGGTTTTGCCTGAAGCTGAAGAATTTGACGTACAAATCGACATGAACGATGTACGTGTTGATTTCTTCTGTTCGTCGGGACCAGGCGGACAATCGGTCAATACGACAAAATCGGCCGTTCGTCTGACGCACGTCCCAACCGGATTGGTCGCGCAATGCCAGGATCAGAAATCACAGCACAAAAATAAAGACAAGGCTTTAACAGTTCTTCGTTCGCGTTTATACGAGCAGGAATTGGCGAAAAAGCAAGAAGAAGATGCAAAGAAACGCACATCGCAGGTTAGCTCGGGCGACCGTTCTGCGAAAATCCGAACTTACAATTATGCACAGGGACGTGTTACCGACCACAGGATCGGAATGGACGTTTTCGATATGGACGGCGTTATGAACGGCAAGATCCAAAAACTTGTTGATGAACTCCAACTGGTAAACAATATGGAGAAACTGAAGGAAGCGAGCGAAGTGTTTTAAGGTGTCGGAAGTCAAAATTCAAAAGAACCATGCTGCAAAGTGTGGTTTTTTTTTATTTGAAGCTAATCCCGCTGTCCACTGCAACCTTTCGCCCGCTAAAGAAGCGGATCAAAAGGGTTTTCGTTGCCATCGGGGCTAAGGCATTCTCGTCACGATATTGTTAACCTTGAAGATTTTCGCTTCGCGTTTCTCTGTGCTACCTTTGTGAGCCTCTGTGGAATTAAAATTCTATTTTTGTACTAACGACTAAAATTTAAACATTGACCACGCAACAACTAACCCACGAGATCCACAAAAAGAACTCGTTCCTCTGCATCGGACTCGACGTGGATCTTCAAAAAATCCCGAAACACCTTCTCGAAACAGACGACCCGATCTTTGAATTCAACAAAGCAATAGTCGACGCAACCCAAGATCTCGCCGTGGCCTTTAAACCAAATATTGCTTTTTACGAGGCGCACGGAATAAAAGGCTGGCAGTCGCTTCAAAAAACAATTCAGTACATCAACGAAAAGCACCCTGACATTTTTACGATTGCCGATGCAAAACGCGGCGACATCGGAAATACATCTTTCATGTACGCCAAAGCTTTTTTTGAAGACCTGGAATTTGATTCGGTTACCGTTGCACCTTATATGGGAAGGGATTCCGTTGAGCCATTTCTGGCATTTGAAGACAAGATCACAATACTTTTGGCACTGACCTCAAACGAAGGCGCATGCGATTTCCAAACAAAATCCGCGGACGGAAAAGAATTGTATAAAACCGTAATCGAAACATCCAGAACATGGAAGAACGCACAAAACCTGATGTACGTCGTGGGCGCCACAAAAGCTGAATATTTTACGGAAATCCGCAAGATCGTCCCCAACAGTTTCCTTCTCGTTCCCGGAGTCGGCGCCCAGGGCGGAAGTCTTTCCGAAGTTTGCAAGTACGGAATATCGGATAACGTCGGATTATTGATAAACTCATCGCGACAAATCATCTACGCATCATCGGGAACCGACTTCGCTGAACAAGCACGTGAAGAAGCAAAGAAGATTCAAAAAGAAATGCAGTTGATCCTGAAATCATAATTCCTTAGCCACCAATTCACTAATTAATTGATTTCTGAATTCGTAGCAAGAGAAAAATCTGTGCATCCGTAGCCATAAAGCAATGACACTTAAAGACCAACTCGGCATCAGCCACACTTTTTATTCCGCACCCAAGCGGATCATTTCCATAGTGCCTTCAATCACGGAACTGCTCTACGACCTGGGACTCGAAGGAAAAATTATCGGGATCACAAAATTTTGCGTCCATCCGTACCACTTCAAATCAACTAAGAAGATCATCGGCGGAACCAAAAAAGTGCATTATGAAAAGATTCGCCTTCTGCAACCCGACATCATAATCGCTAACAAAGAGGAAAACACTGAAGAGATTGTTGAAGAGCTTCGCAAAATAGCTCCCGTTTGGGTAACCAACATCATCACATTAGAAGACAACCTAAAAATGATATCCGACTTCGGGATGCTTTTCAACTGCCGCACCGAATCACAGAAATGGATCGACAAAATCCAATTCGCACTTTCTGACTTCGAACATTTCATAAAAGACAAACCTGTTATAAAAGCCGCCTATTTTATTTGGAAAGATCCATACATGGTCGCGGGAGCCGATAACTTTATCAATGAAATGCTCAAGCTCAACCGCTTTACAAACATTTATGAAAGCCGCGGGCGTTATCCGGAAGTTATTATTCAGAAAATGAAAATTCAAGGCGATCCGGAATTGATATTTTTGTCATCCGAACCATATCCTTTCAAGGAAGAAGATGCATTTGAGATCGGCCGATTCACACATCACGCGAAGACCGTCTTCGTAGACGGCGAGATGTTCTCCTGGTACGGAAGCCGCATTCTCAAAGCATTCTCATACTTCAAAAAGCTCCACGAACGCATCGAATAAAAAATGCCGGCACTTAAAAAGTACCGGCACATTCATTAATAACTAACCCTAACCAATTGAGAAAACCATTAATCTCATTCCAAAGGTCGGACAATTTTCAAAGATTGCATGTTAATGCTTTGTTATATATATGTTATTGTTTTTTAGACTATTACGAAGGTAATTCTTACTTGTTGTCCTGAAGTGCGAACACTCGTTTCAACAGGTCCGATGTTCTTGCCGCAAGGTTGTTTCGGATGTCTTTCTCTTCAACGGCTACCATTTTAAAAACACCTTCCATTGCTTTATCAGTGACGTAATCCGAAAGGTCAGGGTTGACTTTGGTCACAGCCGGAATCGAATTATACTTGCTGATGATGTTCGCCCAAACTTTGTCGGCGCCCACTTTTCCCAATGATGTTTTTACAACAGGATTAAATTTTGTATACAATGCAGTTGAAGTCGAATTTTGCAAATAAAGCGTCGCTGAAGTATCATTTCCCATCAAAATATTTTTAGCATCGGTAAAAGTCATTCTTTTCACAGCGTCAACAAAAATCGGAGTTGCCTCTTTTACCGCATCTTCAGCAGCGCGGTTCAGTACTTTCAATCCTTCATCGGCAAGGCTTCCCATTCCAAGGTTGCGAAGCGTCTTATCGACTTTCTGCAACTCTTCCGGAAGCAGAATTTTTACTGCTGCATTTTTGTAAAATCCGTCTGTTTTCGTGAGTTTGGTCACTTCCTCGTCAATTCCTTTGTTGAGAGCTTCCTTTAGTCCTGCCGCAATATCGGCATTGCCCATCGCGCCTTCAAGTTGGGGATATTGACTTGCAATCTGCTGCAGTTCGGCACAGCCGAAAAGCATTAAAAACGAACTGAGCAATAGTACTTTTTTCATAATTCTGTGGTTTTATTTTTTATCCTGCAGTGCAAAAACTTTCTTTAATAGTTCAGAGCTTCTCGAGTCAAGGTTGTTCCGGATCGAAACTTCCTCAACAGCGATCATCTTATAAACACCTTCAAGCGCTTTTTTCGTAACGTGATCGTTAATGTCGGGGTTGACCTTGGTCACAAGCGGAAGTCCGTTATACTTCGTGATTATCGACGCCCAAACTTTGTCGGCGCCCACTTTACCAATTGATTCTTTTACAACCGGGCTGAATTTCGAATACAGTTCGGTGGTAGTGGTTTTTTGAAGATATGTTGTCGCTGCATTGTCATTTCCCATCAAAATCGACTTTGCATCCGATATTGTCATGCTCTTCACAGCCGACACAAAAACCGGAGTCGCTTCCTTTACTGCATCTTCGGCAGCACGGTTCAACGATCTGATTCCGTCGTCAGCCAAACTTGAAAGTCCTATTTTTCGAAGGGCTTTGTCAACTTTCTGAAGCTCGTCTGGAAGTAAAATTTTGACTGCTTCGTTTTTGTAGAATCCATCAGCGGCGGTCAGTTTCGTCACCTGCTTTTCAATTCCTTTGTTAAGTGCTTCTTTTAATCCGGCGCCAATATCAACGCCATTTGTAGTAGCGGTTGGTATTTTTTCTTTCGCCTTTTTAATTAGGTCTTTTATTTGCGCGTTTCCTGCGAATGAAACTAAAAGCAATAGTAGGAATATCTTCTTCATCATATTTTGTTGAGATTTTCAAAGATAACAAATAGCATACCGCTAAAAAATGTGTTTTAACAAAGTGTTGTTTTTTCAGGAGCTGGTCCCGGTTTCCGCTGTATCTTTTTTAAAATATTCGGCATTCTCGATTTTCAACGTGAATCTTCATTTTAAAAAAGGATGCCGCTTCAATCGGGGCTAGGAACTCCACGTCAAATCACAACCGGATATCTTAAAATCCGCGCGCAAACGATGGAGATTTTTATTAATTCCGTAAATTGCACGCTTTAAAATCACCCAAACCTACAATGGAGCAAGTAAAACCATATATTCCTGTAAATAAAGTAAGAATCGTAACGGCGGCGTCGCTTTTCGACGGGCATGATGCCGCGATAAACATAATGCGCCGTATCATCCAATCTACGGGCGTCGAAGTTATCCATCTCGGCCACGACCGCAGTGTTGAGGAAGTCGTGAACACTGCGATCCAGGAAGATGCAAATGCAATCGCACTGACGTCTTACCAAGGTGGCCATATCGAATATTTCAAATACATGTACGACCTTCTCAAAGAAAAAGGAGCCGGCCATATTAAAATTTTCGGCGGCGGCGGCGGCGTGATCCTTCCGTCTGAAATCGCTGAATTGCAAGCATACGGAATCACTCGAATCTATTCACCTGACGATGGCCGTTCCCTCGGATTACAAGGAATGATCAACGATCTTGTTCAACAATCCGATTATCCGATCGGCGATAAGCTTAATGGTGAACTTAAACATCTCGATGATAAAAATGCATCTGCAATAGCGAGGATAATTTCTTCAGCAGAGAACTTTCCGGAAGTTGCGCGCGAAACCCTTGATGCGATCAAATCTAAGATATCGGGAAGCCGAACTCCGGTTTTAGGAATTACAGGAACGGGCGGCGCGGGAAAATCATCGCTTGTTGATGAGTTGGTACGCCGATTTTTGATCGATTTTCCGGAGAAATCCATCGGATTGATTTCTGTGGATCCTTCGAAAAGAAAAACGGGCGGCGCCCTTCTTGGCGACCGGATCCGAATGAACGCAATCAACAACCCGCGTGTTTATATGCGTTCCCTTGCAACTCGGCAATCGAACTTGGCTTTGTCAAAATACGTTGCTGATGCCATTCAAGTTATTAAAGCCGCAAATTATGATTTGATCATCCTTGAAACTTCGGGAATTGGTCAGTCTGACACCGAGATCATGGATCATTCCGACGTTTCGCTTTATGTGATGACTCCTGAATTTGGAGCTGCGACACAACTCGAAAAAATCGACATGCTTGATTTCGCCGATCTTGTTGCAATCAACAAATTCGACAAACGCGGTTCGCTTGATGCGCTTCGTGACGTGAAAAAACAGTATCAGCGAAACCATCAGCTTTGGGAGGCCGACCTAGATACGTTGCCTGTCTTCGGAACAATCGCCTCCCAATTCAACGATCCGGGAATGAATACGCTTTACAAAGCGATCATGGACAAAATCCATGAAAAGACAGAATCAGGATTGGAAAGTACCTTCGAGATAACACGCGAGATGAGCGAGAAAATCTTCGTGATCCCGCCAAGCAGAACCAGATACTTATCTGAAATATCGGAGAACAACCGGAAATACGATGCAACAGCTCTGACACAACAACAGGTCGCACAGAAATTATATGGAATCTACAAAACGATTGAAAGCGTATCGGGCAAAACACCGGGAATGTCAAAAGTCGGATTGGAATTGGCAGACAATGAAGTAGTAAACGAAAAGTCACCGTTCATCAAATTGCTTGTCGGCGAGTTCGACCGCGTGAAAATGGATCTTGATCCTTACAATTGGGAAATAATCCTGACGTGGAGCGAAAAACTGAGCAAGTATAAAAATCCTGTTTACTCGTTTAAAGTCCGCGATAAGCAAATCAATATCGCAACACATACAGCGTCACTGTCGCATTCTCAAATTCCGAAAATAGCACTCCCAAAATACGAAGCTTGGGGCGATATTCTACGTTGGTGCCTTCAGGAAAATGTACCGGGAGAATTTCCATTTACTTCCGGATTGTATCCGTTTAAACGTGAAGGTGAAGATCCATCTCGAATGTTTGCCGGAGAAGGCGGACCGGAACGTACAAACAAACGATTTCATTATGTAAGCGCCGGCCTGCCTGCAAAAAGGCTTTCAACAGCGTTTGACAGTGTGACTTTATACGGAAATGATCCACATTTTCGTCCGGATATATACGGAAAGATCGGAAATTCAGGAGTTTCGATTTGTTGCCTTGACGACGCCAAAAAATTGTATTCGGGGTTCGATCTTGTTCATGCGCTGACCTCGGTAAGTATGACGATAAACGGGCCGGCGCCGATGTTGCTCGGATTTTTTATGAATGCGGCAATTGATCAACAATGCGAATATTACATAAAAGCTAACGGCCTGGAGTCGGTTGTTGAGCAGAAAATAAAAGCAATCTATGATCAAAAAGGTATCGAACGCCCGAAATATCAAGGCGAACTTCCTGCAGGAAACAATGGCCTTGGATTAATGCTTCTTGGGGTTACAGGTGATTTGGTATTGCCGACAGAGGTTTACAATGAAATTAAGATTAAGACGCTTTCGCAAGTCCGCGGAACTGTTCAAGCAGATATCTTAAAAGAAGACCAAGCCCAAAACACCTGCATTTTCTCTACTGAATTTGCATTGCGATTAATGGGTGATGTTCAGGAATATTTTATTACGAACAATGTTAGAAATTTCTATTCCGTATCAATTTCTGGTTATCACATTGCTGAAGCCGGAGCCAATCCAATTACGCAGTTAGCGTTTACATTATCAAACGGATTCACATACGTTGAGTATTATTTGAGCCGCGGAATGAACATCAACGATTTCGGTCCGAACCTTTCATTCTTCTTCTCGAACGGGGTCGATCCGGAATATGCTGTAATCGGACGAGTAGCCAGAAAAATATGGTCCAAAGCGATGAAGAACAAGTACGGTGCAAACGAGCGTGCTCAAATGCTGAAATATCACATCCAAACATCAGGTCGTTCGCTTCATGCGCAGGAAATCGATTTTAATGATATCCGAACAACTTTGCAGGCACTTTATGCGATTTATGATAATTGTAATTCACTTCACACGAATGCATACGATGAGGCAATCACGACTCCAACTGAAGATTCAGTCCGTCGTGCAATGGCAATCCAGCTTATAATAAACAAAGAATTAGGATTGGCTAAAAATGAAAATCCGATACAAGGTTCGTTTATTATCGAAGAACTTACAGATTTAGTTGAAGAGGCAGTTTTGCTAGAATTCGACAGAATTACAGAAAGAGGCGGAGTTCTAGGTGCAATGGAAACAATGTATCAACGATCAAAAATCCAGGAGGAAAGCTTGTATTACGAGACTTTGAAACACAATGGTGATTTCCCAATAATCGGAGTCAACACGTTCCTGAGTTCAAAAGGATCCCCAACAGTTATTCCGACAGAAGTCATTCGCGCAACCGAAGAAGAAAAACAGTATCAAATCAAGATGCTGCAAAATCTGCACGAAGCCAACAAAGGCAAGGAAGATGAACAGCTTAATGCGATCCAGGAAGCTGCGATCAACAACCAAAACATTTTTGAGAAATTGATGGAAGCAACCAAAGTTTGTTCACTCGGACAAATAACCAGCGCGCTGTTTGAAGTAGGTGGCCAATACCGCAGGAATATGTAAAATGAAAAAGCCCCAGTTAAGGGGCTTTTTTTGGCTAAAGCTTTAAGAATTTCATAATTTGTGAAGAGTCATTACTTTCAGCTTTCACAATGTACAATCCGCCTGCAAGTTGTGGAACGTTTACCCGTTCGATCGTTGAGGATCCCATTTGCGAATAGACGAGCTGGCCGCTTATGTTATAAATGTCAATCTTTTCGATGCTGTCGTGACCTGACGTTAGTACAAAGAAATCATTAGCCGGATTAGGCGATAATGTAATGGCAGTGCCTGCAATCGGATTTTCAGTTGAAAGATCGCAATTCGTATCAATCGCCACGTTGAACGGCAATGATGTACTTTCATTATCGGGGCAAACTCCCGGCGAAGCAGTTACATAATAAGTTCCGGCCGCGGCAACGGTATATGTCATGCTGTTCGCATTTTGGATCGGCACATCGTTGCGGAACCATTGGATATTTGCACTATACGGGTTCATAACTTCAAAGTCGAATGTTGTTCCTTCGCAAAGAAAAAAGGTTTCAGAATCAGGATCGTACGTAACATTTTCCCCTGTTTCATTCATTACCGTCATACCTGACCATGCGTAGCTGTCGATCTGGATCGTGTTCGACTCGTATGTAATTCCATTTAAAGTGACCACAACTTTAATCAATGATTGATCATACGTATACCAATCATACGTAAAAGTTGGTCCGCTGACACCATCAACTGCAACGAAAGGCTCTTCGTCAAACCAGTATTTGGTATACCAGGTATAACTGTCGTAAACTTGATTTGTAACCACACTTGCTGTTCCGTCTGTCCAAGGACACAACATCGTATCGCCGGATATTACGGGATTTTGTGCGTCAATTGCCGAAAAATAGAATGTAAGAAGTAAAAGTAAAGTTGTTTTCATGCCTGTTTTTTATGATTTTAATTTAGGTTCTAATTTACGAAATGCACGGGTAATTTCAAAGTCGGCTTGCGGGCTTTAAATTCAAGTTAAAGTTACCTATCAGGTTGACTTCAAACGTGGGTTTTGGGTAACTTTATAAAACCCAAATCAGAATGCCATGAGACATATTTACCTTTTATTATTGGCGTTCGTGCCGATGATTTCTTATTCGCAGGCTGCAGGCTGCACTGATCCGCTGTCATCGAATTACAATCCGCTTGCTACAGAAAATGACGGAAGCTGCGTTTACCAGAATGCGACAATAATGCCTCTTGGCTCAGTTAATCTTGCCGATGCCATCAGGGAAACTTCGGGTTTGATAAGATGGGGAACAGGTATGCTAACCCATAATGATGATACTGACACCAAACTCTATGTTTTAGACAGCCTTACGGGTGCAATTACAACAACCCATCAATTACAAGGCGTGACAAATGTGGATTGGGAAGAAATTACACAAGATGCTGATTTTATCTACGTTGGTGATTTCGGAAATAACGCACAAGGAAACAGGTCAAATTTACGAATTCTGCGGATTGCGAAAGAAACCTTTCCGGGTGCAAATGTTGAAATAGATACGATCTCGTTTAGTTTTGAGGATCAAGCAGATTTTACTCCGCATTCTGCCAACAATACCGATTTTGATTGCGAAGCTTTCGTTGCATCTTCACAATATATTTATCTTTTTACCAAACAGTGGGTTTCGCATGCTACCGCAATTTACCGGCTGCCAAAAGTGCCAGGGACACATATTGCCGATGCAATAGGAGCGTGGAATATCAACGGCCTTGTCACCGGAGCGACATTGGTTGAAAATCGCAGAATACTTGTGTTGAGTGGTTACGACAACTTGCTTCGGCCATTTCTGTATTTATTGTATGATTATTACGGAGACAGCTTCTTTTCAGGCAATAAACGTAAAGTTACAATTCCGATGCAGTTTCACCAGATGGAAGGTATTACCACAACTGACGGACTTCGATATCACCTTTCTAATGAACGTTTTTCGCAAGCTTTCCTGAATGTTCCGGCGAAGTTGCATGCATTCGATCTGAATCCGTTCTTAAATTTTTACATCAACGGACAAAACCTCAATACAAATAATGAACTTGCGGATAGGGATTTTGTGGTATTTCCGAATCCAGTCGACCAAACGCTGACTGTTCGGGTACGCAGCGAACTTGTCGGCTCCCGGTATATCTTCTTCGACCAGTCGGGCCGGATGGTGTTGCAGGGAAATCTTGAGGCGCTGTTTTCTCGAATTGATGTCAGCGACCTTTCAGATGGAATTTATAATCTGCAAATCGGCGATCTTAGGAAAAACAATATAAAAGTTGCAATCAAGTAATTATCTGAACTTTGAAAATTTGAAATATCCGATATGTAATTCATCTTTGAAGGTAAATTCGGAAGGCGTTATCTGAATTGAAAACTGTTGTTTTTCCTTTTCCGAAAGAATATCGGCAACTTTATGCATATCGTCAACATCAACTCCGTACTTGTCGTCGATGTGCGAGGTGGCGCCTTTAAAGCCATAATGTTTGTAGAAAGCTGTTTGTTTGGCTGTCTGCGTGGCTTCCGCCAATGATCCGCTGACGGTTAAAATCTTGTAATGATATTCTTCAAATTCATTTTCGCGATATCCGCCAAGGTTGATGAAGTACAGATTATTAACCGAAGAAGCCCTGTCAACTTTCGGAACAACCGTAACCTGATAATCATCCACAGAAGTCACTTCCCGCCAGGCATCGATATGTATATCTCCATTGGCTTCAGGCCAGAATTCATTCATCTGCGGAATTAGCTCTTTAATTGAATATGATATTCCAAAAAAGATATCGTGTTGCTCGGTTAGACGGCCTTTCGGAGTACATCCGAGCATAACCATGAATAATTTCGCTTGTTCCATATTGCAAAGGAAACAATTTAATTGTACAATTTATACCAGAAATTATATTTTGGTTTGGTTTTTGAAATGCCTAATTTTATAAAATTAAATAACAAAAAATATATTATGAAGAAGATATTCTTATTTCTTGCGATCGCAGGAATGACAGTGTTTCAAGGTTGTGAAGGTCCTCAAGGCGAACCGGGTAATAACTTTGAAGCTGAAGTGTTTGAAGTAGAAGCCGATTTCACTGTTGCCAATGACTGGTATTTGACTTATGCTCTTGATCCGGTTATGTTACCTGAAGACAATTTATTGATTTATGAACTGGTAAATACCAATGATAATATCGACACTTGGGCGTTGTTACCGCAAGTTTATTATCTGAACGGGGGCGAGTTTCAATATAACTTCAATTATTCATACGATCAATTTTCGATATTTATCGACACGAATCTTGATTTTGCAACATTGCCAAATGATCGCACGCAGGATAAAATTTTTAGAATCGTGATTGTGCCGGGATATTTTGCTAAGAATGGCACTAAAGTCAACCACAGCAACTATAATGAAGTCATTGAGTTTTATAACATAGATGACTCTAAAGTAAAGAGACTTAATTAAGCGCAGAGCTGAAAATTAAAAGAGACCCGAAAGGTCTCTTTTTTTATGCATTATATTTTTGCCTTGTGGATCTTCGCCCAGTAAAAGTGCTATTGTCGCTGCCCAATAATTTGCAAACCGTCATTCTGGCCATCAGGTAGCTCAACGTAGATTCTGCTCCTTGATTCAGATTAACCTTTTGCCCATATATTCCATCAAAGCATCCGCCAGTACACGGATTGTAGATTATCTGGTTCAGGTGGTTGTTTCCTTGGAACCAATTGAACGCGACTTGCATTTTTTCCAGATAATAGTTGTCGGCAAACACCGTGTGAAATCGTCGAAGGGCAATGACAGTATTTGCGATGTTTACCGGACGCTCTTCGTAGCCTTTCGCACCTTGCAATTTCCCATCAATTTCTACAAAAGTATCTGATAAAAGTTGATCGAAAGATGCTTTGGCAACATCTCTGTAAACGTTATTCTCAACAACTATAGAAGCCATTAATAAAGCTTCGGAAAACAACGCATTAAATTGTTCTAATATGAATGTTTGATGTCGATACATCTGAACAAGCCGGTTCGCGAAATTTGTTATCAGAACTGCAGTATTTTCATTCGGCACTGCGCGATTGTAATAGAACAATCCTTTAATTGAAAAAGCTAATGCTTGTGGTGACTGTAAAGCGTCGATCCATGAAAATGTTCGTTCGATCATTGTTTGTGCTTTGTCCACAAGTTGTGCGGGCATAATAGAATTCAGCGATACCAGATAACCCAACGCCCATATTACATGGCCGGATGAATCATCAAGATTTGTATTGTTATTTTGTTTCGTGAACTTCTGGTTGATGTCGACATACTTAAGAAATGTCATACCGCGTCGTTCGCAATATTCTATGAAATCTAAGTATGTCGAAATATATCGCAAAACCGATGGATCCAAAGTTTGCTTGTAATATTGACAGAGTGCAATCAACGCCCGCGCGTTATCATCAATTGTATATCCAGACCTTAGGTCGGGCTTGTTCAAGTTCGACGATTGCAATATTCCGAAGTCGGTGGTCAGTCGCTTAATATGTTTGAGATTGACATCCGTATTACGATACTGCAATTCGATTGTTGGCACTAAACTCTGAATTAAATTTGCGTGTGCGACGGCCGAATTTTCCCATGCAGTGGAAATTGTCTTATGCAACGCCATCACTGTCATCTCTTTCCGTAGATGAATATCAAACAGCAGCTTGTTCACGCAATCTGCTAATTCTGCGGAGTCTCCGAAATCGAAAAGTAAGCCTGCGCCATCCGTTAATAGTTCAACTGCATGCGGAATAGGGGTTGAAACCACTGGGCAGCCGCAACTCAATGCGTATGAAATCGAACCGCTCATAGTCTGGTGACGATCGTTTGAAGTAAAAAGATATACATCAGTCAGTTGCAGGTATTCCAATAATTCATCAAGATCAAGATTTTCATTTATGAATTTGACGTGGTTCGAGAGCTTTAATTCCGCAACTTTCGCCTGTAACTGGTGGCGATAATTTTCGCCATCGGCGCGGATGACCAGCGGATGTGTTTCACCAATTATTACAAACAGGACGTCGGGGCTGGTTTTAATGATCTCAGGTAGTGCTTCCAGCGATGTTTCTATGCTCTTCTGTGGACGAAGGAAGCCGAAAGTGGACAGAATACGCCTATCTTTAAATCCGTATTTTTCCTTTAGTGAGTTTTTATCAAGATGCGGAACGAGATGCGTTCCATGGGCAATCAATTTGATTTTGTTGCGATCAATCTTGTAGTCATGCACCAGTAATGCGAATGCATGGTTTGTAAATGCAATAATTTGCTCAACGTTACGGGCGATATGTTGAATATGGTCCCGGGATACATCATCTGGATCAGGTAGAACCGAATGAAAGGCTACAATTACGGGTTTTTTGATTTCAGAAAGGAAATTAGTAAGGTCCGATCCATGTGTGCTGAATAAATTAAAATCGTGCTGCAGCACAACGATCTTTAATGCCTCATCCGAATTGATCGAGGTAGCAAGCTCGGTGTAAGATTCGGAGTAGTTGATATCCAGCCTGTATTTTACGATGTCATCGAAATAAGTATACTGCTCTTGATCATACTCTAGTGCACAAACTCTCAATGAAAAAGAGTTGAGGAACTGCTTATTCATCGCAGCAATTAAATCTTGTGAATAGGTGCCGCTCGCTGATTGTTTGGAAGGATATGAAGTTATAAACAGAATTTCAGGCAGGTTGCTTCTTGTTTCTTGTTGCTTTGCATTTTCCAAAAGAAAACCAGAGGGCAAAAAAAATGGAAATTTTAAACCGGTTGCCTTATTAAGCATTTTCGAGGGTTCCATGTCGGTTGTTATTAAGTAAGTACTGACTTCACCTATCGAACAAAAAGCAATGTAGCAAAGAAGTGCAGACGCAGTTCAGATCGGCAATTACGTAAAGATTTCAAATTTCACACGATATCCGTTACATGATTGCTGAATTGTTGTACCATAAAAAAGGTCCTTTCGGACCTTGTTTTATAAATTTGCGCCTGCTCGAGAAATCGCATGATTTGCGCGATCCTTTGCCATTCCGGCTAAATCGCCGCCGCTGCTCGCCGCATTGCGATAATCCTTCTGCGCCTTGCGTTGAATATTATGAAGCTTGCTTTTGAAGCTGTCTCCATAGTTCTCAGCGGAACCCGATGCTTGTTGTTTTGATTTGTTCCTTCTGGCCATAATCATTCCGGCCGCTGTAAGTGCAGCCACTCCGACTGCAACACTGATCAAAATTTGTCTATTTCTCATATAGTTTTTATTTGTTATTGTTTCCTAAAATTACAAAATGTGACGTCGGCAAGCAATCACATTGTTAAAGTTTTAACGAATTTTGTATGAGCATATGTGCTGCCCCTAAAAATAAGGGGTCGGTGCGCAATATTGCATAAAATGTTGTGATTATCCCCAAAAATATTAGGGTGTAATCTTGTTGTAATTATACTTTTGTTATCTTTGCCCTGAATCTGAACAAAATATCTTCAATTATGGCAACATTACGTTTCGAAGCACTAAAGCAAGCATCTTCGCGAAAACCGGTAAAATTTGAAGAAGCGGACCGCAAATCAAACATTTTTGGATCAAATGTTTTTAATGAGTCTGCAATGAAGAAATACCTGACAGGAGACGCTTTTAAAGCAGTACAGGATGCAGTAAATGATGGGACAAAAATTGACAGAAGGCTAGCCGACTACATTGCAATGGGAATGAAGGAATGGGCGCTTTCCAAAGGAGTAACACATTATACCCACTGGTTTCAGCCTTTGACAGGAACAACGGCAGAAAAGCATGACGCATTTTTTGAAACAGACTTTGAAGGTGGTTCTGTCGAAAAATTTGGCGGCGGTCAACTTGTACAACAGGAACCGGACGCCTCAAGTTTTCCGAACGGCGGAATCAGGAATACATTTGAAGCACGCGGTTATACAGCATGGGATCCAACTTCGCCCGCATTTATATTTGGTACCACGTTATGTATCCCAACAGTCTTCATTTCGTATACCGGTGAAGCGTTGGATTATAAAACACCGCTTTTGCGTGCGCTAAACGCGATCGACGTTGCAGCAACAGATGTCTGTAGGTATTTCGATAAAAACGTAAAAAAAGTCACTGCAACATTAGGTTGGGAGCAGGAATACTTCTTAATTGATACAGCGCTTGCGAATTCCCGACCAGATATTTTAGCGACAGGACGCACCTTACTCGGACATACATCTGCTAAAGGACAACAGCTTGATGACCACTATTTCGGTTCGATCCCAAGTCGGGTGCTTTCCTACATGCGTGAACTTGAAGAAGAGTGCATGTATCTGGGGATTCCGGTTAAAACACGCCACAACGAGGTAGCTCCAAACCAATTTGAGTTGGCACCAATTTTTGAAGAAACAAATCTTGCTGTCGATCATAATTCTCTTCTGATGGATGTGATGCAGAAAGTTGCAGAACGACATGATTTCACGGTGCTTTTTCATGAGAAACCATTTAAAGGCGTTAACGGATCGGGAAAACACAATAACTGGTCAATGGCAACGGATACAGGAGTGAACCTACTTGGGCCTGGAAAGACACCAATGAGCAACCTTCAGTTCCTTACTTTTTTCATAAATACGATAAAGGCGGTAAATAATTACGAGGCACTTCTTCGTGGTGCTATCGCAACTGCAAGTAACGATCACAGGCTTGGCGCCAATGAAGCTCCGCCGGCTATAATTTCCGTATTCATCGGCCAGCAGCTTACGAAGGTTTTAGCAGAATTGGAAGGCGTGTCTTCAGGAAAACTTTCTCCGGAAGAAAAAACCGATCTTAAACTGAACGTTGTAGGTAAGATACCAGACGTTCTACTGGATAATACTGACAGGAACAGAACGTCCCCATTCGCGTTCACCGGAAACAAATTCGAGTTCCGAGCTGTCGGTTCATCGGCAAATTGCGCTAACGCAATGACAACTCTTAACGCAATCGTTGCAAAGCAGTTGCGTGATTTTAAGGTTGAGGTTGATGCTTTGATCGACGAGAAAGACATGAAGAAAGACGATGCGATCTTCAATGTGTTGCGCGAGTACATCAAGCAATCAAAAAGCATTCTTTTTGAAGGTGATGGTTATAGCGAAGCATGGGAAAAAGAAGCTGAAAAACGTGGGCTGAGCAATTTCAAAACAACGCCACAGGCATTAAGAGCGCGTGTTTCGCAGGATGCTTTGGATCTGTTCAGCGAACTGAACATCATGAACCATGTTGAGGTTGAAGCGCGATATGAAATCGAACTTGAAGAATATACAAAAAAAATACAGATAGAAGGGCGCGTTTTAGGCGATATTGCAAGAAATCATGTGATTCCGACTGCCATCAAATATCAAAATACTTTAATCGACAACGTACGCGGATTAAAAGAGATCTTTGGTGCTGAATTCGAGTCCCTTGCAAAAGAGCAATTAGTGCTGATCAGGGAAATTTCAGGTCATATAGAAGGAATTAATACGAAGGTCGAGCAAATGACCGAAGCACGAAAAACCGCAAATGCCTTGACTGATGCGCTCGAAATGGCAGAAATGTATTGCGATGTAGTGAAGCCGTATTTTGAAACTATCCGAGAACATTGCGACAAACTTGAGCTGCTGGTTGATGACGAAACGTGGACATTGACAAAATACCGCGAGTTGCTTTTTACCAAGTAATTTTACAATAAGTTTATAAAACAACCCGTCAGTTTAAAAGCTGGCGGGTTTTTTGTTAGAACGATTTTTAATATTTAATTTCGTCCAATGATAAAATGCCGTATGAAATATTTGGTGCTGATAATCAGTTTCTTTCTTTTGTCACTTCCGACTTTTGCCCAGGAACAATTTTCGGTTTTTTTTGAGAGCGATCAGTATGATTTGACTAAAGCGCAAATCGACCGGCTTGAGAAATGGACGGTTGCAAATCCGCAGATAAAGATCGTCGGAGTCTATGGCTTCACCGATGAAGACGGAACCAGCGGCTATAACGATACGCTTGCCACTAAAAGGATCGATCACGTCATCAGCCGCATTCGGGGGAAAATCAATATCCGTGAAGATTTCAAAACGCGCAGCTTCGGCGAACTGCATCAACAATCCAAGATCAAGTCTGAAAACCGGAAAGTAACTTTGTACTACCTCGAACTAAAAGACTTGCCTCGTGAGGAAGAAATCCTCGGATTAAAAAAAGAGGTTGTGGCAAAGCCGAAATCCAGGAAGAAATATCCAGCCAAAATTCTTTTCGATCTTCCAAATGGTAAAACAGAAGAATACCGACTCGATATTGAATTCATGAACAAAGTTGACATGGCAAATCCGGGTGAAAAACTTAAGCTTGACAATCTTAATTTTCAGCTTAACACTTTTGCAATCATGAAGGAGTCGCGTGGAAAATTATATGAACTGCTGATGGTGCTCCAAAGCAACCCCAACCTGAAAGTTGAAATACACGGCCATTTATGCTGTATGCCTGTTGATCGCGTTGATTTGTCAACACAGCGTGCAAAAGCGATCTATAATTTCCTGGTCAATAATGACATCGAAAAGAGCAGGTTGTCCTATAAAGGATTCGGAAGCACACAGCCTATTTATCCGTTACCGGAGAAAGATGAGGCACAACGTGCAGCAAACAGGCGGGTAGAATTACTCATCGTAGCTAATTAAGCAATGAAAGCTTTATACCTGATACTCCTAACATGGGTCGTCGCTATAAACGCTTCAGCTCAAAATAAGTTTGAGGTTTACTTTGACTTCAACAAGGATACTCCAAACGCATCATCACTTGACGCTTTGAAAAATTGGATTAACAGAAATCCATCTTCTGAAATCTTAAAAGTAGCAGGATACGCCGACAGTGTCGATGTCAGTTCCTACAACAAAGAAATATCATTACGCAGAATCAAAAACGTGCTGACGATCTTGTCCGAAAATAAGATTTCGATCAGTCCAAAGTTGGAAACGATACCTTACGGCGAAGATTTTGAAATATCTGATGACCAAGCCAAAAACAGAAAGGTAGTTTTTCATTATTGGATCCAAAAGCCAAATAGCCCTTCATCTGATATTCAAAATATTCAAACCGATTCCGTTCAGGACAACCTTGCTGAACTTTTCAAAGGTGTCAAACGTGGCGACCTTATACGCCTCCGCAACATTCATTTCTTTCGGAATAAAGAACAAGTAATTCCGCAATCGGAACCACTTCTGGAGCAACTTTACAATATCATGGTCGATAATCCGAAGCTCAGCATCGAGATCCACGGGCATATTTGTTGCAATCCCAACCCATACGACACGAAACTATCATACCGCAGAGCGATGTTTATTTTTAACTACCTTCTAAAAAAAGGCATTCCGCTAAACCGGCTGGGTTATATGGGTTTTGGAAGCTCCGAACCAATTTACCCAATCCCCGAACAAACGCGTGAAGAACAACTTGCAAACCGCCGGGTTGAAATCCTAATAATCAGGAACTGACCAAAATTTGTGTATCTTTCAATCAGTAAAATCATGATATGAAATTTCAACGGCAATTTTTCCTACTGCTTGTTTTATGTCCGATATTTTCATTCTCACAGCAAAAATTGGAAATCTATTTCGATTTTGACAAGCACGAACTTAACGATGCCGCGATCCGGAAGCTCAACACCTGGATGGCAAGCGAAAATACGATTGAAGTCCTCAAGATCTATGGTTTTTGTGACTGGAAAGGAAGCAATGATTACAACGACACGCTTTCAGTAAAACGGGTATTTTCCGTTTACAATTTTTTGATCGATAATAACATTGAAGTCAAATCCGATTATGAACGTAAAGGCTTCGGCGAAAATTTCGAGCAATCAAAAATCCAGGATGAAAACCGAAAAGTCATGATCGTCTACCATTTTAAAAAAGCAGACACTGATCCGGTTCGCACCGATCCATCGATTATTCTTGCTGAACAAATCAAGAACGCAAAACCCGGCGATAAAATAAAGCTTGAAAATATCAATTTCTTCAACATGTCGCCACGCATTTTGCCTCTTTCTAAAACCGTCCTTGCGGATTTGTTGTGCGTGATGCAGGATAATCCAACACTTAAAATTGAGATCCAGGGACATATCTGCTGCCAGCAAAATGGCGACCTGACCGATCTTTCGACCATGCGCGCCAGGGCGATCTATAATTTTCTCGTGAGCCGCAAAATCAACCGCAAGCGTTTATCTTATAAAGGTTTCGGCGTCTCAAAGCCAATTCATCCGATTCCGGAGCAAAATGAACTGCAACAGAACGAGAACAGGCGCGTTGAGATAATGATCGTCGAAAAATAATCAGACTCTCTTTCCGGCTTCGCTTTCGGAGATAAGTTTCTGCAGCCGACTTTCCCTTGTCGCTTCCTGCTTGGCACTCACAACCCAATGCACCATCCTTTTTCGATAAGAAGGCGCCTGTTTATTGAAGAACTCCCACGCTATCTGATTTTGCTGAAACCTTTTCTCAAATTCGACGCTTAAACTTTTGCCTTCACTTTCGTATGCGTAAATAGATGAATTCTTTTCGGTCTTTTTTTCGTATGCTGCAATTCCGGCAGGTTGCATAAGTCCGGCCTTGGTTAGTTCTTCTATTTTCCTGATATTGACCGAACTCCAGATGCTTGACGGTTTTCTCGGGGTAAATCGAATTGAATAACTCTGCTCATCAACCGACCTGCGTATGCCGTCTATCCAGCCAAAACACAGCGCCTGATCAACTGATTCCGGCCAGGTCATGCTTGGCCGTCCGCTTCCAACTTTATAATATCCGACAAGGAGTTCCTTTTCAGAAGTATGATTTTCCTCAAGCCATTTTCGAAAATCATATTGTGTTTCAAAAAATTGTGGTTCCATTTCTTTTCTACTTTGACCTTAAATTCTTATTTCTGAAAAATACAATTTTTGCAGCAATAGCTTCATAAAATATCATCCGCAAGTAACGATAAATTACTTGCACCGCTTTTTTATTCTTACTTTTGCAAGATAACAACACAACAAATTTCATGAGTTCGGATACAAGCAAACGTTATAGCCAGCGCGGTGTTTCAGCATCAAAAGAAGATGTCCATAACGCAATCAAAAACATCGACAAAGGCTTGTTTCCCAAGGCTTTCTGCAAGATAGTGCCAGATTATCTGACCGGCGATGAGGACTACTGCCTGATCATGCATGCTGACGGCGCGGGAACAAAATCGTCGCTGGCTTACCTGTATTGGAAAGAAACAGGCGATGTTTCGGTCTGGAAAGGAATCGCACAGGACGCGCTGATCATGAACATTGACGACCTTCTATGCGTTGGCGCAACCGACAATATCCTACTTTCATCAACGATAGGACGCAACAAAAACCTCATAACTTCGGAAGTCCTTTCGGCAATTATCAATGGAACGGAAGAACTGATCTCCGAACTCAAATCTTTTGGAGTAACGATCCATTCAACAGGCGGTGAAACTGCTGATGTTGGCGATTTAGTACGGACAATTATTGTTGATTCGACCGTAACAGCGCGCATGAAACGAAGCGACGTGATCAATAATGCGAATATTTCTGCGGGTGATGTGATTGTCGGACTCGCGTCATTCGGCCAGGCGACATATGAAAAAAGCTATAATGGCGGAATGGGAAGCAACGGACTGACATCGGCGCGACATGATGTTTTCGATAAATATCTTGCCGATAAATATCCGGAAAGCTTTGACCCGGAAGTGCCATCGGAACTGATCTATTCCGGAGCTGTAAAACTGACCGATCCTGTTGAAGGTTCGCCTATAGACGCCGGAAAACTCGTGCTTTCGCCAACACGGACATATGCGCCTGTAATCAAAAAAATACTTGAAAAATATTCGCCGACTGAAATTCACGGAATGGTTCATTGCAGCGGCGGCGCTCAAACAAAGGTGCTGCATTTCGTTGATAATGTGCATATTATAAAAGACAATTTATTTCCGGTTCCGCCATTGTTCAGTCTGATCCAGCAACAATCGAGAACGGATTGGAAAGAAATGTACCAGGTTTTCAACTGCGGCCATCGGATGGAAATATATGTTTCAGAGGAACTGGCAACCGACATCATTTCAATATCGGAATCATTCGGAATTGACGCCCAGATCATCGGTCGGGTAGAAGCCTCCGAAAATAAAAAGCTCACGATAAAAAGCGAACACGGTATTTTCGAGTATTAGAAGCTGATCCGGCTGTACGCTCTATCTTTTCAAGGTTTCTGCGCTAGCGCTTCGAAGCCTTGAAAAGGATGCCGCTGCCATCCGGGCTAAAACGGCCGCCAATGAATGAAAAATTCAACATCCACAGTAACATTGTCCTCGAAGATGATTCGGTGATGCTTCGTCCGTTACAGCAATCCGACTTCGAACATCTATTGCGGTTTTCTTTAAATCAACCTGAACTTTGGAAGTTCTCGCTCGTTCGCGCAGACGATGCCTGCAACCTGCAGAATTACATGAATATTGCTCTTGCGGCGCGCGGTAACAAGTCGGAAATTCCATTTATAGTTCTTGACAAGAAGACAAAACAATATGCCGGAAGTACGCGTTTCTATGACATCAATTATGAGTTCAAAACGCTGCAGCTCGGTTATACCTGGTATGGAAAAGAGTTTCATGGCAGCGGACTCAACAAGCATTGTAAGTTTTTACTTCTTTCATATGCGTTTGAAGAAATGGGAATGGAACGCGTCGAATTCAGAGCCGACAACAATAATAAGCGCAGTATCGCCGCAATGAAAAGCATCGGTTGCAAAGTCGACGGGATGCTGAGAAGCAACATGCCCAAATTTGAAGGAGGTCGACGTGATAGCATTGTGCTAAGCATATTGCGTACAGAATGGATCTCTAATGTGAAGGAAGCACTTCAAAAGAAATTATAAAAAAAGTCCCCGCAATTGCGGGGACCGAAAACTAACAAACCAAACTAATTAATTTTTGCTGATCAGCACTTTGTGTGTCTCCGTTGTGATATCGGAAACAACCTGAACTATATAGACGCCTGATGCAAAATTATTGAGGTCAATCACTGTCGTAGGCTCGTTCGCAGCAAATTCCGCAATGGTCTTTCCGGATGCCAGCTCATATACTTTTCCCGTAACATCATTTCCGAAATCAGGACGTAAGGAAATTGTGAAAGTTCCGTTAGATGGATTGGGATAAATAACGATTCGCGATCCGGTCGCATACTGATTTACACCGAGCTGGCTTTGTGCTTCATACGATCCTATATCACGTATGCCACCAAAGACAGGAGATCCGGTTTGATCATTAAATTGATCTAACGGGTCCCCGGCATTGTAAGCTGGGCTACTTGTTAGCAGCATATGTGTCATGGTTTGACCTCCATTATCTGCTAAAGGTCCGAGTAAGGGATTGCTTCCTTCAATATCATTTGCATTTGCCGGAAAGGCATTTGTTCCATCAACTCCAATTAGATTGTATCCGTTTGAAAGCAGCGTACCGTTTGAAGAAAAGACGTCAGCGCCGTTTACTCCGAAATTTCCAGCGACAATTGTATTTTTTAACGCGATCGAATTTGCGCTATTATTTGCAACTCCGCCACCGCTCGAAGTAGCAGTGTTATCGGTTATAGTTGTTGCGTTGACAGTAGTTATTGCATTGTTGTAGATGCCGCCTCCATTATTTGCAGTTGTATTTCCTGAAATTGTACTCAGCATTATATTGGCAGTTCCTGCCTTTACATGAAGACCGCCGCCATTGGAATTCGTTCCTGTAGTACTATTGTTGGAAACGGTCGAAGTAGTTAAATTAAGCGTTCCGCCATTATTGAAAATTCCGCCGCCGCCATGTAGAATATCAGTTCCTTCAGCACTATTTGAATCAATAGTTACATTCACGAGATTCATTGTGCTGCCTGTTTGGTTCCATAAGCCGCCACCTTCACGCATCGCCGTATTACCGCTTACAGTTCCACCATTAATTGTTGTAGTTGTGATTCCGCTGATATGTAGCGCACCACCATTTCCCGGATTTGCAGTACCAGCGCCGCCATCAACATCATTATTTAGCATATCGGAATCCGATAACATCAGTGTTCCGTTAATAATTTCTATTGCTCCGCCTGCTCGGTTGGCCGAATTATTATCAAACACAGTCCCTATAATGGTAACAGTTCCAGCAGTGCTTAGTAATCCGCCGCCGCTCCCGCTTGTTCCGGTTGCAAGATTACTGGTCAGGATGGCGTTGTTGAGATTAAGCGTTCCGCCATTATTGAAAATTCCGGCGCCGCCATCATCGGCTGCAGCACCTTGCGCCACGTTTCCACTGATAGTTGTACCGCTGACGTTCATTGTTCCCGTGCCGTTCCACAGTCCACCACCTTCAAGTGCAGCGGTATTGTTACTTACAGTTCCGCCTGAAATATTTATGCTGCCAGCTCCCGTAATATGTATTGCACCACCATTTCCAGGAGCACCTGTGACAGTGTTGTTGCTCAGATTCACGTTTGTAAGCGTCAGCGTGCTTGTAGCTGAATTATCTTCAATTCCACCGCCGGCACGTCGCGCCGAGTTGCCGCTTATTGTCGAATTCGAGATGGAAAGCTGTGAACCGACGTCATTTAAGATTCCACCGCCACTGCCCGCTGTTCCATTTGCGATATTATCTGATATTACTGCGTTAGTAATTGTAAGAGTGCCGCCATTCAAATTATAGATTCCGCCGCCGCCTTGATCCGCTAATGCGCCGCTTGCCGTATTTCCATCAATCGTAGTACCATCAATTGTCATCACGCCAGTTCCATTCCATAATCCGCCGCCTTCAGCTCCAGCCTCATTCATGTTAACAGTGCCTCCCGAAATTGTCACATCGCCTTGGCCGGTAACGTGCAGCCCGCCGCCATTACCTGGAGAAGTAAAGACTTCATTTTCATTTAAGAGTACATTGGTCAGCACAACAGCAGATCCAGCTCCTGAATTGTCCTCGATTCCGCCACCTGCACGATTTGCAGTATTTTGGATGATTGAGGAATTTGATACTGTCAGCATTCCGCCAACATCATTGAAGATTCCGCCGCCGCTTCCCGCCGTGCCAGTGGCGCTATTTCCCGAAATTATGGCATTTTGAATAGTTAAAGTACCACCGTTCAGGTTATAGATTCCGCCACCGCCATTATCGGCAGCCGCTCCCGCAGTTGTATTATCTGAAATCGTAGTTCCGTTAATGGACATTGTTCCTGAACCGTTCCATAGACCGCCACCTTCAGCAGCAGACATGTTCATTGTTATTAATCCACCAGTAATTGTTGCCGTTCCTGAACCTGTAATATGAAAACCGCCTCCGTTACCCGGTGAAGCTGTTGCTGGCGTCACCCCAGCGTTGTTTGCGATCAATTGAACATTTGTAAGCGTGACGTTCGTGCCTGCAACACTTTCGATGCCGCCTCCTGCACGATTTGCTGTATTTGTAGAAATGGTCGAATTTAATGCAATAAGTTCCGAGTTTGTTCCGAGGTATATTCCACCGCCGCTGCCTGATGCACCGTTTGCCGTACAAGATGAAATACGTAGTGCATTTATTGTGAGTGTAGCATTGAAAACACGAATGCCACCACCATTATCCGCCAGACCATTCTCAATCTCAAAATCATTTAATACTACGTTCCCGGTGGTAATATCGAAGATTCGCGATGCATTATTGCCGTTAACGGTCGTGTTAAGGATTCCATTACCTGTAATTGTTATTGATTTGTCGATAGTAATGAATCCCGAGGTAAGGGTGATGTCTGAAATACCCGGAGCGAATGTAATTATAGAGCCTGGGGCTGCTTGCGCAACTTCCGTCCTTAACGTTCCGTCAGCACCGTTGTCTGAAGATGAGGTGACTACCTGGGCGCTAACAGTTAGGCCTGTTAGCAGCAAGATTACCAGTAATGGCTTTAATGTAATGTTTTTCATAAGATGTTGTATTAGTTGATTGTATATTTTAAATACGTTGATACAACTGTGGCGGTTTAAGGTTAAAATGTTAAACTTTGCCAAAATTTTAAGGCCCCCTTAACCTTTATAAAAGTTCATTGTATGATAATGAGTAATTTTGAGAAAAAACCGCAATGGAACTAAAACCTAAGTATGGTATAGACAAGTTGATCTTCGGAATGAAGCAAAAAGATGTTACCGCCGTTTACGGTGAACCTGACAAGCGGTTCAAGGACGATGAGAAAAATATCATTTACGTATACGACATCCCCAAACTACGTCTCACGTTCTACGAGGACGAAGAAATGATGCTTGGATATATAATATCGGCAAACCCGCATCTGGAATTTTTCGGCAAAAAAATCGTCGGACGAACTGTTGCTGAAGTTAAAGAAGAATTTCAAAACAACGGAATCAAATCTTGGGAAAAAGAAGATTTTGACCTTGCAGAAAATCACTTCAATGAAGAGAATTGGCTCGTACTTCAGTCAGAATTCGGAACTATCGCAAAGGTGGAGCTTGGTGCAATAATCAACGCAAAAGATGAATTTGAATGGAAGTTCAAAAGCAAATAAAAAAAGGGCTTAATTTTAATTAAGCCCTTTTTTTATAAAGATATTTATTATTGTTTGGGTGCTGGCATGCTTTCAAGCAGCTCGATTTCAAATATGATATTGGTATTTGGCGGAATAACATTTCCAGCTCCTTGTGCGCCATATCCTAAATTAGCAGGTATAAAAGCAACAAGTTTATCTCCCAGGTTCATTTGTTCCAAAGCTTCAATAAATCCCGGGATCAAACCGGTTTTCTTCCCTGCTGTAAACGGAAATGGTTGGTAGCCATTTTGTGAAGCGCGGGCCTGATCAAATTTTCCGTACGTTTTGTTGACTTCTTCATAGCTGCTGTCAAACAAAGTCCCGTCTTCGAGGTAACCGGCATAATGTACAAAAACATTCGCGCCCGCAGCAGGTTTTTTGCCGCTACCATTAGAGACAATTTTATACTCGAGTCCGCTTGGAAGTTTTTTCGCAGAAGCTCTGACACCAGAAAGATAAGACACCTTCTGTTTTTTTACAGGCGCAAACTTCTCATCGTATATCTTTTTTGCTTCAGCCTGTGCTGCTTCCTGCTTCTTTTTCATTTCGGCATCAGCCAGCGCTTTTTGAGCACGCTGTTCTGCTTGTTTTTTGTCGTCTTCTGCTTTGTTAGCATAATAATTGGAGAACACCTTCGGAGCATCGAATGCTTTTGCAGCTGCGCCCTTTCTTACAATTGTCACTTTTTTAATTATATCGTTTTGAGCAATAGAGTTCACGACATCCATCCCGCTTACAACATGTCCAAAAACAGTATGTTTGGCATCAAGCCAGTCAGTGTTTTTATGGGTGATGAAGAACTGGCTACCATTTGTTGCCGGACCGGAGTTCGCCATCGACAGGATTCCGCCCGAATTGTGTTTCAGGTCAGTAATCTCGTCTTTAAATGCATATCCTGGCCCACCTGAACCGTTACCGGCTGGATCGCCACCTTGAATCATAAAATCAGGAATAACGCGGTGAAATGTCAGTCCGTCATAAAAAGGCTTTCCTTTTCGATTTGCATCAGTGACGTACGTATTTGTTCCCTCTGCAAGCGATACAAAATTCGCAACCGTAACTGGTGTTTTCTGAAATTCCAACAGAAGGACGATTTTGCCTTTGCTGGTCTCCATTTCAGCAAACATTCCATCGGTAGCCGATGCTGTAGTTTGTGCCTTTGCCTTTGATTTTGCAGGCTTTTTTGATTGGGAATGCATGGTTGTGATTCCCAATAATAATAAAACGATAACTTTAAAATTCATTTTCATGTAATTAAGGTTCCTTACTTATTTCGCGTTGTGCGGGGCTTTTCAGGCTTAGTTCCCCTTTTATTTTTCAAGAATTTCTATTTCAAATATAATATTTGCGTTTGGCGGAATTACGCCGCCGGCTCCTTGTGCGCCATAACCTAAATACGATGGAATGAACAATATTGCTTTATCTCCGAACGACATTTTTTCAAGGCCTTCGATGAATCCAGGAATCATGCCATCTTTATCGCCATACGTAAACTGTATAGGACGATAGCCGCCACCATCAGCACGTGCCTGTTCAAATTTACCAAAAGTTGTTGCCACTGCTTCTACATTGCTATCGAATAGTTCGCCACTTTCTAAAAATCCGGCATACATAATATTGATTACCGTGCCGGGTGCTGGCTTAGATCCGTTCCCTTTCTGGATGATCTTGTATTGCAATCCGGTAGATGATTTCGTCGACGTTGCTTTCAAATCAGTCAATTCAGCTGCTTTTTTATCGAGGATTGCTTTATATTTTGCTTCGTATATGATTTTGTTTTCAACATCTGTCGCAGCTTTCTTTTCGAGGTTCTCAGCAGCTTTTGCAAAATATTCGTCAAAGATCTTTACTGCATTGAATTTCTTTGCTGCTTCACCTTTCCGGATAATTTTTACGGACAAAATCGCATCATCCTGCATAATTGCGTTGACCGTTTCCATTCCGTTTCCTACAACATGGCCGAATACCGTATGAAGTCCGTCCAGCCATGGCGTAGCTACATGGGTAATGAAAAATTGGCTGCTGTTTGTGCCCGGTCCTGAATTGGCCATAGATAAAACACCGCCATCATTATGCTGAAGATCGGTAATTTCATCTTTAAATTTATATCCTGTATCGCCGGCGCCGGTTCCATCGGGATCACCACCCTGAATCATAAAATTCGGAATCACGCGGTGCCATTTTAGTCCGTCGTAAAATGGGCGGCCTTTTAGTTCCTCACGCACGAATTTATTTTCACCTTCGGCAAGAGTTACAAAATTGGCAACTGTTACCGGGGTTTTTTCAAATGCGAGCTCAACTACAATATTGCCTTTTGTCGTTTCGATATCGGCGTAAAGTCCGTCAGGCAAATCGGCATGTTTATCTTCACAAGAAAACAATGTTGCGGCGACTGCCAATAGAAGAAAGAATTTGTTCATGTTTATTTAATTATTTCCTTTCGGAGCTGGATCAGGTTTGAAATCAGTTAAGGTCACAGTGCAAATCAAAGGCTGATTATGTCCGATCCTGCGGTTGTCGCCGTGGTAACCGAATCCCATATGCGATGGAAACAGGAAAGTCACGGTTTCATTTTTACGCATCAGTTTAATTCCGTCGCGCAAACCCATCATGATTTTCTGCTCCTTGTCGACATAATAAACCTGCGGACGGAGTTCAAGTTCCGTATAAATTACATTCCCGTCAAGGTCTTTCACCTCGTAATTAAAGTACGCTATGTCACCTTTTTTAGGAGTCAGCGTATCAGCAAGATTTCTTTTTTCATACGCATACCAATATCCTTTCTGTGATCCGATGAACTTTTTTGCCGGGCTGCTTTTGATTATCGAATCGATTTTTTCTTCTTCACCTGCAATCAGCTTCTTGTTTCTTTCGATAGATTCATTCATGAAAGTCCCCGAAGAATGAGAAACCGGTTGCCGTGCCTGTTGTTGGCTGCAGCCGAAAGCGGTGCAAATAACCAACGCTCCCATAATTATTGACAGATATTTCATATTTATATTTTAATCTGGGTTATTATCGACTCAAATTTTTGGACTGTTTCCTCAAGTGTCAGGTTTGATTTTCCTCCCGCAGCATTGATGTGTCCGCCGCCGTTGAAATGCTCACGTGCAAATTGATTTACATCGAAATCACCTTGTGATCGAAAGGAAATCTTAACGATATTTTCCTCAGCGTGTTCAATAAAAATAGCAGTAAAAACTATGCCTTTTATTCCCAAGCCATAATTTACGATGCCTTCAGTATCCCCTTTAACATAACTGTGCGAGTCAAGTTCGTCCTGCGAAAGCGTTATATAGCTGGTTTTATATTCAGGTTTTACTTTTAAATTCTGAAGTGCTTTTCCAAGCAACTGCACACTTTCTGCCGAATTGTTATCAAAAAGCTGGTTATGGATTCTTCCATTTTCTATTCCGAAATCAATTAAATCTGCAGCGATCCGATGGGTCGTGCTAGTTGTAGATGGAAATCGGAATGAACCCGAATCGGTGACAATGCCTGTATAGATACATGTTGCAATCGTTTTGTCGATCAATTGTTTTTCGTCAAGGCCAATTATGAAATTGTATACCATTTCGCATGTCGATCCGAAAGCAGTATTTGAAAAAGTGTATTTGGCGTATGAATCGGGTTTTTGGTGATGATCGATCATTAAAAACGTCGCATGTGATCTAGCAAGCACGTGCTCCATTTCACCGGTTCTGTGCAGCGCATTGAAGTCGAGCGTGAAAATTAGGTCTGCTTCCAGAATTTGGCGTCCGACATTTTCTTTGTCTTTTTCAAAGATCTTGACCGTTTCCGATGAAGGCAGCCAGGCAAGAAATTCCGGAAATTCATTTGGAGCGATAACCTGAGGCTGCTGTCCTAGTTTTATCAAGAAGTGATAAAGTGCAAGAGTCGAGCCCATCGCGTCGCCATCTGGACTTCGGTGCGGAATAACGACTATTTTTTGTGGGACGGCGAGCAGCGCTTTAATTTCCTGATATTCCTGTTCATTCATAGGGTGCGAATTTACATTTTTTTCGGAAATCTCACACGCTTTTAATAATTCATTGTGAAAGGGTAAGGCCGAGCCAAACGGCAAATAATCCGCTGATTACGCTGGCTCCGATGTAGGCAAGTGCGATCAATGAATTTTGTGATTGCAGCAAAGAAAAATTTTCGTATCCAAAAGCGGAAAATGTAGTGTAGCCGCCGCAAAATCCGGTCACGAGAAGCCACTTAAGATCCGAATTTGCAAGGTTGTTCTTCTCAAGCAATCCGATCATTATTCCGATCAAAAAACATCCGATGACATTGGTGATGAACGTCGCAAGAGGAAACGCCGACTGAAAATATTTATTTACGAGGATTGATGTCAGAAAGCGTAATACGCTTCCGACCGCGCCACCAATTGCTACCAGGAGAATTGTCCGCAACATGAATTGTTCTTATATAACGATGGTTCGAAACGTCAGGTTGATCCTTGGCTCCAATACTTTTTTTGTTTTTGGCATGCTGTGAAGCCAGTTTCTTTGCGTCGTACCTTTCATCACAAGCAGGCTTCCATGTTCCAATACAACCGACAGCAGCTCTTTCGAGATTTTGTGTTTCATGGAAAATTTTCTTTCAGCACCAAAACTGACCGATGCGATTGTGGTATTTTTCCCGAGCTCTTTTTCGTCATCACTATGCCAGGCCATTCCTTCATCACCCGAATGGTAAAGATTCAGCAGGCATGAATTAAATATGGTGCCCGATACTTTTTCCACCTGAGATTTTATCTGCAGCAATTCCCTTGTCCACGGAAGTGCCGTTTTTGTCGTATTGGAATAAGTATATGAAAAATTGCTGTCGCCATACCACGCAGCTTTGCGTTTGGTGATAAAATGTTTTCCAAAGATTACCGCTTCGTCATTTTTCCATTCAATATCTTTCAGCAGTACTTCAAAGAAGTAATCCGCCTGTATAATGTTGAAAATCCTGCCGTAATAGAATGTGATGCCGTCATACGGAAGAAGGTTCGGAAAAATAGAATCTGAAGACATTTCGGGATCGCTAGAATCCGGAAAATTGGAGCTCAGCGTACCCGGTAATGGTTTTTGAGCCGACACTGCCCTCGTCGCTACCCATTACCACATTGTTGAACTGCAGCTTGTAATTTAAATTTCCCAAATCGGTTACTGTTACAGATCCAGAAATATTCTGTGTGCCAAACGATTCCTGCTCCGCGGTCGCGTAATAAGCGCCCGTTGCAAATTCTCCGGTCTCAGGTACTGTTTCACCAGCTCGAAATTGGTAAGTACCGTCAAGGTCGCCGTTACTTTCCTGGAAAATTGTCACTTCAATTGCATCAACATCATCAGTCGAAGATACATCTTTTGCAATAGTGAACGTCCTGACGATATATCCGCCGCCGCCCGAAACAAGCACTGTGTTATAGATTTCGTTGGGTTCGTTATTTGTTCCGAGTTCGAAATCTTCGCCGTTTACGAAAAGGGTTCCGTCTGAATCGCTGGAATTGTCATCTTCACCACATTGGGCAAATAAAAGTCCGAGCATGATCATTGGTATAATGCGAAATAGCTTTTTCATATGATTTTGTTTATCCAAACATAGTTTAATTGTCTGATAAAAGCAAGATACAACCAATAGAATACTGCACAAAAAATTGCAATTGAGCATTTTTTCATCTTAAAAAATAAAGTATTTTTGCACATGCAACACAACGTACTCATTTTAGACTTCGGATCGCAATACACACAGCTTATTGCCCGACGCGTTCGCGAATTGAACATTTTTTGCGAAATCTTCCCATATAATCATTTTCCCGACGACTTATCAAGTTATAAAGCGGTTATTCTTTCAGGTAGCCCGTTCTCTGTCCGGGGTGATGATGCGCCGCATCCTGATTTATCTCAGATAAGAGGAAAACTGCCATTGCTGGCTGTTTGTTACGGAGCTCAATATCTTGCACATTTCAGTGGAGGAGAAGTATCAGAATCGAACACCCGTGAATATGGCCGAGCCAATCTATCATACATCCGCAGCGGCGAAGATTTTTTCCATGAGGTTTTCGAAAATTCACAGGTTTGGATGTCGCACAGCGATACGATCAAATTACTTCCGACAAACGCAATTTTGCTCGCAAGCACGCATGATGTAAAAAACGCAGCATACAGGATTGAAGGCGAGACAACCTATGCAATTCAATATCATCCCGAGGTTTTCCATTCGAGTGACGGAAAGAAAATGCTCGAAAATTTCCTTGTTCGGATTGCTGAGGTGCCGCAAAATTTTACTCCGAATGCTTTTGTTGAAGAAATAGTGTCGGAACTGAAAGAGAAAATACAAGATGACAAAGTTGTGTTAGGATTATCCGGCGGTGTCGATTCAACCGTGGCTGCCGTCTTGTTGCATAAGGCTATCGGAAAGAATCTGTACTGCATATTCGTCAACAATGGATTGCTGCGAAAAAACGAATTCGAGAACGTGTTGCATCAATATAAGGACATGGGCTTAAATGTAAAAGGTGTTGATGCTACTGACAAATTTATGGAGGCTCTTGCAGGAATTTCGGAGCCGGAAACAAAAAGGAAGGCCATCGGAAAGGCATTTATCGAAGTTTTTGATGATGAAGCGCACATGCTGGAAGACGTTAAATGGCTTGCTCAGGGAACGATTTACCCAGATGTTATAGAGTCGGTGTCAGTTAAAGGTCCGTCAGCGACGATCAAATCACATCACAATGTCGGCGGTCTGCCTGATTTTATGAAGCTGAAGATCGTTGAGCCGCTTCGGATGCTGTTCAAAGATGAGGTGCGAAGAGTAGGAGCAACACTCGGAATAGACCCGGAATTGCTGGGCCGGCATCCGTTTCCTGGGCCAGGATTGTCGATACGAATACTGGGTGATATAACATTGGAAAAAGTTCGTATATTGCAAGAGGTTGATGCCGTTTTTATTGATGGCTTAAAATCATGGGGATTATACGACAAGGTTTGGCAGGCAGGAGCGATTTTGCTGCCGGTTAACAGTGTCGGTGTTATGGGAGATGAACGTACTTACGAAAAGGTTGTCGCGCTGCGTGCAGTTGAGTCGACTGACGGCATGACTGCTGACTGGGTACATTTACCATATGAATTCCTGATGAAAGTGTCAAATGACATTATCAATAAGGTCAAAGGCGTGAACCGCGTAGTTTACGATATCAGCTCCAAACCGCCGGCAACTATTGAATGGGAATAATTAATTCTTACAACCATGAGATTAGCAGGTATCTTCTTATTGTTTCTGTGCTTTTGCGCAGCGACGTCTTCGTATGCTCAAACAGCAAGCTCTAACGGGAACTTTATTGAACATCATGTGAAACCCGGCGAAACTGTTAGGTTGATTTCCCAAAAGTATTTGGTAACACCAAGTACAATCTACAAACACAACAAGTTTGCAATTGATGGCATCAGTCA
Source organism: Flavobacterium sp. (assembly GCA_036388535.1). Lineage (GTDB taxonomy): Bacteria > Bacteroidota > Bacteroidia > Flavobacteriales > Flavobacteriaceae > Flavobacterium. The sequence goes on along the minus strand of DASVRQ010000018.1, from coordinate 14,463 downwards.
GGGAATGGTGCTTTTGATTCCGGTGACCGACAAACCTGCTGATAAGAAGAAGCCTCTCGAGGCGGAATTGGCCGAATTGGATAAAATCCAGGATTCACTGGAGGAAGAATCCAAAGTGATCACACAGCCTACGCAGGAAACCAGCGTTGCAACAAAAACTGAACACGCGGCAGCCAATTCCGAAATTAAGAATCCGGAACATCAAAAGGATGCACCATCGACGACACATCAGAAAACCGAACATAAAGTTGTAAAAGGGGAAACGCTCTCTTCGCTTTCGCGGAAATATGGGGTCACAGTCAGCGAGATTCAAAAACAGAATGAGAAAATATTGACCAGAGGGCTTCAAATAGGCCAAGTGCTTGTGATTCCCAGTACTGTTGCTGGAGCCAAAGCAGCTGCAAATCCACATATTGCTGACCATAGCATTGCTGCAACGGTCGCTGAAACGCCTGCTACTCATCAAAATCAGCATAATAATATAGTCGAACATAAAGTAGAAGCGAAAGAAACCCTTTACAGTATTTCCAAAAAATACAATGTTTCAGTCGACGAAATAAAGCAGCAAAACGCGAAGTCGTTGGAGCACGGATTGCAAGCAGGCCAGATTATTAAGATTGTATTAAAAAATTAATATCTTTGGCTACCCAATAACCCCAAATTTATGAAGCATTTCTTATTCGTCTTGTTGCCGGCGCTGTTGTTTGCCAGTAATGTCTTTGGCCAGGACTACATTCGTCATAAGGTTGCCAAAGCAGAGACAGTTACACAGATTGCTAAAAAATATCAGGTCACTCCACTTGACATCTACAAACTCAATCCCGACTCTCAAAATGGCTTGAAGGAAAATGCGGTCCTAATAATTCCTTCTTCTCCGACCACAAGTGCAACTGCATCTTCAAAATCTCACTTGGTTAAACCCAAAGAAACGCTATACAGTATTGCGCGCGATTTCAATGTAAGTGTTGATGATCTTCAGAAAGCAAATTCGACCGTTTTACGTGACGGACTAAAAAGTGGACAAACAATTAAAATACCTGCTTCCAGAAAACCCGTAGCATCAAGCAATACAGAACCTGTTTCATCAAGTGTTCCGAAAGCGGTTTCAGGAACCAAGCCTGAACCCGTGATTTTTCATATTGTAGAACCTGGACAAACAAAGTTTTCCATTGCGAAACGATACGGAATAACTGTTGAAGAACTCGATCAGAGAAACCCGGGGATTTTGACTACGCTTCCTGTTGGGCAACGACTCAGCATCAGCGGAAACGACAAGACTTTGGCTGAAAACAGTACCGAGCGACCTGGTTTTACTCCGCAGAAAGTTCCTTCTACGATCACTAAAAAGTTTGCCAATTACGAAGTCAAGCCCAAAGAGACATTATTCAGTCTTTCGCAAATGTTTGATATTACCACGGATGAACTTATCGCGATGAATCCCACTTTGCAGGATGGAGTGAAGATCGGTATGATCTTAAAGGTTCCGGGCAAAGGATCGATAATATTGGAAAATGCGCGATTGTATAAAGATCTTACCACAACAATCGACAACAGCAAACGCAAGGAACTTGTAATGCTTCTTCCGTTTAATGCTTCGCGTATTTCAGGAGACTCATTGACTTCGGTGGCGGCCCGACTCAAAAAAGACCAGTTCCTTAATATGACACTTGATTTTTATTCAGGTGCTTTAATGGCAATTGACTCGGCAAAAGCGCTAGGTTTGAATGTTAATGTTAGGATTTTGGATTCTAAAGAGAGCAAATATTCTTCAGGAATTGACGCTATTTTGCAGAAGAACGAACTCAAGAAAGCGGATGCTGTGATCGGACCATTCTATCAGCAATACCTTGAAAAAACTGCTGAAGCCATGGCAAAAGACAGTATCCCGGTAATTTCTCCATTATCACGTGAGACGGGAAAATCATATGCTAACTTATATCAGTCGATGCCGTCAGAAAACCAGCTGAAACAGGCACTGTTCAATTACATGAACTCCAAAAGTGGCAACATAATTATAGTGAGTGATCCGAAGAAAGTATCAAACCGCGACTTTATCACGAAAAATTATCCAAACGTCAAATTTGCGAAGCTCACTGAAACCGGAGGTTTGGTGACTGAATACCTGAAAGGATTGCTTTTAAAAGACAAGATGAATTATGTTATTTTGGATTCGGAGAAAACGGGAATGATCCTCGCAACAACGAACTTGCTGTTGAATCAGCTGGATAATTATCAAATTCAGATGGCGATTCTGGAACCGAACGAAACACTCGATTTTGAAGAGATTTCGATGAACAGGCTTACGATTTTGAAGATGCTGCAGCCTTCTGTAACACGCGACAATCAATCGGATGCCGCCAACAATTTTGCGGCAGCCTACAAAGCCAAAAACAAGATTTTCCCCAATCAATATGCGACTCGTGGATTTGATGTGACTTTTGACACGCTGTTACGGTTACAACAAGGCAAAAGCTTTTCGCAGTGCATAAGTGAAGACATTACAGAACAGATCGAAAGCAGGTTCAATTATATCCGCGACGCGCAAGGCGGTTTTATCAATAAAGGAGTTTACATTCTTCAGTATAATGAAGATTTATCTGTAACCGAAGCCAGCCAATGACATCCAAAGTAACATACCTCGGAGATCTTCGGACTTCTTCGACACATATACAATCAGGAACCGAAGTCCTTTCAGATGCGCCACTTGACAACAACGGTAAAGGCGAGGCATTTTCTCCGACAGATTCGGTTGCCAATGCACTTGCGACCTGCATGCTTACTGTCATGGGAATCAAAGCCCGGACGTTGGATGTGGACTTCACAGGATCAACCGCATCGGTGACGAAACACATGCAGGCGGAACCTCGCAGAATTTCAAAGATCGAAGTCCATTTTGACATGCAACTCAGCGGTGACGGCAAGACAAAATCTGTTTTGGAACGTGCCGCAATGACTTGTCCTGTATTCTTAAGCCTTCATCCTGATGTTGAGAAAGTAATTACCTTCAGCTGGAACTAAGAAATCGGAAGCCAAAGAATTTGGTAACTACATCAATGGAACCGCAGCAAAAACAACTTGTAAAACTCGCGCATACCAAAATGCCTTTCGGCAAGTACGAAGGCTGGCATCTTATTGACTTGCCTGAATATTACGTGGTTTGGTACAGCAATAAAGGTTTCCCAAAAGGTGAGCTTGGGCAGCAAATGCAACTCGTTTACGAACTTAAATTAAACGGGCTTGAGGAGCTGATCCGCAATATCAGGAAGCAGTATCCGAAGCCACTGGTTTAATTTCTGAATTGTAAGTTATCGATTGCCGATAATCAATTTATAATCGTATTTTTGCCTCGTTTTTTAAAGCTACAACAACACAATAAATACAATGAACCAGACGAAATATATTTTTGTTACCGGCGGTGTGACGTCTTCCCTTGGAAAGGGAATTATCGCAGCTTCGTTAGCGAAATTATTGCAGGCACGCGGTTACCGGACGACTATCCAGAAATTTGATCCTTATATCAATGTCGATCCCGGAACACTGAATCCGTATGAACACGGTGAATGTTTCGTGACTGACGACGGCGCTGAAACCGATCTGGATCTTGGTCACTACGAACGTTTTCTGAACGTCCCAACTTCACAAGCAAATAACGTTACAACCGGCCGCGTCTATCTTTCCGTAATTGAAAAGGAACGCCGGGGCGAATTTTTGGGAAAAACTGTGCAGGTCGTTCCGCATATCACAAACGAGATAAAAGAACGTATGCAATTGCTCGGGAATTCCGGCGATTATGATATTGTGATAACTGAGATCGGAGGAACCGTCGGCGATATTGAGTCGTTGCCTTATATTGAATCGGTTCGCCAGCTTGTTTGGGAACTCGGTGAAAATAACGGAATTGTCGTGCATCTGACATTGGTTCCCTATCTTGCCGCGGCCGGAGAACTTAAGACAAAACCTACACAGCATTCGGTTAAGACTTTGATGGAAAGCGGGATAAAAGCTGATATTCTTGTTTGCCGAACTGAACACGAAATATCCGATGAGCTTCGTCAGAAACTGGCATTGTTCTGCAATGTGAAACGAGAGGCTGTAATTCAGTCGATCGATGCTTCAACAATATATGAAGTTCCGAATTTGATGCTTGAAGAAGGATTGGATATTGTCGCTTTACAGAAGTTGGATCTGCCGAAAAAGAACACTCCTGATTTGAAGAACTGGACTGTGTTTTTGCACCGATTAAAAAATCCGAAGCATGTCGTAAATATTGGTCTTATCGGAAAATATGTGGAATTACAGGATTCATATAAGTCGATTTTGGAAGCCTTTATCCACGCAGGCGCAGCGAATGAGACAAAAGTTAATGTGGTTTCCGTTCATTCTGAATATATTGATGCCGGAAATGTAGACGACAAGCTCCGCGATCTTGACGGCATTCTTGTCGCTCCAGGCTTTGGCGAACGTGGAATTGAGGGAAAAATTGAAACGGTACGTTATGCACGTGAAAACAAGATTCCATTTTTCGGAATTTGCCTTGGGATGCAGATGGCTGTAATAGAATATGCGCGAAATGTCCTCGGACATAAAGATGCAAACTCAACTGAAATGAATGAAGGCACATCTCATGCTGTCATCGATTTGATGGAAGAGCAGAAAATAGTTACTGACAAAGGCGGAACAATGCGTCTTGGCGCATGGAAATGTGATCTCAAGCCTGGAACACTGGCGCAGTCAATATACGGCCAGGACAGCATCATGGAACGTCATCGTCACCGATATGAATACAATAGCGACTATGCGGATGCTCTCGAAAAAGCGGGATTGACCTCGTCGGGAATCAATCCTGAGACAGGCTTGGTGGAAATTATCGAAATAAAAGATCATCCATTTTTTATCGGCGTACAATATCATCCCGAATATAAAAGTACGGTTGCCAATCCACATCCCATATTTGTCAGTTTTGTGGCGGCAACAGTAAAATCAAAGAAACTTAATTAAATCAGGTGGCATTGCTGCCTAAAACCAAATGGAACAAAAAAAGTTAGACCTGAACTCTATAATTGGATTTGCACTGATATTCGGGATTTTTATCTGGATGATGTTCGGGAACAAACCATCGGAACAGGAAATCGCAGCTGAAAAAGCAAAAAAGGAACAGGTTGCAAAAGCAAAGGTCGCCAATGAAGTTGTTGCCGATAAACCTGCTGAACTTATTACAGCAAACGATTCGGTACGGCTACAGGAATTAAAAGGGACGCTCGGTACATTCGCATACTCAGCGACACTTCCTTCCGCAACAAGCGGAGTGACAACTTTGGAGAATGAATTAATAAAACTTTCTATCGCGAATAAAGGCGGATATATTGTTGAGGCAACGTTAAAGAATTTTGAAAAATCACATAAAGGTTCAGGCGAACTTGTCAAGCTTATTGAAAAGAGCAATGCAAGCCTTAACATCAAATTACAAACCCGCGATAATCGGACATTAGAAACGCAGAACCTCTTTTTTGAGCCTACGCTGACATCAGTCGGAGGTAACCAGGTTCTTACAATGCGCTTAAAGGCTGGTCCGCAAGAATTTCTTGAGTACCGCTATGTCTTGAAGCCTAATGATTACATGCTTGATTTTGACGTTCGGTCACAAGGGTTAAGTAAAGTCTTAAACACTGCCAAACCGCTTGACCTGGAGTGGAACATGAAGACGCGTCCAAGCGAGAAGAGTCTTGAGTACGAGAATCGATATACGGAGGTCATTTACGAGTATGAGGACGGAAAAGATACGTACCTCGGACTTGGATCTGACGAGCGCGAAACGGGTGAAGATGTATCATACATCGCTTTTAAACAGCACTTTTTTACCTCTATATTATTGACAAAAACCCCTTTTGAAACAGCTGATCTTTATTCAAATAACCTTGTTGAAGATGAGGATAAAGATACCATTTTCACAAAGGAATTTCGTGCGAAGGCGCCTCTGGCTTTCAATAGCGGCGGCGAACTCGACTATAAGATGAACTGGTATTATGGCCCGGCCGATTATAAGCTACTCAACAGTTATGAGCGCAACCTGGATGAAATCGTACCGCTTGGTTGGGGAATCTTTGGATGGATCAACAAATTCATTTTCGTACCGTTATTCGGTTTCCTGAGTTCATATATCGCATACGGGATCGCAATTATTGTTTTCACGATTTTGATTAAGATAGCGATGTCGCCAATTACATATAAGTCGTTCCTTTCACAGGCGAAGATGAAAGTACTGCGACCGGAGATTGCGGAGTTGGGCGAAAAGTTTAAAAAAGATCCGATGAAGAAGCAACAGGAGACAATGAAACTATACAATAAAGCAGGAGTAAATCCTATGGCGGGATGTATTCCTGCCTTGATCCAGCTTCCGTTCATGTACGCGTCGTTCCAGTTTTTCCCGTCGGCAATCGAGTTGCGGCATAAAGAATTCCTTTGGGCAGATGATTTATCTTCCTTTGATGAAATCGCGCAGCTTCCATTCCGAATTCCGGTTTATGGAGATCACGTAAGTCTATTTCCAATTTTGGCGGCAATAGCAATTTTCTTTTATATGAAAATGACGACCGGTGACCAAGCGATGGCGCAACCACCACAGGAAGGTATGCCTGACATGGGGAAAATCATGAAAATCATGATTTATATTTCGCCATTGATGATGCTTTTGTTCTTCAATAATTATGGATCGGGATTAAGTCTGTACAACTTCATATCAAACTTAATCACAATCGGAATTATGGTCGTGATCAAGAAGTACGTTGTTGATGAAAATAAAATCCACGCGCAAATTCAGGAGAATAAGCTGAAGCCAAAAACACAGAGCAAATTTCAACGCAAAATGCAGGAAATGATGGAGCAGGCGGAAGCTCAAAAAGCTGTAAAAGGCGGTAAAAAATAAGACAATCAAAGCTTCCCTAACCGGAAGCTTTTTTTAAATGTATTGTGGTTTGGTTTTTGCCAACCCAAAATAAAAAAGCAAACAGTTAGTTATTACATAAATATTATACGATGAGAATACTAGGAATTTTCTTTTCAATTATGTTCAGCTTGGCTGCATTAGCGCAAGACATCAACAAAGTTGATGAGCAGGGAAATAAGCACGGACCTTGGAAAGGTGTTCATGCCGAATCAAAGCGTCCGCGTTATGAAGGTACTTTTGAACACGGAAAAGAAGTCGGCGTCTTCAAGTATTTTGACGATACCAAGGCCGGAACTGTCATAGCTACACGTGAATTCAATCCGAAGGACAACTCCGCATATACGATATTTTATAATCAAAAAAATAAGAAAGTCAGTGAAGGCAAAGTGGTCAATAAGCTGCATGAAGGTGTCTGGAAATATTACCACCTGAATTCAGACATCGTAATGACGCTTGAAAACTACAAAAACGGAAAACTTGATGGCGTTCGAAAAGTTTTCTATCCTGCGGGCGAACTGGCCGAAGAAACAACTTACATCAACGGGATTATGGAAGGGCCTCATAAAAAGTATGCGGTCAATGGCAAGTTGCTTGAATCGGTTACGTACAAAAAAGGAGAGATTGACGGGATCGCGACATTTTATGATGGAAATGGAAACATCGTTTCGAAAGGACCATTTGCCAACGGGGTGAAGAATGGTCTTTGGGAATTCTTTGAAGGTGGCAAACTCGTGAGAAAAGAGAAACATCCGTTAGTTAAGAAATTTCAAAAATCGGCACCAAGGAAAGAATAAGTCGTAATTTTGCGGCAAATTATCAAGTTATGAAACGTGTTGTAGTCGGATTATCAGGTGGAGTTGATTCAAGCGTTGCAGCGTATTTATTACAGCAGCAAGGTTATGAGGTGATCGGCCTGTTTATGAAGAACTGGCACGACGATTCGGTGACGATTTCAAACGAATGCCCATGGCTCGAAGACAGCAACGATGCTCTTTTAGTTGCAGAGAAACTCGGAATCCCTTTTCAGACAGTTGATCTCAGTGAACAATATAAGGAAAAGATTGTCGATTATATGTTTCGCGAATATGAAAAAGGGCGGACTCCTAATCCGGATGTTTTATGCAACCGCGAGATCAAGTTTGATGTATTCATGAAGATCGCATTGGGTTTGGGGGCCGATTATGTCGCAACCGGACATTATTGCCGTAGAGGTGAGATTGAAGCTGGCGGAAAAAAAATCTATCAACTTTTGGCTGGTGCCGATGAAAATAAAGACCAATCGTATTTCTTGTGCCAATTATCGCAGGAGCAACTATCAAAAGCACTTTTTCCCATTGGCGAATTGACAAAACCTGAAGTTCGCAAGATTGCAGCCGAGATGGATCTCGTGACTGCTGAAAAGCGCGATTCGCAAGGATTGTGTTTTATTGGAAAAGTCAGGTTGCCTGAATTTCTACAGCAAAAGCTACAACCAAAAGATGGCTTGATTTATCAGATAGATAAAGACAGTCCTATCTATAATGCTGCTAAACCCGAAGCGGCTTCTGTTGTTGAAGGTTTGGATGCAGAAGCGAAAAGTATCGACTATGCGCCTGAAATGGGTAAAGTGGTCGGGAAGCATCAAGGTGCGCACTATTTTACGACAGGACAACGTAAAGGCCTCAATGTTGGCGGTACAAAAGAACCACTTTTTATTATCGCGACCGATGTTGAAACAAATTCCATTTATACGGGATTGGGAAGCGGGCATCCCGGATTGTTTAAGAAAGCGTTATTTATTGATAAGTCGGAGGTTCACTGGATACGCGAAGATTTCGCACTTTCTGATGGACAAACGATGGCAGTGATGGCGCGCATCCGATATCGCCAGCCGTTGCAGAAAGCAACTATGCATCAGTTTGAGCACGGAATGTACGTCGCGTTTGAAGAACCGCAATCAGCAATAACAGAAGGCCAGTTTGTTGCGTGGTACCATGATGATGAACTTTTGGGATCAGGCGTGATTTCATGATAATCTCGAATTGAAGCAGCGACCGCGAAAGGGATGGCAGCAGTCTGCCGTGCAGCGCGAACAGCCCGACCGATTTGTTTGACTGCTGCTGAATGATACCTGTAACTTCAAAAACAAAACGGTTTCGCCCAAATCCGAAAACTATTCGTAATTTTGGATATCGAGGACCAAAAATCTGCTTATGAGAACGTTATTGCTTTTTGCCCTGCTATTGGTCGGCGCGACATCCTTTGCCCAGCAAGATGCGTGGGTATATTTCAATGCGAAGCCAAATCCGCAATTTTTCCTCAGTAATCCGCTGGAAATGCTTACGCAACGCGCAATTGATCGGCGGACAACACAAAATATAGCACTTGATATTCTCGATGTCCCGTTATCGCAAACATATATAGACCAGGTTGAAGCTGCCAGCGGAATCACTGTTTTAGCTAAATCGAAATGGCTTAATGCGGTACATGTTCGAGGTAGCATCTTTGCGATAAATGCGCTTGAGAACCTTGAAATTGTAGATCATGTTGATTTTGCTGATAACAATTTGGATGGAGCCGGAAGAGTTGCTGATGGCAGTAGCAGTTCGCGTAACCAGGATGCTCAGGCTGTTTTTCCATACGGACAATCTGCAAATCAGATTGAGATGCTTAACGGGCATTTGTTGCATCAGCAAAATTATACAGGAACAGGAAAAGTCATTGCCGTTCTTGATGCAGGATTTCCAGGGGTTGATGTCGTGCAGCCTTTTCAACGGCTTTGGACCAACAACAAGATATTAGGCGGATATAATTTTGCCGATCGCAATACCAATATTTTTACGCGTAGTTCGCATGGAACAATGGTTTTGTCGACAATGGGCGGTTATACCGAAAACCAGCTTGTTGGAACCGCGCCCGATGCTTCGTATTATCTTTTTATTACGGAAATGACCGAATCTGAAAATCCGCTGGAGGAATCGCTTTGGGTTGAAGCTGCTGAAATGGCCGACAGCCTTGGAGTTGATGTAATAAACACGTCTCTTGGATATTTTGAATATGACGATCCGGATTATAGTTATTCATATGCAGACCTGGACGGAGTGACCGCTTTTGTTTCGCGCGGTGCCGATATTGCGTTCAGTCGCGGAATGGTTGTGGTTGTCTCTGCGGGAAATAGTGGTGGAACTGTGAATCCGCATATAAGTGTCCCGGCAGATGCTGTGAATGTGCTGACTGTTGGCTCAGTCAATTCGGCCGGAGTTTATTCAGCCTTTAGTTCGACCGGACCAACGTCTGACGGCCGGGTCAAGCCCGATGTAATGGCTCGTGGCCAAGCGGCTGTTGTGGCAAATCCAAACGGAAACATTACAACTGCCAGCGGAACTTCTTTTGCGGGTCCGATCATGGCAGGAATGGTTGCTAGTTTATGGCAGGCTTTACCTGATAAGACGAATGCTGAAATTATTCAAATGATCAAGGAATCAGCTCATCTTTATGCAACGCCAAATGCTCAATATGGATATGGAATTCCTGATTTCAGTGAGGCATTGGACAGTTTTTTGCTGATCGAGGATTTTACACTTTTCCCAAATCCGGCTACAAGTTTTTTCTCTATCGCATTTCCATCGGATATATTTAGCGCTGACGTAATTGTTTATTCACTTTCAGGCCAAAAAGTCGTGGAGCAGCAAGGCGTTCAGCATGCTTCGCAGGTTGGACTTGAGAAGTTAAGCCCGGGATTGTATATCTACAAGATACAATCAGGATCAAGAATCGCAACCGGCAAATTCATCAAGCAGTAAGTACGCGCCTACATGAATAAAATCTCGCATCTTTTCAACATCCAATATCCAATTGTTCAAGGAGGAATGATTTGGAATAGCGGTTATAAATTGGCCAGTGCCGTCAGTAATGCTGGCGGCTTGGGGCTTATAGGCGCAGGATCGATGTATCCTGAAGTTCTTCGGGAGCATATCCGGAAATGCAAAAATGCAACTGATAAACCGTTTGGCGTGAATGTACCGATGTTGTATCCCAATATTGAGGAAATCATGAATATTATCGTTGACGAAGGCGTAAAGATCGTATTTACATCGGCAGGCAATCCGAAAACGTGGACTCAGCACTTAAAGCAGAGTGGCATTATTGTTGTCCACGTGGTCAGCAGTTCAAAATTTGCGTTGAAAGCCCAGGAGGCAGGAGTTGATGCTGTTGTCGCTGAAGGTTTTGAAGCGGGCGGGCATAATGGAAGAGAAGAGTCGACAACTTTTACGTTGATTCCGATGGTTCGTGAAAAAATCAGTATTCCGTTAATTGCGGCAGGCGGAATTGCGACAGGTCGGGGAATGCTCGCGGCTATGGTGCTTGGCGCAGATGGTGTTCAAATGGGAAGCAGGTTTGCAGCGTCTGAGGAATCTTCGGCGCATGCCAATTTTAAGCAGACCATCGTTGGATTGCAGGAGGGTGAAACGCATGTGACGTTGAAGGAGCTTGCTCCCGTAAGGCTGATCAAGAATAAGTTCTATACCGATTTGCAGGAGTTGTATGCTAGCTGCCCGACAACTGAGGAGTTGAAGCAACTGCTTGGAAGGGCAAGAGCGAAAAAGGGCATGTTTGAAGGAGATCTTGTTGAAGGTGAACTGGAGATTGGCCAGATTTCTGGTTTGATATGCGATATTAAACCGGTTGCACAAATCGTGAAGGAAATTGTATCAGAATACGAAATGGTTGCGGCTACTTTTAAAATAGACTTTTAATAGATTAGGATATAATATGACAAAATTAAGATTGATTTCAATTGCATTGTTTATGCTTGCCGGTATTTCCCAGGTACAGGCGCAAACGTATAAATTCTTAACTACCGGCTTCAGTGTTTTGGAAAAGGACGCGAAAGGCAATTGGGGAAAATGGTCGGATCTGGAGGAAGCTTCCATTATTATTACCTTGGATACGAATAAAAACAGGGTAGTGGTTTATTCGCAGGAAATCCAGTTATACCAGATAATGGATTATCTGCCTGAAGAAGAAAATGAAAATGATATTATTTATCCGTTTACCTGTATGACGGAGGAAGGAGATCGCGTTGCCGTCACAATTATCACCAGGAAGAAGCAAAATAATCGAAAACAACTCTACATTACCCACAACGATGTGATCGTAGTTTATAATATTGTAAACTTTCCAGAAAAAAATCGATAAAATGTAGTGTTTTGTCGTTGAAATACACTTAATTCGCTTTTGCTTAGCGATATTATGTGAAGACACGTTGTTTTTTTATCAACAAAATGTGCTTCAGTCTCTAAGGCTGAAGCACATTTTGCGTTTACAAATAGATATACTGGTTTGGTTTTCAATGTATTAAATGCCAACTCAATATTTCTTAATTGTTAATCAAATTGTTGATAACAATAAAATGCAAGAAATTTCGTGATATTAATTTTAGGTAATATTAACAAAATTATGCAATGATTAATTTGTGGATCATTGTGTGTCGCTGACAGAAACCGTTTAAATGGACGGGTTACGGATAAAAGCGCTGAAAAAATCACTAACTGCCCCCTGGTATGCTTATGGAAATTATTACTATTAGAAAAAAAATATTTACTGTTTTATTTTATCTGATTTTGCTTGGCAGTGCTCCCGCTGCTTTGGCTCAGTGTCCTACCATAACGGATTCGACACAATCATTTTGTGATATTCAGTCACCAACGGTAGCAAATTTATCTGCAACCAACAACGGAGGAGGAATATCATGGTATGCGACTGCGACGTCTGTTAACGCTTTGTCTGCTTCAAGCGGACTTACTAATGGAGAGGATTACTTTGTTGATAATGCTGCAGGAAATTGTGGCGTCCGACAAAGTGTAGTGGTTACGATTTACGGGGCTCCAACTGGATTGAGTTTTCAAGGTGACTGCTATGCGGCGCCGGAAGACGCGACTGTTGCCAATTTAACAGCAACCGGAAATAATATTCAATGGTATACAACATCTTCAGGTGGAACGCCTTTGGCGCCTACAACCGTACTTGTCGACAATGCTATTTATTATGCGAGCCAGACTAATCCAGATACGGGATGTGAAACTTCGCGATTGGCTGTTTTTGTTGGAAACGGAATAGTTCCTGTGCCTGTTGGGCCTGCTCTTCAGCAATTCTGTACTAGTTCAGGTACCCCTACAGTGAATAACCTGGTTGCCAGCGGGAACAATAATTGGTATTTGACTGCATCATCGGCTGCGCCGCTTAACGTTAATACGCCTCTTGTAGATGGTCAAAGTTACTTTGCAACCACTCTGGATCCGCCATGTGAAAGCGATGAGCGGCTTGAGGTCGTTGTTGATCTTGTACAGCCAAGCAATGCGGGCACGAGTGGCACATTATCTTTATGTGAAAATGTATCTGCAACTTCATCTCCCGTCAATCTTTTTACTTACTTGGGCGGGACTCCACAAACTACAGGCGCGTGGACAGGGCCATTTAGTACAACCAACGGACATTTAGGGACTTTAAACATTGCATCGCTGACTGCTGCGGGTAGTCCGTATGTGTTCACGTATACTGTTTCATCAGCAGTTTGCCAATCGGCTACTTCTACTGTCACGATCACAATTAGGCCTGCGCCAGAAGTGTCGTACTCTGGGAATACCACGATCTGCTCGGGCGGAAGCGCAGCAGTAACATTTACCGGAACCGAGAATTCAACCGTTACCTATAACATAAATGGAGGTGCCAATCAAACGATAGTTCTAAATAATGCCGGTATAGCGATATTATCGGCAAGTTATACTTCCACAGCTACTATAAATCTAATCAGTATTTCATCGCCAAATCCGGGTTCATGTACAGTAGCGGTTTCTGGTTCGATAGTGATTACAGTTGTGCCGTTGCCTGTTGCTTCTATTGCAAGCAATACTACAGTATGCTCAGGGCAAAGCGCAACGGTAACTTTTACCGGAACGCCGAACGCAACTGTGCGATTTACTGTCAATGGAGGTCCTAACCAACAGATAGTTTTGAATGCATCGGGAACTGCGACAATAACGAATTCGTATACGGCTAACACGACGTACACTTTAGTTAATGTAACCACGGGTGGAGCCCCAACTTGCAGTAGAACCCTGACGGGATCAATTACGATCACAGTTGTAGCACCTCCGGTAGCAGCTCTGAATGCAGATCAACTTATCTGTAGTGGTGCAAGCGCAAACGTAGTTTTTACCGGAACTCCCAATGCGACCGTTGCTTATACTGTTAATGGAGGTGCAAACCAGACAATTACACTTAACGCTTCAGGAACGGCCACTATTTCTAATACCTATGCTGCTAACACGACTTTCCAGCTAGTGAGCGTAACTTCTTCTGCGCCAACATCATGTACGGTGCCAGCAACGGATTCCTTACAGATTACAATTCGCCCCGTTCCTACAGCAGCCATAACAACCACTTCAACAGCCGTATGTCAGGGCGGAACTGCTACCGTGACTTTTACGGGAACACCAAATTCAGTGATTACGTATACGGTCAATGGCGGATCAAATCTT
>DASVRQ010000017.1:0-16722 GCA_036388535.1 Flavobacterium sp. | reverse complement strand
AGAGAATACTGTGGTACGACTGGCGGATTTTATGGGGATCATCCCGGCAATTACAGGTAAAGTGGAATTGGTCTACGAAGGTGAACAGGAAGGCGCAGCTATCGTTGCTCAGCATTTAATCGGAGATGCAGTCCGGACTTTCTTTCCGGCATACTTTCCGAAGATTGAAAAACTGGAACGCGACGATGCCAAGAGTCCGTACAAAGAAGTAGTCGAATGGTTCTTTACGGAAACCGGATTTGAACTTCTAGACGACGCGACAGATGAAGAGTACCGTCGGCAGCTCGACGCAATCACGCCTTTGGACTCGTTGGTAAAAAAATACACGCCTGACATTCCGGAAGAAGATACATATTTCATGAAAGAATTCGTGCTTTGGGGATTGGTTGAATACAACAAACTCAGCAAGGACCGTTTTACAGAAGGTTACCAGTTCAAAGATCTTTACGGAAGTTACATCAGTAAGTTATAGATAACAGACTGATCCGTCACTTCGAGTAACCCACAAATGTAAAAGTCTCGCGAGTGTATCGAAACGAGCCAGCCTATGTCAATATTTTGTCACAAAGTTGTGTCACTTTTTTTAAATGTCACAACTTTGTGACAAAATCTATTTTAAAAACTAATTGTCACAGGAGTTGAGCACTTAGTTCCATAAACAATTCCACAGCAGGTTCTAAACAGAAAAAGTGCCCTTTTGAGGCACTTTTTGTATCTTTCAGATTGCAGATTATTCCATATTGCTCGCTTTTCTGTACGGAAAAGCATTGAAGATGTGTCTTTTTGCAAAACGCGTGGGCGATTCTGCATTAACCATTTTAATATAAGTAGCCTTGGGAACGCTGATGTATTCGTAGCTGCTGCCATTGGAGAAAGTGACAAGCAAACGTATGTTTTCGTACTTGTAATCAGCAATCGTCGATGTCGCAATTGTTTGCTCATATTCTGCTTTGCCTTGCTCAATAGTTGCAGGATTGATACTAACCAAAAAGTGATAGGCTTCAATTACTTCCTTGCTTTTTGCTTCGGCCGCAGCCAGTCCTTCAGGATCACCGTTAAATTTATCAGGATGGCACTCTTTCATGGAGTTCCTGTAAATTGTTTTCAAGTCTTTCAATTCTGCCGTCTTATCTACGTTTAGCAGTTTTCGGTATTCGTTTATTTTTTTCATAAATGCGGAACTCATGCCAGTTTTGGGAAATGCTCCCTGGCAATTTTTGCAAAAGTACATCTTTTTAAACTTTCAAAAAAAACTTTTCTTCGCACTTTAACAAATTGGTTTTCATTGTTTAATGGAATCGCAACTGCAATTCCGCTTTTGTGGTTTATCTTTGCCAAACTAAAATTTCACGAAGATGATGAAGAATACTATTTTTGCATTGGTACTGCTGTGTACCAATCTGATGGTTGGGCAAGTGGTTATCAACGAATTGGATACAGACACACCAAGTACCGATGACAAGGAATTTATTGAACTTAAATCGGTTGCTCCCAATTATCCGCTTGACGGTTACGTGCTTGTAATGTATAACGGATCGACGACTTCAAGCGGTGCAAACAGAAGTTACTACACGATCGGCCTTGACGGATATATTACCGATGTAAACGGTTTGTTGTTAATCGGAAACGACCTTGTTTCTCCGGTTCCAGAGGAATATTTCCCGACAAGCATTCTTCAGAACGGAGCAGATGCAATCGCTTTGTACCAAGGAAGCTCAAGCGATTTTCCTGATTTTACTCTCGCCACATCTGCAAATATCATCGATGGACTGGCTTATGATACAAGCGATGCCGATGCGACAGAGCTAATGGCGTTACTGGGTTTGACAGTTCAGATAAACGAAAACGAAAATAACCTCGGAACTACCCAAAGCATTCAACGAAAACCTGACGGAACCTACGAAGTTAAAACACCGACGCCAGGCGCTAACAACGATGGAAGCGGAGTGATCTTCAACGGGATAACTATCGGAACGACGCCACTGACTTTAAATGAAGGACAAAGTTTTACACTGACTTTCACAACACAAACAAGCGTAACGTCCGATCTTAACTTCAGCGTCACATTAAATAATGGAACTTTTAATGCTTCCGATTATTCCGGAAATCTTACTATATTCATTCCCGCAGGATCAAATACATATTCTACAACCATAACTGTTATTGATGATGCGGCTGATGAAGGTGACGAAGTTATCAGAATAAGGTTTAATACTCTTCCCTCAGGTTACAACCGTCTCAATGATAATATCCTGATCCAGACGATCGACAATGATTTTACTGTCGCACCTTGGGGAACGCCTTTAAATCCGACTTATGATATTGTAGCGCCAACAACTCCGGTCGGATATTATGATTCACTCGTTGGTTTATCAGGAGCAGCACTGAAACAGGCGTTGCAAAATATTATTGCAGATCCAAGTGTCGTAAGAGCGCATACTTATGGTGATGTAACTGAGATCTTATATACAGCTGATCAAAACCCGGCCAACAGTAATCAGGTTTGGTTGATGTATGTCGAGCAGGGAAGGGCGAAATACAAATTTCAGACTACTGCAAGTAATATAGGATCATGGAATCGTGAACATATCTTCCCGCAATCCCGTGGCGGATTTGCAGATGGAACAAGCGATGATGTAGATGGAATTGATGTTTGGCTTCCGACAAATGCTGATGATATTATGGCCGGTCATTCTGATGCACATCATATCCGTGCTGAAGACGGTCCCGAAAACTCTTTGAGAAGCAACCGGGATTATGGAAGCGACTATAACGGACCCGCGGGAAACCAAGGCAGTTGGAAAGGCGACGTTTCACGAAGTGCTTTCTACATGGCCGTCCGCTACAATGCATTGAATTTGGTTACAGGAAATCCACCTGACACTACGATCGGACAGCTTGGCGACCTTACGTCATTCCTTGCATGGAATCAAACTGATCCTGCGGATGATTTTGAAATGAACCGCAACAACATTATTTATACTTGGCAAATGAACAGGAATCCATTTATTGACCATCCCGAACTTGCCGATTATATCTGGGGCGCCAACGTTGGCCAGCCGTGGAACCCAAGTTTATCGACCGATGGGTTTGCAACTGTGAATGTTGCAGTTTATCCAAATCCGGCTACGAATTTTATTTCTGTCTCCGGAATTGATGGCGATGGAATCTTGGAATTATTCACCATTGCAGGTGCGAAAATCCTGGAGCAATCATTTTCAGGAAATGCGCGCATTGATTTAAATGCAGCGAGCGGAATTTATCTTGCGAGAATCACTTCTGACCAACAAAGTATTACAAGGAAACTGGTGATTCAATAATTTTCCCAATTAAACAGAAAAAGCCGCTATAGCGGCTTTTTCTGTTTAAGGTGCTACCGTTCGAGAACCAGAACAAAAAACACTATTAAGGTATTAAGTCCCATTTACTGAATACTTAACGAGGCTATGTTCCTTAGTGGCGAACTCCATCAAAAAGCTTTGCAGCATGATTTTTAAAAGTGGAAACGATATCAGTCGAAAGAACAGCTATTTGGGAGAATAGGGTAAAAATGAAGGATGATTTTGTAAAACATACCAAATAGAACAGTGGTAAATTTATGAATCAATTTTAACTTCTAAACTATGAAAAATCTAATGAAAATGAGGACGTTGGCTTTGGCTGCATTAGCATGTTTTGCCTTTGCATGTGACTCATCAAGCGGAACAACAAGCGGAACAGGTGGTAGCTCAGGAAGCGGAAGCGGTACAACTGGCACAAGCGGAACCGGCGGAACTGGATCAGGAACTATGCGTAGTGGTTCAGGTACAACAGGAACAGGCTCGGGAATGGGCACTTCTGGTTCAAGCGGAACAGGAACCACAGGAAGCCGCACAACTGGCGCGGGAACAACTGGTTCAGGTTCAATGGGAACAGGATCGGGAACTACGGGTAGTGGTTCAGGAACTACAGGCTCAGGATCAGGTTCAATGGGAACAGGTTCAGGAACAAGCGGAAGCGGTTCTGGTACAACCGGAAGCGGATCTGGCAGTGGAACTGGCGGATCAACTGGCGGAGGAAGATAATTCCTTCACTGCTAAAATCTAAAAAGCCGCGTCAGCGGCTTTTTTAATTTATTTATTCTTCGTTTTCTTCCTCGTCGTCATCGGATGTTTCTATTCCGAGTGAACCTCCGGCGCCATTTTCATCTTCATATTCCACTGGTTGCGAGAACCCTGTTTCTTCCTTTTCGCCGTGTGAATCGGTTTTTGTGCCTGCTGATGTCTTATTGTATTCTGCAGAACTGCTTTGGCTACTAGTCTCCATATTCAATTTATAAAGTGTGATCGGATCCGCTGTTTGTTGATGCGCTTCCTGAACTTCCGGCACCGCCGCCATTATCATTACCGAATTCCTCTTCATTCGGGCCTGCCTCGTCAACGCTGTCAATCGTCTCTCCAGGATTTTCATCTTCGTAAGCGTTTTGTTGCGAAAAAGCTGTCTCTTCCTTTTGGCCACTTTCTGTAAAATTATTGTTCTGCGACGTAGAACCGGAATTTCCCTCAGGATGTTGGTTATCACTTGTCATCGGGTTGTTTTTATTCGTGTCCATATTAAATTTTTTTTGTTTAGCCTAATTTACATTTTGATCACCAGCAATGGCTTACGGATTTCCAATAAAATGTTGTGCGATTCCTGTATGTTCATAAATTCGGTGAAAATCGTACCTTAGCGTATATACATAAAGCATGAAAATAATCGCAGTCATTCCTGCCCGATACGCTTCTACACGATTTCCAGCCAAACTGATGCAGGATTTAGGAGGCAAAACAGTCATCAGCCGAACGCTTCACGCAGCAATCGAAACAAACCTGTTCGATGAAGTTTTTGTCGTGACCGATTCGGAAATCATTTTCAACGAAATCGTGAACAATGGAGGAAAAGGCATCATGAGCGTCAACGAACACGAGTCAGGCAGCGACCGCATTGCCGAAGCCGTGCAACATATGGATGCCGACATTATCGTAAACGTGCAAGGTGATGAGCCTTTCATCAACCGTGAACCTTTGGAGAAGCTGCTGGCCGAATTCAAAACTGACGCTGCTAAACAAATCGACTTAGCTTCATTGATGCGAGAAATCACCGATGAAGAAGAACTGGCAAACCCGAATAATGTCAAAGTGGTTGTCGACCAGAACAACTTCGCGCTATACTTTTCGAGATCTGTTATTCCGTATCCACGTGATCAAAACGCCGGCGTACGTTATTTCCAGCACATCGGCATTTATGCCTTCCGAAAACAAGCACTCATGGATTTTTCAAAACTTCCGGTGAAGTCGCTTGAAGCTTCGGAAAAGCTTGAGCAATTGCGATATCTCGAGTTCGGTAAAAAGATCAAAATGGTCGAAACCACCGAAGTCAGCATCGGAATTGATACTCCCGAAGATTTGGATAAAGCAAGAAAGCTATTAAAGCCGTAGTTTTTTCCTTAATAAGTTGTTAAACATATCGTTGTTAAAACCGTTACGACGTCATTGCCGTAACTACTCCTATAACTTAAAATTTAACAATTATGAAAGCACAAAATTTTCTATCAGCAATCGCATTGGCAATTACGTTGGCCTTCAACGTTGCAACTTATGCACAGGAGAAAACAGTAATGGTTGGTGGCGCAGCGATGTATCCATCTAAATCAATTGTTGAAAACGCAGTTAATTCTGCCGATCATACGACATTAGTGGCGGCAGTAAAAGCAGGCGATCTAGTTGGAACTTTATCAGGAAAAGGACCATTTACAGTTTTCGCTCCCACCAATGCAGCTTTCAACAAATTGCCCAAAGGAACAGTTGAAACGCTAGTCGCACCGGAAAACAAGAAAATGCTACAGAACATACTTACTTATCACGTTATAGCGGGCAAAATGACCTCTGCAGACCTGGCAAAAGCAATTAAAGCCGGCAACGGAACAGCAACATTGACAACTGTGCAAGGAAACAAATTAAAGGCCATGATGAAAGGTAAAAAATTAGTACTTACAGACGAACAAGGAGGAAAGTCGACCGTTACGATTGCCGATGTAAATCAGTCCAATGGCGTTATACATGTTATTGATACGGTTCTAATGCCGTAGTAACTGCAAATTTACTTTAGGAAGGCTACGTTACAACACGTAGCCTTTTTTATTAAGCTTATCGTAGCGAAGCTCCCAATTCGGTTTCCAGGTTCTGCTTTAACTTGCCCATAACTTTATCAATTTGTGCATCTGTCAAAGTTTTGGTATTATCCTGAATTACAAAGCTCACAGCATAAGATTTCTTTCCTTCAGGAAGATTAGCGCCTTCGTAAACATCAAATAAATTGACGTCTTTTAGAAGCGATTTCTCGGTCTGCCGTGCGACTTTATATATCGAATCAAATGCGACAGTATTGTCGACAAGCAACGCAAGGTCGCGCCTAACCTGCGGATATTTTGGGATTCCCGTAAAACGGATCCGGTTCGAGATCAATTTTAAAATTAAATCCCAATTGAAATCAGCAAACAGAACTTCCTGTTTGATATCGAAATGCTTTAAAACAGATTTCTTCACTGTACCAATCTCAACCACGACCTCATTCGAAGCAACAATCGAAATTCCTTCAGCAAACACATCGGAAGAAAGCGGTTCATTTAGAATTTTGTCCAATCCAAGCCTTGACATAATTGCGTTGACATAGCCTTTGAAAAGAAAGAAGTCAGAGGGTTTTTGTGAATTTGTCCAACTTTCAGCAATCCTGTTACCGCTCGAAAATAAGGTCAGGTGTTTCTTCTCGACGGTTCCGTCAGATGTTTTATGGTACGACTTCCCGAACTCAAATAATTTTAGATCCGGGTTTTTCCTGTTGATGTTATACGATACAGCTTCCAATCCGGAGAATAACAACGACTGGCGCATAACCGACAGATCATGGCTCAACGGATTAACAATATTGACATTCGCCGATTCCTGTATCATTTCTGACAGCGCCACATAATCAGGCGTGGTCAGGGAATTAGCCATCATTTCATTGAATCCTTGCGAAGTCAGTTGGTTCGCAATGATGTTCTGTATTTTATAATCTTCGGTCCGTGGTGAATTCGAAACCGTCGCATTGAGCTTCTTAGTGAAATTGATATTGTTATATCCGTAAACACGCAGAATTTCCTCAATCACATCGATTTCACGTTGCACATCGACTCGGTAAGCGGGAATTGTGAGCCCTAGTCCTGCATCAGAAATACTGTTGACTTTAATATCTAGCGAGACCAATATTTTTTTGATGGTTTCTTTCGGCAATTCCTGACCGATTATTTTTGCGGCTTTTGCAAAATTTAAGATCACCGAAAAATCAGCAATCTTTTTCGGATAGATATCTAAAATATCAGAGGTAATCTCTCCGCCTGCAACTTCCTGAATCAGCAGAGCCGCACGTTTCAGCGCATATTCTGTAATTGTCGGATCGATTCCGCGTTCAAATCGGAAAGAAGCATCCGTACTCAAAGAATGTCTTTTAGCAGTTTTCCGGATTGAAATCGGATTAAAATAAGCACTTTCAAGGAAGATTGCATTTGTCGTTTCGGTTACGCCCGAACTTTTTCCGCCAAAAACCCCAGCAATCGCAAGCGGTCCCTTTTCATCGCAGATCATTAGATCTTCTTCATGAAGAGTACGCTCGACATCGTCTAAAGTAGTAAATTTTGTACCTGTCGGCAAAGTTTTTACAGCCAGTTTTCCTGTTATTTTTGATGCATCAAATGCGTGCAGCGGCTGACCCAATTCATGCAAAACGTAATTCGTGACGTCTACAATGTTGTTCTTCGGCGTAAGCCCGATCGCTTTCAACCGGTTCTGCAACCAAGATGGTGACTGTTTTACGGTAATTCCCGATATCGTAACGCCGCAATATCGCGGTGCTAATTTGTTGTCCTTGACCTGAACATCAATTTTAAGTGTTCTTTTATCAACCCTGAAATTGCTCACTGAAGGCGTTATCAGCTCAACATGCACATTTTTCTGAAGTAAACCGGCGCGCAAATCACGTGCAGTTCCAAGATGGCTCATCGCATCGGCGCGGTTTGGCGTAAGGCCGATTTCAAAAACCTCATCATTTTCGATCTTAAAGACAGTCGCAGCCGGAGTTCCGGGCGCGAGCGACGGGTCTAAAACCATAATTCCGTCGTGGCTTGTTCCGAGACCAAGTTCATCTTCGGCACAGATCATCCCGTGGCTTTCCTCATCTCTGATCTTTCCCTTTTTGATCACGATCGATTCGCCGTTTTTATCATAAACTGTTGTTCCAATCGTCGCAACAGGGACTTTTTGTCCTGCAGCCACATTTGCAGCACCGCAAACAATCTGTACGGGAACGCCATCTCCCAAGTCTACTGTTGTCACCTTTAAACGGTCAGCATTCGGATGCTGGACGCATGTCAATACATGTCCGACAACAACACCTTGCAATCCGCCTTTAACCGATTGATACTTTTCGATCACTTCAACCTCAAGTCCGAGATCGGTCAAGAGTGCCGCCGTGTCTTCTGATTTCCAGTCCGTTTTGATGAATTGCTTTAACCAGTTGTACGATATTTTCATTTTTAGGGATAATTTTTAAAGGCGAGCAAATATAATCAATGCAGTTTGTAACAGGAAGGAAACGCGTTGTTTTTTGATGGGTTTTTTAGGATTTTCGGGAGCTGTTTCCGGCTGTTCGCTGCAATCTTTTTTACTTGCTTCGCAGCGTCAAAAAGGATTTCCGCTTCTATCCGGGCTAGGCGTTTGTTTTACACAGAAATGCACAAAGCTAACGCAGAGACGCGCGCAGAAATTTTGCCTTCTTTATGGCTCTCTGTGAATCTTTGCGACTCGAGCGCTAGCGAACAGGCGAAGCAATTTCTTTGAAATAAAATTTACATCAACTCCTCAACATGTTTTTTAATATTCTCCGAGATCTTAAGCGTCGGCAAATCGTTCTGATCAACACCAAAAGGATCTTCGATTTCCTCAGCTATCAATTCCAGACTCGCAAGGACATAAAAGATAAAGACGACAACAGGAACGACGTAGTATCCTAAGCTGAACGCATATCCGAACGGCAAAGTCATTACGTAAAAGAAGATGAACTTTTTGATGAAAGCGCTGTAGGAATAGGGGATAGGAGTGTTTTTTATACGCTCGCATGCACCGCAAATATCTGTAAACGACTGCAGCTCCGCATTGAGGATAATGAATTGGTCGCCCGATATTTTGCCGGATTTATACAGCTCATTGACCTTTCTGAAAAGGCCTTGTGCCAACTGATTCGGATAGTGCTTATGATGATCAATTTCGAATTCCAGATCTTCAAAAAGCTGCATCGCCGTTTCTTCATCTTTTAAATGCTGATGCAAAATCATCGCGTAGCCTGGAATACTTTTCCTGAAGTACGACCGGTCATCTTCATCATCGAGCATCGCCGACAATTTAATTGCAAGATTCCGGCTGCTGTTTACGAGTCCGCCCCAAAGTCGGCGGCCTTCCCACCATCGATCATACGCCGTATTGGTCCTGAATACAAGCAAAAGCGAAATCACAAATCCCAGCATCCCGTGCATGATCGTGATATTCTTGACGTAACTGTCTTCCGACAGATGCCAATACACTACTTCGAGATATCCAATTAATCCTGCGTAAACTCCGATCGCAAACATGATCGGCAAAAGCTTTCGAAACGTGTCGGCTTTGTGGAATCTGAAAATGAAGGTGAACCAGTCTTTGGTGTTGTACGAAATCATCTAGAGGTGTTTGGGCAAAACTAGTGAAATAATCTTTGTGGATTAAGTTTCACAGAGTTTCACAAAGCTGGAAGGGAGTCACCAAAAGATTTCTTCTTCCTTTGCGAACCTCTGTGAGCCTCCGAGTGTCTCTGTGAAACAGAAAATCTACTGCAGGTTCAAATTTCCCGCAAGTTCTTTCAAAGTCGTCTCCGATAACTTCGCCTCATAGATCGCATTGCTCAGACGAACACTCGCATTGAGATAATTTAATTGCGCAGTACGGAATTCAATCGTCGGAATCGTACCGATTCGAAATTTTTCCCTTGTAATTTCAAGATTTTGACGCGCGAGGGCTTCGTTTCCTCGCTCAAGTTCAATCAGCGTGATATTTGTCAGATAAGATTGATAGGCTGTTCCTAAGCTCGCCAATAAAGTTTGGTTTTGCTGCTCAATCACAAGCTGGGAATTTTCGATCGCAATCTTCGCTACGCGTTCGTTCCGACTTTGATTCAGACCATCAAACAAGTTGATTCTTGCATTAAATCCATAATTTAATCCTTTTGCAGAAGAGGCCGATGTAAATCCAAGGCTCGATTCCGATTCCGCGAAATTATATCCTGTTGTTACAGCCACTGTTGGATAACGGCCTGCACGTACCTGCTTCAGTTGCAATTCGGCAATGCGCCTGTTGATCAATTGCGCCTGTAACTGCGGGTTCTGACGAAGCGCCAAAGTTTCCAGGTCGGGTAGGAGCATGGTAGCATCAACATTGATCTGGTCAACAACACGGAAGTTCATTTTTGTATCGCGGGCAAGCAACTGATTGAGCAATATCTTGGTATTGGCGTACATTTCGCGCTGACGCAGCATTGTCGTCCGGTCGCTGTTCAGATCGACCTGTGCATTTAAAACTTCCAACCTCGATGATTTCCCTATTGTAAACCGATTTTGCGCAAGCTCGACACGTTGCTCCGAGATTATCATCGTCGAATCAAGGGCCGCAAGCTGTTGCTGCTGTTGCACGATATCATAATAAGTGGTGATCACATCGCTGACACGGGTCAGGACCGTCAATTGCAACTCGGCTTCACCCAATTTACGCAGTTCCTTAAGCTGGTTGTATCGGGCAAACATTCGAAACCCGTCAAAAACCGTCCAATCCAGGACGACTCCATAATTGAGGCTGTTGTTCCTTGCATTGTCGAGCGATGTCGTCGTTCCGTCAGAACGGGTTTGCGAGCTATTCTGAATGCTGTTGTTATCGACAATTTGTGCTGAAACGGTCGGTAAAATACCAGCATTTCCTATGGTTGCGTTCGCCTGGTCAACCCGTAAATCATTCGAAGAAATTTGGATATCATAGTTGTTTTCGAGTGCAATAGCGACGGCCTGCTCTACGGTCAGCAAGTCCTGGGCAGTTGCCGATGTTCCACAAAACGTCAGGATTGTCAGTAGCCGAAAAATAAATTTATTGATGTTTTTCATATTCTTCTATATTGTCAAATTCGGCCCGATGTTTTTTCTCTCGTGACCACATCGAGTAGATTCCCGGAATGACGAATAGCGTCAATACCAACGAAAATAACGTTCCGCCGACAATTACAACGCCCATTCCGATACGGCTTGTTGAGGCAGCACCAAGCGATAGCGCGATTGGCAAAGCTCCAAGAGCAATCGCGAGGCTCGTCATTAAAATAGGTCGTAGTCGCGATTCAGACGCTTCCATAATCGCATCCATTTTAGATTTTCCTTGTTCACGAAGCTGATTTGCAAACTCGACAATCAGGATCCCATTCTTCGTCACGAGTCCAATAAGCATTATTGTTCCGATCTGGCTGAAGATATTCCACGTCTGATCGAAAAGCCATAGTGAGAATAAGGCGCCGGCAACGGCCATCGGAACAGTCAAAATAATGATGAACGGATCGATGAAACTTTCAAATTGTGCTGCTAGGATGAGATAAATTAACAATAATGCGAGTCCGAACGCGAACGCCGTATTGGAATTACTTTCGGCAAAATCGCGGGATTCTCCGCCTAAATCGGTGGTGAAACTTTCGTCAAGGACTTTCTCGCGGATGCGTTCCATTGCGTCGATTCCGTCACTGATACTTTTTCCGGGTGCGAGCCCGGCTGAAATAGTAGCCGACATATATCTGTTATTGTGATATAATTGCGGTGGACTACTCTGCTCTTCGATGGTTACGAGGTTGTCAAGTTGAATTAAATCACCAGCTTCATTTTTAACGAACATCGATGTCAAGTCCATTGGCGCATCACGGTCTTCTTTATCGAACTGGCCCATTACCTGGTATTGTTTCCCGTTCATCATGAAATAACCAAAGCGTTGCCCGCTCAATGAAAGCTGCATTGTTTGCGCAACATCCATTACAGAAACGCCAAGGCTTTGTGCTTTCTCGCGGTCAATCGTAACGAATATTTCAGGTTTGTTGAATTTAAGATTCACATCGGTATTAGAAAATGTTGGATCCTTCGCAGCTTCATCAAGGAACTGCGGAATCTTCTCACGCAACTTCTCAAAATTAGGTGCTTGAATAATGTATTGGACCGGCATTCCACCACGCCGGTTTACAGCAATCGTAGGTGATTCGGAGACATTTACTTTTGCATCCGAATATTGTTTTGTCCACTTGGTAAGGCCTTCAGCAATTTCCTTTTGTGAACGTTCACGGTCGCCCGGCTCAACAAGCGCAATCCGGGCACGGCCGGAGTTGACGGAAGACGAACCGAATCCCGGTGCTGTAATGATCAACCCAACTTTTTTCTCCGGAATGGAATCATTTATAAGTTCGGAAAGCTCCGTCATGAAGCGGTCCATATATTCGTAAGAAGCACCTTCAGGCGCGGTAACGCCAACGCTGATGAAACTTCGGTCGTCATATGGAGCGGTTTCTTTTTGTAGCGTACTGAAGAACAATGCGATCAATCCGATGCAAAGCACAATAATTGGAAAACTCAACCATCTTCTTTTCATGAACTTTCCAAGAGAATTCGCATAACCTGAATTTAACTTTTGGAAGTAAGGTTCCGACCAATTGTAGAATTTTGATTTTTTTTGTTCGCCGCCTTTCATTAGATATGCGTTCAACATCGGCGTGAGCGAAAGCGATACAAACGCAGAAATAAGTACGGCAGCTCCAATTACGACCCCAAACTCACGGAACAGCCGGCCAACAAACCCTTCCAGAAAGATGACGGGTAAAAACACGGCGGCAAGCGTAATTGAAATCGAAATCACCGCAAAGAAGATCTCGTTCGATCCTTTAATTGCCGCTTCGATCGGCGACATTCCTTCTTCAACTTTTTTGAAAATATTCTCAGTAACGACAATACCATCATCGACAACAAGTCCGGTTGCAAGTACGATGGCCAGCAGTGTCAATACATTAATTGAAAAACCGAAAAGCCACATGATGAAAAACGTTGCAATAAGTGAAACCGGTATGTCAATTAATGGTCGGACTGCAATAGACCAATCCCTGAAAAACAGGTAGATAATAAGTATTACCAGAACCAATGCTATACCTAAAGTTTCGGCAACCTCGATAACGGCTTTTTCTACAAAAATGGTGTTATCGATCGCAATATTCAATTTGAAATCCTTTGGTAGGTCACGCTGAAGATCTTCGTATTGTTTATAAAACGCATCAGCAATATCTAGATAGTTCGTACCAGGTTGGGGGATGATTGCAAGACCAACCATTTCCTGGCCGGAATCACTTAATTTGGTTTCGAGGTTTTCTGCTTCCAATGTTGCGCGCCCGATATCGCTGAAGCGGACGACACGCTCATTTTCTGCCAGGACAATAATATTATTGAATTCTTCTTCGGTAGAAAGGTTTCCGATTGTCTTTACAGTCAATTCGGTATTGGCTCCCGTAAGTTTACCTGATGGCAATTCGACGTTCTGTGCGTTCAATGCATCCCTGACATCCGAGACAGTAACGCCATAAGACGCCATTCGTACTGGATCGATCCACAGCCGCATCGCATATTTACGCTGGCCCCAAATCTGGACGCTACTTACGCCCGGAATCGTCTGAAGCCTTTGCGCAATTACGTTGTCGGCATAATCAGAAAGTTCAAGTACATTTCGCGTATCACTTTGGACCGTCATCGTGATGATTGGCTCGGAATCGGCGTCAGCCTTTGACACAACAGGCGGCGCGTCGATATCCTGCGGCAAACTCCGAACAGCTTGCGACACCTTGTCACGAACATCATTTGCAGCTTCTTCAAGATTCTTGTCGAGGTTGAACTCAATAGTGATATTACTCGAACCCTGATTACTCGAAGAAGTTATATTGCGGATCCCGTCAATTGAATTAATCGCTTTTTCTAATGGTTCTGTGATCTGCGACTCAATAATATCTGCGTTAGCTCCTGAATAACTGGTCCGAACGGATATCTGAGCGGGATCGATCGAAGGAAATTCCCTGATCCCAAGATAAGTGTAGCCGATAATCCCAAAAAGGATGATCGCAAGATTCATTACAATAGTAAGAACCGGTCTTTTTATACTTAAAGTAGATAAACTCATTTTTGTGTTTCGAACATTATTTGTTCTCTGTTAATGTTACTTTAACTGGCGATCATTCTTTGAGCGACATGACTCCGGAAGTTAAAATGGTGTCACCTGCTTTCAATCCCTCGGTCACCAGCACATCTTTGGCAGTTCTTGCTCCTGTTTCAACGACAATCTCTTTTGCTTTTCCGTTTTCCGCGACAAATATTTTCTTTCCATTTTGAATCGGAATCAATGCCTCACTCGGTACAAGCAACGCATCTGTAATTTTCTGAAGTGGCAACATAACATTTGCGAATGTTCCCGGTAACAGCTTCCCGTCATTGTTGTTAGCGATTGCACGCATCTTCAATGTTCTGGTTGCAACTTCGATCTCAGGTTCTACCGCATAAATTTTCGCAGTATGTTCGTCATTTGATCCGGATGTTGTAAAAGTCAGCGAACTTCCGATTTTCATCTGAGTAGCATATTTTTCCGGAATCGAAAAGGTAATTTTAAGTTGGCTCGTGTTGATCAGCTTCGCAATTGGCGTAGTTGGAGTGACGTAAGTTCCTTTTGAGATATATCGCAATCCGACTCTGCCGGCAAATGGAGCGCGAACAGTAGTTTTTGCGAGTTGTGCGTTGATGAGTTGCGATTGGGCCCGCGCCGATTGATAATCTGCGTTTGCGACATCATATTCTTCCCGGCTTATCGCTTCTTTTTCTAAAAGCAACTTCGCTCTTCTTGCGTTTTCCGATGCGAGTCTTTCTGCAGTTTTAGCCTTCGCAAGTTCTGCCCGAAGTTCAACGTCATTAACCTTGAAAAGTACTTGTCCTTTAGAAACCATACTTCCTTCGTTAAAATTGATATTTTCAACTATTCCCGAAACTTCGCTTCTGATATCGATTTGCTCGTTCGCTTCAAGCGATCCTGAAAGCGAAAGATTATCAGCAAATTCCTGAGGCTGAAGTACCATTCCCGTAACTTTTGTCGGGCCTTTCGGACCCTGCTGCTTGGCATCGGCTTTTTCTCCTGAGTTTTCGGTGACTCTATAAATTACGAAGGCACTTATTCCAATAATTATGATTGCGTAAATGATGTGTTTCAGTTTCATATTCTGCGAAGGAACCCCGTAATGCTCCGTGAAGTTAGTACAGGCAAAACTACCTTTTTATATAGTAATACTTTTGGCACTTAATTTTAATTTAACACTTGTATATACAAATGCCAGACGTTCTTGTAATTGTACAAGCCTCGTTTTTAATCCTGCAAATCAAAGTCACGTAAAATTTGTCCCTTTATATTACTCAGGATTTATTTCTGGAAATCACTTCAAATTGTTATTAATACTAAATTCAAATATTATGTTCTATCATGATTCTAAACTACAATTCCAGGTAAAAGTCGACAAGCCGGATCCAATGTTTGCCAAGTTACTCCAGCAGGCAATCGGAGGGATCGAAGGGGAAATTCGGGTTTGTTTACAGTATTTGTTCCAGTCGTGGGGAAACCGCGGACCCGTGAAATATCGCGATATGCTTATGGAAACCGGGACAGAGGAACTTGCTCACATCGAGATGCTTGCTACTGCCGTTGCATTGAACTTAGAGCCTGCTTCGAGCGCTTTAAAAGATGAGATGGTAGCCGACAGTCCAATTTTGGAAGCGATAATGGGTGGAGCAAATCCGCGTCATTATCTTTCTGCGGGAATGGCTGCGCTTGCCGCTGACGCGAATGGAGTACCGTTTAATGGTTCATGGGTTGTCGCAACGGGAAACCTTGCTGCCGACATGACAGCGAATGTTATGGCTGAATCTACTGGACGTGTCCTTGCTACCAGATTATGGAATGCAACAAACGACAAAGGAATGAAAGACATGCTCGCGTTCCTGATTGCGCGTGACACCATGCACCAAAACCAATGGTCGGCTGTGCTTGAGGAGCTTGGTGGAATGGAAAACAACATGCCAATCCCGAACAGCTTTCCGCAAACGGAAGAAAACAACAAATTTGCGTACACTTTCCTATCTACAAACATTGCCACTGATGTTGTTCCGGAAGGAGAACCAAAAGGACGTTGGACTACAGGTAAATCCCTTGATGGGAAAGGTGAATTCAGTTTCGAAAAAGCAATGCCTTTCGGTGATAAACCAGTATTAGGTCCGCCGCATCCAGACGGATTTGCGCAAAAAGAACAAATGATGGATGCCGAAGGTGGCAGTTTCATCAAAAATGTCCTCAAGAATTTATAATTTCTTTTTTATTAGCAGAAAAGCCTCCAACTTTGGAGGCTTTTTATTTAGCTGATGTAATTCCAGATATTCTTTTTCTTTGTCAGTTCGATGTAAATTTGGCGGATGACTGCATTTTCAGGTTTTGTCATCGGGGGATCTTCTTTCAATAGTTTCATTGCATAATCACGGGCCAATATCAGGATATCACGATC
>DASVRQ010000016.1:0-11557 GCA_036388535.1 Flavobacterium sp. | reverse complement strand
CAGTTTGATGACGAAGTTGAAATTTGTGATAACGGCACAGTTTACAATATTGCTGGTAACCATTCCATGGTTGTTGTTATTGATTCTACACTTTTAGATGGAACCATCATGGATACACCACGTACTGGAACAATTAGCACTACTGCAAACCGTTTTATATATTCGATTTATCCGGTTGGAATTGTGGTTGATGAAAACGAGATCTGCTCTGACAATACCGCATTGTCTCCTGTACAAACATGGCTCGGCGAAGGACAGATCGAAGTTACAACTACAAGTGGCGGCGGTACAAGCTTAAGTCACACCATCCGACTAAAAAATGTTGTACTGAGAAGAGGTAACAGCTCATTTATACTCGCAACTGACTACCTGCTTGGAACACTTTTGACTGCAGATTAATTGTCTGAATACAATACTTACATTCTATTTCTTCCTACTTCACGTTCTGACGGATAAAAACCTCAGTCGCGCCCAGTCCGTACTTTTGATAATTGGCATCCGCAAAGGAGATGCTGTCATATCGTCCAAACAGGAAATCCAACTCCGATTTTAAAATTCCTTCGCCAACTCCGTGGATGAATACAATCTTCGGGATGCGGTTTTTTATGGCAAATTCAATGTGCCTCTTTGCTGTCTCAGTTTGGATGTTAAGAATGTCATAGTTCGACATTCCGCGGAAATTTTTAACCAGCTTTTCGATATGCAGATCAAACTCTGGAGGCGGAATTTCTCCTTTCGATTTCTTTTCCCTGGTAAAACTTCGTGGTTTTGGTATTTCCTTTTCAGACCTTACCTGTTGTAAATTAAAGCTTCTTGTGCTATTATCTAAATTACTGGTATCTGGCATTTTAACCAATTGCTTGACATTATATGTCATCACAAATCCGTCAGTGGTTTCAATAGTAATATTGTCGTTTTCTACCGAAACAACAACGCCATCCATCGCTTCATCAAGTACTAAAACCTTGTCTCCTTTATTAAGCATTGTCGTCTCCATTTTCTTTGTTCTTACTTGGAATTTTTGAACTTAGCCGCATCATCCCGAACATGAAAATCACGATACAAATAATCATGATGTAGAGGTTCGGTTCTGCTTTACTCTGTTCGTACAAGGCCAGCAAAATTGCCAAGGCCATGATGATGATAATTATATATTTCATTTCATAAGGTTAAGTTCCAAAAATACGCAACTTAAAAATAGTGCTTGGCATATTGAAAAGCATTCCGCAATTTTTTGTAAAATTGTATAAAAAATCACGATGGAAGAATATATGATCCCGTGCATGAGCAAAAAATTATTCGGAATGGACTGCATGGGTTGTGGTACACAACGTGCATTTGCACTTCTTTTAAAAGGTGATCCTATTGCAGCCTTTCATATGTTTCCCGCAATATTTACAACTGTATTGTTATTTGGCTTCATCGGAATGCATTTTGTAGACCGTTCCCGTAGTTACCACAAATTTATTGTTGGTCTGGCAATTACAAATGCTGTGATAATGATAATTTCCTATATTTACAAGATAACAAACCTTTAACAAAAACAACAATCTTATGGAAAAACAAAAATTACCTAATGCTAACGCCGTTCTTATCCTGGGAATCCTATCTATCATCACATGCTGTTGCTATGGTGTAGTCGGACTTATACTAGGAATTGTAGCCCTTGTTCTTGCGAAAAAAGACATGGAAATCTACAGGTCGCAACCTGAATTATACAGCAACTATTCAAACCTGAACACAGGTAGGATCCTTGCTTATATCGGTATCGCTCTAAGTGCTGTTTATTTAATTATAACAGTGTACTTCCTGGCCACAGTTGGAATGGAAGGTATGCAGGAAATGCAACAAGAGATGATGCGCCAGTACGGTGTTCAATAGTTGATATTTGCATAAAAACTAAAAATCCGCTTAAAAGCGGATTTTTTTTATTTCTCAAACTCTTGAAGTGTCCGAATGATGATCGACACGCAGTCTAGCAATTGCTCTTCGTTCATCACCAATGGTGGCGCAAACCGGATTATATTTCCATGTGTCGGTTTAGCTAATAAGCCGTTATCACGCAACGCCAGGCAAATATTCCATGCTGTATCACTTTCTTCTGTGTCATTGATCACGACAGCATTCAGAAGGCCTTTACCTCTGACAAGGCTCGCAATGTTCGATCCTGCTATATATTCAGCCAACTTTGCGCGGAAGATTTTTCCAAGCCGTTCCGCATTTTCAGCTAGTCGCTCCTCTTCCACTACTTTAAGCGCAGAAACAGCGACAGCCGCAGCAATCGGATTTCCACCGAATGTAGAACCATGTTGTCCCGGTTTAATTACATTCATGATCACATCATTGGCAAGAACCGCCGAAACCGGATAAACTCCGCCAGAAAGTGCTTTCCCTAATATCAAGATATCAGCTTGAACATCTTCGTGGTTGACGGCAAGTAACTTCCCTGTTCGCGCAATTCCGGTCTGGACTTCATCGGCGATGAACAAAACATTGTACTTTTCACACAATGCTTTAGCTTTTGCCAGATAACCCTCAGTCGGAACGTAAACTCCTGCTTCACCCTGAATGGGTTCAACCAAAAATCCGGCGATATTTTTATTGGACTCCAGAACCCTTTCAAGCGCTTCTATACTGTCGTACGGGATCTGAACGAATCCTTTGGTATACGGACCAAAATTCTTCTTTGCGTTCGCATCGTTCGAAAACGAAATTATTGTGGTAGTCCGGCCGTGGAAATTTCCCTCGCAAACAACTATCTCTGCCTGAAGCTCTGCAATTCCTTTGACCTCATATGCCCATTTCCGACATAATTTGACTGCAGTTTCAACAGCTTCGGCACCAGTGTTCATCGGCAGGACTTTATCATATCCAAAGTACTCACAAACAAATCTTTCGTACGGACCAAGTTGATCGTTGAAGAATGCGCGTGACGTCAGCGTCAGCGTTCTTGCCTGGTCGATCATCGCGTCGACAATCTTTGGATGGCAATGACCTTGGTTCACAGCTGAATAAGCAGCAAGGAAATCATAATATTTCTTTCCTTCCACATCCCAGACATAAACCCCTTCGCCCCTGCTTAAGACAACGGGAAGCGGATGATAATTGTGTGCCCCGTAGCGATTCTCGAGCGCTATTATTTCTTCCGATCTTGTACTTTCTAAAACTGACATTTCGTATGTATTTACTGTTTTCTTTACAATTCCTTCTTGTGGAGAGAAATCACCCGAGCAGCAAAATTAGCCAATTATTCCTATATCCTACAACGATTTCGCATCTATTGCGCCAATGTCGCCGATGATGAAATTTTGGTATTCAGCAATTTCGAGATCGGACAGTTCTTTTCAGCTTTGGTAACAAGTTCCTGAAAATCAGCATCCGAAATACTCTGGACTTTCGCAGTAAGGGTTAGATGAGAGCTCACAATGCTTCCATCCTGAAAATCGATGTCACACTTTGTCTCTATTGAGTCGATTGTATAGCCGCCTTCACCAATGTATGCCGACAACTGCATCGTGAAACACCCGGCATGCGCGGCCGCAACCAATTCTTCTGGATTTGTGCCGACACCTTCTTCAAAACGCGATTTAAATGAATATTGTGCATTTTCAAGTGTCTTGCTTTGCATCGAAATCTTTCCATTCCCTTCTTTTAGCGAGCCGTTCCAGACCGCCGTGGCATTTCTTTTCATGATATTGATTTTAAGATTTTCCCAAATTTACTGCTTTTCCGCCATAACATGTATTAATGTTTCCTTAAGTATTTATCAGGAGCTATTCCCGCTTTTCGGCTGTATCCGCGTAAAAAGAGTCCACAGTCATAGTCTTCAGTCGCAGGGTTAGTAGGCAGTCGCAGTCTTCAGTCTCATTAGCGGCCGATATTGCTTGTTACAGTTTGCTATAACGAGAGTATTGCGACCGTAAACTGTGACTAATACAGTCGCTGAAACTGCCAACTGCGACTGAAGACTGAAATACTGTAACAGACTTCTTAAAAGCTGTAACCAAGGTGTAATATGATGGTTGTAAATTTATGCTTCAAAAAAAAATAAAAATGGACAGCATCAACAAAAATCAGCCTGAAGAAAATTTCAAGACACTTATTGGCCAGGAGGCACACGATAAAATCAAGGACCTGGCGAAAAAAGCTGGCTCGTGTTTTTTTTGTACGCGTATGCAGACCGGGCAACCTTTTCGAACAAGGCCAATGTCGGCAGAAAATATTGACGACAA
The DNA here is from genome assembly GCA_036388535.1 of Flavobacterium sp. GTDB lineage: Bacteria > Bacteroidota > Bacteroidia > Flavobacteriales > Flavobacteriaceae > Flavobacterium. The sequence continues at coordinate 7,325 of DASVRQ010000016.1, read as the reverse complement.
TGGAAACTTGTGGTTCTTAAGCGCATCCGATAGCCATAAAAATCGCGACATCACCATTGATCCATCGGTTCAGCTATTGTTCCAAGGTTCATCGCACAGCGATTTCCTGATGCTTTATGGTAGAGCAGAAATATCAACAAACAAAGAAAAGATCGAAGAATTGTGGAACCCATTCATGAAGACCTGGTTCACTGAAGGCCTGGATGATCCACGCATAACAGTAATAAAGGTAAGCCCGACAGAAGGTTACTACTGGGATACAAAACACGGAATGGCAGTTGCAATGGTCAAAAGAGCATATGGCGCGGTTGTGGGTGAAACTTATGACGATTCTATCGAAGGAAACATCCTTCCTTCCTAAGCAAATTTTTTATCAGGTTCTTTTTGATATTGTACTTGTAATTGCAATTGAAATTTGATATTGATATGAATGCACAACAACACCGGCTTTACAACGATGTGAAGTTCTTAACCGAAATTCGGCCATTCAGAAACTATCGCAATACCGAAAGCCTCAATAAAGTTTGTGACTACGTTCGGGCTGCATTTAAAGCTGCCGGTCTCGACGTACATGATCAAAAATGGACAGCAGACGGAAAAGAATATACGAATGTTATCGGAACTTACAACAATGGCAAAGAGAAAAGACTGATTGTTGGCGCACATTACGACGTTTGCGGAGAGCAACCTGGCGCCGACGATAATGCAAGTGCAGTGGCCGGATTATTGGAAACAGCGAGATTGCTTGGTGAAAATAAACCCGGTCTCGATTATCAGATCGACCTTATTGCTTTTTGTCTGGAAGAACCGCCTTTTTTTGCCTCACACCAAATGGGAAGTTACATCCACGCTAAATCATTGCACGAGCAGAACGTCAACGTCATCGGAATGATCTGCTACGAAATGATCGGATACTTTTCTGACGAACCAGGATCACAGTCTTTTCCTGAACCTGCTTTGGCAGAAATATATCCGCATACAGCTAATTTCATCATTGTGGTGGGCATCAATAAGTTCGATGAGTTTAACAAGAAGGTGCACGCATTAATATCTGGTAAATCAGAAGTAGACGTGCAAAGCATCAGCTTTCCGTCTGAAAATGGCTTAGCTGGATTATCCGACCAAAGAAACTACTGGCAATTTGGATATCCGGCATTAATGATAAACGACACCTCGTTCATCAGAAATCCTCATTATCACCGATCAACTGACACGATCGAAACCCTCGATTTCGAAAAAATGACCGAAGTCGTTACCGGAGCATAAAATGCCATCGTAAATATGAATTGAATGTAAAATAAATAGGCAATAAGGCGACTGCGTTTGGACTACTGCCACTGGAGAGTGCCACTTAAGACCGAACACTGCTCCTCGAATCGAAATTGAGATTGTTATTGAAATTGATATTTCAATTGAGTACTTTTGCGCTATGGCTAAAAAAAATACCGACAAGATAATTTTCGAACATATAAAAGTGCTTGATGCAGGAGCAAAAGGCGTTTCTGTTGCAAAAGCTCCCGATGGAAAAGTAATTTTTATCCCCAATGTTGTTCCGGGAGATGTTGTGGATGTGCAGACATTCAAGAAGCGCAAAGCATACTACGAAGGAAAAGCAACCCGCTTTCACGAATTTTCCGAACACCGGATCGATCCGAAGTGCGAATATTTCGGTTCATGCGGTGGTTGCAAATGGCAAAATATGAAGTACAGCCAGCAACTTGCTTTTAAGCAGAATGAAGTCAAAAACCACCTGCAGCGCATCGGAAAAGTTGAACTTCCTGAATTCGAACCAATCCTTGGTTCGGAAAAGCAATTTTTCTACCGCAACAAAATGGAGTTTTCCTTTTCAAATTCGCGCTGGCTTACAGAAGCTGAAATCGACAGCGTCGGTGAACTTGAAACCAGAAACGCACTTGGGTTCCATATTCCGCGTATGTGGGACAAAATCCTCGACATTCATAAATGTTACCTTCAGGAAGATCCGTCGAATGCGATACGGAATGCGGTGCGCCAATTTGCAAACGTACACAATCTTGAATTTTTTGACCCACGCAACCACGCGGGACTTCTTCGGACATTGATGATCCGAACAGCTTCCACTGGCGAAACAATGGTCCTGATCCAGTTTTTTGAAGAGCAAAAAGAAAACCGCGAGATGCTTCTGAACTTCCTTGTTGAACGGTTCCCTGAAATCACCTCGCTGCAATATGTAATCAATGGCAAGCCTAATGATACAATTTATGACCAACAGGTGCATCTTTTTTATGGTCGCGACTACATTCTCGAGGAAATGGAAGGTTTGAATTTCAGCATCAATGCAAAATCGTTTTATCAGACCAATTCAGAACAGGCGTACGAACTCTATAAAATCACGCGTGATTTCGCAGGCCTGACAGGAAACGAAATTGTGTACGACCTATATACAGGAACGGGGACAATTGCCCAATTCGTTTCCAAAAGGGCCGCAAAAGTAGTCGGTGTCGAAAGCGTTCCGGAAGCCATTGCCGACGCGAAAGAAAACGCGCGCCGCAATGAAATCACCAACTGTGAGTTCTACGTTGGGGATATGAAGGTAGTCTTCAATGAAAGTTTCATTGCAACACACGGACATCCTGATGTAATCATTACCGATCCGCCGCGCGACGGAATGCACAAAGATGTTGTCGACCAAATTCTGAAGATCGCACCTGAAAAGATAGTTTACGTAAGCTGTAACTCGGCTACACAAGCGCGCGATCTTGCTTTAATGGATGCGCAATATAAAGTGGTGCGCGTTCGTCCGGTTGATATGTTTCCGCAGACGCATCACGTCGAAAATGTCGTACTTTTGGTTAAACGCTAATTGCTGATGAAGAACATGAAAAATATAATTTTGCTGATTTTGACGATCACATTGTTCCTGTCCGGATGCGAGAAAGACGATATTTGTGATGCAAATACGCCAACAACGCCACGGCTGATAATAGAATTTTATAATTCAGCGAGTCCATCAGAACTAAAACCCGTTGATGACTTAAAATTAATATCGGACATTGAAGGAATCGACACAACATTTGCCGACGTTACACGAATCGCAGTGCCGCTACAAACAACTGCTGATGTGACGCGATATCGGTTTGTATTAAACTACAACAGTACTGACCCAGCCTTAATTTATGAAGATACACTTGAATTCAACTATACACGTGAAAACATATTTGTGTCACGCGCATGTGGGTACAAAACGCTGTTTACACTAAATGATAATCCCGAACTTCCTGATGGTGTAATTCTAAATGATGATCCAAACACTGATCTAGGATCGTGGATAGATAATATTGTCGTCGAAAAAAACAATCTCGAAACCGAAAATGAAGTCCACATCAGAATACTTTTTTAGCCTAAGTTTTGTCTTTCTTTTTGCTTCAGGTGCTTTTGCGCAGGATACAATTGCGACGGTAACCGATACTGTTCCGCCTAAAATGCTACGTTACGGTGTTCGCGTTGGCGTTGACCTGTACAAACTGTCACGGTCATTCTACGACGAAAATTACAAAGGACTTGAAATTGTGGGTGACTATCGGTTAACCAAAAAATACTATCTCGCGGGTGAAATTGGAAATGAAGATAAGACTACCGCTGACCGACGTTTAAATTTTACAACAACCGGCACCTATTTTAAAGTCGGTTTTGATTACAACACGTATGAGAACTGGCTTGATATGGAGAATATGATTTATGTCGGATTGCGTTATGGGGTCAGCAGTTTCAGCCAGAGACTCAACAGCTACGATATTTATAATCCGTATCCGTTATTCGATGAAGCGCCGACCAATATTTCGGGGCAGGAATATAAAGGATTGACAGCGACGTGGGCAGAAGTTGTCGTGGGAATGAAAGCTGAAATATTCGATAATTTATATGCGGGGTTCAGTTTCCGGCTTAACCGACTCGTCAGCAATAAACAACCGGAAAATTTCGAGAACCTCTATATTCCCGGTTTCCATCGTACATACGACGGACCATTCGGCGTCGGATTCAATTATACAGTTTCTTACTTCCTTCCGATATACAAAGCGGCAACCAGGCCTGTAAAGAAGAAATAACTATTTCACCTCGCGGACACCTTTAAGGAAAATCCATTTCATGTAGAGTTTGTAGCCATCACGTGTTCGTATGGCCTGAAATTTCGGAGAAAAGAATGTTCCGATGAGAAAGGCCGTAACCGGAATCCAGAACCCTGTAAGGCGGCTGTATTCGGCAAGCAAAAATCGGCTTGCAATGAATAACGTCGCAAAACAAACCAACTGGTAAATAAGTGCTCTTGCTTGTGGGTTCATAACTTAATCCTGGTGCTCTTCCCTATCTTGAAATTTTGTGCGTTTGCTTCCTTCGTACATTTCATATTTAACCAACCTGGCTTCAAGGCTACCGTTGAAAAGCTTGATTTTACGCGAAGGTTTCAGTCCGACGAATTTCAATGCTTCAAGATTTGCCGTAATGAACCACGCATTCGTTCCAGGATAATTCTTCTTTAATGTATTTCCGATATCGCCGTAAAAACGCTCCATCTGAATGTCGATCCGTTCGCCATAAGGCGGATTGAAGACCATTTGCAGTGGCCCATTCGATTCCTTTTCCGTATCAAAAAAATTACGCTCTGACACCTTGATATACTCATCAAGGTTAGCATTCTTAATATTGTCTTTCGCTTTTTGAACTGCTGAAGGTGCCTTGTCGTAACCCGTGATCGTATAATGAAACTCGCGCACTTTCTTCAGAAGTGAATCTACAATTGTATCAAACAGCTCATTGTCCCAATCAGCCCATTTCTCAAACGCAAATTCCTTTCTGTTGATGTTCGCGGGGATATTACATGCGATCATTGCGGCTTCCGCCAATATTGTTCCGCTTCCGCACATCGGATCCAGGAAATCGCCTTGCCCATCCCAACCAGACAGCAACAACATTCCTGCGGCAAGCACTTCATTGATCGGAGCGATATTTGTCGCAGTACGATAACCACGGTGGTGCAACGAAGCTCCCGAAGTATCAAGCGCAACCGAGCATTGGTCTTTGTCGATGTGGATATTGATGCGAACATCGGGATGATCTTTGTCAACGCTTGGCCGCTGGCCGGTTCGCGAATGGAATTGGTCAACAATTGCATCTTTGCATTTCTGCGACACGAATTCGGAGTGGTTGAATTTATCGGAATGAACCGTCGAATCGATCACAAACGTCATGTTCTCATTTAAATACTTCGACCAGTTGATTCCGGAAATACCTTTGTAGAGGCTTTCTTCGTTTGTTACCCGAAAATAATAGATCGGTTTCAAGATTTTTAATGCAGAACGCAACGCTATGTTCGCTTTGTACATAAAGCCTTTATCGCCCGAAAAACTGACCATCCGGGTTCCGGCTTCAACATCTTGTGCGCCCAAAAGTTGCAGTTCTTTTGCAAGTATTTCTTCAAAGCCAAAAAAGGTTTTGGCTATCATCTTAAAATTATTTTCCATTGTAAAATCAGGTATTCCGCGCAAAAATACATTAAATTTGCGGGAGTTGGCCCGAGCGAAGCGAACTCACGAAGTAAATTAATAAGAAAACGAATAATGCCTGACGAAAGCAATCCATCAGATCATCTCGAACCGTCAACTCAGAATTGGTTCGCTTCATGGTTTGATACTCCTTACTACCACATCCTTTATAAAGATCGGGACTATGAGGAAGCGCAGTTGTTCATGGACAACATCACGAACTACCTGAATCTTCCTGAAGAAGCGAAAATACTTGACCTTGCGTGTGGAAAAGGCCGACATTCGATATATCTAAGCCAGCTTGGATATCATGTCACCGGTGCAGATCTTTCTGAAAACAGCATCCGTGAAGCAAAAAAAGCTGAGAACGAAAACTTGAAGTTTGTCACGCATGATATGCGGGAACCTTTTGCAGAAAAGTATGATGCGATCTTCAACCTTTTTACAAGTTTCGGATACTTCGAACATGATTCGGATAACCTTCTAACGCTTTGCGCGATCAAAGACAGCCTTTCCGAAACAGGATTTGCTGTAATTGATTTTATGAACGTTGCCAAAGTAATCCCAAACCTCGTTCCTGAAGAGGTCAAAACCATGGAAGGCATTGACTTCCATATCAAACGTTATCACATCGACAACCATATTTATAAGGAAATCCGTTTTGAAGACAAAGGTGAAAGTTTCCATTTTACCGAAAAGGTACAAGCGCTTACGTTATCCGATTTCGAGGAAATGATGGAAGATGCCGGAATTTACCTTCTTGATACCTTTGGTGACTACAAGCTGCGGAAATTCCACAAGCACGAAAGCGAACGATTAATCATGATCTTCAAATAATGAATTATCTGTTGCCTCTACTTTCGGTGCTGCTCGGTTACGCGATTGCGCTGCTGATCAAACCCGAAAAAAAGCAAAACCTGAAGCTGCTTCTGGCGTTCAGCGGAGCATTTCTTTTGTCGCTGACCGTGATGCATCTTTTGCCGGAAGTGTATGAAGCCGAGCACCAGGAAACCGGACATGAACACTCGAACGCAATTGGGATTTTCATCATGGTCGGAATCCTTTTCCAAATTATACTTGAGTTTTTTTCAAAAGGCGCGGAACACGGCCATGTTCACGGCCATGCCGAAATGCACCGCATGCCCTGGTTGCTTTTCATAAGTTTGTGTATTCACGCATTTTTAGAAGGTTTTCCCGTAAGCCATCATCACGATCTCGCACTTGCAATTGCCATTCACCACTTACCTATTGCTATTATCCTGACGACCTTTTTTGTAAACTCAAACCTGAACAAAGGCACAATTTTTATCTTTATGCTCACATTTGCGGTGATGACGCCACTTGGCACTGTTATTTCACAATTTTTACCAATACTGAACGATTATTACACCCAAATCACCGCAGTCGTAATTGGAATTTTATTCCATATTTCTTCCACAATCATTTTTGAGGCTAGTGAAAACCATAAGTTCAATATAGCCAAGATCTCGATGATAGTATTGGGAATTGTACTGGCGTGTTTTGTTTGATGAGGTGCAGGGTTTAGGATTTAGTCCGAACCGCTTGCCCGTATTGATATTGCAATTGATATTGCAATTGATATTGATATTGATATTGATATTGATATTACTCTGTGGCTAATCCTGAATACTGTTTACTGTGACTGAATACTGAGACTAAGTACTGGGAACTGACTACTAAAACTGCGACTGAGAACTGTGACTGTGGAACTAATTCTTTGTAACTTTGCTGCTTCAATTCATGCTTCATGACCTTCACAAAAACCACCGAACAATCATCCAAATA
>DASVRQ010000015.1:0-32226 GCA_036388535.1 Flavobacterium sp. | reverse complement strand
GGAACTTTTGTTCACTATCCGATAAAACTGGCATGGGCAATCACGGTCCACAAAAGCCAAGGATTGACGTTTGACAAAGCTGCCCTTGATGTCTCGCAGGTTTTTCTTCCCGGACAAGCTTACGTCGCTTTGTCCCGACTTCGCTCGTTAGATGGCCTTGTATTGCTTTCTCCGTTACGGATGAACGGCATTTCAAATGATGCAGATGTTATGGAATATTCCGAAAGCAAAGCCGATGCTGGACTTTTGGAAGCGTCGTTAGAAAAAGACAGCCGCGCTTTTATCTGCAACTATTTGAAAAACAGTTTTGAATGGAAGGAACTGGCGCAGGAATGGCGGAACCACAAGTTCAGTTATCAGCAAGATGCCGAGAAATCTACGAAGTCACCGCATCATCTTTGGGCAAAGCAGCAATGCGATTCGATTGAGGCGCTGCTCGTTCCGGCGCGAAAGTTTATTTCCCAGCTTGATGTGTTGTTTGCGGCTGAGCAGTTTGATATTGATCATATTTCTGGCCGAATTAACGCTGCCGCTGAATACTTTTCGGAACCGCTCGATAATCTGGTTTCCGAGATTTTATGGAAGCTTGAAGAAGTTAAACGCATGAAGAAGTCGAAGACGTTTTATAACGAACTGCTGGATCTTGAGGAACTTCAGACAAATGCTGTTTTGCAGTTGCTAAAGGCTCAAAAATTGATCAGTACTGTGGTTGAAGGCAAAGAAATCTGCAAAGAAAATCTGGTATCAGCCGAGATTAAATCGTATCGTTCAGATAAATTGGCGTTGATTCAGCAGGAGTTCAGGAAGCAAAATGTGACTTTGGCCGGGGACGAAGAGCAGGTCGACCGATATTTATCCAAAAAGAAAGCGAAAACGAAAGAGCCGAAGAAAAATACGGTACAGGAAACGTATGAACTATGGCTGCAGAAGAACACTGTAAAGGAAATTGCCGGCATCCGAAAGCTGACGATCCAAACAATCTATAACCATATTACAAAGCTGATCGAATCTGAAACGGTTCAGTTGTCTGATGTATTGCCGGCTGATCGGATCTCCGATCTAAAAACTGCATTTCACGGATATACATCTGAATCCCTTAACGGGCTCAAAGAAAAGTACGGCGAAAAGTTTACGTGGGACGAACTAAGGCTTTTTAAGGCTTCGCAGCACGTTTAACCAAGCCAGAACACGGCTAAAACAGCAGGTACAAAATAAATTGCGATTGTACGGGCGCCGTCGTAATCTTTTGCGATGCGTTGGCCGAAAAGCAGCATAATGAGTGTTATGCACGAGAAAACCGCACCGTAGAATCCGTATGTGCTGTCACCGTTGATCAAGAGTTGGATGCAGCCAACGACGCATAGAATACCTGCAATTATTTCGAACGCTAGAATAGTAAACAACGCAGGAGGAACGATATTTCGGAGAAATGTTTTGGCAAAATGTCCTTTAAGCCATTCGACGTTTCCTTTCCAATCGGCTACTTTATCATATCCTGATTGGATGAATGTGACTGCTAAGAACAATAGTACCAACATTGAAGCTGAATTATTCATTTTCTATTTTTTATGGATTAAACGTGTCAGTTTTATTGACAGATCGGTTAGTATGATCTTAGCATTTCCGTTGCGTTCGATATGATAGACAGCATCAGAAAGTTCTTTAAATATATCGTTAATATTGGATCCGTTGACAAAAGCAGCGAAGTTCTCTAATTTGAACCTGTCGACTTTTGGCTCAAAATATACGAGCGCCGGCGACTGATAATTCAGTAACAACGCCTGACGGAACATATCGATGCAAAAGTGCAGGAATTTTTTCTGTGTTTCACGTCCTAATGAAGCAATTTGGTCGCTCCACGCGATAAGGTCGTTAATTGCCGCAGCATTTCCTTTTGCACGAAAAGCAGCACGAACCCATTGAACAAACCATTCCTCAAAAGGTAATTCTTCACCATCGCCGTGAAGCAGATGAAGTGCCTTATTGAAATTCCCCTGACTTTGCCGGGCCAACAAAAGTGCTTCACGGGGAACCATTCTTTCACGTGAAACGAGCGCATCGGCGATTACAGTTTCAGGTAATGCGTTAAAATGAAGCACCTGGCAACGTGAGCGGATGGTTTGCAAAATATCTTCCTCATTTTCAGTTATCAGGATAAAAATGGTCTTGTCGGATGGCTCTTCAAGTAATTTCAAAAGCTTGTTCGATGCCGAGATATTCATTTTATCGGCCATCCAAATAATTGTCACCTTGTAACCACCTTCATATGACTTAAGAGACAACAACTTAAGGATTTCCTGCGCATCTTCAACCCTGATTTCCCCTTGCTTATTTTGAACGCCAAGGACGCGGTACCAATCGAAGAGGCCGCCATACGGGTTTTCAGTTAGAAATTCGCGCCATTCAGTTGTAAAGTCTCCGCTTTTAGGCTTTGTTTTTACGCCTTCCGTTGTTACGCTTGGATAAATAAAATGTAGATCCGGATGTGCGAGATGTTCGAATTTTAAATTACACGCTTCGTTTCCCCCCGAATTTTCGTCGCCGGAATTTTGACATAAGATAAATTGCGAATAGGCTATTGCCAATGCTAAAGCGCCGCTTCCTTCAGGCCCGACAAACAACTGCGCATGCGGAATCCGACCCGACGAGGCGCTTCTGACAAGGTGATTTTTAATGTGCTCCTGACCTAATATTTGGGAAAACTGCATGGGCAAAGATATTAAAATCTGCAGTCATTTTGATCCTCGTCCTTAACGGCGTATTCCGTACACCAGCAACAGATATTTTAAAAAAGTTATATTTGTAAAACTTATTTTAAAATTTTCGTCCGATGAAAACTATCAATGACCTCAACTTTAAGGGTAAAAAGGCACTTATACGTGTGGATTTTAATGTTCCGTTGGATGAAAATTTCGCAGTAACAGATGACACGAGAATTACTTCGGCTAAACCAACGGTCGACAAAATCCTTGCTGACGGCGGCAGCGTGATCTTGATGTCGCACCTCGGAAGGCCAAAAGGAAAAGAAGACAAATATTCACTCAGGCATATCGTTGATAAAGCATCTGAAATCTTAGGCGTTAAACTAAAATTTGCAGCCGATTCACGGGGTGAAATCGCAAAAGCCGCGGCATCTGAGCTAAAACCGGGTGAAGTGCTTTTACTTGAAAATCTCCGATTTTATGCAGAGGAAGAAGCCGGAGACGAAGAATTCGCAGAAGAACTTGCATCATTGGGCGACATTTATGTCAACGATGCATTCGGAACGGCACATCGGGCACACGCTTCCACGACGATAATTGCCGACTATTTCCCAGAGAATAAATGCTTCGGACTGTTGCTCGCTCGAGAAATCGAAAGCCTCAATAAAGTTTTGAAAGACAGTAGGAAACCCGTAACCGCAATTCTTGGCGGGTCAAAAGTATCTTCAAAAATTACGGTGATCGAGAACATTCTGGATAAGGTCGATCACATGATTATTGGAGGCGGAATGACTTTCACGTTTATCAAAGCACTAGGCGGAAAGATCGGGAATTCTATCTGCGAAGACGACAAGCTTGAGTTGGCTTTGGAGATTCTGTCGAAAGCACAACACAAAGGCGTACGCGTTCATATTCCTGTCGATGTGGTTGCCGCCGATGCGTTCTCGAATGATGCAAATATCAAAATTGTTGACGTACGCGAGATTCCCGATGGCTGGCAAGGATTAGACGCCGGACCTGAATCACTTAAAAATTTTAAAGAGATCATAATGGAATCCAGGACCATTCTTTGGAATGGCCCGCTTGGAGTGTTCGAGATGGAAAACTTCGCGCACGGAACTATTGAACTTGGGAATTATATTGCTCAAGCCACTAAAAATGGCGCTTTCTCACTTGTAGGCGGAGGCGACTCCGTTTCTGCTGTAAAGCAATTCGGTTTAGAAGATAAAATGAGCTATGTTTCAACCGGCGGTGGCGCAATGCTGGAAATGTTAGAAGGAAAAACCTTACCCGGAATTGCAGCGATCTTAAGCTAACACCTGGAGTTACAATAATTAGTAAATTTTTAAGTTATATAATTACAGGATTTTGTTATAAGATTCTTATGTTTGCAATAGAACATTTTTTGTGAGCCCCGCAAAATGTACTGTTGCGATCTTAGCAACATTCTGAACAAGAAGCCGAAATTGAAGTTTTTTAAAATTGAAAACAATTTAGAAAACATAAAAAAGTAGATATGAATTTAAAATATGCCACACTTTCTTTACTGTTAGCTGTTTCCGGAGTAACCTATTCACAGGAAGCGATTCAAAAAGACCCTTTCCAATTACCAGAACAAAAATTATCCTATTTAGATTCCATTAAATCAACTTTTGTTCGCGATCATATTGCGTCGTGTGTTGATAGCTTATGGATGAAGGAACTCACAAGCACCGACATTTACGACAATCTAAGCGCTGACATCAAGAACATTAACATTGATCAAAAGGTTGATTATGAATTGTCGACCGAACTCCTAAAAGAGCGTTTAAGGGAAATGGATGCGAAATCTCCCTTCAACATCGAATACAACGTTGGATTGGAAAACGTCATTAAGTCATTCCTGAAGAATCGGAAAAAAGCATTTGAGCGTTTAATGGCAGTTTCGGAATATTATTTCCCAACATTTGAAGAAGCGCTTGCAAAACAAAATGTTCCGCTGGAAATTAAATATCTGGCAGTTGTCGAATCGGCATTAAATCCAAAAGCAGTTTCACGTGTTGGAGCAACAGGCCTATGGCAGTTTATGTACCAAACCGGTAAACAATACAACCTGCACATCGATTCCTATGTCGACGAAAGAAGTGATCCGCTTAAAGCAAGTGCGGCCGCGGCTCAGTATATGACCAACATGTACCGGATCTTCGGGGATTGGGACCTTGTTTTAGCGTCGTACAATTCAGGACCGGGAAATGTTGCGAAGGCAATTCGTCGCTCTGGCGGACAGCAGAACTATTGGAATATCCGTAAGCATCTTCCACAAGAAACACAAGGTTATCTTCCTGCGTTTCTTGCCACAATGTACATTTACGAGTATCATAAAGAGCACGGGATCGTTCCACAGCGCGCTATGGTAAAACATTTTGAGACTGACACGATCATGATCAGGCAACAGCTTACCTTCAAACAAATTTCGGACTTGATCGACATTCCGGTTGCGCAATTGCAAATGTTGAATCCGTCTTACAAAATGAATACTGTTCCTGCTTATTTCAAAAAAGCGCATTATCTCCGACTTCCTGCTGATAAAATAGCGATGTTTACTTCTAATGAAGAGAAGATATATGCTTACGCCAACTATGAGCTTAGCAAAAGAGAACGTCCATATACCGCCAGCCAGCGTGCGATTGCGGCAAAAGACAGCGCATCATCGCATCCAAGCGAAACTAAAATCGTTACCCGTACGAAATACTATAAAGTACGTCGAGGTGACAGTCTTGGTGAAGTAGCAAGCAAGTATGGTGTTTCTCAGTCAAGCATCAAAAAGTCGAACAAACTTAAAAGCAACATCCTTAAAGCAGGACAAAGCCTGAAGATCGTGACTCGTGAAAGTATCGCTGTCAAAACTTCAAAAACCGAGACTAAATCAGATATCGCAAGTGCTGAAGTTAAAGAAATCAAGAAGAATCCGGATACGGCCTCAGCGAAAGCAGACCATTATTACGTTGTGCAGGCAGGTGATAATTTGAGCAACATCGCTAAGAAATTCAACGTTTCTGTTGAGGATTTGAAGGAATGGAATGACATATCCGATAACAATGTTCAGCTTCAAAGCAAGCTTAAAATTGCGGATTTGATCAAGGGCAATAACGAAGTGGCAAATAATTCACCAGAGCCAAAATATAAAACTGAAGAATACATTGTTGCCAAAGGAGATAATCTCGGTGTGATCGCAAAACGCTTCAACATGTCGGTTGACGAGTTGAAAAACCTGAACGGAATAAGGGATAATAATATCCTCGTCGGCAAGAAGTTGGTTGTGTCTAAGAAGGAGATTACACAGAACACAATCGCAGAAACAAAAACGAAGAAAGCTGCAGCAAAGAAAAGCACTGATTATTATGTTCGAAAAGGCGATTCGTTGTTCAGCATCGCGCAAAAATATCCTGGAGTAACCATCTCAGATATCAAAAAGTGGAATGGCATCAGCGGAAACAATCTGAAGCCAGGGATGAGGCTTAAAATAAACGGATAATAAAAAAATAATCTTTAAATTAGGGCTTTATTCATAATCATGAAAAAGGCCCTTTTTTTATTGCTGCTACTTTCACTTCTAGGCCAATCTTGTGGCGAAGAAAAGGAGCCTGAAGGGCAACAAAGCGCGAACATCAATTCGATGTCGGTCATTATTGACGAACTTCTTTGGAATGGCGCAGTCGGTGATTCCATCCGCAACAAATTTGCTTCTCCAGTTGTAGGCTTGCCCCAGGAAGAGCCGCTGTTCACGATCAATCAATACCCTGTCAAACTTCTGGAAGGCTATAAAGCGAACAGCCGCAATATCATCGTGATCAAAAAAGGGGTTCCAAACCATTTTGAAATCCGTGAAAACGAATACAGGAATCCCCAGATCGTAGTCTATATCTACGGAAAAACCTCACGTGATATCGTCAAGATTATCGAAGAACATTCGACTGATATTATAAAGCGTATGCGGAATGGCGAGATCGCCGAAGAAAATAAGCGAATCCAAAAGTCACTTTTGAACCAGCACAGGATCATGCAGAAATTTAAGGTCGTACTCGATATCCCGACAACTTACAAGTACGTACTCGAAAAACCAAAATTCCTTTGGCTCAAGAAGGAAATCATCAGCGGGAATACAAGCATCCTGATTTACGAAATTCCATATTCTTCCATTCAGCCAGGGCCAAATGTTGTAAACCACATCACGAGAGTCAGGGATTCAATCGGAAAACTGTATATTCATGGAACCATTCCCGATACTCAAATGGTTACTGAAGATTCTTATTCGCCGTATCTGTACAGCACCAAAATAGGCAATAGGCTTGCATTGGAAACAAAAGGAACCTGGGAACTCAACAAAGACTTCATGTCGGGACCATTTATAAATTATTGCATTTTCGATAAACCGGCTGACCGCATTCTGGTGGTCGAGGGTTTTTGTTACGCGCCGTCAAAAAGTAAACGTGACCTGATGCTCGAACTGGAAGCAATCGTAAAATCTGTTAAATTTCGCACGGGCAAAAAATCATGATAGACCTAAGGTTCAAAATTAAGCCGTTTAAGGCTTTATCTCTAACAGAGCTATATTATTTGCTGCGGTTGCGTAGTGAAGTCTTTGTGGTAGAGCAAAACTGCATTTATCAGGACTTGGATGGCAAGGATCTGAAAGCACTGCATCTTATCGGAGAAGCTGACGGCGAAATTGTGGCTTATGCCCGATTGTTTGCTCCAGGAGATTATTTTGAAGAGGCGTCGATAGGACGTGTTATTGTAGCTCAGAAAGCGCGGGCAAAACAATACGGTCATCATCTGATGCGTCAAGGAATTTTGGCCGTAAAAGAACATTTCGGGAACGATAGAATTGCTATTTCTGCGCAATTATACCTAAAGAAATTTTACGAGAGTCATGGATTTATCCAAAGTGGCGATCCTTATCTTGAAGATGATATTCCGCACATCAAAATGTACCGAAATTGATTACACTTTGGTGATCACAAGTTCCACGCGGCGGTCATATTCGGCCCCCTTCCCAAGCGGAACAGTGTTTCCATAACCTTTGAAGGTCATCCTGGTCTTCGGGATTTTCTTAAATGCAAGATATTTATAAACGGTTTCCGCTCTATTTTGTGACAGTTGCCGCTTTTTGGTTTCACGATCGATTGCCTCTTTTTGATACGGCGGCGTGCAACAAACGTGGCCCTGGACTTCGAATTGCAGTGTTTTATATCTATGCAGCAGCATTGCGATTTTGTCAAGCTGTGTTTTCGCCTGAAAAGTCAGTTTGCTGCTTCCGCGTTCGAACAAAAGGTTTTCCAGGTAAATATGATCACCTACGATATGTTTTTTCTGAATTGTGGTATAGAAACCAGGCATCTCGATTGTAGGCAACGGACGAAGGTTCAGAACCACATCAACCCGACGGTTTTTCGATCGTTTTTCAGGAAGGTTTTCCACAATATCGTCATCGATCAAGATCCTGCCCTTGCCTTCGATCGTAACTATGATTTTGCTCTTTATCCCGCTCTCGACAAGCGTATTTTTGATGGTTTGCGCACGATTCGTCGATAATTTAAAGTTATAAGCTTCCTTGCCGATGTCATCCGTATAACCAAAAATCTGAATGGATTCAATTCGGGATGAATCCGTTTCTCTGATGAATTTCACGACTGCGGCAGCCTGCTTATGATCAAGATCGAATTTGTCAAATTCAAAATAAACCGATTGCACGACTTCCTCCTGCGCTCGAAGTTGACAGCAAAAAAACAGCAAGATAAGGGCGAATGTAGCTCTCATTACAGCTTAAGGATCTTATTATATTCAGCAGCATTGTTCAGGATGCCGATTGCTTTTTGGATTTCAGAATTGTTCTTTGTATAGTAATTGTACAATCCTTCTTTGTATTGGTAGCGTTTGATGAGCTCGTCCAGGATCAGTGCTTTGATTTCCTGCTGGTGTTTGTTCAACTGCGCCTCTTCGCTTCTTTGCAGAGCTGTCAGTAACGATTGATATTCGGCTACGATCGCAGCGTCAATTTGTTCTTTTTTGGCTGCAACCAATGTGTTTCGAAGGGCAATTTCAGTTTCAGTATCGAACGAAATTTTCTCTTTTTTGAGATATTGTTTGAAATCGGCGAAATCAGCATCAGTAATCACGGGAATTTTTTCCCCGAGGTTCGGATTCTTGTAGTAATATCCGGTAACGTAATTGAAGATACCGTCATTTTTTACCAAAGCATCAGTGATCGTGCTCATTTTTGTCTCGGCAAGTTCAACGTCAGGTAGAATTCCACCTCCATCGTAAACCGTCCTTCCTTTTCGGGTTTTAAACGCATTATATTTTGTTGCATCCGTTCTGACAGCTTTACCTTCCGCATCGCGGTGCGAATAATCGAGTGCCTGGATACATCTGCCGGAAGGAGTATAATATCGGGATATCGTTATTTTGATCTGTGTTCCATAAGTTAAATCGACAGGACGCTGCACAAGTCCCTTTCCGAAACTTCTACTCCCGACAATTACCGCGCGGTCAAGATCCTGAAGCGCTCCAGCAACAATTTCGGATGCAGATGCACTTCTTCCGTCAACTAAAATTACAAGCGGAATTTCAGTATCAATGGGTTCCCGTGTAGTTTTGTAAGTATTGTTGTGCTTGTCAATTTTCGATTTCGTAGTTACAATAACCTCATTTTTCGGAACGAACAAGTTGCAGATGTTGATTGCTTCGTTCAATAATCCGCCAGGATTTCCGCGAAGGTCAAGAATGATGCGCTGTGCTCCTTCCCGCTTCAATTGCTCGAGCGCTTCCTTTGTTTCGGCTGTAGCCTTGCTGTTGAATTGCGATAATACGATATACCCCGTTTTATCATCGACTTTAGCAAAAAAAGGAACTGCCCGAAGATCAACTTCGCCCAATACGAGCTGTGTTGTCAAAATTTTTCCCTGTCGTCGGTATTTGATGTCAATTTTCGTGTTTTTTGCACCTTTCAGGAGTTGGCCCGCATCTTCTTTAAAATCCTCCAAATTCACGTCGCCGATTTGGATAATTTCGTCACCGGCTTTTAATCCCGCTTTATCTGCCGGATAGTTTTTGTAGGGTTCTTTGATAATAAGCTTGCCTTCTTTACGGGTGATCATCGCGCCAATTCCGGTGTACTCGCCTGTGTTATTGATCTTAAATTTGACAACATCTGCCTCGTTAAAGTAAACCGTATATGGATCGAGTTCGGCAAGCATGTTTTTGATCGCTTTGTCCATAAGTTCACCGGGATTGGTCTCATCGACATAATTCATGTTTACGGTTTTGAACAACGTCGTGAAAATTTCGATCTGTTTGGCAACTTCGAAGTAGTCTTCCTTGAAGCTCGCGCCAACAAATAAAAGGCACCCTGCAACGGCTGGAATAATATATCTTTTTTTCAAATATGTGTACATGCTGAATATTGTTTTAGGGTAAAAAGGAGACCTGCTAAAGTAAGAATTAAACAAATATAACCACCTGATTCTCCACCTTTAACTCTGTTTTTGATATTTAAGTGTGTTTATATATGTTTTTTGCGACGAATTTCTCGAACAGTTGAATCGTCCTCGCGTTAATTTCTTCGTATGGAAGTATTTCCTTACTTTGATAAAGCAACATAAAGGCGTGCGGTGCCTGAAGACTGTCAACCAGCAAATGCTTGTTAAGCCTGTAAGTTTCCCGGAGAACGCGCTTGAGATAATTGCGATCGACCGCTTTTTTAAAATATTTTTTTGATACTGACACTCCAACTTTTATTTTTTCAACATCTGAATCTAATCCAACATAAACCAGCCGCAATGGATATTGCGTAACCGAACTACCTTCGGCGAACAACAACCCGATGGTGTTCCTGCTTTTAAGCTTTTCAGATTTTGGATAAGTGAATTTCATAAGTCGGTTCTGGCGCAAAGGTACGATTAACTTTTGCGCATAAAAAAAACCACCGCGAAAGGTGGTTTATAATTGGGAATGTAGTGCTTACTGTTTTGTATATACGATCGTAATATCAGTAGTGATGAAAACAGGGTTTCCATTATTATCGACACCAACAGCAGCTCCGTCCTCGACAGTATAACTGATTGAGTTGTTATTGATTTCGAATTGATCGGTATAAACTTCACCATCTGAAGTATAACTCATGGTGACGGTATTACCGGATACTTCATAAGTTCCGGAATAATTACCATCATCCATACACGAAATTTGTGGGTTTCCTTCTGAATCAAGCGAAATATCTATTCCTTCACCACTAGCCGTAAATGTATTGTCTGCATACAATTGTAAAAATGCATCGTCAAGGCAAACAGTTTCGCTCAACATGTCTGTTGACGCAACTCCATCGCCGTTCAAATCTTGCGGATTAGAGACCGAAAACTCAGTCAAGGTGTAGATTCCTGCAACGCTTTCGTCATCATTATCATCTGAAGAACACGAAATGGATAATACTGCAATAGGTTCAAGAGATAGAAACTTTTTCATAATATTCGATTTATTAAAGTGCGCGAATTTAAAAAATTGCCACTTATTGAACAAGCTTTTTTCGTACAATGTTCTATATCATACTTTTAGTGAGAATTCTGTAACTATAAGAGGAAATTCTGTTACGGCCAGCGCACTTCTATAATGTAACTTTAATCAAAGCCAAAGGAAGCAGATATATCAACATATAAGCAGTATCCGCGGGTTGAAGAAACAACTGCTGTAATAAAGCGGATAAATCATAAACCACACAATGAGCACCGATTAAAACCGGGCTTGAATAGGAAGCATCTGGCTCCTATAGAAGAAACCTCCTGATTTTCAGGAGGTTTTTTGATTTTCTTGCTATGGGATCTTTACTTGAGGATAAGCATTGTCTGTTTGCTTGACATCGGCCATTAAACCACTTGGGTCTATTGTAACTGATTTCACTATACCCTTATTGGCAGGAATTTCGAACTGATACGTCTGATATGCCCACGCCCAATCGGCTAAAACTGTTCTTAACAGCGATGGATTTGTATTTGGCTTTTCAAAATGCATCATGCGAAGAGGAATGTAGTAAATTTCGGTTCTTCCATCCTGAAAAGTTATATGCAGGTCGATTGGCATTGCAATTCTTCCAATACGTTCCAATGTTATAGAAGTCGCATTTGCGGTTTGAGCAACGTTTTTGATTCCGTAATCAATTGTGCTTGTTGTTTGGGTCCAATCGGTCAGATACCAATCAAGATTTGCTCCTGATACTTTTTCTGCCACACGCTTAATGTCGTTCGGCGTCGGATGTTTGAATTTGTATTCAGAATAGAATCTCCTCAAAATTTTCATCAAATTATCGCGTCCGATAAGGTATTCGAGCTGCGCCAAAAAAACTTCTCCTTTGCTGTAAGATGTAATGCTGTACACGCGATTCTCATCAAAACGGTCGGCATGTGTAGATTGTGGAAGTTCTTTACCGCTATTAGCCATCATATAATAGCCGCGGTATGCATTCTCATGCGGATTAGCGACTTTTTTGGCCGCGATCTCATTCATTCCGTAATCTTCAAGCCATGATGTAAATCCTTCGTCCATCCAGCCATGTTTGCTTTCATTCGTTGCCAGAACATGCTGAAACCAAGAATGTGCCATTTCGTGTGCCGTGACGCCCAGGAGTCCGTCGAACGTTCCATTACCCAGGATCAGCGTACACATTGCATACTCCATTCCGCCATCACCGCCTTGAATCACAGAGTATTGCTTGTACGGATAATCGCCAACAGTTTTATTATAGATTTCCATCAGCTGCGCAGTCAATGGCTGCAGCTTTTTCCAATTATCATTGTATTTCGGATCATTCTGATATAGAAAATGAAGCTCGACACCGTTCGGTCCAATAACAAGATCATGATTGTATTCTTTGTCGGCAGCCCATGTAAAATCATGTACCATCGGAGCGACGAAGTGCCATGTCAGAGTCTTTAATTTTTTAGGATGTTTAACGGCTGTTCCTTTGTCCTGGTAACCGTGTCCGATCTCATTTTTGTTTTGCAAGTAGCCGCTTCCGCCAATAGTATATTCTTTATCGATGGTGATCTTGACATCAAAATTTCCCCAAACGCCATGGAATTCACGTGCGATGTACGGGTTCGGATGCCAACCTTCGAAGTCATATTCGGCCAGTTTTGGATACCATTGCGCCATCGAAAGTTCGATTCCTTCAGTATTATTTCGGCCTGAGCGCCTGATCTGAATAGGAACCTGCGCATCGAAATTTAAGGTTAATGTTGTTTTCGAATTTGGAAGAATTGGTCTTGCTAGCGTTACTTCCATTATGGTTCCGCTCACTTTTGTAGTTGCAACAGCGCCATCCTGTTTAAAATTGGTCACATTGAGATAACCGATTTCATTTGGCTTCAGGTTTTTGATCCGGCTTTCCTTTATTTCGTTCCCGCCGACCGTTGTTTTGGTGATCATTCGCGGATCCGGGTCTTTTATTGTTTGTATTCGCGCATCCATTTCGCTACCTGGTTGAAAGGCATTGTTATAAAGATGATAGAATACTTTCCGAAGCGTATCAGGCGAATTATTAGTGTAAACGAGTGTCTGGCTGCCATTGTATTTGTACGTTTTCACATCCATCTTTACGTCCATCAGATAATCGACATGCTGTTGCCAATAACCGGGGTTCTGAGCCTCAGAATCTGCAAAGCTGACGATGAAAAGGGCAAGAAATAATAGGTTTTTCATTTTGCAATTGTTTAAATAAAAAAAAACGGAAGGCATCACCTTCCGTTTTTAATATCAAAGATATAATTATTTTGACATTTGAGAAGCCATAATCAACGCATTGTAAGCGTTGATGATTTTACCGGAACGCGATGCGTTGGTAAAAGATCTTTTTTCTTCTTCTTCACCCAAAGTTACTGTCGCTGTGATTGGCAGACCCGAATCCATCAGGATCTTTTTCACCTGACCGGCAGTTAGTTTAGGATAATAGGAACGAATCATAGCGGCAACACCTGCAGCATTTGGAGATGCCATTGATGTTCCTTGTAAGTATCGGTATTTATTATTCGGCACAGTTGCATAGATCTGCATTCCAGGAGCAAATACATCAACATTGTATTGTCCGTAGTTAGAGAAATTTGCAACTAAATTAGGATATGTAGTATTTAATGCTCCGATCGTAATCAAGTTGTCAGAGATTTCAACCTTTCCGTCTTCTGAGTCATTCGGAAAATTCTTGTACTGCTCAAGATCGATATCGTGCCCGTCATTTCCGGCAGCGTGTACAATTAAAACATCTTTGCTTGCTGCATATTTGATAGCATCAAAAACCCATTGTTTGTGAGGAGAATAACTTTTTCCGAAACTTCCGTTGATTACTTTAGCACCATTATCGACTGCGTAACGAATTGCAAGCGCGATATCTTTATCGTACTCATCACCGTTAGGAACAGCTCTGATCACCATTATTTTTGCATTGTTAGTAACTCCGTCACCACCAAGATTGTTGTTTCTAACCTGTCCAACGATTCCGGCCACGTGTGTTCCGTGTAGAGCTTCCTCTAGGTCTGGTCCTGCAACGTTGTTGTTTCCGTACTTAGTATCGTTGATGTCTTCAGGATTGTCACCAACAAGTTTTCTTCCGTTGAATTCAAGATTCAGGTTATATGCCAATTGATCGTCATAATGCTCCTTACCTTCTTTGATTTGTGCGTCAAGTTCAGCTTTTGTAGTCTGACTCAAAATTTGGATAAAATTTGGCTTTACCTGGTTGATAAGCGGGTTGTTCGACTTCATGTTCTGAAGATCTTCAGCTGTGTAATTGTCTTTTTTTAGTTCAGCCTTGATCGCGTTGTCTACGCTAAGGATGAAATCCATTTGCTGTTGTCCGGCAAGGGCTTCGGCGTGCTGTTTATCGAACTGTGCTTTTGCAGACTTGTACATTGCCGATCCGTCGTCACCTTTTGCAACGATACGGGTCATTTCAAGCTGCTCATTATTAGAAGCACCGAGGAAATTCCAACCATGGATGTCGTCAATAAAACCGTTTTTATCATCATCAATTCCATTTCCGGCAACCTCTTTTGCATTAGTCCATATAACGGTGCGCAAATCTTCATGATTAATATCTACGCCAGAATCAATAACTCCTACAATAACCGTTTTGCCTGTTTTGCCCTGCAGCAATTCAGCGTAAGCTCGGTCAACGCTCATTCCCGGAATAGTATCTTTCACAAGGTCAAGATGACTCCATCGCTTTAGATCGTTCTCTTTAATCGGGGTAATTTTTGATGGAATTTTATCAATGTTTGCAATCGGTGTTGAAAGCATTTGGGTTGTTCCGCAACCAGTAATCATTGATGCAGCAAGGATAGCCGCAACAAATGGAGAGTATAATTTCATTTTTTTGATAATTTAAATTTCAGGAATAGGTCTAAAAGTATTTCGTTTTGTTACAAGATAAAAGCGATTAACACAAAGTTAAGAAAATCAGCTAGTAGTTATTATAAAATTTCGTCACACCGAAAGACGTCCTTCACGCGAACGCCTTTTTCGGTTTGTTCTACAGTAATAATTTCGTTGTGAGCATCGTGTTCTAGAAACAAATAGTAATTTTTCGCGGCAGCTTCATTTAAAAATTTAGCTTTTTCAGGCAAAGTCAACAGAGGCCTTGTGTCATAACCCATTACGTACGGCAATGGTAAATGCCCCGCTGTCGGTAGCAAATCAGCCATAAAACATATTGTCTTGTCATTGTAATTAATCTCTGGAATCATCATCTTATCTGTATGTCCGTCAACAAAAAAGATAGCGAAGCCAAGTTCTGATCCGGCCATAAAATCGCCTTCAACTCGATTGATGAAACTGAGCTGGCCGCTTTCCTGCATCGGGAGAAGGTTCTCGGCCAGAAATGACGCCTTTTCACGCAGATTCGGTTTTGTTGCCCATTTCCAATGATCGTCGTTAGTCCAATATTTCGCGTTTTTAAAAGCGACCTCGTATCCGGTTCGATCTAAATTCCACTGCACGCTTCCACCGCAATGATCGAAATGCAGATGTGTCATAAAAACATCTGTAATGTCAGCGCGATTAAAACCATGCTTAGCGAGGGATTTATCCAGTGAGTGGCTTCCCCAAAGCGAATAATAGCTAAAAAATTTTTCGGATTGTTTGTTGCCGAGGCCGGTATCGATCAAAATCAATTTTTTGCCGTCTTCAATCAATAGGCATCTCGCAGCAATATCGATCAGATTATTTTCATCAGCTGGATTGGTCTTGTGCCAGATTGTTTTCGGAACAACTCCGAACATTGCTCCGCCATCGAGCTTGAAATTGCCGCTTTCTATCGGATATAACTTCATAGATAAGTATTAGTGAAGGCAAATTTAAGCAAAGCATTACACATTGCAGCGAAATAAGCTTTTTCTATATTCTAATCAGTTATAAAAATGTTAGGCTGTGCGGCAAAAAATTATAATTGGCGTATCTTTGCGGTTAATTTAGACGAAATCTTAATAAGCTATGATAAAAGTATCGGATGTTGCCCGAAAAAAAATCATCGATATGATGCAGGAAGATGGATTCGACGCTGCCAGAGACTATGTTCGCGTAGGTGTAAAAAGTGGCGGATGCTCAGGATTGTCATACGAATTGAAATTTGACAAAACCTCGGCTGAAAATGATAAAATTTTTGTGGATAACGATATACAAATTGCCGTTGAAAAGAAGAGTTTCCTGTACCTAGCCGGTACGGTGCTCGAATATTCAGGCGGATTGAACGGAAAGGGATTCGTCTTCAACAACCCGAATGCAAGTAGGACTTGCGGTTGTGGAGAGAGTTTTTCACTATAACATTAATGCACGATGAAGGACTTTTGACTTTCGGCTTGCAACTTTAAGACTTACTATGTCAAAATATACAGAAGACGATCTAAAAATTGAACTCGAAACTAAAGAGTACGAGTACGGTTTTTATACAGATATAGAATCGGAGACGTTCCTCAACGGCCTTAACGAGCACATCGTCCGCGCGATTTCCTTAAAAAAGGAAGAGCCCGAATGGATGACCGAGTGGCGTTTGGAAGCATTTCGCGCATGGCAGGAGATGAAGGAACCGGAATGGGCAAACGTACACTATATAAAACCCGACTTTCAGGCGATCTCCTATTATTCGGCGCCCAAGAAAGTTGACCCCAACAAAACGCTTGACGACGTTGATCCCGAGCTTTTGGCGATGTATAAAAAACTTGGAATCTCGATCGACGAACAGAAAATGATGAACAATGTCGCTATGGATATTGTGGTCGATTCAGTTTCTGTTGCAACAACTTTTAAAAAGACACTTGCTGAAAAAGGAATTATCTTTTGTCCGATTTCAGAAGCAATCAAAGAGCATCCGGAGTTGGTCAAGAAATATCTCGGAAGCGTTGTTCCGCAAAGAGATAATTTTTACGCAGCTTTAAACGCGGCCGTATTTTCAGACGGTTCATTCTGTTACATTCCAAAAGGCGTCCGTTGTCCGATGGAACTTTCGACTTATTTTCGAATCAATCAGGCCGGAACAGGCCAGTTTGAGCGTACGCTTGTGATCGCCGATGCCGGAAGTTATGTTTCGTACCTCGAAGGCTGCACGGCTCCAAGCCGGGACGAAAACCAATTGCACGCAGCGGTTGTGGAATTAATCGCTCTTGATGACTCGGAGATCAAATATTCCACAGTTCAGAATTGGTATCCCGGAAACAAAGAAGGAAAAGGCGGAGTTTACAATTTCGTCACGAAACGCGGAATCTGCGAGAAAAACGCAAAAATTTCATGGACGCAAGTGGAAACAGGATCAGCCGTTACCTGGAAGTACCCATCTTGCATATTGAAAGGCGATAATTCAATCGGCGAATTCTATTCAATTGCTGTTACGAATAATTATCAGCAAGCCGATACCGGAACCAAAATGATCCACCTTGGCAAAAACACGAGGTCAACGATAATTTCAAAAGGAATTTCTGCAGGAAAGTCTCAAAACAGTTACCGCGGACTCGTGCAAGTTGGTGCTCGTGCCGATAATGCACGTAATTTCTCGCAATGTGACTCATTGTTGATGGGTAACAATTGCGGAGCGCATACATTTCCGTATATCGAGAGCAAAAACGCAAGTGCAAAAATTGAACATGAAGCCACGACGAGTAAGATCGGCGAAGACCAGGTTTTCTATTGCAATCAACGCGGCATACCAACTGAAAAAGCAATTGCACTTATCGTCAACGGATTCAGCAAAGATGTCCTGAACAAGCTCCCGATGGAATTTGCCGTTGAAGCGCAGAAGCTGTTGGAGATTTCGTTGGAAGGAAGTGTAGGATAATGTAATGATCTGAAGATTTGGAAATTTGAAAATGAGCATCGTCTTAGAACATAAATTCCACCTCATATCATATTCATGCTGCAGAAAAATTAAAATTATTTATATCAGGTTTGTATTTGGATAACCTTCAAATTTTCAAATCTTCAAATTTTCAAACATGCTTTCAATAAAAAACTTACACGCCGGAATAGAAGACAAGGAAATCCTTCGCGGAATCAACCTGGAGGTCAAAGCAGGTGAAGTTCACGCAATAATGGGTCCGAATGGCTCCGGAAAAAGTACGCTTTCTGCCGTAATCGCAGGTAACGAAAACTACGAAGTCACACAAGGTGGCGTTTATCTCGAGGGCGAAGATCTTTCCGATCTTGCTCCTGAAGAGCGTGCCCACAAAGGTGTTTTCTTATCATTCCAGTATCCTGTTGAGATTCCCGGTGTTTCGGTAACAAACTTCATGCGCACCGCGATCAACGAATCAAGAAAAGCACGAGGTCAGGAAGAAATGCCCGCCAACCAGATGCTGAAATTCATTCGCGAGAAATCGGAGCTTCTTGAAATCGACCGTAAATTTTTGTCGCGTTCCTTGAACGAGGGATTCTCAGGCGGAGAGAAAAAACGGAACGAGATCTTCCAAATGGCGATGCTCGAACCAAAACTTGCAATCCTTGATGAAACAGATTCCGGACTAGACATCGATGCGCTTCGTATCGTCGCAAACGGCGTTAACAAGCTTAAAAGCGAGAACAACGCTATCATTGTAATCACGCATTATCAAAGGCTTCTTGACTATATAGTACCAGATTTTGTACATGTTCTTTACAACGGAAAAATCGTAAAATCAGGAGGAAAAGAACTCGCGTACGAACTCGAGGAAAAAGGGTATGATTGGATCAAAGCGGAGAATCAACTTGCCGACTAATAAGCTTAGTTCTGTTGCAGCGGCCGCTATACTGTCAACCGTTAACTGTCAACTAAAACAATGGATTTAAAAGAAAAACTATTATCATCGTTCATGGCTTTCGAGGAGCAGGTTGATGTGACTTCCGATCTGCACGATATCCGTACTTCGGCCATAAAGAACTTTGAATTAAAAGGCTTTCCGAGCAAAAAGGATGAAGCTTGGAAATATACTTCACTTAACAGCGTACTCAAAAATGATTACTCCGTTTTTCCAAAAAACGACAATCAGATTGATTTTGCTGAGGTTCGAAAGTATTTCCTTCACGAGATCGATACTTATAAAGTAGTTTTTATCGACGGTATCTTTAGTTCGTTTTTGTCTTCCACAACGCATGACGGAATCGACGTTTGCCTAATGTCGTCGGCACTGACCAAACCGAAATACAAGGAAATCATTGAGAAGTACTTCAACAAAGCAGCGAGCAAAGACGAAAGCCTGACCTCGTTGAATACCGCTTTTGCGAATGAAGGAGCCTACATCAATATCCCAAAAAGTAAAGTTGCCGATAAGCCGATCGAAATCATGTACTTCTCGACCGGAAGTGAATCTTCGCTGCTTGTTCAGCCGCGAAACCTTGTGATTGTTGGGGAAAACGCCAATGTGCAAATTATCGAGCGTCATCAAAGCTTGAATGAGAATCCGGTCTTGACCAATTCGGTTACTGAAATTTATGCCTCGCAAAGAGCAATTATCGATTATTATAAAATCCAAAACGACAATCTGGAAGCTTCGTTGATCGACAACACTTATATAGCCCAGGAAGGAAATACGAATGTTTCGGTACACACTTTTTCTTTTGGTGGAAATATCACGAGAAACAACCTCAATTTCTATCATCAAGGCGAGCGAATTGACAGCACGCTTAAAGGAATTACGATTATTGGCGAAAAACAGCATGTCGATCATCATACGCTTGTTCATCATGCAACGCCGAATTGCGAAAGCCATCAGAACTATAAAGGGATTTATTCCGATCGTTCGACAGGCGTTTTCAATGGTAAAATATTTGTCGAAAGAGAAGCGCAGAAAACCGACGCTTTCCAACAGAACAACAACATTCTGATCGGAGACAAATCAACGATAAACGCTAAGCCGCAGTTGGAGATTTTCGCTGATGATGTCAAGTGTTCGCACGGCTGCACAATTGGCCAACTCGATGATCGCGCGATGTTTTATATGCAATCACGCGGAATTCCACAGAAGGAGGCCAAAGCATTATTAATGTATGCCTTTTCGAACGACGTTATCGAAAGTATCAAAATACCCGAATTAAAAGCCCGGATCACAAAGATAATTGCTACGAAGTTAGGAGTGAAAATGGGATTTGATCTGTAATTTTTCAGGAGCTAATCCCGCTTTCGCCTTTATCTTTTTTGTTATCGTTATCCTGAGCCTGCGAAGGATCTCATCATGAACAAAAAAGGATACCGGCTGCACACGAGCGCCAGCAAACTGGCGAAGCAATCGGGGCTAGAAATACAACTACAATTATGAATTTCAATATAAGCGAGATCCGAAAAGACTTCCCAATCCTGAACCAAACGGTGAACGGGAAACCTCTTGTGTATTTCGACAACGGCGCAACTTCCCAAAAACCACAGGTTGTAATTGATGCGATATCAAATTACTATCAGGAAATCAACGCGAACATTCATCGTGGCGTTCATACTTTAAGCCAGCTCGCAACTGATGCTTATGAGCAATCTCGGATCAAAGTACGCGATCACATCAACGCTGCACATTCGCATGAAGTCATATTTACATCGGGAACAACGCACGCAATTAACCTTGTGGCCAGCGGATTTACTACCTTTTTAAAACCCGGCGATGAGGTTTTGGTTTCGGCACTTGAACATCATTCCAATATTGTTCCATGGCAGTTTCTTTGTGAACGAACCGGCGCAACATTGAAAGTCATTCCGATGAATCTTGAGGGCGAATTGATGATGGATGAATATGTCAATTTACTTTCGGAAAACACAAAAATTGTGTCTGTAAACCATATTTCAAACGCGCTCGGAACAATCAATCCGATCAAGTTTATAATCGATAAAGCCCATGAATTTGGGGCTGCTGTTTTAATCGATGGCGCTCAGGCTGCCCCGCATTTAAAACCCGATGTTCAGGCATTGGATTGCGATTTTTATACATTTTCTGCTCATAAAATGTGCGGTCCAACGGGTGTTGGCGTACTTTACGGAAAAGAAGAATGGCTCAATAAACTTCCACCTTATCAAGGCGGCGGAGAAATGATCAAAGAGGTTTCGTTTGAGAAATCTACTTACGCGGATCTTCCTTATAAATTTGAAGCCGGAACGCCCAACATCGCTGACGGAATTGCTTTTGGAGCCGCAATCGACTATCTGAACGCAATCGGATTTGACAATATAGCAGCTTACGAAAACGAACTGCTTCGCTATGGAACCGAACAATTACTTGAGATCGATGGATTAAAAATCTGGGGAACATCAGTAAGCAAAGCATCGGTAATTTCATTTAATGTGGGGAATTTGCATCCATACGATATTGGTACCATTGTTGACAGCCAGGGAATAGCGGTACGAACCGGCCATCATTGTGCCCAACCGATCATGAATTTCTGCAAGATCGTCGGAACTATACGGGCTTCTTTTTCCTTCTATAATACCAGGGAAGAAATTGACAGCCTTGTTTCTGCAGTCAGAAAAGCCCAAAAAATGCTATCTTAAACACTATATCAGATGAAAATCCTAACATTATTATTGCTGACAATTTTTCTTGGAAAAGGCTGCGAAGACGATCAGCAGGATTTGAAGACTGCCGTGATCGAATACACTGCAAACACACGGGGTTTCTATCAGAAGATAGTGATCAGGGAACAAGCGTTTTTTGTTTCCACAAGTCGGGATGAAACCGCTTTGCCAGCGTTGGTTCCCATTTCAGATGCTGATTGGAAAGAACTTCTTGAAGCGTTTAAAGAAGTGGAATTGGAAGGCCTTCCTAACCTGAAGGCACCAACAGAAAAACGTTTCTATGATGGCGCAGCAATCGCCGAACTGACTATAAAATATCAGGAGAAGGTTTACACCAGCAGTAGTTTCGATCATGGTTTTCCGCCTGCTGAAATTGAGAAGCTTGTAAAAAAAATAACTTCATTGGCTACAGTAAAATGACAATACCCGAAATACAGGAAGAGATCGTCGATGAGTTCTCAATGTTTGATGATTGGGATGAGCGGTTCCAATATATAATAGATCTCGGAAAAGGACTTCCACTTATTAACGAGCAATACAAGACCGAAGAAAACACGATTAAAGGCTGTCAGTCGAAAGTGTGGCTGCATGGCGAACAACACGACGAGAAAGTGATTTTTACAGCTGATAGCGATGCAATTATTACAAAAGGGATCATTGCAATCCTGATACGTGCCTTTTCTAATCAGAAACCATCAGATATCCTCGACGCAAATACCGATTTTATTGATAAAATTGGCCTGAAGCAACATCTTTCGCCAACACGTGCAAACGGATTGGTATCGATGATCAAACAGATTAAAATGTACGCATTGGTTCTTCAATCAAAAAACAACAACTAAGATGGAGCAGGAAATAGACACAAATGCACTCGGTGAACAAATCGTAAAAGTATTAAAAGGAATATACGACCCTGAAATACCTGTAGACATTTATGAGTTAGGACTGATATATGACGTTATGGTCAACACCGATCATGAAGTGAAAATCTTGATGACTTTAACATCACCAAATTGCCCGGTTGCAGAAAGCTTGCCACGTGAAGTTGAAGATAAGGTCACTGCAATTGATGGTGTAAAATCGGCTGAGGTTGAGATCACTTTTGATCCGCCCTGGAGTAAAGACCTGATGAGCGAGGAAGCGAAACTTGAACTTGGAATGTTGTAATCATGGAAGAAATTGTCAACAAAGTTGCTGAAAGTGTTCTGATGGTTTTTGATCTTGAGGATTATTATCCGCAGGGAAACCGTGTGCAACTTGATATTTCGCAATGGCTTTACGAAGGACTGTTGTTGCGTGAAAAGGATTTCCGCGGGCATCTTAAGAATCACGATTGGTCACAATACCAGGACCAATATGTTGCAGTGACTTGTGCTACTGACGCGATTGTTCCGGCATGGGCATCAATATTGGTCACGGTCTATCTTGCGCCTTATGCCAAAAAAGTAATTTCTGGAGATTTAGAGGATTTGGAAGCTGCTTTGTATCTTGAAATTCTCCCGAACCTCGATTACAGCATATATGAATCCAAGCCGGTGATCATCAAAGGATGCTCACGAAAACCGGTGCCAATGGCCGCCTATGTTTATGCTGCACAAAAACTGCAACCATTCGCCAGGAGCATTATGTATGGCGAGGCGTGTTCGGCAGTTCCGTTATATAAGCGCCGTTTATGATCCGGCACTGATTTGCTTATATTTGTCAAACCAAATAATGTTTCCATGAAAACTACGATCGTTTACCTGATCATGCTTTTGACCTGCATCCAATTACATTCGCAAGAGGTAGTTCCCGCACAAGTGCCAGCTGCTACTGAAGTCATTGTCGATACAACAAGCGCGTGGACAGCCAAGGGTAACGCGTCGTTCCTTTTTAATCAATCAACTTTTGACAATTGGCTTCCGGGTGGCGAAAACAATATTTCGGGAAACATAAACATCAATTACGACTTTAACTATATTAAAGATGATTACACTTGGGACAACAAAGTAATTGCCTCGTATGGTCTTGTGAAAACCCGTACTAGTGCATTTGCTAAAAAGACTGACGATCGTCTTGAACTGATTTCACTGCTCGGCAAAAAAGCTACAGGTCAATGGTATTACTCAGCGTTTTTAAACTTCAAGACGCAATTTTCGAAAGGTTATGTATATGACAAAGAGGTTAATGGCGCTGAAATCCGTACTGAATATACCGACTTCTTATCACCTGCATATTTATACTTTGGGCCGGGAATGTTATGGAAAAGAGATGATAACCTTAAAGTGAACTTGTCTCCGCTTACTTCAAAATTGACTTTTGTCGATAAAAATATGACCCTTCCGAATGAAGCTTACTTCGGAGTTGAAGAAGGGAAAAGCATGCGTTACGAACTTGGATTCAATGCGGCGGCATACTATAAATTTGGTGTAATAGCCAACGTTTCTTTTGAAAACATTCTAAACTTATATTCCAACTATCTTGAAAATCCGGATAATGTCGATCTGGATTACCAGTTGAACATCGTATTAAAGGTCAACAGGTATTTGTCGACCAATATTTCCTTTCAAACTATTTACGACGACAACGCCTTTAAAGGCTTCCAGATCCGGCAGGTCTTCGGTGTCGGCATCAATTACGGATTCTGAGATTCTTCCGTTTCGTCTTCCTCTTTGTCGACAGCGTCCTTATAATCAGGATATAAAAATTTGTTGTACGGGAATCTGCTGATATGTATATGCCGTACCGCTTCATAAACCCGTTCGCGGAATTCCTCGAAATTTTCTTTTTGGGTAGCCGAAATGAAAAGTGCGTTTTCAGCACCAACTTTACTCATCCATGTTGCTTTCCAATCTTCAAGTGTATTGTGTGATGTCGTACGTTCTGTCGTAAGGTCATCGTGCTCGATTGTCTGGTGTTTATAGGCGTCAATTTTATTGAATACCATAATAATCGGTTTGTTGTTGCTTTTGATATCGAGCAGCGTCTGATTTACAGATGCAATGTGTTCTTCAAAATCAGGATGCGAAATATCAACAACATGGAGTAACAGGTCAGCCTCACGGACTTCGTCAAGCGTACTTTTAAATGAGTCTACCAGTTGCGTTGGCAATTTTCGGATAAACCCGACAGTATCTGACAATAGGAATGGCAGGTTTTTAATAACCACTTTTCGGACGGTTGTATCAAGGGTTGCAAATAATTTGTTCTCGACAAAGACATCGCTTTTGCTGATCACGTTCATCAGCGTCGATTTCCCTACGTTTGTATACCCGACCAACGCAACACGTACCATCGCGCCGCGATTACCTCGTTGCACCGACATCTGTTTATCGATTACTTTTATTTTATCTTTTAGCAATGCAATTCGGTCACGTACAATTCGCCTGTCAGTTTCAATTTCAGTTTCACCTGGTCCACGCATCCCGATTCCACCTTTCTGACGCTCGAGGTGCGTCCACATTCCGGCAAGTCTCGGAAGAAGATATTGACATTGTGCAAGCTCGACCTGTGTCCGTGCGTAAGAAGTTTCAGCCCGTTGGGCGAATATGTCAAGAATCAGGTTTGTACGATCTAATACCTTGCAGTCAAGGATTTTGGTGATGTTTTTTTGTTGTGAAGGCGAAAGCTCATCATCGAATATGACGGTATCGATATTATTTTCGACAACATATTGATGGATCTCTTCAATTTTTCCTGTTCCAACAAAGGTTTTTGGATTTGGACGTTCCATCTTTTGCGAAAATCTTTTGATTACTTCACCTCCGGCCGTAAAGGTTAGAAATTCAAGTTCATCAAGATATTCGTTTAATTTTTCTTCACTTTGATTTTGAGTGACAATCCCTACAGTTATTGTTCTTTCAAAGTTTCTATTCTCTTTTTCCAGCATCTTTTTGGTATATAATACGAATTTAGGTATTTCCTTAATAATAACAACAGCGTTACGGTAATATTAAGAAAAGGGACGAAACGATAGTTAAAATGTAATTTTTACTTAAAAGTTTCAAAACTTTTGTTAAATTTGAGATTCTAAACTACAGTGCACCTATTACAAACAACCTAAATTTTCATTTTATGAAAAGAATTACTCTATTAATTTTAACGCTCTTTCTGACTATTTCTGGGTACTCGCAGGAGTTCTACCAGGACTTTGAAGGAGCTGTTAATCCAACTTCTGGCACTTGGAACATCGGCAGCCAAAACTGGCTTGTCTTCGACAACGGTGTCGGTACACAGAATTGGAGGACAAATTCTGCAACAGCATATCCCGCATATCAAGGAACTGTTGCCGCATTTATTGATCGTCAGAACATTGGTGCTGGCGCAACGTCAATCGACTACCTTGTAACTCCTGCGATCGGTTTGGTCGCAAACCCGCAATTGCGCTTCTTTACGCGAACAACGGTAGCTGGAAATCAGGGCACGATTTACCAAATCCGTGTTGCACCGGTTGCGACGACGCCGGATCCAACAAATATGGCTGCTTATACGCTGGTCGAAGAATGGACCGAAGATGAACTTACTGCCGTATATAACGTGTGGGAAGAGAAAGTCGTCCCGCTAACAAATCCGGTTGGAACACAAGTCTACATTGCCTTTGTCAAAGTTTTCACTCAAGTAGGCGGAACTCTTGGCGGTGACCGTTGGCTTGTAGACGATATGATGGTAGTGTCAGAATGTCTGCCACCTACAAACCTTGATGCGGCATGTCTATCGACGAGCGCAAACCTTTCATGGGACGCAGTCGGAGCAAGCGAATGGGAAGTCATTGTTTTGCCGGCAGGCGCAACTTTCCCTCCAACATCAGGAACACCAATAACCACGACAGATAATACAAGTTTTAATGTAACTGCGACAACTGAAGCTACTCCAGCACCTTTGGCGCCACTTACCGAATATGATTATTATGTTCGCGCGGTCTGTACCGATTCTGAAAGTACCTGGACCGGCCCTGTTTCCTGTACCACGCAAGCGGCTCCGCCAGTATGCGGTGGTAATTTTGTCGATGCAGGTGGAACAGCTAATTATCCGAATAATTCCAACTCGACTGTTACGATATGTCCCGATCCGGCAAACCCGACTTATCAGGTAACGGTGACTTTTACGGCGTTTAGTGTTGAAGCTGGTTGGGACGGCCTTTATGTCCATAATGGCGACGCCATAAACGACCCTCTCATACCAAGTACCAATGGAGCAGGTAATGGACCTGGTTTAAATGTACCTGGTGCATATTGGGGAACTGCTATTCCCGGACCATTTACATCAACTAGTGCTGACGGATGTTTGACATTCCACTTTTTAAGTGATGGTATTGTCAATAATCCAGGTTGGACTGCAAACGTAACTTGTAATCCTCCGCCAACGTGCCCGCAACCAACAGCTTTAACTGCTACTTCTGTAACGGCTACATCTGCAGTGCTTGCATGGCAGAATGTTGGTACGGCCGCTACATCTTGGGAAATCATCGTGCTTCCATGTGCAGATCCGGCACCGACCGCTTCTTCAGCTTGGATTCCCGCGACTTCTGCATATACAGCTACAGGATTAACATCGGCGACATGCTACAAATTTTACGTACGAGCTATTTGTAGCGGAACGGGTGAGGTAAGTATCATTTCTGGCCCTATTAATTTCACAACACAAGTTGCTCCGCCAGTATGTGGTGGTAATTTTGTTGATACAGGTGGCCCAACAGCACCATATCCTAATAATGCGAATCAAATAGTTACCATATGTCCGGTAGATGCCGGCGATGTGGTAACTGTGACTTTTACTGCATTTAATACTGAGGCTACTTGGGACGGATTATACGTTTTCAATGGAGCTACGACGGCTTCTCCTCAAATTGCCAGTACCAATGGTCCGGGTAACGTACCTGGTGGTCTTCCGGGATCATTTTGGGGAGCTACAATTCCTGGCCCATTCGAATCATCAAGTCCAGATGGATGTTTGACTTTCTGGTTCCGAAGTGACACTTCTGTCAATAATCCGGGTTGGATTGCTAACGTAACGTGCGATCCTCCACCAACATGTCCGAAACCAACAGCTTTAACAACTACGAACGTTACTGCCACCTCAGTGGTCGTAGGTTGGACACACCCAGGCCCGGCTACCGCGTACCAAGTTATAGCGGTTCCTTGTGGAAGTGGAACTCCGGCGGCATCTGCTGCTTGGATCACAGCTACAGGTAATCCATTTACAATTACGGGTTTAAACTCTTCGACCTGTTACGATTATTACGTAAGGGCAATTTGTTCTCCAACAGATGCGAGTATACCTGCAGGCCCAATGTCGTTCACTACACAAGTTGCACCACCGGTTTGCGGAGGTACTTTTGTAGATTTGGGTGGACCTGCAAATTATCCTAATAACGCAAACTCTATTGTGACTATTTGTCCAGTTGATGCTAATGATATTGTAACGGTAACATTTACGTCTTTCAGTACAGAAGCAAATTGGGATGGTCTTTATGTATTTGATGGCCCTACCACAGCGTCGCCACAAATCGCAAGTACCAATGGCCCTGGAAATGTACCAGGCGGATTAGCTGGATCTTTCTGGGGTAATGCAATCCCTGGTCCATTCGAGTCATCAAGTCCTGATGGATGTTTGACCTTCTGGTTCAGAAGCGACGGTGTTATCAATAATCCAGGTTGGGTTGCAAATGTAACTTGTGATCCGGCACCTACCTGCCCAAAACCGACTGCTTTAACAACATCTGTTGTGACTTCAAACTCTGCCATTTTAGAATGGACAAATGTTGGACCTGCAACTGCATGGGAAGTAATTGCGGTTCCTTGTAACTCACCTATTCCGGGTCCGACAGCGAACTGGATCCCGACAACTAACAATCCGTATACATTTACCGGACTTACTCCTGCAACTTGCTATAATTTGTATGTGAGAGCAATATGTTCGGCAACTGATGCGAGCGTACCTTCATCACCTGTTACTATTACGACACAAGTCGCTCCTCCTGTATGTGGTGGAAACTATGTGGATGCGGGCGGATTAACAGCACCATATCCGAATAGCTCAAACTCGATAGTAACAATTTGCCCTGACGTTATAGGCGAGCAAGTGACTGTGACGTTTACATCGTTCAATACTGAAGCCTTCTGGGATGGATTGTACGTCCATAATGGAAACTCAACTGCTGCTCCACTATTCGCAAGTGAAAACCCAGGCGGTAACGTTCCGGGCGGAGTTCCGGGAGCTTATTGGGGTAATGTAATTCCAGAGCCTTTTACATCTTCTAGTCCGGACGGCTGTTTAACATTTCACTTCTTAAGTGATGGATCGGTCAACAACCCAGGTTGGGTAGCTAACGTCACTTGTGACCCGCCACCAACATGTCCTAAACCGACAGCTGTTACGGTTCTTACAACCACAGGAACAAGCGCAACCATAGGCTGGACTGAATCCGGCTCAGCAAATACTTGGCAAGTCCTGGTACTTCCAGCGACAGATCCTGCACCTACAGCAACTTCAACAGGATGGATACAAACTACAGATAATCCATATGTATATACGGGCTTAACTTATGGTGTCCAGTATAAAGTGTATGTGAGGGCAGTATGTGCTGCGGATGATATCAGTTTATGGTCATCACCAGCCTCGTTTGCGTCGTATCTTCCACCAATTGCAACTAGCACTGGAGAATACACAAACGTGCAACTGATTGAAGACATTTTATTGAACTCAACTTGTGCGAGCGTAACCAACATAACATCATCTACGGGAACTAATTTTGCTTCTACTAACGGTATTGGCTATTTCCATCAGAACGGGTCAGCCTTCCCATTTGAAGAAGGTATTGTTTTAAGTACAGGTAGTGCTAACAGTGCGCCTGGTCCAAACGACACTACGTTAGGTGAGGGTGCTTTCAACTGGCCAGGTGATCCTCAGCTAGAAGCGGTCATACTTGCGGGAACTGGAACGCCAATGAATTCTTTTAATGCTACGGTATTAGAATTCGACTTTATTCCTGTTACAGATGAAATAAGTTTTAACTTTATTTTTGCTTCTGAGGAATATGGTACATTCCAATGTACATATTCAGATTCCTTTGCTTTCTTATTAACTAACGTTGCAACAGGCGTTACCACCAACCTTGCTGTTCTACCAAGTTCTACTATTCCTATTTCGGTTGTTACTATCAGGGACGCCCAGTACAATCCAGGTTGTGCATCTGCGAATCCCCAATATTTTGACGAATACTATCTTGAACCAGATGGGGAAAATCCACTTGCAGCACCTATAAATTTTAATGGTGTAACAGTTCCGTTAACTGCAACTTCTGTAGTTGTTCCACAGCAGCAATATCATATTAAACTGGTTATTGCCGATCGAGGTGATTCTGCCTTTGATTCAGCTGTGTTTCTTGAAGGAGGAAGTTTTGATATCGGAAACATCGAACTGGGTGATGATTTCACACAAGCCGATGGAACTGCACTTTGCTATGGATCTTCCTATATTTTGAATACAGGATTGGATCCTGATGAATATGACTTTTCATGGACTGTGGACGGTGTAACTGTACCTAACGAAACAGGTGCTACAATTACCGTTACTGAGCCAGGTGTTTACGGAGTCACTGCTGTGTATACTACTTCTACTTGTAGCGCTACGGATGCAGTTACAATCGAGTTTTATCCTGCTTTGACTACTGGGACTCCAAATGACTTGACTGCTTGTAATAGTCTTGGTTATGCTCCATTTACACTTACGCAAAATAATGCTGTAGTATTGGGAAGCCTATCTGCGACTGCTCATACCGTCACCTATTATGCAACAAACGCTGATGCACTTGCTGAAATAAATGCACTCGTGTCGCCTTATACGAATGTTGTACAATTTTTACAAACGGTATTTGTTCGTGTCGAAAATAATACTACTGGATGTTTCACTGTAACGGAGTTCGATTTGATTGTTCAGGATTTAAATCCTCTGGTTACAATTACACCTGACTTTTCATTATGTGCTGGTACAGCTGGAACAATCGTTGTTACTCCAACCAATTTCGATCCGGCAGATGCAACTTATTCATGGACCTTAGATGGTGTGCCGCTGAATGATACTACAGGTACGATTACTGTTACACAAGGAGGCATTTATGTTGTTACTGTTAATGTCTCTGGATGTACAGTGACCGCTACGACAACTGTGACCATGGGTAACATAGTCGCTGATGAGATTCAAGATGCTACAGTTTGCGACAGCTTTACGCTTCCGACATTGTCACCAAACAATACTTATTATACTGCCACTGGCGGTCCAGGCGGAACTGGAACGGCAATTACAGATGCCGTGATCACTCAAAGCCAGACGGTTTATGTTTGGGCACAATCCGGCACATGCAGCAACGAGAGCAACTTTATTGTAACTGTCAACCAAACTCCTGTGTTTACACTGACGCCTAACTTTACAATATGTAGCGGTGCTACAGGAACTATTTCCGTTACACCTGGTAATTTCAATGCAGGTGATGTCACCTATTCATGGACACTAGATGGAGTTCCGTATTCAGGAACTACTGGTACCATTTCAGTGACTCAAGCAGGAATATATGAAGTTACTGTAAACAACAATGGATGTACTGCCAGTGCCTCGACGGTAATTTCAGTAGGCAGCATTACTGCCGATGTCCTTCCGGATGTTACGGTTTGCGACAGCTTCACGCTTCCTGCCTTATCGCCGAACAACACTTATTATACTGCCACTGGCGGTCCTGGCGGAACGGGCTCGGTTATTACCGGAGGTGCGGTCACCCAGAGCCAGACGATCTATATCTGGGCTGAGTCGGGTACATGCAGCGACGAGAGCAACTTTGTTGTGACTGTGAACCAGACCCCTGTCTTTACTGTTACGCCAGACTTTATGATATGCAGCGGTGCCGCGGGAACCATTTCGGTCACCCCTGGTAATTTCAACCCTTCCAACGTGACGT
The DNA here is from genome assembly GCA_036388535.1 of Flavobacterium sp. Classification (GTDB taxonomy): domain Bacteria; phylum Bacteroidota; class Bacteroidia; order Flavobacteriales; family Flavobacteriaceae; genus Flavobacterium. Next base: position 560 of record DASVRQ010000015.1, on the reverse strand, counting down.
ATTCATGGACTTTCAACACGGCTCCTTATGCAGGAAGCACGGGTACGATTTCAGTGACCCAGGCCGGGACATATGAAGTCACGGTCAGCAACAACGGATGTACCGCCAGCGCCTCTACGGTGATCACGGTTGGCAGCATCACAGCCGATGTCCTTCCTGATGTTACGGTCTGCGACAGCTTCACGCTTCCGGTCTTGTCTTTGAACAACACGTATTATACTGCCACTGGCGGTCCAGGCGGAACGGGCTCGGTTATTACGGCAGGTGCGATCACGCAGAGCCAGACGGTCTACATCTGGGCACAATCGGGCACATGTACTGACGAGAGCAACTTCATCGTCACGGTGAACCAGACCCCTGTACTTCCTGTGATACAGAATGTTACTGCATGCGACAGCTATACCTTGCCGAGTCTTGCGACGGGCAGCTATTATTCGGCTTCAGGCGGTCCTAACGGCGGTGGAACACCCCTTACGACGGTGACCGGTGCAGGCCCTCATACGGTATATGTCTACGCCCAGACCGGCACAGTGCCTAACTGCAGCTCCGAGACTAGTTTT
>DASVRQ010000014.1:0-10453 GCA_036388535.1 Flavobacterium sp. | reverse complement strand
ACAATGCGGAAAAAATCAAGAAGCCGATGTTCATCATTCAAGGCAAAAACGATCCGCGTGTTCCTTTTACCGAAGCACAACAAATGGTCGACAAGATCAAAGCTGCAGGCGGAACCGTTTGGTACCTGGAAGCGAACGACGAAGGACATGGATTCCGGAAAAAGAACAACTCCGATTTTGCTTTTTATTCTACTGTAGCTTTTGTGAAGGAATATCTTCTGAAGTAAATGGTCTTTTAGCAAAATAATAACAGCGTAGGCGCAGGTCGGGAAACCTATCTGAAACTATTGTTCAGTACCTTTATGGTATGGATAAAATTCGTTTGAGCATACTCGATCAATCGCAGCTGCGACGCAATGGAACTGCCCGGGAAGCACTGTTGGAATCGGGTGAACTGGTGCAACTTGCAGAGAAGCTGGGATATACACGATACTGGGTTTCCGAACATCATAACTTCAAAATGGTTGCTGGGACTGCGCCCGAAGTACTCATCCCCTATCTTGCCACGAAAACCGAAAAGATTACAATTGGTTCAGGCGGAATCATGTTACCGAACCATAGCGCACTTAAAGTTGCTGAAAACTTTGGATTGCTCGAAAGTTTATTTCCAGGCCGCATCGATCTAGGGATCGGCCGCGCGCCAGGCGGTGACAGGTTGTCGTCCCATTTATTGAATCCGTCAAATACTTTCAGCGAAAAGGATTTCTTCCAGCAACTCCTCGACCTAAAGGCATTTCTCTCACATGATGAACTTCCGGAAACCGTCCACGAGAAAGTAAAAGCATATCCACATGTTGAAAATATCCCGAATCTTTGGCTTTTGACCTCAAGTGGCGGAAGTGCACAGTTTGCTGCTCATCTTGGAATGGCGCTTTCATTCGCCCAATTTATAAATCCGGAAGGTGGGCCAGACACAGCCGATTTCTATCGTCACAATTTTCGGGCATCGGCAGAATTGCAGCAGCCGAAGATCAACGTTGGGATATTTGCTTTCTGTTCTGACGATGAGCTAAAAGTAAAAGATTGGATTACGGAATTTGAGTACCGAATGCTGCACATCGAATCAGGTGCATCGGGAGAACTTCCAACTTTTGAAGAAATCAAGAGCGTTCATTATAATCTGCAGCAGCGTGCTCGGATCTCGTATAACAAAGGAAGGTATATTGCGGGAAGTCCGGACAAAGTGGCCTCTGAAATCAGAAAAATCTGTGAACGGTACGAAACAGATGAGATCATGATTGCAACAACTGCAGAAGATTTCGCAGACAGAAAAAGATCCTATGAATTAATTGCTGACAGATTTTCTATTTAAAAGCGAATAAATGCATTTATGTAAATCGGTATGGAATTGCTGTAACCGATAACATAATACTTTTCATAATTTTATGTAAATCCTAAAAACAAAGATTATGGCAGAGATTAAAATTGAAAAAAGAAAACCAATTTGGCCTTGGATAGTGCTGGTATTGGTAATTGCAGTGGTTATTTATTACATGACGACTCCTGACGCGGACGACCGACTGGAAGGTGGAGCAGTAGAAACAGACTCTTCATATCTGACGCCGACAGATCAAATTCGAGCGCATCAATCCTATAAAGTCGAACTAACATAATAATCCTATGAGCGATACTAAAAAAAACAAGAATCTCTTTTTCCTCGACGAACTGTCGGGCTATAAAGTTGCTTCGCACTATCCAAATGTTAAAGATTGGGAAGTCCAGGATGCCGATGGCACCAAAATCGGCAAGGTCGATCGGTTAATGGTAAACAAAAAGACCGAACGCGTTGTTTATCTTGATGTTGAAGTCGACAAATCTATTATTGAAGAAGGACATGAGCCTTTTTCAGTTGGAACAGCTGACGGCGTGCATGAATTCCTTAATAAGGAGGGCGATAACCATTTGATAATTCCGATCGGGCTTGTGCACCTTGACGAAGAAAACAAGCGGGTGCGTACAAATGAGATTTCAAGATCCACATTTGCGAAAACTCCACGGTACAATCGTGAAAATGATTTCGTTGCTCAATATGAACTTACGATTATGCGAAGTTATACAGGCGAAGACGCATTTGACCTCAGTTCGCTTGATGATGAAAGTTTTTACAACCGCCGCGAATTTGACGACAACCGCGATTTTAAAAGAGGCTTGTAATAAGATGGTTTATGGTAATTAATCCGCTTCAAGCGGATTTTTTCAGTTTAGTCTTTGATAGATAAGAGCGCCTTTACAAAAGGAGTGCATTGCGTTTTGGCAGAACAGTAAATAGCATGCCGCTCGTTTATAGTGGGAAGGAAGCCGGCCTTGAACTATCACTGAAATTTTTGAAATGACGAATTAGTGGAGACAAAGCTTTTCACGTTGAAGCATCAGAATCAGGCGTTGTGGAGCTGGAAGAACGGCGGCAAAATTTTACGGATTTTTCACTGACAAACCCGAGCAGGTAATTTCCTTTTCACGCGGGAAGAATGGCAATCGTATAATTACTGTCATCAACTATAGCGATAAATCTGGAGACGTGACTTTAAATCCTAAATACCACGGAGGAAGCTAGAATGAGTTGTTTACCAACGAAAATTATGACCTGCAAGGCAATGATAAATCTGAACTTTGTGCATGGAAATATCTTGTACTTGATCAGAGCAAAATAAAATAAAGCAGTATCTTGCTTACTGTTTAGAATACTATGGAACTACCACAAGGAACTTTGTCCAACCACGATACTGCGAAAGCATCACCTGACGCTCTCAACTTCGATCAATTTCAACTACAGAGCCTTATTGAAGGTGCTCCCTATCCGATTGGCCTTTATATGGGGAAGGATATGGTCATCCAGCTAGCCAATAAAGCAATGCTCGATGCATGGGGAAAAGGATCTGATGTGGTTCGAAAAACTTATCAGGAAGCACTGCCTGAGTTGCATAACCAGGGAGTCTATGAGCAACTGCATCAAGTTTATACTACAGGAGAACCTTTTCACGCAAAGAACCAGCCGATCGACCTTCTGATTGATGGAGTTTTGACAACCCGCTATTTCAACTACAGTTTTACGGCATTCCGAGATAAGAACAATATCATAATCGGCGTGATGAATACCGGAGCAGACGTGACTGACCTAAACGTTGCAAATCGTAAGATCCAGGAGAGCGAATATCAGATCCGGCAATTGATCCATGAATCACCTATTGCTACATGCCTGTTTTTAGGGCCGGAAATGAAGATAGAGCTATTAAATGAAAGCATGATCAAACTCTGGGGAAAAGGTGAATCAGTTATCGGTAAAACGATTCGTGAGGCATTGCCTGAACTGGAGGGCCAACCGTTTTTTGATCACTTTGATGAAGTATATCGAACTGGTATCACGCATTCCGCAACAGGCGCTGAAGCGAAGCTCGTCGTTGGCGGCGTGTTGTCTACATTTTACTTTGATTATACCTATAAAGCGTTGCGAAATGAAAATGGTGAAATTTACGGTATCATTGAGGTGGCAGTAGATGTAACCGAACAGGTTCTTGGCAGAAAGATGCTAGAAGCAAATGAACGAAAATTTAAAAATCTCGTCATACACGCGCCTGTCGGAATTTGCATTGTGCATAAAGAGCCTCTGATGGCTGAGATCGTTAATGAGAAGTTCCTCGAAATTGTAGGGAAGTCACGCGAAGAAATGGAGTCCAGGCCATACTGGGAGGTAAACTCTGAAGCTGCTGAAATGTACGAGCCTATTCTACGGAATGTCTATGAATCTGGAATTCCCTATCAGGCGGATGCTCATAAAATTACTCTTGTCAGACACGGCGTGCCCGAAGATCTAGATATTAATTTCGTGTATGAACCACTTCGTGACGATTCAGGCGAAGTCACAAGCGTGATGATCCTTGCCATTGATGTCACCTACCAAATTTCAGCTCGCGATAAAATTCAGCAAAGCGAGCAGCGGTTTAGAAGTTTAATTGCATCGGCGCCAATCGGGATCGGGGTTTTTGTCGGACGCGATCTTGTAATTGAAACACATAATCAAACATTCGTAGAAATTGTGGGAAAAGAGTATGAGATTCGGGGACTTACTCTACGCGATGCAATGCCTGAACTTGTAACAGAAAATCAGCCATTCCTTAAAATTTTGGATGATGTTTATACAACTGGCATCCCTTATCAAAGCTTTGGAACGCAGGTTATGATTAAAAAAGGGGAAGTGATGACTTCTAACTTTTACGACATTACCTATACGCCAATGTTTGATAGCGAAGGAAAAGTTTATGCGATCCTTGATATTGCTATTGATGTCACTGAAAACGTTTTGGCTCATAAAAAAATTGAAGAAAGCGAGCAAAATTTACGAAACACTATACTCCAAGCTCCGGTTGCAATGTGTATCCTGCGTGGGGAAAACCACGTAGTCGAAATCGCAAACGAACGGATGCTTGAACTGTGGGGCAAAGATGCGGCGACAAGTATTAATAAACCGCTTTTTGAGGGCTTACCTGAAGTAAAGGGGCAGGGATTTGAAGAGTTATTGGAGAAAGTATATACTACAGGAAAAACCTTTCATGCGTTTGAACAGCCTTTGTCTGTCCCAAGAGGCGATCGGATGGAATTAATCTATGTAAATTTTGTATATGAAGCTTTTTATGAAGCGGACGGCGCTATCTCAGGTGTAATGGCAGTAGCAATCGATGTCACCGATCAGGTGCTTTCACGTCGGAAAATTGAGGAAGCTGAAGAAAAAGCACGCTTGGCTATCGAATCTGCCGAGCTGGGAACATACGAAACCAATCTACATACAGATCTATTGAAAACTTCAGACCGCTTCAATGAGATTTGGTCAATCGATAAAGCCGATGTTGTGTCACGTTCGATGATTGTTGACAAGATTCATCCGGAAGATATCGAAATACGCAATCAAGCCCATAAAATCGCACTTATTACTGGAAATCTACATTATGAGACAAGGATCATCGTCGATAATGGAGCAATCAAATGGATCCGTGCGAAAGGTAAAATAGTTTACGATGATAAGGGTGAGCCTGAGACATTACTCGGGATCATCCAAGATATTACGGAGCAAAAAGAATTCGCAGAACAGTTGACCAAACAAGTTAATGAGCGTACAACTGAATTGCACCGTTCCAATGACGACCTGCTACAGTTTGCGCACGTTGCAAGTCATGACCTTAAGGAACCAGTTCGGAAAATCAAGTTTTTCAGCAGTATGCTTGAAGATGAATTCGGCGAGCTTCTTCCGCAACGTGGCAGAACATGCCTCACAAAGGTACAGGCGGCAACCGACAGGATGTTTTCGATGATTGAAGGGGTGTTGAGTTATTCCACAGTTTCATCATCCGATCAGCAAATTAAGGTTGTCGATCTAAATGAAGTGCTGGCAAGCATCGAATCGGATCTTGAAGTCGTAATTACCCAAAAACACGTAAATATTACATCAGACGCGCTTCCGAAAATTGAAGGCGCGTCAGTTTTACTCTACCAGCTATTTTATAACATCATAAATAACGCGTTGAAATTTTCACGCCCTGATGTTGCACCAAGAATCCATATAGCAGCAGATTTTGTGGTGAAAAACAATATTTCATACGCACAAATCAGCATTACCGATAACGGCATCGGATTGGATCCTGACTATACCGATCGAATCTTCAATGCCTTTGCCCGCCTACATTCAAAAGATAAATATGAAGGCACCGGACTTGGATTGGCGTTATGCAAGAAGATCGTCGAACGTCATGACGGCTCGATCTCGGCTACCGGTGTTCGCAATGAAAGCGCAACCTTCACTATTACTTTGCCACTAAAGCAGCCTAAGAACTATATATAAAAAATCCGCTGGTTGTTGCCAGCGGATTTCCTTTTAGTAATAAACACCTTATTACAAACTTTGATTTTTAAAATCTGTCAGCAGAAACTCAGTTAGCGAAAGTGCCATAAAACCTACGTGAAAGCTCAGTGCTTTTTTGTCTTTTCGGATGAAATCGGTGAACGTTAACGCCATAGTTGCTGCAAGAACGCCCGCATCGGCCATCTTATGCGTTCTTAAAGGAATCATGCGCTTTGCCGCACCTTTGACATCGGTCATTGAATTCATTCCTAAAATAGAACTTCCAATCATTCTGTAGGCATTCACAGCTCGTGAGTTCATCCCCATCATAGCCGGAGCCGCTACCAGTAAGCCTCCTATTGCGTAATCCATTATACAATGTACTTCGGGTGTAATCGGTTTTGTGTTCATATTGTTGTTTTTGAAGTGAATAATCTATTTCTTTTTCGGCCTTGGAAGAGGTTTGAAAACCACCTTCTGGATTGCAAATTTTTTCGATGGTATAGACGTGCTGTCTTCCAGATCATGGAACCTTGCATTCATTACCCAAATATCGTTCTTTGCCATAGTTGCTGTTGCAGGATAGGTAAACCGGTCTGCAACGAGCGTACTCTTGGTCATCTTCGCGCTTTGCCAGTTATCTTCTGTGGTGAGATTAAAGATTTTATCTGTTCCACCGTTCTGCAGCAATGTTAGATTATTGTTGTCGTTCAACAACAAACCGTCGCCATTTAAAAAAAATTGTTCGAGTGCCACCTTTCTGACATCAGTCGGATTGTTAATGTTAACCTTGTATAAATTCCCGGTTGCGCTGCTAACCGTTAATAAATATCCATCAGGATGTACCACAATCCCGTTCAGGCCGATACCTTGGGTCTTAAACATCGGACTATCGGCAAAGACTGCAGCTCTTCCGTCAGGAGCAATTTTGTAGATGACATTTGAATAGCTGTCGGTCATATAGAGGTTCGCACTTTGATCGAACGCAATGTCGTTAGGAAAATGTTTACCCGGATAAAGTCCGGCCAAGTCCACATCAGTCAATTTCTTACCTGTTGTCACATCAATGCTGATAAGCCGTGCCATCTTATATTTGGTTTCAGGCGTCGACAATAGACTGTAATTGGCATCACCAACACAAACGAAAAGATGCTGCCCATCAGGATGCATCTTCATCCCATAAGTTGACTTTAGCGTGTTGTCGCTATATAATGAAGAATATAATCCTTGTGCAGTAACCCTGCCAACCGTCCCTTTTGTGGCTGATGAAACATAGAACATGTCCTGAGCCGGGTTGTAGGCGATCCCTTCCGGATAAACTGCAGGCGCATCAAAGGTAATTCGTTGTGTTGGTTCAATACGGATGCAACCGGCACAAGCAAAACAAAGTAGAAGTATCTTTTTCATAATTAGGCTTTTACTTTTCTCTTAACACAGTACACAACTCCATTGTTGTCGTCGGAGACATAAACAGCGCCTTGAGGCGTTATCGTCAATCCGGTTGGACGACCAAACTGCATTTTGCGCTTAAATAACGGGAAACCAGGTTTCAAAAACCCTGTAAGGAAGTCTTCGGCACCGACAGGCTTTCCGTTTTCAAACAGGATCCGCTGTACTTTATAGCCTACAGGTTTATTCCTGTTCCATGATCCGCGCCAGCAAACCAGGCCGTCACCTGTGTAATCAGCTGGAATGTTTGCAGTAGTTTTATCAAAAAATTGAAATGCGATAGGCGCCATGTGAGCCTGTAAATCCAGCACGGATGGCTCCGTACTTTTAACCCATTCATCTTTGGTATCGCCGGGCGGATCATCACGGCTTTCGTCTATGTCGCGTTTTCCGTAACAGAAAGGGTAGCCATAATTTCCATCTTTCACAATTCTATTGACTTCTTCGGGGGGCCAATTATTACCTTTTGCGTCACAGCCATTGTCAAGTCCCCAAAGCTCATTTGTTTCAGGATGCCAGTCAAAACCGATAGTATTCCTTAAACCAGTTGCATAGACGGTACGCGTCCAATTGGTCGGATCCACTTGGAGCATCGCCGCAACCTCCATATCGTTCTCCTTGCAATCATTGCATTGAGTACCAACTGAGATGTAGAGTTTACCATCAGGTCCCCAATGCATAGTACGATTGGGATGTTGACCACCATCGGGAAGATTGTTTATCAGCGTTTCCTTTTCGCCGACCATTCCGTCCGTATTGAGTTTGTAACGGCGGAGCTCATTGTTGCTGCACAAATAAAGGTAGCCGTCTTTGATGTTGATTCCGTGAACCGATTTGAAATTGTAAACAACGGTTTTTACATCATCGAATTTATTGTCACCGTCTACGTCCTTAAGCATCAGCACATCACCTGCGTCACGCCTCGTAATATATAGTTCGCCATTAGGACCGTTTTCGAGCATCCGGACGCGGCCCAGCCCGGACGCAGCAATACTTACTTCCCATCCGTCAGGAACTTCTAAAAGCGCCACCAGTTCTGGAAGGAAGTCCATTAGCTGCGTAAATTTTGCAACATTCGTTCCTCTGAAACTTTCCTTTGGAGGCAATCCACGCTGAGCTGAAACAGCTTCGCAAAGCAGCAGCGTCAGAAGCACAACGATCTTTGTTTGTACATTTCTTATCATATAACTTAGTTTATATTAAACTTCCCGCACCAGTTTGCGAAAGTTTAAAACTAGATTATAATCAAGAATTGGACTTTATAGGATTCTCAATATTCATTGTACGATTTCGAAGATCGCTTAAATCGACAGTAGCGCATCAAGTAAATAGTCGATGTCTTCTTTGGTATTGTAGTGGCTAAAAGAAATTCGGAGTGAAGGTTTGACAATATCATCCTGGTTCAAGATCTCAGCAAGAACATGTGATGGCCTCGTTGTCCCGGACTGGCAGGCGCTTCCCCTCGAAACGGCAATTCCTTTGATGTCGAGGTTAAACAATATCATCGATGCTTTATCAGCAGCTAAAGGAAGGCAGACATTTACAATGTTATAGAAGCCATATTCAGCACTTCCATTAACCTTAACCTCGTTGAAGCGCTGCTGCAGTTGCTCTATTGCATAAGCCCGCAATCCAGTAATATGGCTTTGCTCATGCAGCAGATTATCATACGATAGCTGCAGTGCTTTCGCCATCCCGACAATATTGTGTATCGGTTCTGTTCCGGCTCGCATTCCTTTCTCCTGTCCGCCTCCAAACAATATCGGGTGAACCACAATCCCTTTGCGGATAAACAAAAAACCGATTCCTTTTGGTCCGTGGAATTTATGCGCGCTAGCGACGATAAAATCGGCTTGGACTACCTGCAGGTCGAGTTTTGCTTTGCCGATGGATTGAACGGTGTCTGAATGAAAATATGCTTTGTGCTGTTTGCAGATGCGGGCGACTTTTTCAATGTCCATTACGGAGCCAATTTCATTGTTGACATGCATCAACGAAACAAGTGTCAGTTTTTCATCCGACAGCAGTTCGTTCAAATGCGTGTAATCGATTTGTCCGTCCTGTTTGATCTTAACGTAAACAACTTCAATTTCTTGATTATCCGCAATATTTTCAACTACTTCAAGAACAGCATGATGCTCAACTTTACTTGTTATGATTCTTGAAACATTTAAATCACGGACAGCGCTTGTTAAAATCCAGTTATTTGCTTCAGTTGCACCTGATGTAAAAAGTATTTCCTGCGCCGAGACATTAAAATGCTTTGCTATAGATTTCCGCGAAAGTTCTATCAGGCTTTTAGAATGCCGTCCGAAACTATGCGTTGAAGAAGGATTTCCGTAATCTTCTGAAAGCACCTTAACCATTTCGGTAATGACTTCAGGACGAATTTGTGTGGTGGCAGCGTTATCTAAGTAAACTTGTTTCATGATGTGGAAAAGCCGGATAAGGTAAATTACGGATGGCAAATATACTAATATACCGTTAAAGTTTGCGTGCCGCCGATTCGAAGCTTCTGCAACAGATTAAAAATCTTATTTTTGTTTTCTAATTTGTATGTAATGAAACGACTGACTGGATTTTTGCTTGGTGCGCTTATTTTTTCTGCTTGCGATGATGGCGATCTGACTTTTGAATCCCTCAATTTTGACGACGTACCAGTTGAACGTTGTGCAGGCGATACAGGAAATCTCTTATATAAGCTCAATGGCGGCGAAGCATTGGTGGTAAGCGTCGGAACGACAGCATCTGCATTCGATATCGCTTTTCCTGACAATCCGGATTTACCTGATGCCCTTCCCAGATCAATACCTATCAATGGAACGACTAATAGGGTTGCATACCAACTATTTAACGGTGACGCCACCGACGCGATCTATTGCAGCCCGATTCCGCCAATCGATCCGGTCGCTGTCGAAGAATGGAATGCGACAAGCGGAATCATCAACATTATTACAACGCAAGTAACTTCAGAAAACACAACCGACGGATTTGAAGGTGGTACAAAAATAACAGGCTATAACCATAATATTGTCTTCACTAACATCAACTTCAACAAAAGCGATGGCACTACACAGTTATATCCTACATTTGATTATGGATCATTCCTTAGGCCGGTAAAGTCTGAACTTACACTTCCGCGGCTATTTGATGATGAAGTTGCAATTTGTGATG
>DASVRQ010000013.1:0-23620 GCA_036388535.1 Flavobacterium sp. | reverse complement strand
TTTACGCATCGCTGAGTTTGGCTTTTTAGGAGTAGTAGTGTAAACACGCGTACAAACACCTCTTCGCTGTGGACAAGAATCTAAAGCAACCGATTTACTCTTCTTAGTTATCTGGGTTCTTCCAGTTCTTACTAATTGTTGAATTGTTGGCATAATTAATACTAAAAATTTCTTATAAATGATTTTCCCGCTTTTTACGGGGTTGCAAATGTAGCAATAATATTTGTTGAAACAAATCATAATTAACTAATTTTAGTTTCAAGTAAAATATTGTTTCTGAAAGGGATATAGAATTAAATTTCGGGAATTTCTGACGAAAAAACCCATCAGGTTCGATTTCTGTTTCAAGTTCTTCTGGTACGTTAGCAACATATCTGCGTTTTATATTAAACTGCTTATTTTTGCGTTACTTTCATTTAAACACCTGTCTGTTGAAAAGGTTTCTCCTCTTTTTCCTGCTCCTGATTAGCATTTCTTCAATGTCCGCACAGACATTCCGACTCAAGATTATCGGGAGTTCTGACGCCGAGTCAAAAGTCATCGACTCCATCGGCTACAGCCAAATTATCCCAAACGCAAAAGCCGCTAGCGAAGAAGCGACAATTCTTTCGGGGAAACTTCAAAAAATCGGATACCTCTCAAACCAGGTCACTGAAAGCACAAAACCATCCGACTCGCTGTTCCACCATAAATTGAGCCTCGGGAAAAAAATCAATCTTACCCATATATATATAGGTAAAGATTCCGCTCTCAAGACATTACAGATTACCCAGCAGAAAAGCGACACGCTAACAATGCCTTTTGCCGAAACGGAAATCTTTCTGAACCGGATGCTGAACTCGCTAGAATCGAAAGGATATTCTTTGGCAAGACTAAAATTGATCAACCTTAACATCGTCGGCAGTAATATGTATGCTGACCTTAATCTGGACCTTGGTGTGAAACGCCAGCTCAACGAAATCGTGATCAGCGGATATGACAAATTTCCGAAAGGCCACAAGCGCAATATCGAAAGGATGTACCGGAATAAAACTTTCAATCAGGAAAATCTGAAAAAGATTCATGACGATTTTCAAAAGTTTCGATTTGTGGGTCAGACGAAATATCCCGAGATCCTTTTTTCAAAAGACACCACCAAAGTGTATGTTTATCTCGAAAAAGCAAAACCAAACCGTTTTGATGGTTTTATCGGATTTTCAAATGATGCCGATGAAAACAATCTGACATTTCAGGGCTACCTCGATTTGATGCTTGTCAACATCATGAACTCCGGTGAACAATTTACCCTGTATTGGAAAAGCGATGGAAAGGAGCAAAAAACTTTTAATGCCGGCATCGAACTGCCATACATCTTCAAAAGTCCGATCGGATTAAAAGCCAGCCTCAACATCTTCAAACAGGACAGCACGTTCCAAAATACAAGAAGCTCATTGGATCTTGGGTATTTTTTCAATTACAACACCCGACTCTACGTGGGCTACCAATCAACAGAATCAAGCGACATTCAAAACCAGAATAATTTCTCGATCAGCGATTTCAACAATACCTTTATAACGAGTAACTTCGAGTATGTCAATTATCGCGCTGACGACTTTTTATTTCCTGAACAAACACGTGCAAGCATCCGACTTGGAGTTGGCTCACGCGAATCGAATCAGTCAAAAAATGACCAGATCTTTTCCGAACTTCACCTCTCACACAATGTTTATCTAAATCAGAAGAATATCTTCAACATCAAAAGCCAGAATTATTATTTGAACAGCGGGCAATATATATTAAATGAATTGTATCGCTTCGGCGGAATAAATTCCATCCGCGGATTCAACGAAAACAGCCTGCAAGCCAACTTTTTCTCTTCGGTATTGACCGAATACCGATACGTTGTTGCCCCAAATATATATGTCCACTCGATCATTGATTACGGATATTATCGCGACGACACAACTGACAACGGCGGCGGCTTACTCGGACTCGGCTTCGGCTTCGGACTCCTTACAAAAAACGGTCTCTTAAACCTTGTTTACGCCAACGGAAGCACGGATGAGCAAAGCATCAAGTTGAGCAATTCAATTGTGCATATTAGTTTTAGAGCCACTTTTTAATGTACCAATTAAACAATTTTGTAATGTAACAATGATTTGCTTAAATGTTCAATTGCTTAATTGTTGAATTTTCACGTTGGTAAATTAATCACATTGATACATTTCCACATTAACAACCTATCTTTGCAAAATGGAAAAAGAGCATCTAATATTTGGGATTCGCGCGATTATTGAAGCGATTCAGTCAGGAAAGGAAGTTGATAAGGTATTCATCCAGAAGGAAATTTCGGGCGAACTAATGAAAGACCTGATGAAGGTCATGAAGCGGGCGAACGTGAATTTTTCTTATGTTCCTGTCGAAAAACTCAACCGGCTCACGCCAAACAACCACCAAGGTGCCGTTGCGAGCATCTCTCCTATCGCATTCCACGATTTGGAATCGTTGGTGACATCCGTAACTGAGTCAGGGAAAGTTCCTTTGTTTTTGATCTTGGACCAAATTTCAGATGCACGGAATTTCGGAGCTATTATCCGAACAGCCGAATGTACAGGAGTCAACGGAATAATCGTCCAAAAAGCAGGATCAGCTCCGGTGAATGGTGACACGGTAAAAACTTCAGCAGGCGCGGTTTTTAACGTTCCGGTTTGTAAAGTGGAACATATCAAAGATGCGGTTTTCTACCTTCAGGGAAGCGGAATTAAGACAGTTGCGGCAACTGAAAAAACCGACACAACTATTTACGACATCGCGCTCAACGAACCTGTCGCAATCATCATGGGTTCAGAAGATCGCGGGATCAATCCTTCGGTCCTTAAAATCGTCGATGAAAAAGCAAAACTTCCAATGTTTGGGACAATCGGCTCTTTAAATGTTTCGGTTGCTTGTGGAGCGTTTTTATATGAAGCGGTTAGGCAGCGATCTTAGACGCGCTGCTTTTTAGACGCGCTGCGCTTTTAGATATAAGACTCGCTTCGTTCTTAGACTCGCTGCGCTTTTAGACAGGTGACGCGCTTCGATTTAGATCGGGGACTTGCTTCAATTTGGAGTATGACAGGCCTTGGAGAAATTTTAGTCTAAGAAGTCTCTTCAGAAGCTTTTCCTGCTGTACGTTCTTATCTTTTGCTCCTTAAAGAAAGGAGCAAAAGGATAACCACTTCCATCAGGGCTAGAACAGCCAACTTTAAACATTAAACCTTACATTGGCTTGACTTTCGACTTTTGACTTTCGACTTTCAACTTTCGACTTACATTCCCGAAGGATACAAATCCGGCGGCTCATTCTTAACCTTCATAGAAATAGGATCCAACGCTCGTGTTTTGTCTATATAAATAAACGCATCATAGCGATATGGAATTACCGTCGGAACATAATTCCCGCTCTCAGCTCTTGGATTGTACTGCACGCCAATTGCACGATGCCCGATTGTTTTCAGCAACGATTTATTTGACTTCAGTTCCTTAGAAAGCAAAATTTTGTTCTCCGCTCCTTCGCGATGAAGCAATTCTTCCCAACTTCCTTTTTTGGCAGCCGGAACCTTCATCGCTTCAACTTTTCCGCCCCAGCGATCGGATGCGATCACCGTTCCTTCATACGATCCGAAACCTACGGCGAATACATTCTTTTCACCGTATTGTTCGCGTACCAGCTGGCCAACATTTACCATTCCGGCCGACGCCATGTCGGTATAACGTGCGTCACCGATATGCGTGTTGTGCTCCCAAACTATGATCTTTGAATCCGCGCCGTGCAATTCCAGAAGCCGCCCGATTGTCTGCGTCATATGGCGGTCACGGATGTTCCACGATTCGTCGTACTCCGACACGGAAGTCCGATAATAGTTCTCACCATTAAGCGCCACCAATGCATTTTGTTGCATCACAAACTCCGCTTCGTTTTTAGCGGTACTTCCTCCGGTTTGTTTTAAGATTTCCTGATATAGTCGCTGTGTTTGACCTCGGCACGTTTTGGATTCATACGCGACGGCGTAAGCGTATTCACTTGGATCGGCACTATGCGGACGGAAGCATTTTTCGACTTCTTTGGCAACACGCGTAAGTTCGGGGTTGTCTTTTATATAAGGCGCGAGTTCTTCCATTGACTCCCAAAGGCAATAAACATCAAGCCCGTAGAATCCCGCTTTCTGATCTTCGGGAAGACCCTGGTTGTGTTGGTTGAGCCATGTGATCAGCGAACCAACCTGATAATTCCCCCACATCCATGTTGGCCAGCGATCATATCTTCGCAGCAATTCAATGGCTTGTTCTTCATTTTGTTCTTTGCCTTTTACAAACTGATTGACGCGGTAACTGTCGGCCCACTCGCCTTCGACCCCGATAATTGTAAAACCTTTTTCTTGAATAAGACGTTTTGAAATAGCAGCGCGCCATTCGTAATATTCGGCTGTTCCGTGCGAGGCCTCGCCAAGTAAAACAATTCTGGAGTCTCCAATTTCATTAATAAGTATATCGAGATCCTGCTCGTTTGTAAGAGGATGCGATGGAATATCGGATGTTGCCTTCGAAACAGGTGCAGTTTGGGAAGCCGAATCGCAATCAGACATCACGATGGCCGAAATTATAACGGGAAGTTTTAGCAGCTTTTTCATGTTCATACTTTTTTGCAGAAGTTCCTGAACATAAAATTACACAACAGTTTTTTGCGGGATTTACAGCAGGACAATGAAAATTGGCATTAAAAGCATATCAAATTCCTTCCTGTGGTTTTTCTTTCGGAACGAAATGGTAATGATATTCAAGCGAGCTATTATCTTCTTCTTCGGGTTCTGGTTTGGGTTTATTTACAAAGTTTCCATTTTCGTCAAATCGCTCCAGAAACTTATCACCTTCGGGATTATAATCAGGTTGTTCCCATTCATATTTGATCAGCTTTTGATATTCTGGAGTTTTGAATACGACAGCGAAAGCAAAACCTGTTATGAGTCCGGCCAAATGCCCTTCCCACGAGATCCCGACTTCAACATCAGGAAAAACATACCAGACCATTCCGCCATAAATCATGATGATTGTCAGCGACAATGCCACAAGCCGGTAATATTTAGTCATTATGCCTTTTATGAAAATAAAACTGACGAGGACATAGATGAGTCCGCTTGCGCCGATATGATGCGATTCACGCCCAATCACCCATGTCAAAAATCCCGATAATAAAATTCCGTAGCCCAGAACCTTCATCGACTGCTCGCGATAGAAATACCGTAGTGCTGCAACAAGAATCAGCAGCGGAATCGAATTATTATAAAGATGTTCCAAATTCCCATGAATAAACGGACTTAAAACAATTCCACGCAAACCTTCCGGAGTTCGCGGGTAAATCCCATACTGTGCAAAGTTGAAATGAAACTTCACTTCAGCCCAAAATATCACCCAAAGCAGCAACACCGAAAAGAACGGGAGAAGAATTACGGAAGGTGAGAATTTAAAGTCGTCATTCATGAGGTGCAAGGTGCAGGGTTTAGGGTTTAGGGTTTAGGGTTTAGGGTTTAGGGTTTAGGGTTTAGGGTTTAGGGTTTAGGGTTTAGGGTTTAGGGTTAATGCTGCTTCTGAAATTATATTGTGCTTTTCTATTAATATTGTCATTTGATATTGATATTGCTCTGACTGAGACTGAACACTGAACATTGCTTTTCAAAAATATATCCAAAAATAAAAATATGCTATTCTGTCAGTTGGCACTTTAGCCCGGATGGCCGCGGCAGCCTTTTGCTCGCTTCTTTAGCGAGCAAAAGCTATAGCAAACAGCCGGATCAGCTTCTGAAATTTTATAAAAAATTTAATAACGAAAACCTTAATTTTACGCAATGGAAGCACCGTTAGCAGAAAGAATCCGGCCCCAAACCCTTGAAGGTTATATCAGTCAGCAGCACCTTGTGGGACCGAGCGGCTCGTTGACACAGCAAATCTCACGTGGAATCGTCCCTTCTTTGATATTATGGGGACCGCCAGGAACGGGAAAAACAACGCTCGCACAAATCATCGCGCAGGAATCAAAGCGTCCGTTCTATATATTGAGTGCCATAAATTCAGGCGTGAAGGATATACGTGATGTAATCGATAAAGCCAAACAGGCTGGCGGATTGTTCACTGCAAAAAATCCTATATTGTTCATTGACGAGATTCACCGTTTCAGTAAATCACAACAGGATTCTTTGCTCGCCGCGGTCGAAAAAGGCTGGGTGACATTAATTGGCGCTACAACTGAAAATCCCAGTTTTGAAGTAATTCCCGCGCTACTGTCGCGTTGTCAGGTTTATATTTTAAATGCATTCACAAGGGAAGATCTTGAAGCTTTGCTGCGCCGTGCGATCGAAACGGATGTGGTTCTGCGTTTGAAAAAAATCGTGCTTCAGGAAACAGAAGCGCTCATCCGGCTTTCAGGTGGCGATGGCAGGAAGTTGCTGAATGTTTTTGAACTGGTAATTAATGCATCGGATGAAAACGAAATTGTAATCACAAATGAAATCGTGCTTCATTTCGCGCAACAAAATACCGTTTTGTATGACAAGACTGGCGAACAGCATTATGATATCGTATCGGCATTCATCAAGTCGATCCGCGGAAGCGATCCTAATGGCGCAGTTTACTGGCTGGCGCGAATGATCGAAGGTGGCGAAGACGTGAAGTTCATTGCACGAAGAATGTTGATCCTTTCGAGCGAAGACATCGGAAATGCAAACCCGACAGCATTGGTAATGGCTAGTACGACCTTCCAGGCTGTCACGACAATCGGATATCCTGAAAGCAGGATCATATTAAGCCAATGTGCTGTTTACCTGGCGACTTCTCCAAAAAGCAACGCAAGTTACATGGCGATCAATACAGCACAGTCGCTTGTAAAACAAACCGGTGACTTGCCGGTTCCGCTTCATCTGAGAAACGCACCTACTAAGTTAATGAAGGAATTAGGCTATGGCGACGAGTACAAGTACGCTCATAGTTATGACAATAATTTCACCGAGCAGGAATTTCTACCTGATGCGATTGCAAACACGCCAATTTATGTTCCGGGAAATAACGTACGTGAAAATTCGACGAGGGAGTTTTTGAAGAACCGGTGGAAGGGGAAGTATGGTTATTAAGCTGCAGTCTTCAGTCACAGTTTACAGTCTTCAGTCACAGTTTACAGTCTTCAGTTACAGCCAACAGTCGCAGTCGAATAGCAATCGAGGTCATCTGAGGGCTTGTTTCGGTTTTCTAACGGTTTAAAATCTGATGTTCAAAACTTCACTTACCAACCTGCCGTCTTTATAATATTCGAAGACGTGCTTGCCGTCTTTTGCAAATAAAGTTCCGCGTAACTGGTCTCGTTCGGCGAGATAAATTCCTGGAGCGGAAGTGTTCTGAAGCTTTAAAACGACCTTTGGAGTTGTGTCGACGATTTGAAATCCGTTTTCGATCGGTTGGGCAAACAACAGATTATTGGTATCGACAACTTCCGGCTTTACTTGTTGCGGCTTACCATATATCACATCACCTTTACTGCCTGCTTGCGGCGGCGGAATGACTTCTTTTGTCACTGTAGTCCCGTTATTGGTTGTTCGGATCGTGGATGTCTGCACTTCAGTTACGGCTCCGTTATATTTGTAACCAAGTTGGTCAAAGCTTTTAAAAGCCCCGCGAAGTGCCTGAACATACGCTGTTTTATACGACTTTTCTTTGCTCGTTCCCACTCTCGAACTGTACAGGATGTTATTTTTGCAATCTTTCAAAACCACGGTAAGTTTTGTCAGGAATACTGCTTTGTCATTGATGACATCAACATAAACGCGGTTGCAACTGCGGTCAACAATGTCGTTAGGAAGTGTGTCGGTGTCGAAAAATGTCACAAACCCATATTTCTCCATAAACATCTTGGTTAAAGTGTTCATGTTGAATTTATCGGCTTCGCTTAGAAAATCGAATTTTTTCGGGACAATGGCGTACTTATAGTCGTTAATGCTTTGCGCAGATGCAAAAGACCCGGCAAGTAAAAACAATGCTACTGCAAATTTTTTCATGTTTTAAAGATATTTCTTTATTTCAGACAGATGGCAAATTCGTTTGATTCCGTCGTGTTTGGTTGAAGGCCCACAAAATAGTATCGCATCGATTCCGCACTGTAAAGCACCACGAACATCAGCTTCAATGCAATCACCGATCATAATGCTGTTTTCTTTTTGTGTTTTGGCTTTTTGAAGCGCGTATTCAAAAATAACAGGATTTGGTTTCTTGACTCCTGCCATTTCCGAATTAGTGACAGTCGAAAAATAATGCGCGATGTTTGAATTTGTGATCTTATGCTGTTGCACTTCATCAAATCCGTTGGTGATGATATGCAAGTTATACTTGGTTTTGAGGTAGTCAAGAACTTCGATCGCTCCGTCAAAAAGGTAATTGTACTGCGGAAGAAAACGAATATATTCCTGGCTCAAAAAAGCTATTTTGTCTTCATCAACATCATATCCGATTTCGATGAATGTGTCACGTAATCTTCCAAACCGTAGCTCCGATTGTGTGATTTCATCCTTTCTGTAGCGCTCCCAATAGTGGTAATTAATCGGAACATAATGTTTCAGGAATATCTCCACATCTACATCGGGAGCGTTTTCTTTGAGTACTTTTCTAAAGGCAAGCGCCGAATTCTTCTCGAAATCCCACAACGTGTGGTCGAGGTCGAAAAACACATCAGTAATAGTAGACTGCATTTTAATTTCCTTTTGTAATTATCGCGTTGTCGATGTTGTAGATCCAGTCATCTACATTCCCTTCGTTTACACGGAAAGTTCCGGTGATTGTGACATATTGATCGGTTTTGAGACGGCCTTTCAAGTCCTTGAACTTTAATCCTACAATTGTTTCAGGTCCTGCTTTTCCGCAAAAGAAGCAGGACGCAAAAACGTTTTTACTGAGTGCATAAGTCGTATTATCGATTGGGACGATGAATCCGCTCATAACAACTTTACGGTTATTTACCGCTTTCAATCTCGAATTAACAACAGGAAATTTCACATCGCCGTAATCTTTGTGAGGCTTGGTGACGAATTTGATATCGCCGAGCAGTTTCCATGTCAGTGTATCAGAAAGTATCCTGCCTGAATGAACAGATTGTAAAGAACTGTTATCCGAAGGTTTAAATCCGACTGCCGCGAAAAGCATCACCATCAGCATCGGAAGAAAAATAATTTTACGCATTTGAAAGAGTTTTTGATATGTCGATTCGGTACGCCTTTATGGCAGGTATCAGCGCCGCAACAATGCCTACAAAGATAGTCACTGCAAACAGAACACCTTCTTTTTGCCAGACAAATTGAAATGGATCGAATGCCATTTTATATTCGTCTTCGGTTGCCGAGGAGATGTACCACAACGCGATCCTACCAAAGATAGTACCGAGAATAAAGCCCGTTACGCACAAAAACATACTTTCCCACAATACCAAGGCCAAAAGCCGGCTTCTGCCCGCTCCGCTCACGCGCAACAGTGCAAATTCATACTTGCGTTCCTTTAACGTATTGTACAATGCAATAAAAATGCTGATGCCCGAAATAAGCATGATGCCATACGCCAGATATTGCAGCGCCTGCAGTCCAAATCCGAACAGCGTAAACAGTCGGTTTATTTCTATTGCCGGCGAAGCCATCTGCATTTTGGTGTTTTGGCTGATCATTCTTGGCCACATTACAAACGCCATCTTATTCCGAAGTTCAAACAACACTGCAGTGATTTCTTCTTCATGATGTTCTTCAGACGCTTCCTGTTGGTGCACGCCCCAAACACTTTGAATCGAGCATAAAACAAGATTGTCGATTACATTTCCAGTCGGCTGTAAAATGCCTACAACTATAAAGTCGGCATTTTCATGCTTCTCGCCTTCTGCGCTTTCGCCGTGCGAACTGTAGAAAGTTGATCCAAGGCGCAGTTTCATTTTGTTTGCAACTTCGCTGCCCACGACGACCTCAAAATTCTGCCTGAAGATTTTGCCTTCCGAAAATTTTCCATCGTATTTTTCAATGTAAGTTTCGGTTGTCCCGACAATTTTATAACCGTTGTAATTATCGCCGAAAGCAAGTGGAATTGCCTTTTTCACAAACGGATGGTTCATCCAAACCTTTGCCTCTTCGTAATTGATGTTTCCAGTTGGCGCGTCCATTTGGTAAACCGACGATAGTATCAGCTGCAGCGGACTTCCGGATGCGCCCAGAACCAGGTCGACTGCTTCAATATTCTTGGAAAATTTATTTTCGAACTGTTGTTGCAACAGGATTATCAGTGAAATGATAGCTACAGCCGCGCTCAATAAGATGAGGCTCAATATAGTATTGAG
Source organism: Flavobacterium sp. (assembly GCA_036388535.1). Lineage (GTDB taxonomy): Bacteria > Bacteroidota > Bacteroidia > Flavobacteriales > Flavobacteriaceae > Flavobacterium. The sequence continues at coordinate 13,257 of DASVRQ010000013.1, read as the reverse complement.
TGGTTTGTAAATGATATTTCTCCACGCGATCTTCGCAATCATAAGGAAATGGTATTTGGATACAATTGCTTCAGCCTTTGATCATGCGTCACAATGATCAATGCAGCGCCCAATTCTGTTGCCATTGATGAGAGTAGATTGGCCACGACAGCAGTATTTTCATCGTCAAGGCTTGATGTTGGTTCGTCGGCTAATACCAATTTCGGCGAGTTTATCAATGCTCTTGCTATCGAAACACGTTGCTGTTGTCCAACGCTGAGCTGTGTCGGAGATTTATAAATTTGATCCGAAAGTGAAAGTTGTTCAAGCAGCTTTTTTGCATTCTCAGTTGCTTTTTTTCCTTTTGCAAGCCACGAGGCCAATACGACATTCTCAAGCACATTCAACGACTCTACAAAGTACGATTGCTGCAAAACCAGTCCGATGTTGTTGCCTCTGAATTTATCCAATTTGCTTTCGGATAAATTTTCAATTGCTGTTTCTCCAATTTTAACGGTTCCGTTTTTTGGCCGTAATAATCCGCCGAGTATATGGAGCAAGGTTGTTTTTCCTTTTCCGGAATTGCCAGTGACCAACAATGTTTCTCCTTCTCGGACAGTAATATCCGGAAACGAAAATGCTGTTGAGTGGTTGTATTGAAAAGAGAGTTTTGACGTTGCGATCATGCTTGAGAAAGTAAGTGTGCAAGATACTAAATTAACATCGTTTCAAATCTCTTTTACAAGATTCCGTCATCAGCGAAGCTGAAATACGATGATTCGGTGATGATGATGTGATCGAGCACTTTTATGTCGAGATTTTCTCCTGCGAGCTTCATCTTACGCGTAATCTGCTTGTCGGCGTCGCTTGCTGCCAATGTTCCTGACGGATGATTGTGGCATAATATCATTCCCGTGGCATTGTGCTCGAGTGCCAACTTAAACGCAATCCGAACATCGACGACTGTCCCTGTCATTCCGCCTTTGGATAGTTGGCTTTTGTAGACCACCTTGTTTGAATTATTCAGGTAAACCACCCAGAATTCCTCATGCGCGAGTTCGCCGATTATCGGCTGCATGATTTGAAAAACTACCCGACTTGATGTAACTTTTGTAAGTTCGACGGTTTCTTCTCCGCGACGCCTGCGGCCAAGCTCCATTGCCGCTGCTACCGTGATTGCTTTTGCTTCGCCGATTCCCTTAAAAGCCATCAGTTGCTGCAAAGAAAATTTTCCCAGCAGGTTCAGGTTGTTCTGTGCACTAAGTAAAATTCTTTGGCTCAGGCCGACGGCAGTTTCGTTTCGGCTTCCGGAACCTAAAAGGATTGCAAGGAGTTCGGCATCGCTAAGAGCGGATTTGCCTTTGAGCATCAGTTTTTCGCGTGGACGATCGTCTTCTGACCAGTTGCGGATCGGGAATGAGGAAGTTTCAGACATTTAAATGGCGTTTAATATTAATTTCGGCGTGTATTTGTTTTTCAGATACTTAAAAAGGCTTTACAGCCGTTTACTATCAAACACTAAAATATGAAATTCCTTTTTACACTGTTGTTTCTTGTGGGATTTTCTGTTGATGTGGAAAAAACGTTCGCAGAAAAATTATCAGACGCCGCAATTTTACTGACGTATGAGGCCGTCCAATACGATCCAACGTACTACAGCATCAAATATCCGTATGGCGACGTTCCAAAGGGCAAAGGTGTTTGCACCGATGTTGTGATCCGGGCGTACAGGAAATTAGGAATAGATCTGCAGAAGGAAGTCCACGTTGATATGAAGGCAAACTTTGCAAAGTATCCGAAGATTTGGGGATTAAGGAAACCGGATACCAACATCGATCATAGGCGTGTTCCGAACCTGCAGGTTTTCTTTACAAGATTTGGCAAAAGCCTTGGCGTTTCAGAAAAGGCTTCCGATTTTCAAACCGGCGATTTAATAACGTGGATGATTGGCGGGAAACTTCCGCATATTGGGATCGTAACATCACGAAGATCAAAAGATGGCACGCGCAATTTAATCGTGCATAATGTTGGCGGCGGCCAGGTGCTTGCTGATTGTTTATTCAGTTATAGAATTACGGGGCATTATCGGTATCAACAGTAGCAATGTACTTTGGAGAGCCGCTCGTAAACCATCAAGGGATTTAAGGGCATTAGTATAAGATATCCGAAACATTGTTTATAGCCTCGATGGCAGCGGCATCTTTCGAATTTTTATTCGAAAATACAGCGAACAGCGAGACAGCACGTTCCTGGTCTAACAGAACTTCGTGCTTCTAAGAAAACAACGTCTTTACCTCGTCGAAATTTAAGCCGCCATAATTGCCGGAGCTCATCAAAAGAAGCGCGTTTCCGCCTGAAAGATCCAAGTTAAAAAGGTACTGCCTGAACTCGGCCGGATTTGTATAAATGACGAGATCATCGCGTTTGAACGCAGTTGCGATCTGTTCGGAGGTAACTTCGTCGAGCTGCTTGATTTTTACGGCATCGGGAGAATAAAAAACCACGGCAACATCGGCAGAATTTAGTGCGCCTTCATATTCGTTTAGAAATTCGGGATTCAAACTGCTATAGGTGTGAAGCTCCAAACACGCGATCAACCTTCGGTCAGGATATTGTTCTTTGACTGCTTTTGTAGTCGCGGCAACTTTGCTTGGAGAATGTGCAAAATCTTTGTAGGCTACGTTTTTACTATTCTCGGCGATTTTTTCAAGACGTTTCGACGCGCCTTTGAACGTTGCGATCGCTTCATAAAAGTCAGCTTCGTCGACACCCATATTCTGGCAGATCCATTTTGCACCTGCAAGATTATTGAGGTTGTGCGCGCCAAAAACTTCAATAGGCATTGAGCCTTCAGGAGTTTCAAGTAATGTGACGCCATTTTCAACCTTGTAATACGGAGTCGAATACGGTATTTTTCGAATCGGATTTGTTGCAGCTTCGGCGACGCGTCCTACCTCGGGATCGTTCTCGTTATAAACAAGTATTCCGCCGTTTGTAATTTTGGCGATAAAGATTTCAAATTGTTTGACGTAATTCTCGTATGTAGGGAACACGTTGATATGATCCCATGCGATTCCTGAAATCAGCGCGATGTTTGGCTGGTACAAGTGGAATTTCGGTCGGCGATCCATTGGTGACGATAGATATTCATCACCTTCCAACACAATAAAATCATTCTCGGCCGTAAGATGTACCATCGTGTCGAAGCCTTCAAGTTGTGCTCCAACCATATAGTCGACAGCAATATTATGGAAATGCATCACATGCAGGATCATCGATGTGATCGTTGTTTTCCCGTGTGATCCGCCGATTACGACACGTGTTTTATTTTTTGACTGCTCATATAGAAATTCGGGATAGGAATATATTTTCAGTCCGAGTTCCTGCGCTCTAAGAAGTTCGGGATTGTCTGCTTTTGCATGCATTCCGAGGATTACCGATTCGATATCTGTAGTGATTTTTTCAGGAAACCAGCCCAATTCCGCGGGCAAAAGACCTTTATTGGCCAGCCTTGTTCTGGAAGGTTCAAAAATGGCATCGTCGCTTCCGGTAACGTGATAGCCCTTATTGTGAAGTGCGAGCGCGAGGTTGTGCATTGCGCTTCCTCCAATTGCGATGAAATGTGTTCTCATTTATATATTTTTACGACCTGGCCTTATATTGTTCAAGTACAGCTTTTGATTTCTGGGGCTGCTTCATTTTCTTGTATAGGTTGGCCAATGATTGATATGTGGTTTTGGAACCGCCGGCTTCTATGGCTTTCTTGTAGTGTTTTTCGGCAGTTTCAAATTTATTGAAATGCTCTGAAATGTGCCCTTTTGAGAGATATCCGTCGACTGGTGATAATGCCATTAATTGATTTGCGTATGTTGTTGCTTTGCTTTCGCTGCCGCCGACGATTGCCGGGAGTTGGAGATAAAGCTCGATCAAAGCCCAGCGTGCACCGAGGTGTTTAGCATCTAATTTGATGGTTTTTTCGAATGCCGAGCGGATGTCATCGATCATTCCAAGCGCCTTGAACTTATTACTCTCCTTTGCGATCATTCCCATTGCGCCGCCGTATTTATATTGGTAATTGGCAATATTGGGATATTTCACTTTAAGTTTTTCAAAATACAGGAAAGCGGCTTTCCAATTACCAGTTGCCGCATGAGCATCACCAAGATATTCGGTTGCCTGCAGATTTCCCGGGTTTTGCTTCAGATGTGATTCCAACAGCGGTTTCGCCTGCGCATAGGCGCCTTGACGGAGGAATTTCTCAGCCTCTTCAAGATCGGATTGTGCAAAGATCAGCGTTGGTAATAAAAGCAGGAAATACAAATATTTCATTAATCGTTCGGATGAAGCCCAAAAGTACTAAAAATGCATTAGTGTCAAATCGGCAATAGCGACTTTCGGACAATAAATTCACGAACTTGATTCATTTGTTGCGGCGAAAGATTTACATTTAAAAACTTTATTGAATTATGAGAATTATTACCTCACTTCTATTTCTAATCTTCTTGCAGGCTACGGCGCAAACAGGAATGCGCGGACTGATCGTTGATGCAATTACGAAACAGCCGCTTGAGAATGCGAATGTATTTATTTCCAATACCACTTACTCGGCCAGCACAAACGAGAAAGGTGAATTTCTTATTGCCACGCCAGAAAACAAATTTCAGTTGGTTGTGGCTTTCGTAGGATATACGACTACTGTTGTCACGTCTGATGCTTTTCCTGACAGGGAAAAAAGATACGTAATTGCATTGAATGAAGAATCAGAAGAACTTTTTCCTGTGAGTATCCTATCGGCTAAGGAACGCGCAAAATATATTAAACTGTTTAAGGACAATCTGGTAGGGACCACACGAAACGCCGAAAAGTCATCGATATTAAATATTGATGATATTCTGCTTTCTGTTGATGAAGACAAAAGGTGGCTTGAAGTTTCGGCCGATGTGCCGCTGATAATCCGCAATCCTGCTCTTAATTACGAAATCACCGTTGTACTTGCGAGCTTTAAGTACGACCTCAAACAGCGTATCTGTCACTTTACCGGATATCAATCATTCCAGGATCTTGAACCATTAACCGACAAAAATTCAAAAAAAATTATCCGCGAAAGGGAACGGGCTTATAAGGGTTCGTTAATGCACTTTGTAAGATCGGCCTACGAGGGGAAATTAACTGAAGAACGTTTTCTGATCACTAAATTTACGATGGAGCCAAATCCGGAATATCCCGGAGACGAAGCGGTCCGCGAAATGTACAATTCCAAAAAAGCTGGTTTGGCTCTGCATAAAACCCCACCGCGAGACATCATTGTTTTTGATCCACGCGTTCTTTTTCCAAAAGATTACCTGGTTGAAAGCGACGGAAAGAAATTCTTCCGATTTAAAAATTATCTGCAGGTAAAGTACAAAGTCGATGGCGAGGAAGAGAACTACCGTCACGAATTCATGAAGGTTGAGAGCGATCAGACCTCACAATTGCAACTGGTCAATAATACGCTGGAAATTTATAAAAACGGTAATCTATCGAACCCGGAAGGAATGATTGTGTACGGTTACATGGGTTGGGAAAAGCTTGCCGACGCGGTTCCGTTTGATTTTGTTCTGGAGAAATAGACTGCTTACAAAAAAACTTATGAAATATATTTTGCTGCTTTTTCTGATGTTTACAACAATGGATGCTGTAGGCCAGAATTATTATAAAGATTGGGAGAAAGTGGACCTGTCAATGTGTTGTCTGAGTATAAATGGGACAGCGGAATCAACTATTACATGAGCACAAAAGATCAGGCGACGCACTTCTTTTTTGATGGTATTCGTCGCGGCACCTATGTAATCGAATACGATGTTCGCGTCAACAACCAAGGCGACTTCTCAAACGGAATCACGACTATCCAAAGCATGTACGCTCCTGAATTCTTAAGCCACACGAAAGGCATCCGAATAAACGTTGCCAAATAAAAAATCCGCCACAAAGGGCGGATTTTTCTATAAACTAATTGATATTATTTTACGATCGTAAGCTCGTCAACAATGTGCTTTGCACCTGAGAACTTGTCGATGATCCACAAAATGTAGCGGATGTCAACATTGATCGTTCGTTGCAATTTCGGATCGAAGATCACGTCTCCGGCCATAGCCTCGATGTTTCCGTCGAATGCCAATCCGATCAATTCACCTTTGCCGTTCAATACCGGCGAACCGGAGTTTCCACCTGTAATATCATTATCTGTCAGGAAGTTGACAGGCATATAACCCGCCTTATCAGCATAAACACCAAAGTCTTTTTTCGCGCTCATCTCCAAAATTCTGGAAGGAAGATCAAACTCGGCATCGTCTTTTTTATACTTTTTCACCATGCCTTCCATTGTCGTGTAGTTGTTGATCTTGGCATCATTTCGTTTGTCTGCAGGCAAAGCACGTACTTTTCCATAAGTCAGACGCAAGGTTGAATTTGCATCCGGATACTGGATGGTATTGAGCTTCGACTCACGCAGACCTTCAACAAGTACGCGGAAGTTCTTTTGGAAATCATTTTCCATCGTTACTTGGTCGTCGCTTCTTTTACGGAGTTGCGTCATCAGATCGGCCGACAACTGATACAACGGATCAGAAGTAATTTTCTCCGCAGTCAAAGTTGCAATTGATTCGTCCAATTTTGCACGCGTAGAGAAAATACTTTTTGAAATAGCGTCATCAACAAATGCAGTGAAATCACCATTATTTTTAGCTTTCAATTGCCCGATCATCGGCGAAAGCCCGTATTCAGATCCCTTAGAGGCGTATAGATTTAATTGTGCTATCAGAACATCACGCTCAACAGGCGCGAAGAAATCGGTATAAAAACCATCGATCGTTTCGTAAAGTTTTCCTTTCATTTCTACTTTCTTCGAATCGTTCTCTTTAATGAAAGCAAGCAATCCATTTCCAACAGCAGCAGGCGCAGTAGCATAATTGCTCGAACGTGCCAATTGCGTTAAATAGTTGTCGTGACGCGCACGCAAGTTCGTTTTTGCGTAGTAGTAATTGATATCGGCAATTACTTTTCCGTACTTCGCTTTATTCTCTGCTTTGTTTGCCCAAGTATTGAATTTCGCCTCTTGGTCTGCTTTAGTTTTCGCAGTTCCGGCTTTCGATAATGCATCGATCATTCCCTGGCGATTTTTCCAATAGTTTGCGATTTGTGCATATTTTGATGCATATTGCAACCGTACTGATGCATCTTTATCCATGTAGACTTTCATTGCGTCCATTCCGGTTTTTGCACCTTCAACCCATGCAGGATAGGCAAATTTTACATTTTGCTCGATTCCGCCTGCAGGCATCCAACGATTTGTTCTTCCTGGATATCCCAAAATCATGGCGAAATCATTTTCTTTAACCCCTTTCATGCTCACAGGCAAGTAGTGTTTTGGCTGCAACGGCACATTTTCAGTTGAATATTCTGCCGGATTCCCATTCTTATCTGCGTAAACGCGGAACATTGAAAAATCTCCCGTGTGACGTGGCCACTCCCAGTTGTCAGTGTCGCCACCGAATTTTCCGATGTTTTCAGGCGGGGTTCCAACCAGTCTTACATCTTTATAATCCTGGTAAACAAAGTAGTAATACTCGTTTCCGTTGAAAAAAGGACGCACAGAAACAGTGTATTTTCCACCTTCGTTGTTTTCTTTTTCAATCAGTGCAATTTCCTGCTGGATGGCTTTGCTGCGTTCGGTTTCAGACATTTTATCGTTGACTTTCCCAAGAATTCTCTTCGATACATCGTCCATACGTACAAAGAACCGAACGTAAAGTGACTTCGGCTTCAGCTCCGATTTTCTGTCGGCTGCCCAAAAACCATTTTTCAGGTGATTTTGCTCGGTAGAAGAAAGTTCGGCAATTGCGCCATATCCACAATGGTGGTTAGTCAACACAAGGCCTTCTTTTGAAATCATTTCAGCCGTACAGCCGCCGTTGAACTGCACGATGGCGTCTTTCAAGCTATGGTTGTTGATACTGTAAATTTCTTCAGCAGTTAACTGAAGCCCCATTTTCTGCATGTCGCGGTGGTTTAACCGCTCAATAAACATCAAAAACCACATTCCTTCGTCAGCTTTTACGGGAAAAGCGACAAGGCACATGGAGATGAACAATACGAATTTTTTCATGTATATAATAAATAAGAGTTAATAGCCTGGTTTCCTGCTGAAATACATTTAGAAAACGTCCGCTTATGAGAAATGCGAATATAAGCCATTTCCGCATTTGTGCATTTATCGAAGCAGAGAAAACGTTTTCGCAATATAAATTTTAACTTTTGGCGAACGGCCGGGCTGTACGCTGTATCTTTTTCGGATGCTTGCTTCGCAGGCTCGCGGCGCAGCCAAAAAAGGATGGCGCTTCCATCCCTGTCGCAATTCAACTTTAACTTTAATTTACAGTTTCAGTCGAACCCATAGAAAATAAAGTAGGTAATTTTAAGAAAAAGACAAGTATCAATTTAAAAAGAACATTATGGGTTTATTTTCCTTTATTAAAACGGCAGGCAAGAAGATCTTCGGATCAAAAGAAGCAGAAGCTCCGGCTGAGCACAAACCTCAGCTAAAAGCACAGGCACTTGTGAATTACATCAAAACACTCGGATTGCCTTTCCAGACGATCACGCTGACACTGCGCGGCGATGATGTCGTATTGCAGGGCGAAGTCGACAAACAGTCCGATTCTGAGAAAATTGTACTTGCAGTTGGCAATGTCGAAGGTGTTGACACGGTCGACAACCAGATGAGAGTTAAAACGCCAACTCCGGAAGCACGCTATCACACTGTTGTTTCAGGTGACTGGCTTTCAAAAATTGCGGAAAAATATTACGGAGATGCTAAAAAATACGATGTTATTTTTGAAGCAAACAAACCAATGCTTAAAGATCCAGACGAGATCTATCCGGGACAAGTGCTGCGAATCCCGAACCTATAAAAAAAGGGCGCTTCAATTGAAGCGCCCTTTTTTTATTTAGAAGCGATATTACGATTCAGGTTCGTCACGGTTAAGCATTTGCCACAGCTTGTCCTTTAGTTCAGTCAATCCTTGTTGTGCAACCGATGAAATCATCAAATACGGAATGCCTGCAAATGTCTTATCAAGTTCGTTTCTCATTTCTTCCTTAAGCTCGTCATCCAGCATGTCGCATTTTGAAATGACGATCACACGTTCTTTATCAAGAATTTCGGGGTTATATCTGCGCAATTCATCAAGCAAAATCTCATATTCGTTTCCGATATCTTCGGCATCAGCCGGAATCAGGAAAATCAGGATGGAATTGCGTTCAATGTGACGCAGAAAATAGTGCCCAAGGCCTTTTCCTTCGGCAGCGCCTTCAATGATTCCTGGGATATCAGCAATTACAAACGACTGGAAGTCGCGATAAGCTACAATTCCGAGGTTGGGTTTTAAGGTTGTAAACGGATAATCCGCGATTTTTGGTTTTGCAGATGTAAGCACTGAAAGCAAGGTCGACTTTCCGGCATTTGGAAATCCAACAAGCCCAACATCAGCAAGGACTTTAAGCTCCAATACGATATCTTTTTCTTCGCCGGGCAAACCTGGTTGCGCATATCTCGGAGTCTGGTTCGTCGAACTCCTGAAATGCCAGTTTCCGAGGCCGCCTTTTCCGCCAAGAGCCACAATTCGCTTTTCACCATGTTCGGTGATTTCGAAGAGTACTTCATTACTGTCTTTATCGCGTACAACTGTTCCAAGCGGAACCTCGATGTATTTGTCATCCCCATCCGCTCCTGTACTTCTATCGCCACCGCCATCTCCGCCGTGTCCGGCTTTTACGTGCCGAGCGAATTTAAGATGGAACAATGTCCACAAACTTTTATTACCAACGAGATAAACATGACCGCCACGGCCGCCATCGCCACCGTCAGGCCCGCCTTTTTCGATGAATTTCTCGCGGTGCAAGTGTGTTGATCCCTTTCCGCCTTTTCCGGATGAGATGAATATTTTTGTATAGTCTACGAAGTTTCCCTCAGTCATATCTTTATTGGTTCAGGGTTCAGGGTTCAGGGCGCAGGGTTTTACCCGCTACATGAAATGACCCGATTATTTAATGGTACAGGGTTCAAGGTTCAGGGTTTACGCCTAACTTGAAAGATGGACATGGTTTTTTATATTGATATTGAAATTGATATTGAAATTGATATTGTTTCTGAGACTGCCTACTGCGACTGAAGACTGGAACTGAAGACTGATAACTGACTTACTCTTTCAAACTCTTCACCATCACTTTATCAATCTTCACTCCGTCCATGTCGATTACTTCGAGTTCGAAATCCTGCCAGGTGAGTTTTTCGCCTTGTTTCGGAATCCTCGACAGCTCAGTCATAATAAGTCCGCTCACTGTTGTGACTTCATAATCATTGATCAATTCGTCGAGTTCGAAAAACGTCAGGAAGTCGTGCAACGAATAATGCCCATCGACAAGCCACGTTCCATCTTCACGTGCCACGAGCCGGAAATCTTCTTTGTAAAAATCGGATGCATCACCAACGAGCGCTTCAAGAATGTCGTTCAACGTGATGATTCCTTGAAAAACCCCGTATTCATCAGCGACAAAAGCGTAATGCACGCCGCTTTCCTTAAAATTTTCCAATGCTTTATACGCAGTTGTCTGTTCCATTATAAATGGCGCATCCATCATTATCTCTGACAAATTGAAATTTTCGTTTTCAAAATGCGCGAAAATATTTTTGAGATCTACGACACCTATAATATCATCGAAGTTTTCACCATAAACAGGATAAACCGAGTGAAGTTCCTTTAACATCAACTCCTTCACACGATTTTTATCTGCGTCAAGCGGAAGAAAAATGATCGATTTCCGGTGTGTCATCAATGAATTTACCTTTCGGTCACCGATATGAAAAACGCGTTCCACGATATTTTGTTCAATTTCCTGGACTTCTCCGCCTTCGGTTCCTTCTTTAATAATTGCCTTGATTTCTTCCTCGGTGACTTTTCCGTCGGCTGATGGTTTTATCATGAGGACTTTCAGCAGGAACTCGGTCGAAACGGTGAGCAACCAGATGAATGGCGCCGTGATTATTGAGATCCATTTCATTGGAAGTGCGACCATTTTCGCAATTTTTTCAGGATAATTGAGTCCGATGCGCTTTGGAAGAAGTTCCCCAAGAACAAGCGAGAAGAAGGTCAACGTTACCACTACGATCCCAACTGAAATTGAGTCGGCATACGGTTTTAGAGATTCAAAAGATTCGACAAAAATTTTAACATCAGTCGTTATTTTATTTCCCGAAAATATACCTGTAAGGATCCCAATCAACGTAATTCCAATTTGGACCGTCGACAGGAACTTGTTTGGTGAATTTGCCAGGTCGAGCGCTGCTATTGAACTTGCATTTCCTTTTTTGGCAGCATTCTCCAACCGGTTTTTACGTGCTGATATCAGTGCGATCTCCGACATGGAGAAGACACCGTTCAATAAAATCAAAAAGAATATAATTAGTATTTCCATATTATAGCCCGGATGGAAGCGAAAAGCCCACAGCACTAAAAATACTTTTTTCCCGGTTCAAAATGGCGACCAACGGAAGCCGATTTTGCGGCGTGGAAAAAATATTTTCAGGGCGCGGACTTGCAGCAAACAGCCGGACCCGAGCTCCCGGCGAATAGGCGAAGCAAATTGCTTCTATAAATTGTTAATGACGGTGCTAAGTCGGTTGGTGATTTCTTCAATCGACCCGATGCCGTCGACAGCGTGGAACTTGCCCTGCTGCGTGTAATACTCCATTAAAGGAGCCGTTTTTTCGTTGTATTCCTGATACCTGTTTCTGATTTTGTCTTCATCCTGATCGTCTGCACGTCCTGAGGTCTTGCCTCTTTCAAGCAGCCTTTTCACCAGGATTTCGTCGTTAGCTTCAAGTGCGATTGTCGCTGCAATGTCCATATCTCGTGACTGCAGAAATTTATCGAGCGCTTCAGCTTGTGCGATGGTACGCGGGAAACCGTCAAAAAGAAATCCATCTGTGTCGGGATTTTTGTCGACTTCGTCCTGCAACATCTTTATCGTAACCTCATCGGGGACAAGATCGCCATAATCCATGTAGGTTCTGGCGAGTTGGCCGAGTTCGGTGTTGTTTTTCAGGTTGTATCGGAAAACATCGCCTGTTGAAATGTGCGTCAGGTTGTACCTCTCTTTTAAAAATTCAGCTTGCGTTCCTTTACCAGCTCCCGGTTTGCCAAATAAAACTATGTTGATCATTATGTATGCTTGTTTTCAATTTTAAAATACCTGACAGCCACTGGCTGTCCTCCTCTTAATCTCAAATCCTTTCCTGCACCAGGTTTGCCGAATAAAACTATGTTGATCATTTATCGTATGCTTGTGTTGTTATTGATATTGCGCCTATTCAAAATGTTTACTGTGACTGCGACTGCTTACTCTTCTTTAAGCTGATAAACCTCCGGCAAATTCCGTCCCAATCCATCATAATCCAGACCGTAACCGACAATGAACTTATTTGGGATCCGGATGCCGACATAGTCGATCTTGATGTCCATTTTATAGGCATCGGGTTTCAGGAACAGCGTTGCGATTTTGAAATGTTTAACGTTCTGTTTCTTGAAAAGCTCCTTTAATTCCGCAATCGTATTTCCGGTGTCGACAATATCTTCAATAATGATAACGGTTCTTCCCGAAAGATCCTGGTTAATCCCGATAAGTTGCTTGATTTCATTTGAAGATTCCATTCCTTCATATGAAGCCATCTTAATGAAACTCACCTCGCAAGGCCGTTTATAATGCTTCAAAAAATCGGATACGACCATAAATGCTCCATTCAAAACTCCGATGAAAACAGGAGTTTCATCGGCAAAATCAGCTTCAATAAGTTGCGCCATTTCCGCAATAGCGAAATCAAGTTCTTCTGCTGAAATAAATGGGATGAAATGTTTATCGTGAAGTTGTATCACCTCTTTTGATTTTTAATAGTTTGCAAATATACCGAATTCTACAATAGCACTTTACATATAATTATCCCAAAAATCCTTCAATTGCTGATGTTTAGAGGATTTGAAATTGTTCTTATGTAATTTTTTTGCTGAATTATATAAGAGTTTTCGCTCTGCCAGATAGCACCTTTACAATATTATTACTGCTTTTCTATCCTAAAATATAACTTTTTGCCATGAATCGATGTACTCTGTTGTCTCTAGTTTTCGCAGCTTTTTTTGTAGCTTGCAACAACCCTGTCAAACGCAAAGAAAAAGACGCGATGGCGCG
>DASVRQ010000012.1:0-23981 GCA_036388535.1 Flavobacterium sp. | reverse complement strand
CAAAATGTGGTATTAGGAAAAAATGTACGCATCTATCCCAATTGCTATGTAGGCGATAATGTTGTAATGGGCGATAACGTGACGATGTTCGCCGGGGCGAAAGTATACTCCGAAACTGTAATCGGAAACGCTTGCACGATTCAATCAGGTGCTATAATCGGCGCTGACGGATTTGGCTTTGCGCCGAACAATGACAAGACGTTCAGTAAAATTCCGCAAATTGGAAATGTAATTATAGAAGATAACGTCGATATTGGCTGTAATACAACGATTGACCGTGCTACAATGGGTTCGACCATCATCCGCAAAGGTGTAAAACTGGACAACCAGATTCAGATCGCGCATAACGTCGAGGTTGGAGAGAACACGGTAATTGCGGCACAAAGCGGAGTTGCCGGTTCGACAAAAATAGGCCGTAATTGCATGATTGGCGGCCAAGTTGGTATTTCCGGTCACCTCGTGGTAGGAAATAATGTCCGGATACAGGCTCAGTCCGGTGTTGGCCGAAACATTAAAGACGACGAAGTATTACAGGGAAGCCCGTCATTCGGTTATAGCGATTACAGCAAATCGTATGTACATTTCAGAAATCTGCCAAAAATAGTACACGAACTAGAGGAATTAAAAAAATCCATGAACAAAATATCAAACAATGGTTAAACAGACAACCATAAAAGACGAGGTAACCTTAACAGGAGTTGGGCTTCATACGGGGAAAGAGGTGACAATGACGTTCAAACCGGCGCCGATCAATAATGGTTATTCATTTATTCGTGTTGACCTCGAAGGTTGTCCGGTGATCGAAGCCGACGCCAACTATGTCGTAAACACGCAAAGAGGAACTAACCTTGAAAAACGAGGCGTCAAAATTCAAACCTCAGAGCACGTTTTGGCAGCATTTGTCGGATGTGACGTCGACAATGTAATTATAGAACTCAACGGTTCAGAGCCGCCGATCATGGATGGTTCTTCAAAATATTTTGTTGAAGCAATTGAGAAGGCCGGAGTTGTCGAACAGGAAGCGAAACGCAATGAATATATTGTGCGCGAAGTGATTTCATTTACAGACGAAGCAACAGGAAGCGAAATTCTTGTAATGCCTTCTGATGACTACCAGGTGACTGCAATGGTTGATTTTGGGACGAAAGTCCTCGGAACACAAAATGCCACACTAAAGCATATTTCAGAATTCAAGACCGAAATTGCAGATGCTCGTACCTTCAGCTTTTTACATGAACTCGAGACTTTGCTTGATGACGGCCTGATAAAAGGAGGCGACCTTAATAATGCCATTGTGTATGTCGACAAGGAAATTTCCGAGAACACGATGAAAAACCTCAAAGTTGCATTTGGAAAGGACCAGATCTCGGTTAAACCGAATGGGATCCTGGATAATCTCACTTTACATTATCCAAATGAAGCCGCACGCCATAAACTTTTGGATGTGATTGGTGACTTGGCGCTTATCGGAACGCGCATACGAGGAAAGGTCATCGCTAACAAGCCAGGCCATTTCGTCAATACACAATTTGCCAAAAAAATGTCGAAATTGATTAAAATCGAACAGCGGAACCACGTACCAACATACGATCTTTTTGCGGAACCGCTGATGGATATCCACAAAATCATGAGCATTTTGCCGCACAGGCCGCCGTTTTTGTTTATCGACAGGATCATCGAAATGTCAGATGTGCATGTCGTTGGATTGAAGAATGTGACGATGAACGAAAGCTTTTTTATCGGACACTTTCCCGGCGCACCGGTAATGCCCGGAGTTATTATCGTGGAAGCCATGGCTCAAACGGGCGGAATCCTTATCTTGAGCTCGGTTCCGGACCCTGAAAATTACCTGACGTATTTCATGAAGATCGATAATGTGAAGTTCAAGCAGAAAGTTCTTCCGGGCGATACGCTCATTTTTAAATGTGACCTGATCTCGCCGATAAGACGCGGAATCTGCCATATGCAGGCGAACGCTTTCGCGAATGGGAAACTGGTCGCCGAAGCCGAATTAATGGCGCAAATAGCACGAGTAAATTAAATAACGCCGGACATCCGTTCAGCCGAAAATATTAAATATGAATCAACCGCTTGCATACGTTCATCCCGGAGCTAAAATAGCCAAGAATGTCGTTATTGAACCGTTTACGACGATACACAATAATGTGATCATTGGCGACGGAACCTGGATTGGATCCAATGTTACGATCATGGAAGGCGCGAGAATCGGGAAGAACTGTAATATTTTTCCTGGCGCGGTCATTTCGGCCGTGCCACAGGACCTGAAATTTGGAGGTGAAGATTCTCTTGCGATAATTGGGGATAACTGTACTATCCGTGAATGCGTTACGATAAATCGCGGTACTATTGCATCGGGGCAAACCGTTATCGGGAACAACTGCCTTATTATGGCCACAGCCCACATTGCGCACGACTGTCATGTTGGCGATAATGCGATTATTGTAAACGGCGTTCTACTGGGCGGACATGTATCAATTGGAAATTATGCAATTATCGGCGGTTTGTCGGCAGTGCACCAATTTATAAGCGTTGGCGACCATGCAATGATCTCAGGCGGATCACTTCTGCGAAAAGACGTTCCTCCGTTTACAAAAGCGGCAAAAGAACCTTTGTCGTATGTCGGGATCAATTCGGTCGGGTTAAGAAGACGAGGATTTACGACGGAGAAAATCCGTGAGATCCAGGAAATTTACAGGATCCTTTACCAAAAGAATTACAATACAACGCAGGCACTCGGAATAATCGAAGCTGAAATGGAAGCAACTCCTGAGCGCGATGAGATTATTTTGTTCATCCGTAATTCTTCGAGAGGCGTGATGAAAGGATATACGGGAAGTTTTAAGGAATAACATAAGTATCAAAAACAATAACAAAAAATAACATTAGATAATGGCAAGTACTTCAGATATCAGAAACGGGCTTTGTATAAAATACAACCACGATATTTACAAAATCATTGAATTCCTGCATGTGAAACCTGGTAAAGGCCCTGCTTTCGTTCGTACAAAATTGAAAAGCCTGACAAACGGTAAAGTGTTGGACAATACTTTTTCTGCCGGACATAAAATTGATGAGGTTCGTGTTGAAACTCATGAATATCAATTTCTTTATGCCGAAGGAGATAACTACAACTTCATGCACACGGAATCATACGAGCAAATTTCACTGAACAAAGAGATCCTCGATGCGCCACTATTGTTGAAAGAAGGTTCTATTGTAAAAGTGATCATCAATGCTGAGACCGAGGCGCCGCTTTCAGTCGATATGCCTGCATCTGTAGTTTTGGAAGTTACTTATTCAGAACCTGGAGTTAAAGGAAATACGTCTACAAACGCGACGAAGCCTGCCACAGTTGAAACCGGAGCAACCATCAACGTTCCATTGTTCATCAATGAAGGCGATAAAATCAAGATTGACACTGCGACAGGTTCATACCAAGAGCGCGTAAAATAATAGCAGCTATAATTCTACAAAATGAAATTCCCGAAACTCTATCCGTTACACGAGATCGCCGAGTTGCTTAATTGCGAGTTCATTGGCGAGCGCGATCAGCCTGTCTCGGGTATGAACGAGATCCATGTTGTGGAACACGGCGATATTGTTTTTGTGGATCATCCGAAGTATTATGACAAAGCTTTACAATCGGCTGCGACGATTATCCTGATCAATAAAAGTGTAGATTGCCCGGAAGGAAAAGGACTGCTGATCTCAGATGATCCTTTTCGCGATTTTAATAAATTGACGAACCATTTTTGGCCATTTGAGAAATCACATAGTTCGATAGCTGCTTCAGCTAATATAGGAGAAGGAACTGTAATTCAGCCAAATGCATTTGTTGGTAATAATGTAGTGATCGGTAAGAACTGCTTGATTCATTCCAATGTTTCGATTTACGACAATACAATTATTGGTGACAATGTAATGATCCAGTCAGGAGCGATCCTCGGAGCTGATGCATTTTATTACAAGAAGCGAGCTGAAGGTTACGATCAATTAATTTCCTGCGGACGCGTTGTCATTGAAGACAATGTCGGAATTGGGGCACTTTGTACGATTGACCGTGGAGTAACAGGCGACACGACAATAGGCGAGGGCACGAAAATCGACAATCAGGTTCACGTAGGCCACGATTCTGTGATCGGGAAAAGATGCCTGATCGCGGCTCAGACCGGAATTGCAGGATGCGTTGTTATTGAAGATGAGGTAACGATCTGGGGCCAGGTTGGAACCACAAGCGGAATTACGATTGGAACAAAAGCGGTGATACTTGGACAAACAGGTGTCACAAAGTCTGTTGAAGGCGGGAAGACTTACTTCGGTACGCCGATCGAGGAAAGCCGCGAAAAGCTGAAGCAGATGGCGAACATAAAAAAGATACCTGAAATACTTGAAAAACTAAAGTAATTATGTCTCCGAAAAAACTTGTTCTTGATTTCTATAAATCGGATGCGCTGACCAGCAGCGAGATCATGAAAGAATATTTGCATCCTGACGTTGTTGTTGATTGGAACAGCAGTAAAGGTTTCCTGCAGATGAAGTTCGACGATATCCTCGCTCTCTCAGACGAGTTAGGACGTGCTTACCATAGATCCAAAGTTCGCGTTTCGCATGTCGTTGCTGAAGATTCAATGGTGTCTCTCCGGTATTCGCATTATGTAAAAACAATCGAAAACCCGCGTGAAGAAATGCTGATGGCCCATTTTATGGTGATCTGGGAAATTAAAGAAGGTAAAATGTTCCGGGGTTTCCAGATGAGCCAGTTGTCGTAAATGATAACGCCGCATGCAACGCAGAATTCTTCTGTTGCCGGCACTCTGATTAGAATAACAGCCGTTGCCTGGCTTGTAGCGAAATTAATGAGTTTAGTGTTATGGCAATCCGATCGCGCTTTCCCTGTCCTTTCACCTTTTTCTGCGGATATTGAAATCCCTTCCGAGGTTCATCTCCTGCTTTTATCTTTATCATTGCTGGCACTTACGCTGACAATCATCAATCCGAAAAAGCCTTTTTTTATTGCTGCCGTCATCATCTTCGAGATGCTGTCCTGTTCGCTTGACCTGATGCGATGGCAGCCCTGGGAGTTTCAATATTTGCTGACCTTTCTGTTGTTTATCGGTTGCAAAGAAAATGATCAAAAGTTCATCCGGCTGTTTGCCTTGATTTTTATTGCAAGTTATATTTTTGCCGGGTTGCACAAGATCAGCGGCAGCTTCTTGCACAGTATCTGGGACCGCCTGATTTTATACCGCGGCTTCGGATTGCCAGGCGAAATAAGGACGCAGCCATTGATTCATTACAGCGGTTTGTTAATTGGACTAACAGAAATTACCATTGGTCTCGGATTGCTATTGGCACTAAAAAAGAAGCCTTTCGCATTGTCAGCAGTCACGATGCATGTTGTCGTTGCAATGATGTTGAGCCCGCTGTTCCTCAATCACAACAGTATCGTACTGCCGTGGAATCTTGCCATGGCGCTGATGGTTTGGCTGGTTTTCGGCTCAGAGGTGAATTTTTCAGATGTACGATCATGGAAAAGCAAACCTGCAATGGCAACATTACTTTTTATTGGTATCCTTCCACTACTGAATTTTATCGGAAAATGGGATAATTATTTGTCATTTAATCTTTATTCCGCTGATATTCAAAGGTTAATGATCTGTTTGCCTGAAAATGTTGTCCATCCTGACAGCCAACGTTACTTTTCCAATAAAAAAGCTTCAGAATATTGCGGCGGCAGTCACGCGATCAATGTTGATAAATGGGCACTTGATGAGCTTAATGTTCCGGTTTTTCCCGAACAGCGTGCATTTGTACGTTTTAAGGAACAATGGCAAAAAAAGTATCCTGATTCTGATGCCACATTCGTTACTTACAGCTACCCATATAAAAGCGGCAACATCCGAAAGATTTAAGTAATCCCCCGGTATTTTTTATGATTCGGCTATAAATATTGTTGTTAAAACCTTATTTTTGCTACACCAATTAATAATTTATAAAGTTTATGAGTGTTTTAGTCAATAAGGATTCCCGGATAATTGTTCAAGGTTTCACAGGAAGTGAAGGTACTTTCCACGCTTCACAGATGATCGAATACGGAACAAATGTAGTTGGTGGTGTAACGCCAGGTAAAGGTGGTACAGAGCACTTGAACCGGCCGGTATTCAACACTGTAAAAGAAGCTGTAGAAAAGGCTGGTGCCGATACTACCATTATATTTGTTCCGCCTGCATTTGCCGCCGACGCGATTATGGAAGCTGCCGATGCCGGGATCAAAGTTATCATTACAATTACGGAAGGAATACCTGTTGCCGACATGATCAAGGCTTATGCATTCATCCAAGGAAAAAATTGTCGCTTGATCGGGCCAAACTGCCCAGGGGTAATAACGCCTGAAGAAGCAAAAGTTGGTATTATGCCAGGGTTTGTGTTCAAGAAAGGAACAGTCGGAATCGTATCTAAATCCGGGACGCTTACATACGAAGCAGCCGACCAGGTTGTAAAGCAAGGACTAGGAATTACCACCGCTATAGGAATTGGAGGTGATCCCATCATCGGAACAACCACAAAAGAAGCGGTAGAACTATTGATGAACGATCCGGAAACAGAATGCATCGTGATGATCGGTGAAATTGGTGGCCAGCTGGAAGCAGATGCAGCAAGATGGATCAAATCTGACGGGAACAGAAAGCCTGTAATAGGTTTCATTGCCGGAGAAACAGCGCCAAAAGGAAGAACAATGGGTCACGCCGGAGCAATCGTTGGCGGACATGACGATACGGCCGAAGCAAAGAAACGCATCATGCGTGAATGTGGAATCCACGTTGTAGATTCTCCTGCAGAAATCGGAAAGAAAGTAAAAGAAGTTTTGGGATAATTTTCCCTTTAGAAGGATAAAGCCTTACAATCTTGCAATGCCCCCAAAGAGTTAGTAGCTGTTTGGGGGCATTTTTATGGCAAAATAATAATATACATTGGATTTTAAACTTGTGTTTCGGAAGCTATAAAGCAGCACAGGACGGTGGGATCTATCGCAGTTGCAAATAATTTGATGGATCGAATATCGGAAATGGGTTCCGTTCTATAAAGGAACAGCGAAGTACGTAACTTCAGATTTTCAGGTTTAAGTATCGAAATAGCACAAGAACAATTACATTTACCGAAAATTAACATTGTGAACATGCGTGAAAATTATAGATGACAGTACTATCACGCAATGACGGACTGCTTACATTCCGCTCAAATAAATTTATTAGATTGATACCAAGCCCCAATTCAATTAATTGTCTTTGCCATAACTAATCAGATAACATTTTAATATCCGCAGTGAATTACCGTCCAGTTTGGTAGTTTATCAGCGATGCCCAGCAACATGAGCCTCAAGATCAATTCTATATTCTCGTCTTATTGGCGGGCATACGCCAAAACCGTAAAACTCAACATACTCGGATCTACCGAAATCAATCTGCAGGACATTACGCATTGGCGTAGCGTTATTTTCGTCAATATCATAACCTGGATTTTGCCTTCAAGTGTTTTTGCATTAGTACCCAGTATTACAATGGCCTTTATCAATGGAATGCCTATCGTCGGGTTTGCCGATATAGCCGTTTTCATTTTGCTTTATCTGTTGGCTATGAATCGGCAACTATCGTTGGTGCAACGAAAATTCTTACTCATTTCCATAGCATATGTGTTGGCGCTGATACTGCTTATCTATGAAAGCTGGTCGGGTCCGGGCCTCCTTTTATTGTTGGCCAATACAATATTTGCATCGATCATCTACTCATCATCGGTCGCTTATTTGTCGGTATGGGCAAATATTTGTATCTGTTTAATCATCTGGCTGTTGATCTACCTGCGCATCAATATCCAGATTAAGGAAAATTATAATGCCGCTACGTGGGTTGCCATTTCGTCCAATCTCATTTTCCTGAGTTTCATATGCGCGAAGTTTTTATTGCAGCTTATCAAAGGAATGGAAACGTCGTTTAATTACGGAAAAAGTATGCATGCGAACCTCACGGCGACCATCAACAGTACCGATGCAAGTATATACTCGTTAGACCGGTCGTTGCGGTATATCAGTTTCAACAAAACGCAGATGGATGTAATGAAGCAAAATCATGGTATCGATATTAAGCCGGGAGATTACATCAGGAGCCAATATGGGGAGCCAAATGAATATACAAAGTTCTGGTCAGGCGTTTATCAGGAAGTGCTTGCAGGTGCGACAATGCAATTTGAAAGAGATTACACAATCGGAACACGCGCAATTACTGCTCAGTTTTCGCTTAATCCTATCATAGAAGGTCAACAAATTATTGGACTGTCGTGTTTAGCCACCGACGTAACTGCGAAAAAAAAGATGCGGGTCGAGAGGGCGGCGATTACTGACGACCTTATCGCACGAAACAAAAACCTGGAGCAATTTTCTTATATAGTATCGCACAACCTGCGGGCACCGGCGACCAATATCCTTGGCTTTGCCGAATTATTGCAAAAAGAAACACTCACTCCATCTGAAATTACAACTGTCGTGAACGGGATCTCTTCGGCAGCAAACAAACTCGACGGCGTAATAAAAGATCTCAATGAAATCTTGAAAGTCCGGACGTCACTGATCGAAAACAAGGAGGTTGTTGACTTCCAAAGCCTTGTAGATGACATTTCTTTAAGCGTCGGATACGCTGGTAACCAGGAGCAGTTAACAATACAAACTGATTTCCCGGAGATTGATAAAATGAATACGCTGCGCAGCTATCTGTACAGTATTTTCGATAACCTGATCAAGAACAGCATTAAATATAAAAGCCAGGACCGGCCACTACTGATTGAAATCAACAGTCGGCGGACTGCTGGTGGCATTCAGCTGATATTTAAGGACAACGGTGTGGGAATCGACCTCTCCAAAAACAGTGAAAGGATCTTCGGTCTGTACAACAGGTTTCATGTGCAGGTTGAAGGTAAGGGCATGGGGTTATTTATGGTCAAGACACAGGTAGAAGTTTTAGGTGGAAGGATCAAAGTGCTGAGTACCGTAGATGAAGGAACCGAGTTCATCATTGATTTTCAAACCGCGAATACTGAATTGTAAATGCAATTTCGCTAATCATCTACCACTCACCATTTACCAATCACCACTATGGTAACCGCTCAGTCCCATGCATTTTCAACATCTGTTTTCGAATAAAGTTGCGAAAGATATCTCCTGACATCTCTCTATAGATCATCAATAAAAAATACCTGACAGAGATGCTATAACAATTTGAAGATCGATAGCATAACCGACTGGTTATCAATAGGGTTTTGCCTAATTAATAAAATATAAAATCCTTGCCAGTTAGGCTTTCCCCTATACTGTTCCACAAATAGCATCCTAGATTTGCTGCAGTGCTAATCAATTAAAATTATTACCATGCAAAAATTACTATTACTCGCTTTTTGGCTGGTGTCCTGTGCTGTATTTAGCCAGAAGATAACAGAACCGACGGATCCCAAAGAATCAACGGAATCCAAATTAAAAGAGAAATTAAAAGATCTAAAAAGGGAAGTCAAGCAAACGAGGCAGACTAAGGATGCAACAAGAAAACTGGCCAGGGTCCGCAGAAAGCTTGATAATCCGTTTCTGATTGATACTACGCGGATGATAGTATATGATTTCAAGATTAAAAAATACGTACAATCCAACATACATCCACGTGTTGGTGAGCCGATCATTTTCAAGATCATTAACATCAACAGGCTCGCTTATGAAGTACAGATCGAATCGGCCGACGTTGCAATAGCTGATGAGTTCTTTTCCGATAAAACCGCCGCGGCAACGGCCGATGTGCCTGCAAGTCGGCCACCGGCACAAGGAAACAATAGCGGTGCCAGTCAAACAGTTTCGCTTAGTCCAAAAAGTTTTACCGACCAGAACAAAATTCCGCAGCCGGAATTTGATAAGATAAACACGTTAAAAGACGCATTGGAAAAATCCGGAATGGAATTGCAGAGGCTCAATGCGGAGCTTAACACAAATACCAACTTAAAGGCAATACTCGATACAAACAAAGCTGACCTTACGCTGAAATTACAAGATATCAACAATAAAATTACCGCTTCTGAAGCGCTTACTCCCGAAGTGTTAAACCAGAAAAAGGAATGGGAAGGAACATTAGATAAGACTGTGAAAAGTATTGCCGACCTGGAAACTAAAATTGCAACCGGAACAACGGACCTCGCAAGTGTAAATGCCCTGATAACCACAAAATTGAATGAACTGAATAAATACCAGAACGAGCTGACCGATTTTTATGGTACTTTTTTCAAATTGGTTCAAATGCGTAACGATATTGCGTTCCGGGAGTTGAAGCTGCAGGACATCGAATTTGATTATCAAAATTTTAGGAGGCTGGCGTTAGATCCGTTACTGACGAGCAGCAATTATTCTTCTGATGAACGTTCCAGGTTAAGGCAGGAGCTACCGCGATATTCTGAAGATATTTTTAGTTTTGAAAGGCAGGCGCATGAGTTTGAAATGCTATACAATATTGCAATTAACGACTGGAAACTGCTTGATCAGTTAACGCCCGATGCCCGTGAGAACGTCAGAGCCAAATATTTAAGCCTGCATGATGACTTCGACAGGATCGTCAAGCACGCTGATGTCGCGGGATTAAGAACAAAGCTTATTAAAATCAGTGCGATGGACGATGTTCTTGGAAATGAATTAGCCTACGAAATGGTGTCATCGCC
This sequence comes from Flavobacterium sp., assembly GCA_036388535.1. GTDB lineage: Bacteria > Bacteroidota > Bacteroidia > Flavobacteriales > Flavobacteriaceae > Flavobacterium. Next base: position 13,223 of record DASVRQ010000012.1, on the reverse strand, counting down.
TATTCAGCCGCTTGAGGACTACGTGACGTTCGACATCAAGATTAAAAATCGTGACGATAAAAAATATTCCGAATACAGCGATGACCGCGAATTCAGCTATGTGGAATATACAAAAGGCGGCGTCCGGTTTGACTTCAGCACCGGACCAGTATTTGATTTCCAGTTGGATAAGAAGGACGATGACGATGATGATTACTACGATTCGTACGAACTTAAAGATGTTGTCATTGCCGGTGTTCCCCGTACGATGATCGTTGGTACGTCGAAAAATGCGTTTACGCCCTCACTAGCTGGACTTTTTCATACAAGTTTTCGGCGTTCCGGAAACTGTGCTTTTGGTTTTACTCTTGGGGCATCGATTAATGTGGAGACATTTGAGCTTAATTCGTTATTCCCCGGAGTCAGTTTATTGATAGGCAAAAAGCAAAAGATAATTTTCACCGCGGGCCCTGCATTAAAACAGGTAAATATATTGAAAGCGAACTATTCCCTAAACGAAGATTATAATCCTGCCGATTTTAATACGGGAACCGAACTGACTTCCAAAGAATTCAGGATCGGTGCCTTTTTTGGGATATCGTACAACCTGACGCAAAAACAGAGAGGGAAGTTTAAGATCGATCAGAATGAGTAAGTACTATAAAATGAATAATAGAAACAGCTTGAAAGGGCTGTTTTTTTTTTGCACCAATGCATTTTCAGATTTGTTCTTTCAAAGGAAATGAATTGGACAATCGATCGAAAAAAAACAAGAATGTCACAATTTTGAGACAAAAAGTAGTTTTCGAAAGTAAATGTCTCAAAATTAAAATCCGATTTGAGATCTGCGATCGAGATCTTACTTATTTAACTTCGTTTGTAGGGTCAGTATTATAGGCAATCCCACCAATGTCGCGGATCACGTTATCGACTTTTGTCGCACTTTCAAGAATAAGCTGACAAAGGTTGTTGATATTATTGTCGGCATCCGATTGTGCAAGAACCTGTGCAAGTCCAAGCACGTTACTTAGCGGAGCACGGATCAGATGCGAGTGCTGAAATGCGATTTCCTCAAGCTTACGCGTTTTGTCGCCGATCTCATTTTCGCGTTGCCGCCCGAGCTGCTTTTCGATCTCGTATGTGGTGATGTCGTAGCCAAGGCAGAAAACTCCGTCAGGGACGCCATCTTCAGTAAACAGTGCCTTGTATTCCCATTGCGTAAATATGTAGCCGCCATCGCCATCATCTTTGCGGATCGTCGCCGGAAACACCTTATCGGGGTTTGCAAAACATTTGGCGGCAACCTCGGCACATGTCTGCATGTCGTCTGGGTGCATCGTGATATAATAAGGCTTGCCTACCAGTTGTTGGTGCTGTGGGAACTTGCGCTGGTAATGCGGGTTGACATAGGAGTAATTGCCATCCATGCCGGTGCAGATGATATAGAAAAAGTTGGAGTTTTCCAACAGGTTCCTGGTTTCTTCGAAATGCTTCATGATGTAGCTTTGGGCTGTAAATGTATATAAAAATTTGAATTTTGAGAATTTATGCCGATTTTCTTGGTACAGGTTGTTGGCGCCGATTATGTTTTTACGACCGATTTCCTGCCGCACTACGCGAAAACATCAAAACATTTTGCTATACTTGCACCATAAGCAGCACAATACCACCTCGCGCTGCATTTTTCCACGCCATTTAGCAGGCAGCTTTGCCTGATTTATTTTTGATTACGGAAAGCCGTACAATTTTGATTTATTTATAAATTACTATTACATCTTTTTATCGCAGGCGATCAGGACGATCAGATTCACCAGAGTTGTAGGCAAGAGCGTTAACAATTTCTACAGAAAAAGTGTCCGTTCAGTAAAAAGATAATGCGTACGGCAAACAAAGCATAAATAAATTGTCAAACTTAAGATATGTAAGGATGAGAAAGTTTTTTGGGGTTCTGTTTTTATTGGTTGGATTGGGATTATTCGGGATCGGTGTGGCTTTTTTGACAGCCGAAGAAACAAAGCACAGCGTTCTTGAAACACACGCGATCGAATCGGCACAGCTTTATCAACGCGAAAGAACCGACCTGTCAATGGCCGGAAACGGTTTCCTTATATGCGGGATCGCTGCTTACATAATTGGAATCATCCTGTGCGTCAGCAAATCAAAGCGCCAACGCGAAAAGGAATACGAACTCGGGCTGCTGCAGAAGTCGCAGCTATACGCACTCTCAGAAGAACAGGACATTTACGCCCAAATCGAAAAACTCGGCAGGTTGAAAGCACAGGGTTTATTAACTGAGGAGGAGTTTGTGCTGGTGAAGAGGAGATTGTTGGGGGAGTAGGGGAATATAGTACAACTGAATTAAATTAGATAACTTCCTTGCTGCGATTGACAATAAAATCAATCTAGTTTCGAAGCAGATAGAGAAGTATTAGGTTTGGAAGAAGGGTTATAAGAAGAGATGCTTGTGTAGGAACTGACATCGAAAGCGGACAGTTTGCAACAAATTTTAAAATATTTATAGAAGCCATATTATGAGAATTGAAGTTAACACCTCAAAACCAAAGAGTTTATTTAATCTTATTCATAAAGATATAAAGGACGGAGAACGTAGAACGTGGGTTTTCGTTTATGATAGTTCTGAACACGAATTTATTACACATAAACCTGATCAATATTTTTCAAAAGCTCTAATCTCGAACCGTTTTGAATCAAAGAAATTAATATTTGAACTGACATGGTTTTCAGATCATGATGAGCCAAATGAATACACAAAAGGCTTTTTTATGGGAAGGTTTTCAGAAATGCTTCTTGGTAGATATGCTAGTGAATTCGAAAATTTGCAAATATTTCCTCGATAAACAATTGTAACATATTATAGTGGAAAAATATTCTTCAAATAATAAACAGAGATTTGTATTCGAAACAACACCAGAGCGTTCGAAGCGAATGAGCAATATAAAAAGTAAAAATACAGGGCCAGAAATAATATTACGCAAAGCATTAACCGGAGAAGGTATTCGATATCGTCTAAATGTAGCAAAGTTGCCAGGTAAACCCGATATAGTTATCGGTAAGCGGAAATTAATAATTTTTATTGATGGTGAGTTCTGGCACGGTTTCAACTGGAATGAAAAGAAACATAGAATAAAGGCTAATTCGGAATATTGGATTACAAAAATTGAAAGAAATATGGCTCGGGATGTTGAAAATAACAATGACCTAACAAAATTGGGTTACCGCGTGTTGAGATTTTGGGAAGCTGAGATAAAAAAAGAACTTCCAAAATGCATGGAAATTATTAAAAATTCACTATACAATAAATAGGAGTCATTGTTCTTTTTCTATTTTTGTGCAAACTGTATTTATGGAAAACAAGAAGTCGCTTTATATTGATTTATTTGCAGGTTGTGGAGGTCTATCATTAGGTCTCTATAATTCAGGTCTTTGGGAGGGATGTTTTGCCATTGAAAAAAGTGCAGATGCGTTCGAGACGCTTGAGCATAATTTGATTAGCAAAAAGGGGCATTTTAAGTGGCCAAGTTGGTTGCCACAAACTAAACATGATATTAACGATGTTATTCATGACTATAAAAAGGAGTTACAATTGTTAAGAGGAGAAATAGACCTTGTGGCAGGCGGCCCCCCATGTCAAGGCTTTTCTACAGCAGGAAGGCGTTTAGAAGGAGATTATCGAAATAATTTAATTAAATCTTATATCAAATTCATTCGAGTAGTTCAACCCAAAGTTATATTCTTTGAGAACGTGAAAGGCTTTACGCAGAAGTTTGATAAAAACAAAATAAAAGGAAAGGTCTACTCTGAATACGTAACTAAAGCATTGGAGTATACATCCCCAAAAGGGACATTTCAAGGGTATAGAGTCGAAGGTCGGCTTGTTGATTTTTCTGAGTTTGGGGTGCCTCAAAAAAGAACAAGATTTATTTTAGTGGGAGTTAGGAAAGATATTAGTAACAATTTAAAGCCATCCACTTTTTTTGAACAAATAAAAAATTCGCGAGAATGTTTCTTAATTAATAAAGGTATTGGAATAACCAATTCACTGGAAGACGCTATTTCAGATTTACTGCGGGTAAATGAAATCGTGTCGCCCGACACAAAATCATTTACAGCAGGTACTTATAATGCTGCTGAATCAAATTATCAAAAATTGCTAAGAGCTGACGTATTAGCTGATAATCCTGACAGTCATCGATTTGCGAAACACAATATAGACACACTTGTAAAATTCGAATATATTTTAGCAAATGCTGACAAAAATCGAACACTTTGTAGCGCCTTAAAAGAAAAATTCAACCTTAAAAAAAGGACCATTATTCCATTATCAGGGAAAATCCCAACTCCAACAATAACTACTTTGCCTGACGACTATATTCATTATTGTGAACCGAGAATCTTTACCGTACGAGAATACGCCAGAATACAATCCTTCAATGATTGGTATGAGTTTAAAGGCAAATATACTACTGGAGGGAAACGAAGAACGCAAGAAGTACCAAGATACTCGCAAATTGGAAATGCCATTCCACCATTGTTTGGTGAGCAAGCAGGTATTACTTTAAATAATCTTATAATGTAATGGCTGAACAAAACGATTTACACTTTAAAACCAACGTTCAGTTAAAGAGCATTATCGGAAAAGATCTTATTAATGACGATAATATAGCAATTTTAGAACTGGTCAAAAACTCTTTTGATGCTGATGCGAAACAGGTTCACGTCAAATATCTTAATCTGAAGCAAAATGACGATAAAGTTAATGTTAGTTTTTCTGGAGCGACATCGAGATTAATCATTCAAGATGATGGTATTGGGATGGATCTAAATGATATTTCTGATAAATGGTTGAACATTGCGTACTCAGAAAAGAAGACTAATAAAACTCAGCATAAACGAAGAATGGCAGGTGCTAAGGGTGTAGGCAGATTTTCATGTGATAGACTTGGCGAATACCTTAATCTTTACTCCAAAACAGTTAATGATGACAATTACTGCAAACTATCCATTGACTGGAAAAAATTCGAGGTTGAAGATGAAAATAAAGAAATTCAATCTATCCCATTGAAATATGAAATATTATCACGAAGTGAATTTCGAAGCCTGGGAATAACAGATTTTGAACACGGTGTGTTACTTGAAATAATTAAACTTCGAAGTAACTGGGCCTACCCGATTAGTGACAAATATGGATCTATTAATAACTGGGATACGGGAAAGTTAGTCGATTTAAAAAAATATCTTGAAAAACTTATAAATCCCCATCAAGCATTTGAAATTAATGATTTTGGTGTATTTATTGAAGCACCGGAGTTCATCAGCGAAAATGACCAAAAAAATGAACACGAGCGCTTTATAGGTAAAGTGGAAAACAGGATTTTTGATACGCTAGAATTTAAATCTACAAGTATTGACTCGCGAACATTAGAAGGGGGAAGAATTATCTATACTGAACTCAAAGATAAAGGTGAGACAGTTTATTGGATCAAAGAAAACAATCCATTTCCAAACTTGAAAGAAATCAAGCTATCTGTATACTTTTTAAATTCTTATGCAAAAGCGTTTTTCACTAAACAAACTGGTATCCAGTCCGTCAATTATGGTTCGATATTTTTGTTTATTAATGGGTTTCGTATTCCACCATATGGCGATGTTGGGAACGATTGGTTAGCGTTAGATCAGAGAAAAGCCCAAGGCACAAGAAGATATTTAGGCTCACGAGATATCATTGGCCACATCGAAATAATAGATGAACAGAATGATTTTCAAATCATTTCAAGTAGAGAAGGTATTGTCAATAACGAAAATTTTAAAGAATTAACCACCTCTGAGAGAAATGAAAGTTTTTTTTATAAAGCCCATCGGCGATTAGAGCGATATGTGGTTGAAGGTTTAAATTGGGACAGTTCCATCTACGACTCACAGGATAAAGAAGAATCAGTTAAATTGAAGGATATAGAATCAAAAATCATTTCAGGCTCTTTGACCGAGGACGAACTGCTTTATCGAGAGGACGATAAAACTAAAAGAAGTCGCGTCTACTCAACAATCCATCAATTAATCTCCGCAAAAGCTTCTGAGGTCATTGAACTTTATATTAATGAAACGCTGATTATCCAAAAAATAGAGGAGGAAAGAGAAATATCCGAAAGAGAGTTTAATCAACTAGTTGAAGACTTTGGGAATAAAAAAATTGATGCAGAGACTCTTAATAAAATTTTACATAAAAAAGCACAGGAAAATAAAGAGATCGAGAAACAGCTGAAAGAATTTTCAAAATATAATACAAACGAGGCTACGACAATGGCCATTTTGGAGTTACAAAACTATAAGAATACAATTGAGAAACAAACTCAATTAATTCAAGAACTGCAGGAAGAACTTCAAAAGCTTAAAGATCAAAAAGATGCTGCGGAAAAATCAGCCACAAATTATTTAGAAAGAGCAGCTAAAGCGGAGGAGGATTTATCTATAGAAAAGGAGAAAAGTCTTTATCTTCTAGCCACACGTCGTACATTAAGTCCCGATGCCGATGGACTTATCCACACAATAAAAATCAACAATGTTGAAGTCAGGGATGGTATAGAAAATATAATAGACGACCTTACGGAAAATAATTACACTATCCCTGATATAATTAAGAGGTTAGGATTTCTCAAGCTTTGTGCAGAAAGATCGTTGAAAATGGCAGAATTCGTAACCAGAGCAGATCTCAAAGAAGATATTGAAAAAAAAGATATAGCAGTAGTTACATATATTAAAGAGTATCTCTCTTTGTACGGCGAAACCTTCTCTGATGATTTAGAAATTACATACTCGAGTAGCGCCGCAAACGTCACTAAGAATATGAGTGTCCTTAATCTGTCTATCGTTGTTGACAATTTAATCAACAATGCTGTTAAATGGGGCGCAGATAAAGTACATATCGACTTTGAGCAAGTTTCCGCCAAACAGCTGCTAATTTATTTTTCTGATAATGGTGAGGGACTATCCCCGAAGTTCTTACAAGATCCGTTAAAAATATTTGAATTATCAGTGCGAGATATTCCGCCTTCTGGGCAGAGTGGCTCTGGAATAGGATTATTTTACGTAGAAAGCTTACTCAAAGAAATGAATTGTAAAATTGAATTTGTAGGGAATAATTGGAATTTATCGGGTGCAACTTTTAGAATTACTATTAACACTATATGAGCGTAAAAACACTATTGTATATTGACGATAACAAAATTGATTCTCAAATTGAAAATTTGAGAACTAAGCTAAAACGTCAAGGTTACGACTTACAGGAAACATTTCTACATCTCAATGAAGCTTTTATGACAAAGAATCCTCAAACAGGAGCTTCAAGTTTAGATAAGCCCAAAATACAAGCGTATATCACTAAAAATTATCTAGATAAAAATTTTGACATTGTAGCTTCGGATTATGATTTTAAGGATAAAAACTTTGATGGCTTTGAATTATTAAAATGGATTAAAAATGAAAGTATTTCCAAGAAATTTAAGATAAGACGAGCAAAATTTTGCTTGTATTCCGCGGAACAAGATAAAGTAGCAAAAATTTTCAATACTCCCGAAAAAGTAAAAAAATTAATAAAATTGAAAATTGATGATTTTATAGATCGAACAAGAATTCCTGAAGAAATTTTCCAAATTTTTGTGGCACCTCAAAAGAGTTACTATTTCAAAGAGCATTTGGTTAGTTATCTAGAAAAGTTTGGATCCGAAACATTTAAAAGTGCCTACCCTAAATTCAAGGGGATGACACTTTCTGAGATAGCGCATGAGATTGACAAAGATTTACCTAACGGTATCGACTTTCAGAAATGTCTAGTGGAATTAACTGTAGCTCATTTAATAGAACTTAATAAAATATAAAAAGTTTGATACAAATAATTACATCGGTAGACCCATCTACGAAATTCCTTCTGGAAATTGTGGAAAATCTATCTGCTTATGGGCTCAGATATAATTTAGTACAAATACATCCCAATAATGAATCCTATGCTGCTACATTAGATTCTATATCTAAATTTAAGAAAAAATCACTCGTTTTATTTTTAGGTCATGGACAATCTGATCAGTTATACGGTGGTGAGAGCGAAAACTTTCCAAAGAAATCTATTGTCAGAGCTACTGAGATGAATATATTTCAAGAACAATATCTCTTTTTACTTGCTTGTAATTCCGCAAGTCTAGTTGAAAGGTCGTTTAGAATGTCAAACGCATGTAAATCTCTCGGCTTTGGCGCGCTTCCTACTTCAATTGCCGAAATTGAAAGCGATAGAAAGTTGTCAGGTGAGGGCATATCTGAGCATTCCATAGAAATGTTTAAAGAGGCAATTGTACAGGTAGTTGCAGAAGCTATAATACGATCAAATAGCGATCTTAGCCGCATATTAGATTACTTAAAACTGCTAATCGACAAGAAAATCAGCGGGGTGGTGATAACTGATAAAGACAGAAATTTAGCGGATCTGCTTTTCAGAATGAGATATGAAATGGTCTTATATTAGTTTTTGCTTGATTAAACGAAATTATTTGTTCATTGGAGGCGACTTCGATGATCGAGCCGGCATCACTTCAATAGCCAGCTCGCCCGGATATGTCCCATCACGTACCGTATACAATAGATTGGCTTACAATTCGGATTTCACGGAATACCACATCCCCTACAACAGCGCGAACTTCCACTACCTGCAACAACAGATAAAGGTTTATATCTTGTATAGATCTAACCCCACTTCAAACAAAAATACCACTTTACTAAAATACTATTTCCCTCCCTGCGTTACCCATTTACAATACAATCCTCATCCGCAATAAAGTCCCGCTCACATGACCTTTATTGCCTTTTGCACCCCTATCTTATTGTATTGAAGTAACAGAAATAAAAAATGAAGCTCTCCATAAAACCCGAGAAACGATCAAAAGAGTTTAAAAAGCACCACGTACACGGTTTGCCTTTTGAGGCGTCTTTTAATGAATTCACCGCTGCTGATACCGGGGATCCGCATGACCATCCATTCGATTTTATCACGCACATTTTAAGTGGCGGATATAGGGAACGGATCTATGAAATCAACGGGTTAGGTGAGGTGGCGGTCACTGAGGTCGACCGGATGCCTGGTACCTCGCATTATGTCAAAGCTACCGATATTCACCAGATCATACACCTGCACACAGGCCATTGCGTAACGCTGATGCTGCCGCAGTCTGACCATATCAGGACCGTTTGCTACTACCGATTTATTGAAGGGAAGGCTTATCGCAGATTATGGAAAAAGCATAAATTTCTGCCGGTTGTATGAGTTGTGTGGAACATGCATACCCGAATAAGTGTCCGATCCTGATTTAAGCAAAGGGAACGCTATGATACAATTAACACGCTCAATAAAACCCGAAAAAAATATTTCGGTGATTATTATGGCGCGTTAGTGGTTACATTTACCGCGCTATTAAAAACAATGTTTGATTATTGGTTGCGTTGCATTTCGCCGTACTACGGTGCATAGAGGCAGAATAATGTTAGTCCGTCACGATAGGTAAGCATTATAAAAAAGCAAAATAGCAGCAGTATCAACACTTACTTGTAAAACACTTATGAAAGTTATGAGACCGAAATTAATCCTATTGTTCCTGACAGTCGCATTAGTGACAGGCTGCGGCTGTAATGATGAAGGTTCAGAGACATTTGAGCTAAATCCGTTTGAAAGAAGTGTAATTCCGTTTTCAACGGAAATCGTTGTTGAATATCTGGATGAAAATAATCAAACAGTGAACGCAACGATCTCACGCGAAACTACCGAGTTTATTAATCTGAATTCATCTGATGACGAAAGCTGCTTTGTTTCGTTATCGGAAAGAAATGAGTGTACGTATAAATTCGCCAACAGCGATAAAATTTATTATGTAGCCATTCAAAAAAGGAACAACTATGCAGATTTCAATATTTACAGTAGTGATCAGCAATATTTTATCGTGCAGGATCTAGATGCGGAAAATATTGAAGCAGGATTAATTGACCTGTCAATAGGTGGGTTCAGTTTCACGCAGGTTTTTCATTTTATATCACCAGACCCTGAAAGTGAGATTGAGAGCATCATTTATTCAGCTCAAAACGGTATAGAATTTATAAAATATAGGAGTGGAAGCTTTTTAAAGCTCAATTAAATCGTTCCGCAACATCGGCCCACCACACACGTTAATGCAGTGGATCAACCGTTTGCCCGCGCCTGCAATATCCATAAGAGGATCGCGCCGACCGTGGAATCGTGCGATCATCTTTTAGAAACAGGACATGTGAGTGTGCCGGTTCGCAAATTGTGCATAAAGGCCGCGCGGGCCTCTACAGCTCAATCGATCACTATACTGCCAATTGCTTTTTCCATCGCATGTTCCTTTATCCCGGGCACTTTTAATCCTTCGGCACGGAATACCGAAATGTCGGTCATGCCCAAAAAACCAAGGAATGCCTGCAGGTACGGCACAACAAAATCGTTGGCCTTTCCCGGACCTTCTGAATACACTCCGCCTGAAGCCATCGCTATATAAATTTTTTTATTTACAACTAGTCCGGCCGGTCGGCCATCGGCGCCATAACTGAATGTTTTGCCGGGACGGGTAACGTGGTCGATCCATGCCTTCAACTGCGATGGGATCGTAAAATTGATCAGGGGCGCGCCCATCACGATGATGTCGGCCTGCAGCAACTGTGCAACCAGGATATCTGATAAAGAACTGATCGCGCTCTGTTCTTCCGGAAGATTTTCGGCAGGTGAGAACATCGAATGGAGCGCAACCGGGGTAAGATGCGGGATTTCGCTTTCGATAAGATCGAGTTCTTCACAGGTGCTATCGGGATACTTCTGCACGATCTGATCTACAATGGCGTTGCCCAACCTGATACTGTGCGAGTCGCTTCCAAGCAGGCTTGATTTTAAATGGAGGATACGTTTCATGTTTTGTTTTTTTGTTATAGAGGCACAATTTCAGACGTTTGCTGCATCGGCATCCTGCGGACAAAATTATAGCATCAGGACACGCACAGGCAGGCAGTTACCAAAACGAAAGCGGTTACTTTTAAGTAACTTCCTATCTTTGACCGTATGGAAATAAATGAAAAGATACCCAGTACGGAGGAATGTGCAGCTTCATTAAAAAATGTGGTCGACGCGATGTACGTCCTCAATGGCAAGTGGAAGCTCGCGCTGACGCTGTGCCTGATGCATTCGCCCAAACGCTTCAACGAGATCCAGCTCGAGATGGCCGGAATATCGGCAAAGGTACTGTCAGCCGAACTCAAGGATCTGGAACTGAACTACCTTATAGAACGCATTGTTTATTCTACAGTGCCTGAAACGATTATCTACCAGGCGACCGACTACAGCCGCAGCCTCAGGAATGTGTTGCGTGAACTAAGCTCCTGGGGCGAGGGCCATTGCAGTAAGATCAAGGAAGAAAGGTAGCTGCGGAAATTGGAGAGACAGTTTGATAACGTTCAAGGACGTGTTACTAAGTGATTTTATAGTTATGCGGTGTTTGCACTGATCAGTCGAAGAGGCCATAGCGTAATTGCTACAAATGAAGGCTAAGTACCATGTATACTTACTTTTGAGAGTAAAATAGAAACAAAAAAGCCCCTTCTGTTGAAGAGGCTTTAGATCACGAATTATGTCAATTAGTCGTTGGCAGGCAAGAAAGTAATTTTTAAATTTTTCATATTGTTTTTTTTAAATGCGGGCAAATGTACTTTAATTAATTGATATTTAATCAAATAATTACTTGCGTCATTTTGTTACCGGCTAGCTCAAACCCGAATGATTAAAATTAGCTACAAACAATTGTGGGTCTCAGCTCCTTATTTTTAAGTATGTTTGCAACTAATTTTCTCCTAAAAGATTACACAATAATACCGAACTATGAAGCAATTTTTCTTTCAAACCTTATGTCTAATAATATCGATTAATTCTGTTGCGCAACAACCCGTAATTCAGTGGCAAGATGTTTCGGGTGGAACTGAGCACGATGATTTACGTAGTGTTATTGTTACCTCCGATGGTAATTATGTCACCGTTGGTTCAACCCAATCCAATAACGGCGACGTAAGTAATAACCATGGGGGAATCGATGTTTTTTTAATGAAATACAACCAAAATGGTAGTCTTTTGTGGACAAAGACGTACGGAGGAAGCAGCTACGAATTCGGAATAGCAGTTCGAGAGACTTCTGACGGGGGCTTTATAATCTTCGGCACCAGTTATTCGACCGACGGTGACGCCAATGTAACATATGGCTCGGGTGATTTCTGGATCGTAAAAACGGACGCAGTGGGTAACCTGCAATGGCAAAAATCGTATGGAACAAATGGATATGACCGTGCGAAGGACATACGCCAGACATCAGACGGTGGTTATATTATTATTGGGGCTGCACATGGTTCTGGCGGAAATTCAACCAACCACTATGGTAATAGCGATATCTGGATTTTAAAATTAAATTCCGCCGGTGACCTAACATGGCAAAGGATTTATGGCGGTGCCTCAGACGAAAAACCTGGTAATATCCTACAGACCCCCGATGGCGGATATATTTTTTTAGGTGATACGTCATCTTGTGGAGGAGATGTGATCGGAATTCATGATCCAGATGGATGTACGGATGGTTATATAAACCGGGATCTTTGGCTAGTTAAACTTACCGCGTCCGGCGATATTGTCTGGCAGTCCGCCTTGGGCACTAACGGAAATGATGAACTAAAATACTATGGCGATTCCCTACAAGCAACTTCTGATGGGGGCTACGTTGTGTGCGGAAGCTCCAATCCATCTTATACAGGTTCCGGCGGCAGCCGAAATTTTATAATTTATAAATTATCTGCAATTGGAGCAACTCAGTGGAGCCACAATTATGGTGGACTGGATGATGATTACGCTTATTCGATTGTTCAAACTTCCGATGGTGGATATGTAGTTTCGGGCGATACGGAGTCGAATTTTTCAGGGGTTGACGGGAACCATAGCCAGTCTTATGGTAGTTATTGGGGTAAGGACATTTGGACTATTAAGCTTGATGCCTTAGGCATTCTGCAATGGCAAAAATGTTATGGGGGCTTTCACGCTGAATACGCAAGTTCAATGCAGCTTACAGTCGACGGCGGACTTATCATTGCCGGAAGCACAAGTAGTACCAATACTGGTGATGTAGTTGGTGGATCAGGCCCTGAGCATA
>DASVRQ010000011.1:0-37477 GCA_036388535.1 Flavobacterium sp. | reverse complement strand
AATAAAATTTTTACTATAGGTTTTTTCCATAATATGTTTTCGATGGGTTTCTACGGTACGAACATTAATGTTTAACTTGTCGGCAATTTCAAAGCTGTTCATTTCTTTCGCGGCAAGCCTGATAACATCAATTTCGCGATCACTGATTACATTAAGTTGTTGGACTGCGAAAGTGCTTCTTTTTTCCAACATCGCTTCCCGTAATACCTCCCCAAGCTCCAAATCAAAATAGTATTCTTTGTTCATAATACTTTTAATAGCGATCTCCAATTCGTGAGGCTTCGAATTTTTGCTGAAAAAGCCATGTGCGCCACAAGCAATTACCCGATGTAAAGTTTGCCTGCTCGTAAGGTGCGACATCATCAGGATTTTTATGTCCGGATATTTATTCCGAACCGACACACATGCCTGATAACCGTCGATGTCAGGCATCCGGATATCGAGTACCAAAATTTCCAATGGTATTGAAGGTAATATTTCCATTAGCTGCCGCCCATTTTCGGCCTCAAGGACAACTTCAATGTCGGCAAAGTCCGAAATTAAATGAATAAGGCTTTTACGAACAAGAAAATGATCCTCAACAATTCCAATGCGTATCATAGCAACGAATCGATTTAAATTAATATATCTTATATAACACAGAAATGAATCCAAATTTGTGAGAACAATTTTACAAATTAGATTTATTATTAACAACGTAACTACTTAAATGTTGTATGCACAGCCAAAAAAAATAATAATAAGTGGGTGGAATTGTGAAATTGTGATGGTAATAAATAAATTTTTAATGAAATTAAGATCATAAAGCCGCTATGTACCGGTAAAAATGAAGCTGAGCATCACTTACTCATCGGGAACTTGCTGAAAATCAGTAGAAATACGTATGGCAACAACATTCTTTGTAGCTATTTTTACCCGCATGTTCTTAGGGAGCATTGTAAGTAACTTTGAACCTCCAGATGACCTAAAACGGCTTTTCCTCATAAGAAATAACTGCTGACGAGGATCTCGTGATTTAAGAAGTAAGTTGTTCATATATAATTTATTAAATTATGGAAGAAAACAATAATTTTACATTTCGAGCAGGCATTTGCATGGCCGGTGCTGTTTCGGCTGGAGCTTATACAGCCGGCGTTATGGACTACCTGCTTGAAGCACTCGAACATTGGGAGCGTGCAAAAAAATTGCAGCAAGAAGGGAAGTTGTCCGGAATTCCAAAACATAATTTTATAATTGAGGTTTTAGGCGGAGCCTCAGCAGGTGGTATGACTGCGGCAATTACTGCGGCCGCCGTGCAGGAAAAGTTTGCTCCGGTTACACAGGCTGCAGCTCATGATAATTCAGTAACAGCAGCAAACCCCATCTACAATTCCTGGGTGAACCTGAAAGAAAAAAGTGGCAACGAAAACGACGGCAAGTCACTTGACATGATGGATTTTATGCTTGCGACAGACGACATTACAAATGATAACGAACGTAATTCCTGTCGTGAGGTCCGCGCCGGATTCAATTCTGTTTTCGTCGAAGAACTTGCGTCAGCGGTACTTGATAAACGATATTCAAGCCGTTACAAAAGACCCTATATAGCAAAAGATGCTGATATTTTTACCACAATTACCAACCTTCGTGGATTTTCGTATAAAGTAACCTTCCAAACCTCCTCGGGAAGTAGGGAACACAGAATGAAAATGCATCGTGATTTCGCTTTTTTTAAACTTAACCACAATGAAGACGAGCTTTCGCAGGTTTCTTCTTCAGAAGCCAGTACTGCGACAACTTCGGAGGAGTTGCCTAATGATGGCAGAATTCCGGTTAACTTCTCGACCGGGCTAAACACGGATGTTTTGAAACAAGCCGCTATGGCAACAGGTGCATTTCCTGTCGGACTTGAAAGCAGGGATCTGAAACGGCAACGCGAATACATCGAACGTAACAAATACCTCAACCTGATCCTTGCAGGTGGAAGTGCCGAAGGTGTCGAATATGAGTTTTTACCCAAAGGAGATTTTCTATCTTTGAATGTTGACGGAGGTGTTATCAATAATGAGCCTTACGAACTTACACAGCAGTTACTTGACGACAGAAGAAAATCAAAGGAACCTTCGTATGAGACAAAGACAAGTGCATCGGATTTTGATTCAATGGTCCTGATGATAGATCCCTTTCCGAATGATGAAGATATTGCTGAACCCGAAGATTTCGTTCCTAAAAAAGCGTGGAAAAATGTAGTGCCGGCCATTCTCTCTGCCATGCGCGGCGAACTGATGATGAAAGATGAGCAGGTACGTCGTGCCTACCTAAGTAATGACTATACCAGGTTCCTGCTGATGCCGGTGCGCGAAAAAGAAAAATTTACGATCGCATGTGGTTCCTTGGGTGGCTTTGGAGGGTTCTTTTCAAAGGATTTTAGGAAGCATGACTTTTTTCTGGGTCGACGCAATTGCCAGCGTTTTCTTCAAAATCATTTTACAGTTCCCGAAAATGCGGGCAATCCAATCTTACAATTTGGGTACAGCGACTCGAACTACGGCAAGCAGAATTTGAATGCAGAAATGTATTTGCCGATCTTACCGGATCTGCGGGTTCAAGGAGATGACACTGTGGGTTATAAGATTGTGGTGCCTGCTGAGGAATCTATCTATCCATATCCTAAAATAAAGCTGTCGTATATCCTGAGCCTTGAAAAAAAGTTTAAAAAAAGGATAAAATGCGTGTTTGACAATATAGGAAACCCCAAGCCTGATGCAGCAGTGAGTGAAGCAGGAAAGAGTCCTGTCGTGCGACGGCTTCGAAAAAAATCGTGGATCAGTAAAGTGACCAGTCCGATCACAACAAAAGCTACCGACATCTACCTCGCTATAGGCAAAAGCGTTGGAAAAGATATGGCGGCCGAGTTTTTTATTGACACAATCATTACCGACATGGAAAAACGCGGACTGCTTGAAGATGACAAAAAATAAACTATATACTTATGGCAGGTTTAAAAGTTTTACAGACAGGCAGCTCGGGTGCAGAAGTCAAAAAGTGGCAATACTTCTTGATGGGTCAGGGATTTTATTTAGGAAAAGTTGACGGGGATTTTGGGTTGCGCACTATGGAGTCGACCGTTAAATTCCAGAAGAAACATCGACTTACAGCTGACGGAATCGTAGGAAATAAATCGTATGCCACTGCAATGTTGCTTGGTTTTGGGTTGATCGAAGACAACAACACTGATAAATTTAGTGCAGGCTGGCCGCCAAAACCTAATTTTAAACCACTACTTACAGACAATGAAAAACGAAAGCTTTTTGGGAAATTTTCGTTCGTACACGCTCCTATGCCGGATTGCGCCGAGCATATACAAGTCACCGACGGATGGCAGGCAGCCAACATCATCGGCATCAATATTCCGCAGATTTCCAAAATAGCAGGAATTAAAAAAACTTACTTCCATAAAAAAGCAGCGCCCCAGTTACAGAAGCTATGGCTTGATTGGGAAGAAGCCGATTTGTTACATTTGGTTATAACCTGGGGCGGAACATACAATCCACGTTTTATTCGTGGCAGCAGGAAGACGTTAAGCAATCACGCCTTTGGAACGGCCTTCGATATAAATATCGCATGGAACAGATTAGGAACAGTTCCTGCCTTGGCAGGTCAGAAAGGATCGGTGAGAGAACTTGTTTCTATTGCGAATGATAACGGCTTTTATTGGGGCGGACATTTCACAAGGCAAGACGGGATGCACTTCGAAGTGGCTAAAATTTTATAAAGCAACCTTGAAGTTAGCTTTTCGAAAAATTCTATATCCTCCACCTGAAAGTGCGATAATTGTATATGACACTCCACAAATAGGGATGATCATCCTATACTTTTTTTAGCTTTCCATCATTCATAAGCTGGTAGGATAACTTTTCCTTCAAGCTCGTTTTGCCTTTCTCTGTACTATTTGTAGTAACGGTGATTCTATAGTTAGCATCAATAGTAAAAGTGGATATTTCTTTATAACCCTCGTCTCCAGGCTCATACCATTCTCCTTCTACGTATAAATTTGACACTACTTTTTTATTTAAAGTTGTTAATAAAATATAACGGTACTCGAAATCGGCACAGTCCATTGGAACAAGGACAACATCTACATTGTTAAACTTGGGAAGCGAAATATACCGCAGTCCCCGGTTGTTGCATAAAAATTCTTCTACACCATCGATCTCGCACGGCAGGGTTTCATAGGTGGCCTTTTTATAATCTGTTGTACGGGAATATGGGAGCGTATATCTGCTTTTCTTAAAACATTCTTCAAAGTCTATATCTTCATCATTTTCAGCTGTATTGACGGAAGCTTCATGATCCACAACAGGAGCCGACGGATCCGCAATCGTCTCCGGCACCTTATATGATATTTCCGCTTCTGATGTTTGTACGTGTGCTGTCTTTTTGCAGCTTATAAACATGATTTGCATCATGATCAGCAACGCTACAAAGTAACTGTGCTTTAAACTGATGCGGCTATGTTCTGGCGAAAACCCTTTTTGGAATCTTTTTTTCATCTTTTTTCTGATTTTTTATCAACATTATGTACTTATTATAGGACTTGCGGGCTTCGTCCCGATTTCCCAATTCCCATAAACTGTCGGCCAAATTAAGCCATGCTACTGCCCGATTAGGATCCTTCTGCAAGACCTGTCGTAATATATATACAGATGTTGCGTAATATTTGACTTCCGCTAAATAGAATGCTTTATTGTTTAGAGCCTCTATGTTATGCCATTCGTCAGGCCTTTCAGCCATATATTCAGCAAACCTTTGTTTAACTGCCTCGTCACTTATAAGCTTTTGAAGTTCTATGACTTTGGCCGCCTCACAGGTGAATTGGTATTGCTGGTTCACAATCAGGAGGGCGTCGTCTTCGAAAGAAAACATAAAGAGCATCTTACCCGCCTCAACAAAATCGAAAAAACCTGTCGAGTTTTTGTTCTTTTGAATGGTTCCAGTATGCACTTTGCCATTAAATGTAGCCTTTGCACTATCAGCCCCTGTAAACTGGACCTTAAAATTACAAAGACTTTCGATTGAGAAATATACGGAATCTGCCTTGGCCTCGGGTTGATGCGTTGCTGCCGGTGAAGCGGTATGATCCCTCGCGTGACAAGAAATTACCACTAAACAATACATCAAAACCGCCAGAAGTCTTCTCATGTGTTTATGCTTTTAATGCGGCAAGGCGCTGTTTGGCAGCATCGAGCACTTTGACGTAAAATCTATTGCCACGGCTTACTTTCAGGTTGCTGAAACTTCCAATATCCCGTATTCCATACCAGTTCGTTTCCGAATAATTATCGGGTACCCGCGCAATAAATCTTTCGTAACCGGCAATGGCCTTTGCTTTATCCTTAGTACAGCCTCCTTTACTTAATCCCGGATCGTGCCATAATCCCCACGCAAATGATCCGCGGTTGTCATTGTACGCTTTACTTGATTCAAAACTGTATACGGTCGTCTTTCCGCTATCGTTATCGCATTTGCTGTATATTTTATCGAAAGCGGTCACGAGATGAGCCAGTCGGTCATTGTAACCATTAAAGCCGCCGTTGATCGTCCTTGTTATAAAAATAAAATCATTTGCATCCGCTTCGTCATTCAAGCTTGCGCTTTCCTTCCAGAACCAGCCTGCGGAGCGCGCCGAATAAGGAAGTTCCTCCAATTTTTTCTTATTTGCAAGACTTGACGTGAAATCTTGATTTTCATACGCACCGTATGCGGTATAATTAGCTTCTCCAGTAATTTGTATTAATCCACGTCCCTTAAATCCACCATAAGCTGTATCGGCAACGCCAATCTCTTCTGTAAATCGAAAGGAACCAGATTCGTGAATGAGTTGTGCCAGGAAGTGTGATTTGCGAAGACATGTATTAATTTCATAATCTTCGCAGGTCTTATTGATCACTTCAAGAAATGTTGATGCCCTTGTCGCGGATATACCCAATTCTCTTAAAACCTGTTCAGTGAGGTCATCATTGCAAAAGCAACCGGCAGCATTCTCAGCTGCCGCAACAGAATTATTCCCCATGCCCATGCACTGGCACATCTGAACAAATCCACTTGTAACAGCAAGAGCCGCCATAGGCTCACCTAGTACCGCAGCATTTGTCTTAGCAAAATATTGATCAGAAAGGTAAATACTGTCGAAGCTTCGCACATCATAATGTACCCACGTTGAGGCACCTTGGGCGGTAGTCTCCAGACTAAATTTATTCGAAGCCGGCCAAGAAAATTGAGCACCGGCATATTTTACAAAGAAATCCCTTCGAATTGCTTCAAGATCCGAAACCACCCTTGTTCTGTTGCCGTTCTTGTTGAAGGTTATGTCAAGGGCTTTGCCCATGTGGTTTGTAGTACTTCTGTTATTATTTGCATTATCAACGCGGCAGCGATATCCCGAGCTTATTCTGTTCATTGAGTATGTGCCACCGTCTTTTTCCATATAGAAGACTATAGCTTTTAGCGCCCAAAACAAACTTCGATGTATGCCTGGATATTCATATTTATGATAGGCTTCGGTATGAGTGCTACCTGTATATTCGCCTTTGTTGCTGCCATCTCCATAACCACTGCAGGTATTGCACCGGCATGCAGACTCTGCAAAATTATATAGATATTTGGATCCAAATTCATCTACAGCTTTGACTGTGTTTCCGCAAATCTTACCAGTAGGTGCAATTTTCATGTAGTCCTTTTGAAATTGCCTGACGTTTTTTTCGGTATCGGCAGTAAATTCATCGGTGGGAATATTGCCGCCAAATCCTGAAAGGCGGATATTTACTTCTCTGATGAGCTCGCTTCTTTCGCCTCTTTTAACACAATAGCGTTCGCCGCAATTTTGCCCGGATCCGCCTGTGTTGACAGTTGTCGCCGTTTGGCCGGTTGCAGGCATTTCATCGATGCCAAATGCATTACGTACGCTCACACTAACCTGATCCCAGATCGCGGCAGCGCGCTGTTGTACAGTTGGTGTTGCTGCCGGGCGCGGTGCATTTGGACTTAGGACAATTTCATTCTGAACGGCAACGGTTTGCGAGGAATGTTTTGCCGGAGTGTTATCAGCTTGCACAACCATGTAATATTCGTGCTCGCCACCTTCAAATAAATTTTTATTAGCTTCGGTCATCATTGCCGGACTCAACAGAATCCTTTTGCTTGCCACGCCATTATTTGCCGTAACTTTTACGGTTCCGCTCCAAAGTCTTTGATTATTAACAGGATCGTGGCCGCTGGCAGTCATTGTATCCCGTTCCCATAAACTGAGGCGTAAGGTATCCCCTAACATATTTTCGGTAGAAATTTGTGCCGTGACATTTTGACCGTACCGGGGCTTCTGCGACAACGGATTGCCGTTAGCGTCTTTAATTTGAATCTGCTTAATTTTTTTTGGGCCTTGTACCGGCCGGATGATTAATCCGGGAGGAGACTTTTTCTCTGGATTTGAGACATAAGCCTCAATGAGCAGCCGTTTGCCATACCACTTTTGCGGAAATGTAAATGAGACCCTTCGTCCGGTTTTCAGCGTCCCCCGCAATTCGACCCACTGGCCGTTATGTTCACGGAAAACCTTCCACTTCACTGAATTATAGTTACTGATTACAGTACCGGCATATAGCCTGCTTACTTCATAGAAAGCAGCCTCCCCAATCAGTGGCGTAGTTGTACCTGTTATCGCTGCTATTCCTCTCATTTTAATAATAATCAGGTGATTCGTCTTCAAGATCGGCAGTATCTACAAGCGGATTTAGTGCTGACATAGATTCCGCACTCGCATTTTTAACGTTTGATGCAGTTACTTCGGCAACCTGCCCGTGAAAGGTAATCTTGATGCACTCAGGCCCACCAATCGGACACGTAGCTTTCGAGTCTTCAAGTAAGATTTTGCCGCCATGGGCCAACGTGGTTTTTTCATAGAACCCTTTCCATTCGGTTACAACCACTTTACAAGGGTTATTGTTCAGTTTGGCACAGGATCCAAAAAAGTTTTTTTCGAACGGTTGTGCTATATCCTTATCTGTCGCGATAAGCTTCTTAGCACCTTTTGAATCGTTGATATATTCTTTCTTATGTGTTTTTACGGCAAGCTTATCAGGCAACGTACCAAAGTTGCACTGGCATATGGCCCCGTGGCAAACCAAATGTTTTTCTGACATAGCTCGTTATTTTATGCTTCAATATCGGATTTTTCTACAATTGTGAATGTCAGTTTCCGATGATGATTTTTGAATATACCTACAACGTTATTAATGGTCAAATCGTTAGCCAATTCATATTTTACATGATACTCGTCAACCGGCATTTGTAGATTCCGGTTCTCCTCGTCGTTGATTTTTTTATCTATTATAATAATTTCGCGCTTCTCTGCAAGTTCTTTCAGCGACGTATATAGGTCCAGATCAAATTCGTAATTTATATTTAGAAAATTTACAACTTCTTTTTGGTTAATCACCTGTCCGACACTTGAAGCTTTATAAACCGGATAAAAAAATTGCGATGTAAACGTTGCTTGCTTCAATTTGTGCAGTAGTACCTCGTAGTTTATGATCACCGCTTCATGCATATCTATATACTTGGTAAATATCTCACCTGTATATTCCTGTTCCATCTTTTCTCTTTGGATGCGCCATTTGTTAACGATCTCATTATGGTTTTGTATCCCAACCACTTGCCAGTCTTTGTTAACATAATAGACTAGATTTTCGAGAGGCCGATGGCACTTCTCCGCCAATTGTTCGAATATGAGATCAGGCTTAGCATTATTTACCAAGAAATTCCACTGAACAACCGAAATCACATATAAATCATTATTTAATTTATCAATGGTTTTCACAAATACATCATGCGTAATCCTTGTCCGGGTATTTACATCTTCCTCAAATAAAAGTTCTACCAGATAATGCTTCTGAAATTGTGTAAAATCTAACTTATGAAAGTTGGTTTCTCTTAACGATTCAAGATTTTTATTGGCTATCATAATCTTAATTATAAGTGACTCTCTTCCTGTCACTGTTAGGGTCCATACCAAGACCTTCGCGTGTAGAAGACCAATGCAAGTATTTATTCCGAAGATCCCTTAAATCCTTTTGTTCGGGTAGTTCGCTGTTTGGAACGAAAACATAGGCGGGCCCGCCATCAAAGATGTAGGTTTTGAGCCTTTTTTTAACCCGTAGAAGTAATGCGTCTTTGTTAATACTGTATTTATTCTCCAGAACTGCAGTTCTAAAAGGAATTCCCTTGCTAATTCCAATGTCTGCCATAAATTGCAATGGGATGTAGCTGTAGGTATTTGTTACTCTCTCACGTGTGCCCTTTAAGGCTAAAAATAGGTTGGTCGCCGTAATTGACAGTTCGTGTTCTTTATACCAACCGTCCTCGATTAGTTTACGTGCAAAAACATCAAGTTTAGTACGTGTAGTCCAAGATGTTTCAAGTTGCTTTATCACCTCGGGCCCGTCTTTATAACTGCCTCCAATATCTGAATGCACGCCAGGAAAACTTTTTTCGATCCCCATGGGTACATGTGTCAGCGAGAAATTTTCACGGTGTTCGTCTTGTGCTGTAAAATGAATAATGGTTCGCGCATGCCCTATATGATTCAGATGTAATTCTTTGATGTCATTGCCAAAATTTGGACTGACAGAAAAATATCGGGAATACGAGGAAACAGTATCAAAAAGCCCGAGGAACCTTACCCTAAGTGCGTCTACCTTTATACCCTTCTTCTTCAACTCTTGTCCCAGAAGTCCCCACGCAGGTAATTCCTCTAAAGATGTAACATTGCCTTCGCTATCTTGTCGCTGTGTAATTGCGCTGCGCCCTACGACGATTGTTTGCAATTTCGATTTATGTGCTGCGCGGCCAACTTCATGTACAAAGTTCCGGGCAGCTGCAGCGCCTCTGCTAAATCCAAAAACATCTAGTGTAAGCATCGTGACTTTCACTGCACCCGTCTTGTCCACCTGTTTTTTGACGGTAGCAGCTACTTTCTCGCAGCCGATGCGAACTTTTCCTTTCACTCCTGTAGGTCCGGTGCCAAATGCACCCCCCAATTTTTTTGAATCTTGTTGACGCTCTTCGGTACCAATTCCGTCAATATAAATCTTTGTTTCTTGCGACGATGTTTCCCATAGCCGCGCTACATTTGACCTGTCATCATAATAGCTGGTATCTTCATCATCAGACATTCCGTTCTTTTGGAAGGCAGGCGTGTTCATTGCCCGCTCCTTAATGTTTACCATATTATTTCCCGTACCATCAAAATATAGGTCAATGTCAACTTTAATGGCCAGAATATCTTCTTCCTCCGTTGGATTGTAGTCGCCAAATGTTACATTGATTGCCATAATCTTCCCTAATTATTGTGTTTTGATATTGGCATTGTTTATCTGCACCTGCGAGCCACTTTCTGTTTTTAGATATATTTTCACAGAAGTATCGTCTGCAACTTCAAGAACAAGCTGTACCTTTTCCGACCCCAGTCCTTTAAAAGCATTTAGTATCTCTTTCTCGTCAAAGGTAGATACGCGCGCACCGTGGTCTTTGTTTTGAGCAGATATCCAATATATATTACATCTTACTGGAATAGCTCTTGGTGTATAGTCAGCCGTTGCTAACAGTTCTCCTGCTAGCTTCTCCATTTCTCCGTTATACAAAGTTGCTGTAAAATGCATAAGTTTTCCACCTGCCGGCAGTAAGATACTTGGCTTCCAATTATATTTGATCCGATATGTGTCGCCATATTTATTAATACCGGTATAACCCACTGTTGCTATTTTTTCTTTAGTGGCAGGCTTAAGAACGTTAATTGATGATAATACTGTTTCGTTGTAACCAGCTTCAAACATGTATTTGTCGTTTTCAGAAATTCCTGCCGGGTCTATCTGTATGTTGTGAGCTTGGAATTTTGCTACCTCTACCTGCCGTCCCGCTGCCATAAGCCAAATTACAACAGTACCGCCAGGCGCCAGGCCCGCAATTATAGTGTCGTATGTTTCCTTTTCATTCTGATCATTTAGAAACCCCTGTTTGAACATCTGAACTATTTTTTCTTTAGGCAAATCAAATTGTCCTGAGTAAAATTTATTCTCGACAAGCGAAAGCCAGGTGATTTCAAGGCGCGATGGAATTGTCTTTAAATCGGGACCGATCACCACTGTACCACCTGCAGTACCCCATCCGGGATTAACAATGCCCCAGTCTTTGAAGTATTGCGTGAAGTTTTCCGAAACCAGCATCCCTTCATATACTTCTACGGGATATTCATCAGGAGCAGATAGCGTACCCGACCATTCAAATTTTTCTTCCATTTTGGTTTTTTGACAGGAACTTACTGATGTACTGAGCATTGCTATGAGAAACAGTAGAACATATTTGTAAATTCGTATTTTCATCTATTCTCTATGTTACTTGTATTTTGTCTCTCCGACAGCACATATTTTCTTGATACAATTCAGCATCAGGTTATTTTTCGTAGCATCGATTTTTACTGATTCGGCTGATTTTTGAAGTTTTGCAGCTACCACTGTGTAATTATTCGTTACCGTGACAGACATGTTTTTAGCTAATTTAACTATTGCCATAAAATAAATTTATACGATTCTTAGCTAGAATATATTTGATTTTTCTCCGCTGTTAAAAGCTACCGTCTTGGCGCTCTGCATCAATATATTTTCTTTGGTACTGTTTAGGGTCACTTCCTCAGCAATCTCTACCGATGTTGCCGACGTACGGATATAATCCTTCTCTACAATCTCAGTGCGGCTGTCGGATAGCTCATTTATATTTCCTGATGCAGAATGTACGATGTCGCCCGCGGCTGTTGCCGAGATGTTTTTTCCAGCGCTCGACGTGATACTCTCATCCGCATTCAACTGGATGTTTTTGGCACTAATTGTTACCGTTTCGGGAGCTGTAATGTTAATGTTCTTACCCGTCGTATCAAGTACTATTGCATTTCCGCTTTTATCGGTAATTACAATGCTTTGATCTTCAGTAAATTTAATGATATGCCCGCTACGGGTATGTATTGCTTTAACTGTATTGGATTCATCTGCATATCCGCTTGACGCAGCACCACTGTACATTGATCCCAGGACAAATGGCTTTTCAGCATTGCCACCTTCAAAAGCTACAAGTACTTCCTCGCCTACTTCCGGCACGAAATAAAAACCTTTTCCGCCTCCTGTGTGCGGATTTACCATACGAACCCAAGGCGTATTTGTCCCGCTTGCCGTCTGCCAGGCGAAAGCAACCTGTACTCGTCCAAGTCCTGCAGGATCGTTATTAGCCACTACAGTTGCCGGTTGCGAATCAGCTGACGGAAAACTATGCACATTACCATATGGAGGCGACATCACGGTATCGGGTACTGCGTCAAATGTATTGTGGTAATTACCTGATTCGTCACAAATGTGCATGATGTCGGTTACGATATAACTGCCGAAGTTTTGTTCCTGCAGGCCATCAATCACGTTACCTGTTAAAGAAAAAGAAGGTTCCTTGATAACTATTACATCACCTATACGGATTCCAGTTTCATCGCAATCTCCTTTGACAGTCACCAAATCAGCTGACCGGGATTGAAGTTGTGTAGTAACCCTTTCTACAAGATGGGACCGCGAATTTCCTTCTTCCAACGCATGCGAATACAACATGGTGGATTCTGTTGGAAATAACTTATTGGAGGAGTCGAACATCGCCTTCGAATATCCCTGTGCCTGAAAATCAATTTCGAGCGAGCTTGCCTTTTGGGTATCGCCATTTGACGGGTCGTAACCTAAATATTCAAATGCCAGTGATTTTGCACGCATCTCAATATTAAAAGAGTGCAGTGTACGTCCGTACTCAAGCGTAAAAGTTTTTGAGGTAGGTTTACCAAACCGCAATTCCTCTCCATTGTAATAAAACCACTGTCCTTTTTTCTGTGCTATCCTGCACAGAAAACTAAAATCACTTTCGGCATACTGAACGGTATAAGATAATGAACTGTCTTTTTGGACTTCAACTGAAGGCTTAAGAGTATCTTTTGGATAATTTTTCACTACTTCATTCACAATATTAACTAGTGTGGAATTGCTAAAGGATCGCGTGTGCGGTGTACCTTCCAATATTATAGTGGGACTATAACCGTTAATAATTATTCCTCCTGATGCTCCCGCTGTTCGGGCTATCTGTGTCTCGGTAATAATTCCATTAAAGAGCAATGGCGCATCAGTAGTGGTGTTATTTGGTTTAATTTCGATGTGGATCGACTGACCAACATATTTCTGTGCTTTATCGATCGCTTGTTCAACGAACTCTTTTGGAAGTGGTTGCAGCAACGAAAACCGGTGATGTGCGTGGACTTTTTGGTTAATAACCAATTTCGAGAATCGCCGTAAAGGTTCTCCCGCAATCCTAATATCTATTTGGGTGCTTATCGGCATAATTATGTGTTTTTTCTATCGGGCACGTTCTTCTGCATTACTACATATACATAATCTAGTTGTACCGTCACGTCAAGTTTATCGCCAAAATTTTAAGTGATAGCAAAATCAATAATTGTCAGTGCGTGGCACCAAGTAGAAATGTCGGGATTTTGCATGCAGATTTTCATGGAAACGTACATGAAACTGATTCTTGTCTGTTAATTCCTCAGATGATAATCCTAGGGCAATCGAGTGGCTGTCGTTTGCTGCACCTTGTCGGTTGAACCATTCAGGATGCAAACTCCCCTGATTATTATTGAGACGGAAAGGATCATTTTCGTTATTATGAGAACTGCTTGCAACATCTGCAGTAATAAGCTGGTAACCGTTAAATCTTATGACGTTCTTTTCCCGGAAACCAGAGCGTGGCATGAAATTAAAGTCGTTACTTTTCCTGCTGTTACATAAATTATTGTTGGTAATCGCCGAAACATTTATTGCGCTAAATTTATCTGCACTTTGCTTGTTAGTAGATGAGTAACCAATGCCGACTGTAGCTGTAAGTCCGCAATTAGCCATGCTAACAGGTGAACTATACAGGTCAGAAAAAGCCACATCTGACGAAATGCCACTTTCCTGAAAGGCAGAAACTCGGTTAGATGTACTGGATCGAAAAAAAATCCTTTCGGAAAGGCTTTCAATATTCATTTTCATACCTGCAGTCATTGGATCAAAATCTTCAAAATAAGTCTGGGCACCAACGCCGGCAGTGCCACTCATAGTTGGTACAGCTGAGTTGAACAACCTAGCTAACCCTTTGATAAAGATTACATCCAGAGTATCCATTAATTAAAGTTTTAAAGGCCAGTTCCTGACGAACTGAGATCCACTCATATTTATTTCTTTAGCGGAAATAACAATTTCAATTCTCATCGACATCGCATTATATGCTATAAAGTGTTCGTCATAACGCACGCAGTACGCTTCTTTAAAATTGATATCGCGCATTTTAGAAATGGCGTCCCTTCGGTAAAACGTAAGTTTGCCGTTTTTTGTTTGTGTATTGCTGATCATCCAGTCAAACAGCATCGTGCTTTTCGTGGATTCTACGACAAGGCGGATTTTCCCGCCAGAAGGATCGGCAGACGGTTTACCGCTAATATCGGTTTCCTGGCCAAGAGTGCATTGAAATTCCAATACATTCATCGCTTCACCATCAATTTCAAGCTTAGCTAAGAAAGACATATCAAATAGTTTAAAAGTTAAAAGTACGTTAGTGAAATAATAATAAAGGGCTTTATTTAAAACCCTTTATCATTGCATTTCAATAAGTTCTAAATCGATTAAACCCATTCGTTAATGTGTTCTCCACCTCCACAAGAAATTTCTTTGGCAGAAATTGTAAATGTTTCAACAAGCGGATTTCCATCAGTAGCATCAAACTCTTCTCTGTATTTGACAAGATAGCCTTCTTTAAAGTTCATTTCTTTAAGTTTTGCATCGGTATCTCTTTTTACATATTGGATTGATCCATCTTTTCGTTCAAAATTATTGGTCATCCATTCGAAAAAGAATGAATCTCCAGTAGATTCGACGGTTAAGTTGATAGTACCTCCGCGGGTAACTGATGAAGGGCGGCCACTGGCATCGATTTCCTGATGCAGATCATACGAAGCATTAAGAATATTTAATTCTTTTCCGCCGACTTTGAGTTTTGATTTGAAAGACATAATAATATATTTAGAATTAATTGTTGAATAACATCTGCTGCTGTGCTTTTAACGTCTGCCTAATTTAGTTGATTAATTAATCATCTGCGTTTAGCCAAGGTTACCAAATACGGTTTCGATAGTTAATTTACGTCGGCGTACTCTGTATCCCATTCATTTCCTTCATCGCCTTTTTGACCATCCATTTTGATCAGAAAATTCTTTGCAGGGAAATATGGCTTTAGGCGAATGTCAAGAAATATTCTATCTTTTTGATTTGGATCCTGCTCGAAACGTTTGATTTCAAAATCCTCAATTAATTTATCCGGACCCGAAACATTATCTAAGAATTTAACGATCTGGTTTAAAATTTCTTTTCGTGTCTTAGCATTGAAGTTTTCGAACGCGCGCCTGTTCAGGAAGTCCATCAACACCTTTGTCACGTAATCAAAAACCCGCACAACTGAATACGTCTGTAGTCCGAGATTGTCGCCGTTGAAAAGAGTTTTTCCCGAAAACGCCATTACTTTCCCATATTCATTCACCATTGGGATCAGTCCTAAATTTTCAAGATTTGCTATCTCACTCTTCTTCAGGTCAAACTTCACTCCGTCGACTTCGTTAATGCCTCCGAATTTCTTACCTGCTGTCACCTGCGACATCAATGTATTGTAAATCTTCCCCGCGAGCGCAGTTGACGGTGGCAGGTATAGATGGTCTTCCTCTTCTATCTCATCATATTTTCCCCGACCAACAAGCCAGTTACAGGTCATCATTACATTGGAACGGTACGTATCGCCTCCGGTAAGATTGGCAGATTCAAACATTTCCATAACATCATCCGGTTCATCAAGATGCTGAAAATCTGTTATCAACATCACTTTATTGTCGTACGCTATTTTTGCCCACTTCTCAATTACTTTATTAGAACCCAGGTAGCCTGGTATAACAAGCATTCCGTAATTTTGCCTTAAATCCAGACGGTCGTAACTATTTACAAGCTCTTCCTGTACATTGTCGATAAATCGCGAGTTGTCAAGATCCTTTAGCTGATCCAGCTCGGCATTCATGATTGAAATATTTTTGACCTTACTTTCCTCAGTGTTCTTGAAAAATAACTGAAGTGTCCTGTAGTTTTCCTCAAGCTCGCGTGATTCATTAATTGCAACAGCAAGATTTTTCTTTAACGCTTTTTCCGCCTCTTCAGACTTACGGGTTCCTTCTGCAACAAGATCTATAATGTTTTCGGAAGATTTTAAGGAATCAGCCCATAGCTTAAGTACATTTTTTAAAGATGATCGCTCTGCTTTTTTGCTGTTTTCACTTAAAAAAATATTTTTGCGGGCTTTTCTCTCCGGGTTCAGGTTTTGTACTCCTTCAATAGCCCCTTCGAGTAAGTCGAAACCGCCATACTGAATGAAGGATTCAATCTTTTGCTCAAGCGTCCGGGACTGGTTTTTATTTTCGTCTAAATTGTTTAATACAGCTTTAGTGTTTTCCTTGTTTGTCATATCAAATTATTTATCGCTTTGTTCGATTTCATTAATAAGTGCTTCCAGAGCCTCGATTACAGATTGTTTTGCTTGAGGATCCTGCAGAGCTAATTTCAGGACTTTATTTGTCTTCAACTGCTTTATCATTTTCTGATAGTGCTCGTTCTTTGTTTTGAGATCCTGCAGAAACATACTCTGTGCTACAAGGCCATTGATTGAGAAGTCACCCACATTCTTAAAAGCAAGTTCTTCCCTGACAATGTTGCCCTCACCATTTTCGAAAGCCACATTAATACGTGGATCAAAGTGCTCGAATACATCATCCATGTTTTGTAAACCTGTGACAATCTCAGGCCTTACAGGAGTATTTGGCGTCAGCTTTTGCGCTATTAATGTTTTGTTCTGAGGAATTTCCAGGATGCTTTCAGATCCTTCTTGCCTTACCTCATTACCACCAATACCGTAACTATTCGAAAATGTTTTTGCCATTTTGTATTTTTTTCGTGTTATACATTATTTATAAGATTCCTTTGTTTTTATAATCGAGCGCTATTACGCTTACGCATCCGTTTTTATCAGGATTAAGTGTAACTGATTTTATTCGGATACCTTTATTTCGAACCGCATCGTCAAGGGCCTTCAAAGACATGGTTTTGCCATTTCTCAATTGTACCAATGGAAGATTATCTGTGCAAAAATACCGCAGCATGTTCTGGTACGACAGTTTATTCTCTGAAACGCCAAGGAGCAAAGCTTTGAACTTTTCTTCGGTTAAATTGGCTATTTCAGGACCTTCTTCTTCGGGAATATTGTTCACATATTCCTCAATGACCTCCGCTCTACTATTGTTTCGCCTCTCAATTCTTTCAATGACATGATCTTTTTCTGATTTCTTCGAAGGCAATACAGTAACCTTAAACTGCTTGATATGCTTCATGTCATCATTGACCACAAGAGACACATATTTCTGACCAGGAATGCGGTAAACATGTTGCGGATTCTGATCTATGGCATCAATCTGGAGGCCGTCACCGAAGCGCCATTCCCATGAATTTGCATGTTTTGTGCTATCGTTGAACTGAACGGTTTCGCCCACGTAAACAACACTTGGACCATAAGCTTTTGGAATTAAGGCAGTGTTCAACACCTCTTGCTCTGACGTAATTTTAATAACTTTCTCAACGCGGCACGAACCGTTGACCATCAACTTTACGTTATATGTACCCGGTTTGCCAAACGCATGGACAGCTTTTGATCGATATGCAATATTGCTGCCGTCTCCAAAATCCCATTCCCATGCATAGGCGCCGTCAGTATTGTCATAGAAGGTTATCAGTTCGCCAGATTTCAGCTTCGGCGCGTCAACCTTAAAATCAGCTAATTCACAGCCAGATTTACTGCTAATTTGAAATGCAAATAAAAGTGAGGACACAACAAAGAGGATGATAAAAAATAATAATATTTTTCCGTCGAAATGAGTCTTTATTTGAGCTCCTTTATACATTGCGTAAAAAAAATTGAATTTCGGTTGTCGTAATTATTTACCGCCTAAAAAATAGTAATCTCAATACTATAGCAATTGTAGTGTCTATAACAAAGCAAGTATAAATATACGAAGTAACATTGCTTTTTAACGATTATTTATCCACTTTAACACTGATTCTTTAAATTAATAATATAGCATGGTAGTTTCATCTTTTATTATTAAATTGTGCATATCGTAGTGTTAACAAATCAGCACATATTTTGAATCGGTCAATTTACCAGCTGACTATTGCTTATATTTGAGACACCTTTTAGGCCATGGTGCAGAATCATAACTACAATATAATATAATTTAAAAAATGACTTTCCCGAGAAGCTTTCGCACACGTAAAAACGCAGCAATCATGTGGTTATTTGCATTAGGGATAATTGCTTGCTCACCAAAAAAGGAATATATCATTACCGATGCATATGTAAACAAAGAGGCTGGCGGTCCGGCTTCTGCTAGCAGCAAGAATACTTTATCAGCCGAGGATAAAAAATATTTCGCGTCCAAAATGAACACGTCCGAATCCCAAATCAGTAATTACAATTTATATTCGTTCATAAGAGAATGGGAAGGATCAAAATATTCGCCTTCGGGAACATCAAAAAAAGAAATCAGCAGCGCGGGACTCATTGCGGCGCTTTATGAAAAAGTGTATAATCGGAAAGTCAGCAATATGCTTGTTGATTTATATGCTGACAAGAGAATTAAACACAACACTTCAACAGAAGGACTTAAAGAGGGTGACCTGCTGTTTTTCAGTTCAGCAAAGGACAGACCAGTAACTTATGTAGGGATATATTTGACAAATGCGCATTTTTTTGTCGCAAGCCCGCGCGGCGGAGCAGCAAAAATTTTCGATTTTAATAAAGGTGTTTGGAAAAAAGAATTCGTAACAGCGGGACGATTCCAGCAATAACAATGGCCGATAATAACTACTTTACAGAAAACTATCGCAGTTTAAGTAATTTCGATTTAAAAGCTGAACTGCTTTACGATGCGCTCCTGGACCAGAAGATAGATGATCTTGACATCGTATTCAGGTCAAGAGGTGTGTTTTTTAGAAAATTCAGCAAAGATGTTTTGAATATTACGCAGGACAGTTCGAATCCGGATGTACTTAACATAGATACCAGTCGCGACGGATTTTACGACATACTGCCGGAAAGCATTACGCACAGTCAGCAGGGAAAGGAGTATAGGGATGATCCTGTGCAGGAATTTAAAACAAGAAAGAAGGAAGAAAGGGAGGCGCGTCATTTTTATAATCCGCTTGAGAATGAGCTCTTTCGTTTCAGGCATGCAATTGAGCGCTACGAGTCAGATTTTTTCTCTACCATTAATACAAATGGTATTGCAGATATCATTAAAATAATCCTTGGCATAGAAAAGGAACTTCCCGAGCATTTGCTGGTAAAGCTATTTTACGCGCTGATGAAGCAGAAGGATAATGTAGACCAGGATATTGGCCAAACCTGCAAAGTTCTTGAAAATATTATAGGGGAGAAAATTTCATACACAGCAAAAAACATAAAATTGGAACATGTTTTTGATGTTGCTGCAGCTCCAAGTGAGATGATCATGGGGATTAATACTACATTGGAAAGCAGTGAGTACATCTTCCTGAAAAAATATCATTTTTCGATTGGCCCGCTTCATAACCCTGAAAACCTGTCTTATTATTTTTTTGATGAAGTGCTGGACAATTTTTTGAACACTTTTTTTAACTTGTTTATTCCTCTTCATCTACAATTTTCATTTGAGGTCCATTTACATCCTGATGACGAGCTTTTTACGATGGATCAGGAAACAACATATAAATCCAGATTAGGCATTTCAACAGTTTTATGAGACGATATTTAAATTATATTGGCGGAGGTGAGGTTCTTCTCTATTTTCTGATAGTGATAGGAATTGGCCTTTTAATTAGTGTTCTTATTGGCGCTAAAGTACCTAAGTTCCGGCAGGACAAAAAGCGGTTCTTATTGTACATCCTTTTACAGGGCCTGTCTTTTTTGATAGTAGGCGCGATCCTGTACAACCTTAAAAACACAACCTTAAGCATTCGATCAATTACACTGCAGCTTTATATGGCTGTTGCAGGAGCCGTGCATCTGATGGCTTTCCGTCATTATTTCCGAAGGTTTGAATCGAAGGCGATCTATAAGGAATTGCTGATCTGCGTGGCATCGGCAGTATTCCTTTCAGCATTTATCCTGCTGGTCGGGGGCTTCTTTGGCGAGTCGAACTACCTGCTGTTCCATGTAGCTAGCATAGTATGGTTTCTGGTTCCAACGCTGACCTACAGTCTTTTTGAGACCGCCGTCTCAATACCAGCCAAGTTGCATAAAAGATGGTTTTATCCGACTAATTCAAAGTATCCTGCGCCTCAAGTATCGGATATGCGAAACGTGATAATACTAAATTTCATATTTCAAAAGAAAGCAGACGATACACAAATAATAAATTTTAAAGTAAAGGCACCTCGGGGTTTTGAATTTGGGAAACTCTTTTATTATTTTATTAACGATTATAACGAGAAGAATCCGAATAGCCAAATACATTATCTTGATAAAGGAAATCAGCCTCACGGCTGGTACTTTTATTCCAAGCCAAAATGGTTCGGAACATCTATGTATATAGATCCGGATTTAGCAGTCGATACAAACAACATAAAAGACGGCGCAACAATTATCTGTCAACGTATATAACTTAAAAATGGCTGAAAACATAAAACATTTCCCGGTAAACTGGATAGACGGCATGAAAATCAATAAAAAGCATTTTATCGATTTACAGGACAACATTGAAGACAGTTTGCGCGACACCCGTAATATTGGAGTAAACGAACTTAATTATGGCTTGCTGTCAACAAATCTGACACGGCCATTTCTGTATTCCATCTTCATTGACGCACATCAGGAACTCAGCGTCACAATTAAGTTTTTGAAGGCTGTGACTCCAGGCGGTGGACGTATTGAAATTACAGACTTCACCGGCGATTTTACTGAAAAGATTGTACTAAAGGATTTTGATTTTAAGGAAACCAATTACTACCTGCTGCTCAATATCGATCCTTACCAGCGGATTCCTGCGGGAGAACAAAACATGGACGAAGTTCCCCCACGTTTTCCGAACGCTATGCCACGGTACTTTCTGACAAGTGCGATCGAAACCGATGTAAATCAGAATAATATCGGAGCACTGCAGTTCCCGCTGGCAAAGTTCCGTACATCGGCAAACAACGCTGAAATCCTGACCGATTATGTTCCGCCATGTATGACCGTAAACAGCCACTCGGCATTAATAACTTTATTCGAGAGCTATGAAGCTTTTTTCAAACAACTTGAATTCAATGCTGTCCAGATTTGCCAGAAAATAAGGTTCAGGAATAATACCGAGGATGAAAATGTAATTGCAGCAATTGTCTTTGACGCTTGCCAGAAAATCCTCAGTTTTGTGAGCCAGCATATCACACGCAATAAGTGGGTCAGCTTTCATATTAAACCAATCGAAGTTCTTGAGAATACCACTACCCTTGCCAGAATCATGAAAAATGCTTTTGATTCTTTTTCGGGCGATGGCAAGGAAATGCTGTTTAACTATTTTTCAGACTGGACCGAGATCTCGAGCGGTGATTATGAACGGCTATTTACGGAAACCATAAACATCCAGTATAAGACATATGATGTTTTGCCTGCTGTCAACAAAGTAACCACCTTCATTTCGCGTATTGAGTACTTGTTCAATATCCTTAATCAATTGGATTACATCGGCAAAAAACGCGATGCCGGAATATTTGTCAATGAGAACGTTGTGCGGACAGACAAATCCAATTTCTTTGGCGGCTCCGATAAAGACAATGATACACCAAACACTTCTCCTTCATTTTTAGCTGAATAGAAATATAAAATCATGGAAATACTAAATAAGAAAGAACGCGCTTCGGCATTTTTACTATTCCTGCTAATGTTCCTTATTACAACCGGGGTGCTTTTTGCAGCGGTATTCGTCAATTTTAAACTTCCTTTAAAGGAAAACGAAGTGTTGAGGAATGAGAACGACAAGATCCTGTCGGAATTCAACTACCAGAAGAAGTTTTCGGATCGGCTTGAACACGTCGCGGTTCTGGTCGACTCGCTTGATAAAGCTCCCGAAAGTTTTCAGTTTATTGAGCAGACCATAAATTATGAACTCGTTCAGCTGAAGGAGCAAATTCCTGCAAATTCAGATCAAAATATGAAATTGTACGATAACGTGATCCTCGCCATGAAGGATCTCGTCAATACCAAAAAGCTTTTACTTCAGGTAAATGATTCGAAGAAAGAAATTGATGCGCTTAACAACCAGATCAAAGCATACGAAGAAGAAAATAAGGACCTCGCACGTGATATCGAAATCATGAGGCAGCTTAACAATACAAGAGCCAATTAAATAAATCATTATGGTCTGGGACGATGTACTGACAGAGGTTACTAACATAGCAAAAAAGCTCGCAAAAAACAATCTGAACCAGAAGTATGCCCCGGCACATCTGGTAAAAGCATTGCTTAACCCCGCGTTTAATTTCATGAAGGAATTAGACGCTGCCGGGATAGATGTTTTTTATCTTGATGAATGGGCCGACATAAGAATCGGCGAATATCCCAAGGCTTCGCGCCCATTTGAAGATCCACAACCTGACAGCTCTGTATTACCGGTCATTGAAGAAGCTGAAACGCTTGTCTCGCAAAATGGTGCAGATAACAGCTTTGCCGCGTTACTTGGCGCTCTGGTAACGCCGGGTGTCGGTTTTTCACATGATCAGCTTAAGTCGCTTCCTATTTCGCCTTCCGACGTTAAATCTGCTTTTTCTCAAGGCGGCGACAGTGTAACAAACAATCAAGAGGCACCATCGCCTTCGGTCAACTCATCATTTGTCGATAAGTATTGTATCGATAAGATCAGGTACCGCCACAAAGAAAGTACTCTGTTAATCGGCCGCGATGACGAACTTAAAACAATAACAGAGGTACTAAACCGCAAACTTAAACCACACATTATCATTATTGGCGATAGCGGCGTGGGCAAATCGACATTAATCGACGGGTTTTGCAACCGCATAGCTGATAAAACAATTTTGACAGCATTCAACAATGCTGTGGTTTATGAGATAAACATTGGTGCTTTATTTGCCGGAGCATCCTATAAAGGCGAGGTTGAAGACAGGCTTCAGAAAATCTTTAATGAAATCAGAAAACATGAACGTCCTATAATATTCATAGACGACATTCATGAGCTTTTCGACAGCAATCAGGGTTCAGGCATTGCAAGCATCATTAAATCGGAGCTTTCAAAAGGGGATATAACATTTATGGGCGCTACTACTACCGATAAATACCGAAAGACTCTTGGCAAAGATGATGCATTGTCTCGTCGGTTTGAAACGCTAACTGTCACAGAACCTTCGCAGGAACTTGCCTTGCGAATGATAAACAACGTCATCCCCTATTATCAGGAACACCATAATTTCACTATTGATGAGGAAGGCCTCAAAGAGTCGATTCGTCTTTCGAAACGATTTCTCAAGGAGCGTTCTCTTCCCGATTCGGCACTCGATCTTATAGATCGCACTATGTCGTCGCTAAAAGTCGCAAAAGAACTTCTTGAGAAAGATTTGCCCGGACTTAAGCAGCAGGCAGCGGATCTGGCATTGGTTTTAGATGAACACGCATCGGACGAAAAACTTACCTGGCTCTATGACGACATAATCAGCAAGTCGGGACGCTTGCTGAATGGCGATGAAACGGCAAGTGACTTTACAGATATTGTGGAAGCACAGGCCAAATTAAATCATATTAACACGCTTATTGAAAAGATGGAACGGCTTGTCCCCGAAGAGAATATCGTAACGGCAGCACACCTTTCTATTATAGTATCAGGACTGACAGGCATTCCGGCCGGAAAAGTAAAGTCGAACGAACGCGAACGGCTTCTCGAAATTGAAAACACATTAAAGCAAAGAGTTATCGGGCAAGATCATGCTGTTAAAGTAGTTGCCGACGCAATACTTGAATCGCGGTCTGGGCTTACAAAACCGGGACAGCCAATAGGATCTTTCTTTTTCCTGGGACCCACAGGTACCGGTAAGACTGAACTGGCAAAGTCGCTTGCAGACTTTCTGTTTGGTGATGAAAGTGCAATTATAAGGTTTGATATGTCGGAATTCAAGGAAGAACATTCGGCCGCTTTACTTTATGGTGCGCCTCCGGGCTATGTTGGTTATGAAGAAGGTGGACTTCTGGTAAATAAAATCAGGCAGAAACCTTATTCTATAGTACTTTTTGACGAAATTGAGAAAGCTCATAAATCGGTTTTTGATGTTTTTCTTCAGATTTTGGATGAAGGAAAATTACATGACCGACTCGGTAAAGAAGGCGATTTCTCAAATGCCGTAATTTTGTTCACATCAAATATTGGATCGGATCATATTGTAAGGTCGTTCGAAAAGGATATCATACCGGCATCGAACGACCTGATACAGATCATGAGCGGTTTTTTCCGTCCTGAATTTTTAGGCCGGTTGACAGAAATTATTCCGTTTGCACCTATCAGCATCAAAAGCGTGTCGCGAATTTTTGACATTCACCTAAAGAAAGAATTGCTGCAATTGCTCGACAAACTTGATATTTCACTTGAAATTAATGATGAGGATAAAGAAAGAATTGCACTGCAGGGCTTTTCGCCCGAATACGGCGCAAGGCCAATAAAAGGAACTATAAGAAATAAGTTGAAAAGGCCGCTGTCAAGGATGATCATAGCCAATGAAATACAGAAAGGTGACACGTTGAAAGTAACTGTGGACGAAACGGGCGAACTAAAATTTGAAAAAATAAATGAAGGATCTGTATTATAAAGTCCCAATTGACTTCAAAAGATTGTCAGGTGGCGAGGATTTGCGGAAAGTGACAATAGAGGAATCGCTAGCGCAGTACATTTCGTTGATCATCACAACAATTTTTGGCGAATATAAATATGATTGCGAATTTGGTACAGTTATATGGGAAACAGACTTTAATATGCTGTCGAACGTAAACCAGCTCAAAGACAGTATTAAAGAATCGGTATTCGAAAAAGTAAAAAAATATGAACAACGCCTTACAATAACCGATGTAACCCTGGGCGTAAGTGAAGACACAGTAAGTTATACCACAAATATCCGCGTGAAGAAAAGATTGGATATTGTAGTATATGGGATTATAAAAAAAACCAACCAACCTTACTACTATAAGAGTTCCTATTTTTTAGCACCATTTTCCTTTAAATAATCGCAATGAACCAATTGTCAAAAGACCAGATAAAAGATCGGCTGCTAAAGCGGGCTGCTAAGCAATGGGGATATTCGGATGTAGAACTGGAAAATGTTTTTGATCCGATTGTCAACCTTCTGTTTGACGTTTGCGCAAAAGAACTTGAGAAAATCTCAAACGAAATATATTCCAGCAGGAGAAGGATCACTGAACGTTTGGTTGATATCTTAACGCCAACCGCATCCGCTAAAGCAACCCCTGCGCGGGCTATTGCTAAGGCATATCCAGTTGAAGATGAGTCGGTGCTGCATGATCATCATCAGTTTTATTTTCAGAGAAGAGAAATTAATCCGTACCAACCTACAGAGAGCGTCATTAAAAATTATTTCTTCGGACCAACAGTTCCGGTTAAACTGACTCGGAATAAGCTGACTTACGTAGTTTTACCAACCGGCATCCAGGAAATTGTTAAGGAACAGTATAAGGAGTCACTAAATGTTTCCAAATTTCTCAAGCCTCCGCCGCATTCTACCATGTGGATTGGGATCAAGCATCAAGGCAGCGGAATAATTAAAGACCTGATGTTCTATTTTTACATGAAGAACATTCAGGACCGGACGACCTTTTATCACTTCCTGCCCAAAGCAAAGTGGTACCTTGACGACCATCTGCTACAAACCAGTGAAGGTTACAACAATGATGAAAGCACTTCGTCGCTCGATCAAAATCTCTTTCTTGAAGATTTATACCATATCGAGAAGACCCACGACCTTGTAAATGACTTTTATAAGAAGCAATTCGTTACAGTCAGGGATGTGATTAATATAGCCGATGGCGAATACACAATTCCGGAAGAATTTGCTTCGTTTATTCCAACCGAAGACCTGCAGCGTCTCCAGAGCGAAAAACTACTTTGGCTGCGGATCGAGTTTCCCAATGTGATCAGCAACACCATTCTTGCCGACATTTTTTGCGCCAATAATTGTTTTCCTGTAGTCAATAAGCAACTGCGTGAGATGCAGGGCAATATTAAGAATCTGCTTAATATTTATCCGCTTAACCTCCATGATGAGTTTTTTCTCGAATTGCTGTCGGTGACCGATGATAAAAATAAAGAGCTAAATGTCACCCGAAATAATCATGAAGAGAATGAGTCTGATTATGCCTACCTCAGGTTTGGCGGCGTTGCAAGGTTTGACGAGCGTAACGCAACCGAAGAGATCAATTACCTGATTGATCTGATTCGGGATGAAGCTGCAGCTTTTTCGCGATTGGGACACGATTTTACCGATAATAACCTTAAAGAAATCAATCAGGTGATATCGCGGTTTCAAAACAAGATCTCCCAAGCAGGACTGCAGACTATTAACAATCCGTACCTCGTCTTTAATTCCAAAAACACTACTGAGAAAGGTACGTTGTTTGTTAAATATTGGACCACCAATGGTGAGAGCGCAAACAATATCAACACCTTCTCAAAATTATCCGTGCATAAAGGCAGTGATTTCGAGAAAGACAGCATCCTGTTCCTATCTACTACGCAAGGCGGGCGGGATGAACTCACCAATTCACAGAAGATATATGCCTATCGCGAGAACCTGGTTTCGAACCAGAGAGTCGTTACACGTCAAGATATTATCATACTATGTAAGAATCATTACGGAGAAAGTATATCTGATATTGAGATCAAAAACGGAATCCAGACAAGTTTGGATGACAATGTTGGTTACACTCCTACAATTGATATTTATATAAACCAAAAAGATCCTTTACTGTATACCGAGGAAGAATGGTATTTTCTGAGCAAAGACCTTCAGCTGATGATTGAAAAAAGAGCAATTAATATTGTTCCTTTTCGGATTATTTACAAAAATTCGGTTACAACCTCATAGTACCGAACAATGTAAAAGAATATTATTACATCGGCGTGATAAGCGGTAAAACAATTTAATTTATGCGGCTGCACTCCATTTGGCTCAGACTGTGAAGGATTCTGCTGCTACTGCTAATATTATAAAGTCCTTTCAATCATAAACGCTCCAGTAATGCTGTTGATCCTATGACGATTAAAAATAAGTTCTATTTAAATACTCATCAAAAAACCCGTCAAATTTTCCTTTTTTGTCAGATTGAGCTTCTTGCGTAACCGATAGCGCGCAAGTTCAACACCTCCGCCTGAAATGTTCATAATTTCGGCAATTTCCTTCGTCGACATATTCATCAGTAGGTATGTAGACAAATCTAATTCACGTGGTGAGATGGTAGGATGTGCTTCCTTAAGCCTTTTTAAGAAATCGAAATGTACATTCCTGATATGCTTTTCCAGATCTTTCCAGCTTTTATCGGCATTTACTTCTTTGACAATGCTTTTGTTAAGTTTACTAAACTGGAATTTCGTATTCTCGTCGAGCGATTCAACATCAATTTCTTTTAATCTCTGAATAATTCCGTTAAGGATTTTATTCTTTTTGACCACCTGA
This sequence comes from Flavobacterium sp., assembly GCA_036388535.1. GTDB lineage: Bacteria > Bacteroidota > Bacteroidia > Flavobacteriales > Flavobacteriaceae > Flavobacterium. Next base: position 9,545 of record DASVRQ010000011.1, on the reverse strand, counting down.
AGCGAGTTGTTTACAAGTTCTTTATCCTTCGAAAGGATTTTAATTTGAAGCCTTTCATTTTTCAAACGCTCAATTTCCTTCTCCAGTTCAAACTGCTCTTGCCGAATTTTCGCTTCTTTCTCCAAATATATTTTCCGCTGCTCTATCGTCTGATAGTATTTGGTTTTCCTGATTTTGATTTGCGTACGTCTTCTGATAATCAGCAATGTTCCAATTGCGGCAACAACATAGAAGCAGATCGCAAGCCAATGCCTGTACCATGGTGGAGATATAGTAAAGGCAATTTGCGCGGGATCTGACTGGACTCCATAGCTGTTGCGAACTTTTACCAACATTTTATAATCTCCTTCCGGCAGATTGGTGTACTCTTTCATCGTAAGAGGCGTCCAGTGGCTCCAGCGTTCATCAAATCCATTCAAGAGATAAGAAAACTGAAGATTTTCCAGGTTTTCATAGGTAGGCGATGCATAAGTGAATTTAATATTATTCGACAGAAAAGGAATTGTAATGTCGGCCGTTAGTTCAAGCCCATCGCCAAGCCTGAGTGAGCTGCCGGCATAAGTAAAACTACGGAAATACACATCCGGTTTAGTAGCGAAATTACTAATATGTTCTCCATCGTAATGGGCCAGGCCGTTTGTGAGGCCAATAAAAATATTATTTTTATTGACCGTTGTCACCGATAGATAATCAGACACAAGATTTCCTGTCAAGCTCGAGAAAGGATAAATAATATTTTTATAGGATCCGTCAGGATTCCTCCTTAGCAGTCCTAATGATTCATTAAAAATATACCAGATGTTTCCAACACTATCTTGCATTATATTCCGGGCCGGCGGTAAACCACGAAATATATTGGTCATCTTCTGATCCTTGAAAAACAAATCCTGCTCAGTCGAAAACCTGTAAAAAACATTGTTGCTTTGGAAGTACACTTTCTCGTCCAACTTTTGAATGCTTGTTATCCCTCGCGTTGTTGGTGCTAGATTCTTATATATAACTGTGGATGAAAACCGTTTCAGGTCGTCATTTATTATCAGTCGGTACAACAGTTCATCTTTCTTAAGCCAGACTGTCTGATAATCGATTTCAAACATGCTTGACGAACTCTGAATTCCTTCAATCTGGTTAACAAAGTTCCATCCTGAAGATGTTTTCCGAAATACAGCAAATCCGTTGTAGTTCGATCCTATAATATGATCTGGTCTCCCCGGTATTCTTTTTACTCCCCAATATCCCGCAACATCAAGAACTTTTAAAGCTTTCTTAGCTTCGACCAGCAACAGTCCGCGGTTGTGCGAACAAAACAGTTGATCGTCGATGATTTGAATGTTCCATGCCTGTCCAATCGTACCTTCTACCAGCGTAAACGACTGTTCTTCGAAAGGTGTGTTCCATGAATGCACATAAAGTCCCTGATTCGTAGCCACGTACAATTTTCCCCTGTGGATTGCGGATGCATAGACCGTACTGATGTCGTAGCTGAAATTGAAGTATGTAAAAGGCGAGTTTTCTTTAATAAACGCTATGCCATTGTCTAAACCAAGCCACAAATTATTCTTCTGATCTACGAACGATGACAAAACCGTATTATTCTGCAATCCTTTCTTTCGGTTTATATGTTGGACAATTTTACCTGCCGAGTTGCATATTGCCACACCGTCGAGTACCGAATTCAATACAATGAATTCGTTCATGATAACGGAGCTTCCTAAGCTGCTGTTTTTTTTGACGAAGGAACTAGCTTCGGTGTTCCACTGGCTGAATTTTCCCTGTTCATAGACATATATCCCTTTATCGAGCGTGCTGATCAAGATCCGGTCTGTCCCCATACGGCACATTCCCCAGATCTCTGTTGTATTTAACTCTGTTGAACCAGGTATCTGCACCAATCGATTACCTATTAATTCAACAATACCTTTGGACTTGTCCTGAACAAAAAGCCTGTTATCGACAGTGAACGAAAATTGAAAGCGTTTAGGCGCGTCCACCACTGTTATCGTCTTGCCGTTATATATAAACAGGCGTTCAAAAGATTGAAAGATTATAGTACCATTGACAATGTGGATTTTCCAGATAAATTCAAATTTTCGCCGGTCCTTTTGCTCAACAAGATCAGCAAGCGAAGAAAAGCGTAAACTGCCGGATTTATTGGCTTCAAAAAAGCCGAACTCACTATAACCACCTATATATATTTTTTTATCAGCTGCAACTTTTACACTCCGGATTGCCCGTTTATCCGGAAGGTAATGTATTCTCCATGATGATCCATCAAACTGCAGTAGGCCACTATTATTAGCGAAATATAATGTTCCGTTCTGAGCTTGATCAATGTTCCAATTTTGTGTGCCCGCGTTGTAAGTAGACCTGGTGAAATTACTGACTTCAGGGATGCCAACATTTTTCACCTGGCTTACAGCCTGCATCGCGAGCAGGCAAAAAACAAGGCAAAGGTTTCGATGTAATAGACACATATTGACTAAGCTTTCTACAGTTAGCTAAATGTAGGGTTTGTTTTTCTAAGTTAACGTTTTCGTAATAATTTATTTATATATATAACTATTTGTAAATCAATATCAAAAACTTGAAATGATAGGTTTTTAATAAGAAAAAAAAATAGCGTTGATGTGTTTTTGTAATAAAATTCAATTGCCATCGGTCAAAAATTAGCATTAATATTGGTCTAATTCATTAAAAAACCAACCACTAAAATCCGAAAAATGGAATTTAAAAAACTACTCTTTTATTGCTTGTCTACAGTCTTGTTTACCACATATGTTGGTGCACAAACTGTAACGGTAACCGGTAAAGTACTGGATGAAACCGGTTTACCCTTACCAGGCGTTTCTGTTTCAGTACCTGAATCGACCACCGGAACCACCACGGATATTGACGGTAATTACAGTATCGCTATTAGTGGCGCCACAACACTTGTCTTTAGTTATGTTGGCTACGCCGATCGCTCGGAGATAATTGCAGGCCGCACAATAATAAATGTGTCTCTTGTGCCCAACACTCAAAATCTTGACGAAGTTGTAGTTGTAGGATACGGAACCCAAAAAAGAAGCGTGGTCACCGGCGCAATAACCGGGATTAAGGCAAGCGATATCGAAGACGCCCCAATTACGCGTGTTGAACAAGCCCTTCAGGGACGGGTCTCCGGTGTTGTAATTGCATCAAATGCCGGTCAGCCTGGATCCAGTTCAACCATAAGGGTTCGCGGTATTACTTCTCTTAACAGTGGAAATGACCCTCTTTGGGTTGTTGATGGTATTATAGTCGACCCAGGTGGAATTGGATTTATCAACTCATCCGATATTGAATCGGTAGAAGTTCTTAAAGATGGTGCCGCTTCAATTTATGGAACGCGCGCGGCCGGTGGTGTTATTCTTATAACAACCAAAAAAGGTAAGGCAGGAAAATTGACTGTCAACTACAATGGCTTTGGCGGGTTTTCTGGCCCGGCGCGTAAACTGGATCTTCTGAACGCACAGGAATATGCTTCATTACGAAATGAAGCGTACGCAGCAGGTTATAACGGAACAGGGACGTTTACCTTACCTTTTCCAAATGCCGCGACATTAGGTGCCGGTACTGACTGGCAAGAAGCAATTTTTTCCGACAGCGCATTTCGTGAAAGCCATGAGCTGAGCATCAGCGGCGGCAGTGATAAATCAACTTTCTATATGTCGTTTGGCTTGATTGATCAGGAAGGCATCGTATTGCCTCAAATTTCCAACTATTCAAGGAAAAACATCAGGATGAACTCGACCCATAAAATCGGTAAATTTGTCACATTCGGCCAAACAGCCGCATTTTCAGATGAAAAAAATGTGGGCATCGGAAACACCAACAGTGAGTTCGGCGGACCATTATCGTCTGCAATTAACCTGGATCCAACTACTCCGCTTGTCGAAACAGATCCTGCGGTAATTGCGTCGCAAAATGATTATTCGCAAACGGGCGTCTGGCTCGATCCTAATGGTAATCCGTACGGGATCTCTACACAAGTAGGACAGGAAATGTCGAACCCGCTTGCCTATGCCCGAACCAGACAAGGGAATTATGGCTGGTCACAAAATTTCGTTGGAAGTGCTTTCCTGGAAGTAGCACCAATAAAAGGATTAAAATTACGTAGCCAGGCTTCAGGAAAATTGGCATATTGGGGAGGCGAAGGCTTCAATCCCGTTTCCTATCTGAATTCATCAACATTTACTCCGCGTAATAGTCTTTCACGCGACACAAATCGCGGCCTTGGCTGGACATTGGAAAATACATTATCGTATGAGAGATCATTCGGCAATCACAATTTCACGATACTTTTAGGGCAAGGTACTTACGTCGAAGAAGGAAGCAGAGGACAAGGAACAACGTTTCTTGACCTACCTGTTGACAGTTGGGAAGATGCATCCTTCAATTTTGATATCCCACAAGAAAACAGGACAACCTTTGCCTATACAAATCCAAAAACTGCAGTAACATCGTTGTTTACCCGTTTAAATTATGATTACAAAGAGAAATATCTTTTATCAGGAATTGTCAGACGTGACGGCTCAACTCAATTTGGTGCCAATCATAAATACGGTAATTTTCCCTATCTTTCTGCAGGTTGGGTCGTAACAAAAGAAGATTTTTGGCCGGTAAATAAGGTAGTAAATTCCTTAAAGTTCAGGGCCAGCTATGGCGAAATGGGAAATGACAGATTCCCGAGCTTCCGATACTTATCTTTAGTGCAAGGCGGAAGCAACTATACCTTCGGAAATGGCGGTTCAGTTACGGTAGGAAACTCAGTTGTCGCACCGTCGAACCCAGATTTAAAATGGGAAGAAACTACGATAAAAAATGTCGCAGTTGATGCGCTCCTTTTTAAAAATATAACCTTCACATTCGATTTGTTCCAGAAACGAACTACAGATATTTTGTATACCGTGCAGATTCCGGGATATGTTGGAGCGACCCAGCAACCTTATGCGAATGTGGCAAGTATGGATAATAACGGCTTTGAAATCGAGCTCGGTTATCGCAAAAAGTTTGGGGACTTTAACCTTGGACTGAATGCTAATCTTTCGTATATTCAAAATGAGCTTACGAGAATTACGCAGGGTGTCGATTTTATTAGTGGGCCGTCGGTGCAGTCAAGTACATATCCGATTACCCGATCTGAAGTCGGACAGCCATTTGGATCTTTCTACGGATTTCAGACACAGGGAATTTTCCAAAACCAGGCTGAAATCGATTCTTATGTAAATTCAGAAGGAACCGTTATCCAACCGAATGCTGTTCCCGGAGATTTCAGATGGAGCGATATGGATGATAATGGTGTGATTGATGAGAACGACAGAACGTACCTTGGCAATCCACTTCCTGATTATACATTCGGATTTACGGTAAATCTCGATTACAAAAACTTCGATCTTCAGGTGTTTGCACAAGGCGCAGCGGGTCATCAAATTTACCAGGGATTGAGAAGGCTCGATATCGGTAATGCTAATTGGCAATCGGCTGCTTTAGACCGATGGACAGGTGAAGGGACATCAAATACCTATCCCCGATTGACAACAAACGACACTAATCGAAACTTCAGCAATCCATCGGATTTTTACCTTCAGGATGGGGATTACCTGCGAATCAAGATAGTTCAATTGGGTTACTCGCTTCCAACAAAAGTGATTAGCGGTGCAGGGCTAACGAGAGCCCGGGTTTATGTAACAGGTGAAAATCTATTCACATTTACGGAATACACAGGCTATGATCCTGAAATAGGCGGCAACATAATGGGAATCGACCGAGGTTTTTATCCACAGGCGAAAAGTTTTATGATGGGTGTAAATTTACAATTTTAAAAAAAAATGAAAATGAAAACAAAAATTAACCGGGTGCTCGCTGCCTTCACAATGATCCTAGTATTGATCTCGTGCAGCGACGAATTTATAGATGTGGATCCAAAAGGGTCGGTGCTTGAAGACAATTATTATCAGACCGAAGCACAGGCCTACTCTGCAATGGTTGCCGTGTATGATATATTGCGGAAGCATTCAGGCGGCTTTGAAAATATGATCGCTATGTTAAACGCGGGCTCCGACGACCATTATGCCGGTGGCGGTGGAGCGACTGACGGAACTGGAATCCAGTCTTTTTCGAACTATACAATAGATCCTTCTACAATTCCTGCCAGCTTTTGGAACGATTTCTATCAGGGAATCTTTCGCGCCAACAAATTGTTGGAGAAAATACCTGCAATTGAGATGAATGAAGCGACAAAAGCAAGATTTACTGCAGAAACCAGAGTTTTGCGTGCTTACTACTATTTCCAGTTGGTGACATTGTACCGCGACATTCCGCTTATTACAGTGCCTCTGCCAGCGAGCGAAATTTATGATGTTACTCAGGCGCCGCGTGCCGAAGTTTACACTTTCATCGAAAATGAACTTGCACAATCCCTTGATGATCTACCTCCGACGATTACAAATATGGAAACTGAAGCTGGGCGATTGACAAGAGGAGCTGCGCAAGCATTGTTAGGGAAAGTGTTCCTATACCAGAATAAAATGGATCAGGCTGCGGCACAATTGGCAGAAGTTAACGGTGTTCCTGGAGGTTCAAACCAATACGGATATGAATTACTGGACAATTTTGAAGATCTATGGGAAGTCGACAATAAGTTTCACTCAGAGTCAATCCTTGAGGTTTCGCATACGAACCAAAGTAACACAGGCTGGGGAAATTGGGGTTCAGGATCTGATGAGGGAAATTCATTGAACGTAATGGTTGGTCCACGGGGCTATTCTCGTCCTGCCGGTTCAACTGCGCCTGATTATGCTGCAGGATGGAGTTTCAGTGTGGTTACTGCTGATCTGCACAATGCTATGCTTGGCGATCCTCGTTATGACGCAACGATCCTTGACATGAATACTTTAGTGGCAAACGGCCAGGCATCTTACACTCCGGGTTATCAGGATACTGGATATTTCCTCAAAAAATTCATGCCTACAAATGCCGATGTTACAACCGGTGGTGGAGATGCGGTCCTAAATTATCGACAAAATACCTATATCATCCGTTTAGCGGATACATACTTAATGGAAGCGGAAGCTTTGGGCGGAACAGGTGCTCGTGCACAGGCTTTGCTTGATGCCGTTCGTGCGAGAGTCGGACTCCCGTCTGTTCCGGTGTCACTTAACGCTATCTACAACGAACGTCGTTTGGAACTTGCAGGAGAAGGACATCGATGGATGGACCTTGTACGAACTGGCCGCGCTGCTGCTGTTTTGGGATCACGTGGCTTCGTAGCCGGAAAACATGAATTTTTGCCAATTCCGTTGAATGAGACAGAAAACACGCAGATCGTTCAAGATCCAAATTATTAACCTCAATACATTTACATTATGAACCATATAGCTAAAAAAGCAATTTATCTGGTCCTTGCATTGATGCTCTGCTCCTTGCCTGGTTGCCAGCCAGAAGATTCAGATTCGGGCAATCCGCTAACGAATCCGGACGTAAACTCGGCATTTACAATAACTCCAATCGATAATTCTCCAAACAGGTTTTTACTGCAGGCAACATCGGGAGATATGATTTCCAATTTTTGGAATATAGGCGCCGGGCCTTATCAGGGCGGATCATCGACGGAAATTTTCCTTCCGGACGCCGGATCTTATACAATTGAACATACAGTATACGGAAGTGGCGGTACATCAAACACCAGCTCGATGACTTTGACAGTCACTACGCCCGATCCTATTGCTGGTAATTTAATATTGAACGATAAATTCGAAGCTGGTTCTGATCAATGGACAGTTCTAAATATCAGTTCTTCGGGTGCCGACTGGGTTTTTGCTGACGGAACCGCTACTGTAACGGCAAGCGGCTACAATCAGAAAGCAATCTATCAGGCAGTAGAAGTAGTAGCAGGGGCTGAATATATGATCGATATGAGCGTTAGCGGACCCGGGTCGGTAAATACGTGGTTTGAAGTTTTTGTATCGCCAACAGCACCTGTACAAGGTAATGATTACAGTGCAGGAGGCGTCCGATTCGCGTTAAATACATGGGCAGGCTGTGCTACGGCACCATTTACTGGTAAGATTTCCCAGGTAGGCTGTGGAGATCATAGCGGTAATCCAATGACATTCGCACAAAGCGGAACCGTATATGTCGTAATAAAATGTGGAGGTGAAGCAGCAAATTACATTACTGTCGACAATGTAGAATTTAGAAGAATCAATTAAAGATTTTGTTTGGGTTAGTTAGGATAGCCTATACTCTAATTGACTATAGGCTATTTTTTTACTTCTCAAATTTCCCAAAACTAACCTTCCGTACGAACTTGAATGTATGTTGCGGAACAAACCCCCAAAAATGAAAAGAAGCTTTTTCCCCTTAGCCTTTTTTTGTCTGTTGGCATTCTCATGCTCAGTACAAAACCAAAAAGAGGGTAATCAAAAACAATATCTAGCCGGAAAAACCATATCAGTAATAACAACTGCGGAAGGTACAAATCTTCGGCTGACGGCAAATGAGAACCTTGTCTTTGGTCAAGCCGTCCAACCGCTGGAGACCGAAACTTCGGTATTCGTCGAACCTCAAAAAACATTTCAGACCTTTATCGGAATCGGTGGTGCTATAACCGACGCAAGTGCTGAAGTTTTCGCCAAATTACCGCAGGGAAAGCAGCGCGAATTCCTTGATGCGTATTATCACACGACGAAAGGAATCGGATATTCGCTTGCGCGGACAACAATTCACAGTTCCGATTTTGCCAGTGGCAGCTATACTTACATTGCAGAAGGCGACGGAGACCTTAAGACTTTCAGTATCGACCATGATCGGCAATTCCGTCTTCCATTGCTGAAAGCCATAAAAGAGACTGCGGGTGGAGAAATTATGCTTTATGCAAGTCCGTGGAGTCCGCCTGCATTTATGAAAGATACTAAACAAATGCTCCGCGGCGGAACGCTCCTTCCTGAATATTTCCAGTCGTGGGCAAATTATTATACAAAGTTCATTAAAGCGTATGAAAGCGAAGGTTTGCCAATTTGGGGAATCACCGTTCAAAATGAACCAATGGCAAAGCAAACATGGGAATCGTGCATATTCACAGCCGAAGAAGAACGAGACTTCCTGAAAAATTTTCTGGGGCCTACAATGGCTAAACAAGGATATGCCGACAAAAAAATTGTCGTTTGGGATCATAACCGCGATCTGATGAACCACCGTGCGAATGTGATTTACTCGGATCCCGAAGCAGCAAAGTATGCATGGGGAATGGGTTTTCATTGGTATGAGACATGGACCGGCGGTGAACCGATGTTTGACAATGTTCGATTGGTTGCAGAAGCCTATCCCGATAAAAAACTGATGTTTACCGAAGGATGTATTGAAAAATTTTCCCAGGATCGATATCAATATTGGCCAAATGGAGAGCGCTATGGCGAACAGATGATCAATGATTTCAATAATGGCACTGTCGCATGGACAGACTGGAATATTCTGCTCGATCAAAATGGTGGCCCAAACCACGTAAAGAATTTTTGCTTCGCCCC
>DASVRQ010000010.1:0-2368 GCA_036388535.1 Flavobacterium sp. | reverse complement strand
TTCAATATGCGCACGCCATGCTGCCGAAAAAATTGAGTTGTTGTTGATCATAAACTATACTTTAGTAAGTAGAACCCTATTAAAGTAAAGTTTATAATATTTAAGTGCAAAAGCAACACGTTTAACTGCAAGTTAACGGTTGTCTATTGCACAATTTAAATAAATTGAATCACTCGGGAATTTTATTTTGCTGTTGTTTTAGTTCCCTTTCAAGGAAATAATTCAATGCAGTTCGAAGTACGGCAATAGCTGCAAGTTTGCCAATATCATCCCACGTAGGAGCAATGGCTGTTTTAAGTATATCTGCAGCCAGCAGCAATTCAAGGGCAATGGTTAAGGCGCTGCCAAAATGAATACGAAGCGTTTGATTTGTATAACCATCCTGCGGATGAAGAAGGTGCCTGCAGTATCGGAAAATAAATTTCAATAGCGCTATGCCTATAACTAACGCTGCGGCAATTTCAACCGCACTGCTTAAAACTTTCGTTATAATTTCGGCCGTATCTTCCATATTTTTGCTTTATAAAAAAACCGCCCGCTGTCGTTGTACAGGGGCGGAATTAATGATCCTTATGTTCTATGACCTAATGAAATCAACAAGATCCTGATTGAATCTCTCTTTTTCTGTATAGAACAATCCATGTGGTGCGCCTTCATATGTTAGAAAGCGAGCATTAGGCAACATTTTCGCAGTCTTTTCGGCAGATATTTTAATCGGTACTGTTTTATCAGAATCTCCATGTATGATAAGTACAGGGACATTTACGGCAGCCAGGTCATTCCTGAAATCCGTACTGCTAAAAGCCTTTAGACATTCCAAGGTTGCCCGGGGAGAAGCACAGGCTGCAACCATCATGTCGTGGTGCAGGTACGCATGGCTTACAGGGTTGTTGAGAAGATTCACGCCGTAAAAAGTCTTGCCGAAATTTTCAAGAAAATCCATTCTGTCTTTCCTTATTTGTGTTTCCATTTTATCGAAATCTTCCTGTGGCATACCGTCAGGATTGTTTTGCGTTTGCAACATAAACGGCGTTACCGCACTTGCAAGCACTACTTTAGATACACCTTTTCCGCCATGACGGCTAAAATAGCGTACTGCTTCACCACCTCCCATGGAGAATCCTACGAGTGTTGCACCTTCAAGTTCCAGCTCTTCGATTATCTCAAGTAAGTCATCAGCTAAGTTATTATAATTGTATCCTTCCCACGGTTGTGACGATTTCCCAAATCCGCGACGGTCATACGTAATGACGCGACAGCCGCTCTGAACAAGAAATTCTATTTGGTATTCCCACATTTCTCCTGATAATGGCCATCCATGAATTAATATTACGGGAACACCTTCACCATAATCTTTTACATACAGGCTTACACCGGAATCAGTTTCAATATAAACATCAGACGCAATGAATTCCTCGCCAGCGTCCCCTTCGGGATTGTGAATAACTTCCATAATTTTATTTTTAATGATTAAAGTAAAAATACGGCATTGCCAACGCCGACAATTATAGTATTAGGCGCCGCATGTTATATAATTCGGACCATACGTAATGATGTGATAATTAGCGAAGATGGGCTTCAGGTTCTTTCTGGATTGCTTCAAGTTGGAGCAAATACCGCTGAAGAAAGTTTTCCTGCTGCTGATCGCCAATGAATGACAGTTGCCTTAGCATTACGATGAGGGCGATCCGAACGCGGCGGTCGCGCAGGCCGTAGTCGAATATAGGCAACACGGCACTGATGAACAGTTCCTCAAAATTTAATTGCTTTGTAATTACACGGATATAGCCTTCGCTGTCAGCAATTCCGTTTTCAATTGGATTTTGCATGATCCGCGCCAATAAATCTGTTAGTGCATTGATGGCCAATACTGCTGTGCCAGGATCATTTATCGCCGGACTTAATGCTTTAAGTGAAACTTCGGTCAAATGCACAAAACCGTAGTAGGCATTGCGGTCAACTTCCTGGCCATAGTAAAAATCGAGGTCAAGCAAAATCTCCTTAATGGAATCTTCCTCAATATCACCATCGATGCATAATAGGGGTGTGCCTTTTAAAATATAAGAACCGATAGGTTGCAAAAATTCGATTACCAGATTGTGCGACTGAGCATAATTTACCATTCGTACCTGGTCAAAACCTTGGTAATAACCGCTTTCCCTGGATAGAATTTGGGTTCGATTGTTCAGCGTCAGCGAAGTTCCGCGGCTGGTTTTGTCATTGGCCAATCGGTCCAGCATCGTATATGTTTTGACATGCAGACTTTGGATTTGTTGTTCGTATCTAAAAGCATGCGTGATGCTGTGCAGGAAATATATGAAGAGGAAGATGTCGAAAACTGTCAATACCAACAGGAAATAAATACTCA
>DASVRQ010000009.1:0-11025 GCA_036388535.1 Flavobacterium sp. | reverse complement strand
CACGTCGTCCTGAACTTTACCCATCGTAAATGTTCCACCTTCAACCATAACAAGGCCGGGGCCGGTTGCCTGCTTCTTGAAGTTGGACGCATACTGAAAACCACCTTTTTTGTCGTTGATGTTCCAACCGGTAGCAGACGACGAATTTTTAGAGCTGGATTTCTTACTACAACTAGTAAAACCAAGTACTACCATCAATGATAGCAGCAGCCTGATAGCCATAATTTTGTTTACTTTCATACTTTAGTAGGTAATAATTTTGGGCGCAATATAAGAATTAACCATTAAACTGCAACACCTTTCAAAAATTAAATTTGTTCTCCATATTTAGCCCGAAAGGCCGCTTGTTGGATAAACGCAATTATTAATTAAATAGTATACCGGATTCTCTAATTTATTTATATTTACTTTTGGCAATATTTTAAGATGCACTCCGTTACTTATTCTAATGAAAAAATTCTTACTTCCATTGTTGCTGCTGTGTACTTATGTGTGTTCTTCACAGCAAAATGGCAATGCGGTACTAGAATGGAGCGACAAGACTGAGCTCCAATACGGGGATTTCGTTTTTCACGTTCCCCAATTTACATCGGAAGCATTTTACTTTGACGGTACTAAAAAGCAGTTGTTCTTCTATCTCACGATGCCTTTAAGCAGCGCCGTAGATGAAACTTCCCTGGTTATTTCAAATACTATTTACGAGCCTATCTCAGCAACGGCACTTGGCGATCTGTCCAAAGACGCGATACCTCCTACACAAAATGCCTCCATCCACAATAGCTATGCCCGTGACAAAATTTTCGCATTGCTAAAACTAGCTCCTATTATTAAGGACGGAAATTCATTCAAAAAGCTAAAATCTTTTTCCTACTCTTTCACAAATGCGCCCGCGGGGCGAAGCCAGTCAGTAAATTCCGTCAATGCAATGTCGAATTCGGTTCTTGCTTCAGGCGAATGGTTTCGCTTTTACGTCGAAAAGTCGGGCGTATATAAAATTTCGAAAAGTTTTCTGCAAAGCATAGGCGTAAACGTAGGCGCTGATCCTCGAAAAATTAAAATCTACGGAAATGGCGGCAGAATGCTTCCGCTGGAAAACAGCATTAACTATCCCGAAGATCTTGAAGAAAATGCAATCTTATTCCAAGGTGAGGTTGATGGCCAATTCGATTCAAATGATTACATCCTGTTTTATGCTGAAGGTGTCGACAATTACAACACAGAAAGTGACACGCACCGGAACCTTTATGCCGACCGCTCCTATTATTATGTAACGGTACAAGGCGAGAATGGAAAACGAATCAGTCAGATGATCCAGCCTAGCTCTGGCGGAACACCCATCACTACATTTGAAGATTATCAATACCACGAGGAAGAACTTACTAATATCGTCAGGCTGGGCCGACGTTGGTTTGGTGAACAATTTACCGTTGATGAGGAGCAGGAGTTTGAATTTGAAATTCCGGGAATTGTTACATCTGAACCAGTTCGAATCACTATCGGCGCGGGTGCCGCAGCTTTTACAGCTACATCAATGCAAGCCGAGGTTAATAACACCGCTGTCGGAACCATAAGCTTTCCTTCGCTCGGCTCTGACGGAATTACCCAGGCGCATGGCGGACTACTCAATACGACTGCTCCCGCTGCCGAAGACATTACCGTTAAACTGACCTACAATAACAATGGTGTTCCGGGATCAAAGGCATTTCTCGATTATATTATCATCAAATCCAAACGTGCACTCAAAGGTTACAACAATCAATATCGTTTCGAGAACAACAGTTCGTCAACTCCGGGCGTAGCTCAATATCAATTCTCAGATGCGTCAGGAATCGATCAAGTTTGGGATATCACAGACATTTATAATGTTACGAGAACGGAAAATACTGGCGAATCATCTTTTGCGTTCAAAGCTGCTCTAGGCGACATCCGTAAGTATATTGTTGTTGACGATTCTGATTTTTACACACCGTTAAAAGAATCAAACACTAAGGTCACCAACCAGAATATTAAAGGAACTATTTTCAAAAATGCGCAAGGCCAATTTGAAGATGTAGACTACCTTATCATAACACCTGCATTTTTAAATTCACAAGCCGAAAGACTGGCTAATTTTCATCGTAGTTATTCCAATTTAAATGTTAAGGTCGTAAACCTCGAAAATATATATCAGGAATTTTCGTCGGGAAAACAGGATGTGGCCGCAATCCGAAACCTGGTGAGGTACGTATATCAAAACGCGTCCGTAAATACAAACCGAGTGAAGTACGTTAATCTCTTTGGCGATGCTTCATTCGACTATAAAAATCGGATTCCCAACAATTCGAATATTGTTCCAATTTTCCATTCGTTGCGGGGATATTCGATTAATGAAGATTCCTATGCGTCCGATGATTTTTTCGGCCGTATGGATCTGAATGAAGGAGGATCCAATAATACCAATTATGGCGGAATTGACATCGCTGTCGGCCGCATAATTGCCAGTTCGCAGCAGCAAGCGGAAGAGCTGGTTACCAAGGCCATTGATTATCACGATATCAAATCCTACGGAAGCTGGCGAAACAATTACGTGCTTATTGCCGATGATCATGACACTACTAATGACGCATCACTTCAGGTACGGCAGAATCAGCTCGCAGATGAGATCGTTGCAATGAAACCGTTTATGAACGTTAAGAAAATTCTGATGGACTCGTACGTCCAGGAAACAGCCGCAGGCGGAGAACGTTATCCGAAAGCCCGGGAAGAGTTGTTCAATGCGTTTGAAAAAGGAGCTTTAATCTTCAATTACCTCGGACACGGCGGTGAAGATGGTTTGTCGGGTGAACATATATGGGAAAAATCAGACGGACAAAACCTGAGCAATCGCTACAAATATCCACTATTTATTACCATAACATGCGACTTCTCGCGCTTCGACAATCCGTACCGACCAACTGCCGGCGAATATACATTCTGGAATCCTACAGGCGGCGCAATTGCAATGATGACGACGGTGCGAGCAATTGCACAGTCATCCGCAGAACATTTTAACGATAAGATCTCCGAATACCTGCTTTCATATGCCGGTGGAAACCCTGTTAATGAATATACCTCAATTGCCGATGCGCTCCGCAATGCTAAGAACGCACAGCCAACATCGTCAAGCAATGTCGTCGTTTTTCTTGGTGATCCTGCTATAATGCTAGCTATTCCAAAACCGGAAGTTAGGCTCACAAAAGTGAATGATGCTCCAATTACTGGCCCTATTGACGACTTTAAGTCGCTGGCTTTTATGAAACTTACTGGTGAAGTAACCGACGAAAACGGAACTCCGCTGCAGAATTATAACGGCGAACTTGCGGTTAATATTTTTGATAAATCAATTACAAGGACCACATTCAATAATCCAGGTGATGTCACCGCGCCTCCTCTGAACTTCAATGTATTGGGTGAAACAATTTTCCGTGGAAATGCTTCAGTGGAAAATGGGCAGTTTGAGTTTGGATTTGTTGTTCCGCGAGATATCAGGATTCCCGTCGGAAACGGCCGGATCAGCTTTTATGCAAAACGCAACCAGATATTATTAGATAAGACCGGACAAAATACAAGCATCAAAATTGGCGGTATCAACGAGAACGCTGTCGCCGATAATATTGGTCCGACTGTTAAGCTTTACATGAACGACCAAACTTTTGTCTCAGGCGGGATCACAAACGAATCACCGTTTTTTCTTGCTTTCCTTGAAGATGAAAATGGCATCAACACCGCGAGCGGAATCGGTCATGACATCGTTGCAATCCTTGATGGTGACGAAAGCAATCCTTACACTCTAAATGACTATTACGAGACGGAACTTGACAATTATAAAAAAGGTAAATTGAACTATCCGTTCCGAAACCTGTCGGTCGGACTGCATACAATTACCTTCAAAGCATGGGACGTTTATAATAATCCGATCACAGCCGAAATTCAATTTATAGTTGTAGGTGATGAAACGCTGACGCTGACAAACGTGCTTAATTACCCGAACCCATTCACCAGCTACACACAATTTTGGTTCACTCACAACCGACCGTTTGAACCGTTGGATGTACAGGTTCAGGTGATGACAGTTACCGGAAAGATCGTTTGGACACGCAATCAAACCATCACAACCGATGGATTCCTTTCACGTGAAATCGTATGGGATGGCAAGGATGACTTTGGTGACCGCATCGGAAAAGGAGTCTACGTCTATAAATTGACAGTTAAATCAACCCTCACAAATACCAAGTCGGAGAAGTACGAGAAACTTGTTATCCTTTAATAAAATACTATATTTGTTTAATAATACTGAACTATTAGAATGAAAAAAATTGCAATCTTAATACTATGTTTATCGGCTTTACAGGCTGTAAATGCACAATCCAACCCGGAAGATCGGGTCATCACAACAGGAGTTCCCTTTCTTTTGGTCGCTGCCGATGCACGTTCTGCGGGCCTGGCTGATCAAGGAGTTGCCACTTCACCTGATGCCTATTCGCAACAATACAACCCAGCTAAATATGCGTTTGCTTTAGATCAACAAGGGTTTTCTATTAGCTATACACCGTATTTGACTGACTTGGTCAACGACATTTCGCTTGGACAGATTACCTATTACAATCGAATCAACGAAAGAAGTGCCTTTGCGGGAAGCCTTCGTTATTTTGGATTGGGAGAAATCGAATTACGGGAATTTTACGAGGATGAACCGCGAATTGTTGAACCTAACGAACTTGCAATTGACGCATCCTATTCCCTGAAATTAATTGAAGATAGATTTTCTATGGCCGTAGCCGGACGTTATATCCGTTCAAATTTGCGTATTCCCGACGGAACTTCTGATGCCAGTGCTGCCAGTTCATTCGCAGTCGATATTGCAGGTTTTTTCCAATCGGAAGAAATTGCCATGGCGGATTTTAACGGAAGGTATCGCCTAGGTTTCAACTTCCAGAATCTAGGTCCGAAAATCAATTATGATGCAGGCGCAGATGATGAAAACAGTGCTAACTTTTTGCCGGCCAATATGCGTTTGGGTGGTGCGTTCGACTTCATCTTTGATGAGTACAGCAAAGTTATGGTCAGCGTTGAGTTCACTAAATTACTGGTTCCGACGCCTCAAATTCCGAATTATATCGACATTGATGAAGATGGAGAAATTGATGAAGGTGAAGAAAACATTGCAGAAGGAATTGCAGTTGAAGAATATAAAAGTATCAACTGGGTTTCGGGTATATTCTCATCATTTGGTGATGCACCCGACGGATTCAGCGAAGAAATGAAAGAGTTTACGTATTCTGTAGGAGCTGAATATCTTTATCAGGACTCGTTTGCAATGCGCCTGGGTTATTTCAATGAAAGTGAACTTAAAGGTGCACGTAAATTTTTCTCTCTGGGCGCAGGCTTCAAATATAACGTCGTCAAAATCGATGTGTCATATTTGTTCTCTGCTTCAAAAGTGAAAAATCCGCTTGAAAACACATTGCGTTTCTCGCTTACCTTTAATTTTGGAGAGAAATATGACGACTATTAATACCAGTAAATAATTAAAATAACATCCAAATTTCCGTCATGGGGATTTGGATTTTTTTTGCCTAAAAAAGCTATGAAAAGATTAGATATTTCCACATCATTTGAGGTCTATGAATCAATGGATGAACTTCCGTCCGATGTTCTTGCCCTGATGCAACAAGCGGTTGAAATCAGAAAAAAAGCCTATGCGCCTTATTCGAAATTTCGCGTCGGCGCCGCTTTAGCACTTGACAACGGGAAAATGGTCTTGGGCTCAAATCAGGAAAATGCCGCTTATCCATCCGGACTTTGTGCTGAAAGAGTAGCATTATTTCAATCGGGAGCCGTTTATCCGGATGCAAAAATGGTAAAGATTGCCATTTCGGCTGCATCCGACACAAACATTACAACTTCACCTATTCCGCCGTGCGGATCATGCCGGCAAGCAATTGCAGAGTATGAAACCAGGCAGGATTCTGCGATAGAAATTTACTTCATGGGTGAAACGGGCGAAGTCTATAAATCGGACTCGCTAAAAAATTTACTGCCGCTGATGTTTGACAAAAACTTCCTCTAGCTGATTAAATATTGCCCTGTATTATTTTAGATGTAAGTTGGATTGTGTATTTTTGTTTTTCGCAAATTTTGCGCGGGTTGAAGTGAAGAAAACACTTACCAACATCCACGGCATTGGCAATTAAATACATTCCAAAAGACATTTATTCAATGAAAGAAGTAACAAAAGAAGTTTATTTAAAGTGGTACGAAGATATGCTGCTTTGGAGAAAGTTTGAAGACAAGCTTGCAGCACTTTACATACAACAAAAAGTACGGGGATTTCTTCACCTATATAACGGCCAGGAAGCAGTATTAGCGGGAGCCCTGCACGCGATGGACCTGAGCAAAGACAAAATGATCACCGCATATCGCAATCACGTTCAACCGATCGGAATGGGCGTTGATCCTCGGGCGGTAATGGCTGAGTTGCTTGGGAAAGTAACCGGAACTTCGAAAGGAATGGGCGGGTCAATGCACATATTTTCAAAAGAAAAAGGATTCTATGGCGGACACGGAATCGTAGGGGCGCAAATCCCTGTTGGAGCCGGTATCGCTTTCGCAGATAAATACTTCAACACAGGTGGCGTTACTCTCACATATTTCGGAGATGGAGCAGCCCGTCAGGGATCACTTCACGAGGCCTTTAATATGGCAATGTTGTGGAAATTACCAGTAGTCTTTATTGTTGAGAACAATGGTTATGCAATGGGAACTTCTGTTGAAAGAACTGCAAACCATACCGACATCTGGAAACTTGGATTAGGTTATGAAATGCCATGCGGACCAGTCGACGGAATGAACCCTGTGAAAGTTGCCGAGGCAATGGATGAAGCTATCGACCGTGCACGACGTGGCGACGGGCCAACTTTCCTTGAAATGAAAACGTATCGGTACAGAGGCCATTCGATGTCGGATGCACAATTATACAGGACAAAAGAAGAGGTCGAAGAATACAGGAAAATTGACCCGATCACCCAGGTTCTTGATGTCATTAAAGATCAAAAATTTGCAACTGACGCCGAAATTGAAACTATCGACGAGCGAGTGAAAAATCTTGTCGATGAATGCGAAAAATTCGCCGAAGAATCGCCGTTCCCTGAAGTACAGCAATTGTATGACATGGTTTACGAACAAGAGAAATATCCTTTTATCCCACACAAACTTTAATCAACTATGGCTACTATTATTAAAATGCCGCGCCTGAGCGATACAATGACCGAAGGAACTGTCGCTACATGGCTGAAAAAGGTTGGTGATAAAGTAAGTGAAGGAGATATTCTGGCCGAAATAGAAACCGACAAAGCAACAATGGAATTTGAGTCTTTCAATTCCGGGACGCTTTTGCATATCGGAATTCCCGCTGGTGAGTCGGCTCCAATCGATTCGCTGCTTGCCATTATCGGAAAAGAAGGTGAAGACATTTCAGAGCTTATCAAAGGCGGCGCGCCTGGAAGTGCTGAAACCCCCAAAACAGAAGTAAAAGCAGAGGAAAAGCAACCAGAAGCTTCCGCAGATGATGCTCCGAAAGCAGCACAATCATCATCAAGCGAACTTCCAAAAGGAGTTGTTGTGGTTACAATGCCGCGACTAAGCGATACGATGACTGACGGAACCGTGGCTGCCTGGCTCAAGAAAGTAGGTGATAAAATTGCTGAAGGAGACATTCTTGCTGAGATCGAAACCGACAAAGCCACAATGGAATTTGAATCTTTCAATTCCGGAACCTTGCTTTTTATCGGAATAAACGAAGGTGAAACTGCGCCGGTTGACAGTGTTCTTGCGATAATTGGACCTGAAGGTACAGACGTAAGCGGAATCGCGGAAAACTATAAAAAAGGCGGACAAGCACCAAAAGCTGCTGCATCAGGATCCTCGTCAAGCGAACAAAACTCAACTCCAGCAGAAACAGAAAAAAGCAATGAGACTGAAGAAATGATGTCGGATGGCAAAAGAATATTCATTTCTCCATTAGCACGAAAAATGGCTGAGGAAAAAGGAATTAATATTTCGCAATTGAAAGGCTCGGGTGAGAACGGGCGAATTATAAAAGCAGACATCGAAAACTATAAAGCAACTCCGCAAGAGGCGGCGCAACAACCTGCTGCTGAAAGTCCGGCAAAACAGGAAGCTTCAAAACCGTACGTTCCTGTCGGAGAAACCTCTTCCGAAGAGGTAAAGAATTCTCAAATGCGTAAAGTAATAGCAAAACGATTGGCTGAATCTGCCTTTACGGCTCCGCATTTCTATCTTACAATTGAAGTTGCAATGGACAATGCAATGGCGTCACGAGCGACAATCAACTCAATTCCCGATACGAAAGTTTCTTTTAACGACATGGTGATCAAAGCCTGTGCGATGGCGTTGCGTAAGCATCCAAAAGTGAATTCACAATGGAGAGAAGACGCCACCATCATCAACCATCATATTAACATTGGTGTTGCCGTAGCGGTTGAAGACGGACTTGTAGTGCCGGTATTAAGATTTACCGATCAACTTGGATTGGTGCAGATCGGAGCCAATGTCAAAGATGTTGCAGCACGCGCAAAATCAAAAAAATTACAACCTGCAGAAATGGAAGGAAGTACTTTCACAGTATCGAACCTTGGGATGTTTGGAATAACAGAGTTTACCTCGATTATCAACCAACCGAACTCTGCCATACTTTCTGTTGGCGCAATAGTTGAAAAACCGGTTGTCCGCGATGGCCAGATTGTCATTGGAAATACAATGAAAGTAACTTTGGCTTGCGATCACCGAACTGTCGATGGCGCAACTGGTGCGCAATTTCTTCAGACTTTGCGTCAATATCTAGAGAATCCTGTTACGATGCTTGCTTAAGCAACTGTATAAAAATAAAATCCCGGCTTTTCAGTCGGGTTTTTTTTTGTTCTTACTTTCGATCCACATCGACATATATTTAGTACTTGCCAATGTGTGATGCATAAGCATCCGACCCAGGAAATTCTTCGTTCGGTGCGCATCGATATTGTTATGAAGCGTCAACAACTTCTCTAAAAAGGAGTGTTGAAAGTGTTCTTGCTGAAACCGCTGTTCCATAATTTGAAAGCCACGTTGTTGTGCTTCCAGCCAAATAATTTTGTTAGAATATAATTCTACGGCTCTTGTTACATAGTCGATCGGATCATCGGCAATAAATCCGCACCAAGGAAAATCGCCCGCCATTCCCTCCGCACCAATATTTGTGGTGACGCTGGGCGTGCCATTTTGCATGGCCTCGAAAAGCTTTCCCTTAAGACCAGCACCAAACCGAAGCGGTGCCAATACAACTTTGGCCCGGCTTATAACGTCGGCGGCGTCTTCAGCACGTCCTTTCACTATAAAACCTTTCTTCTCGTTATGAAACTGCAGAACCATTTGTGAAGTGTAGGCTCCGTACAAAAGCAACTTTGCGTGCGGAAGTTTATTCCGCATCTGGTCCCAAAGCACAAGTTTTAGATATTGAGCCGCATCCGAATTGGGCTCATGAAGATAATTTCCGATGAATATGAAGTCGGATCGCTCTTCAAATGTAGCCATCTCAACACCTGGACTTTCTACAAACAGTGGTATATAGTGAAGTAATGTTACGTCAATTCTAAAAAAATCGATCAGCAGGGAAATCTCAAATTCAGATATAATCAAGGAGAGATCACATCTTAAAATACTCGCTATTTCGCGTTTTGCGACAGCTTCATTAAGCAAATAATCATTCGAAAACTGTAATCCCAGCTTTACCGCCTTTTGACGTGCCAACCTTAAACAATGTAGGTCTTCAGTGTCAAGAACACGCAAAGCAGTGGGACATGCTTCTGCCACCCGCCACCCAAACTGTTCTTCGGTTACAAATCGGTCAAACAAGACAATCGTGGGATTCGAACTTTGTAAGAAGGTATCAAACGAAGATGAGTTAAGATCAATAGGATTGCACTCAACGTCGAGTTGCGAAAGGTTCGCCGAGTGCTCGCTTTGTTGTGCCGCCGATGCAAATGAAACGCGCCATGAATACTCTTTGAAACACTTGATTAACTGAAGTAATCTTATACCAGCTGCTGATGATGCCGGCTCTGGCCAAACAAGGCCGATTATTAATACATGATGGTGATTATCCATAAAAAAAATGGTTGTAATCAGCGAACTGATTTACAACCTAAGTATATATTATTGGACGAATTTACTCAGATATAATCCACATTCCATCGCGTTTAAGCTTAAAACTGGCATTCCAAACAGACTCTAATGCTGTGTTGGTTTTGGGCGCAGCCTGTGGTTTGTTTTTTACTTCGGTTCGAAGTTTAGAAGTTACTTTGGCTTCAGGAAATACAAAGTTGTGTGCGCCTGTCAGGATCTTCTCAGTAATTCCAAAGAATACTGACGGACTCGGAACTGCTTTACTGTAGCCAGATATAGTTAAAAATAGTGCTGCTACCAATAATATTTTTTTCATAATCCCTGATTTTCATCCAAATATAGAAAAAGTTGTTCAACCTGCAATTATATCGTAGCTGAAATTTTAAATATTTGGGCGTGACCCTCGCTTCAGCCTCAGCAAAAGAAGGATGATCCCGATGCTCGGGTCGGGCTGTACGCAGTGCGTGGCACTTTGCTTCCATCCCTCACGCGATTGAGAGGAGACTTCTTAGATTTCTTAGACTGCTTTGACTGCTTTGACACGAGACACCAGACGAAGATCTGGCCTTACAAAAGCAAACTGTACATGGACAAATCATTTTTTATTATAATCCACGAGCATTTTTGATAGCTGTCACCATGAGCCCGCCAAAGGTCTCTTTTCAGCAGCTGCAAAATCTATTGCTATTGATATTGCCATTGCCATTTTTCTTTGCGAATCTCTGAATTGCTCTGCGCGTCTCTGTGGAATATCTTGGAAGCGATAGTAAAGCCTTATTTCATCTAGAGTTCCCGTAAAGCGGAGCACCATCGGTGCGACTATTTATA
>DASVRQ010000008.1:0-28997 GCA_036388535.1 Flavobacterium sp. | reverse complement strand
CTTCGAGTTCTTTCATCGGATCAAGCGCATTTTTAAGTTTTTCCTTATCGTTTTTTGACATCTCCTGAAGGTTGATATATTGTCCGTCGCTATCATTGCGTAAGCCTTCGAGCGTTCGGAACTTCGATAGTGTTAAAAATGCTTCAGCACTGTTTAAATACGTATCAGAATGCTTCGGGTCAGCAATTGCAAGCTGCTTAAAGCGCATATATGTGTTGTTTACGCCACGAATATTAAGGCTCAAGGCCAATAAACGAGCGCCATCTATCAGTGGCATCAGCGCTCTGGTCTTGATATCAAACTTGTCTTTATGTTCGCCTTCTTCTTCAACGTTGAATTTCCTAAAGAAACCTAATGGTGAAGGTTTCCGAAGTGCATCATTTCCCAGATAATCAAAAAATAAAGAGTTCTTTTTGTTGATGTTAGCGAAAATTGCGTCCGTTATTGCTTCTTCGATCTTTGGTTCGCCAAATGCGAGTTCGTAATCGAAGAAAATACTGCTGATATCATTGCTTTTCTCTCCTGGAGTATTCATCCAGCTATCGTACTGCTTTACCCAATCGGTCATTGATTTACACCAAAGCATATTATTTGCCATATGGCCGTACGGACAGGTTTCATAACCAACTTTTTCAAGATTGGTTATGGCTCGCTTTGCAAGCCGGAGGAAATAATCTTTAATATCACGATACTTCTCAGCCGCAACGTCTTCAAAAACGAGGATGCTATCTTGATCAGTCAATAGCAATTGTTCTTTGCGGCCCTGGCTTCCGATGCTAAGCCACGCAAATCGGGCAGGAGGTGAGCCTAAATCGAGAATTGCGAGTTCAACCGAGCGCCTGATCAGTGCAAAGTTGATCTCGCTTGCAATATTGTTGATGTGCGACAACGGAATGTTCTTTACGATCGACGTCCGGATTAATTCGGACAGCTTTTCGCGAACCTGCCGTAATTCCTTCGCATTGTGGGCACGTTTAATTTCCTTGATCAGAACGCCCGGATTACTGGACTGCGCCACAATAAGATCATTTTGGGATATGACGCCTTTTATTTCAGTATTGTCCGATCCATCGGCGGTCACGCAAAGATGGGTTACATTGTTCTTGAGCAAAAGCAGTTGTGCTTCTGCGAGCGATACGTTTTCGGCAACGGTAATTACGGGAGCCGACATCACTTTATCGACGGCAATAGTAATCGGATAGCGGCCTGTAACTATTTTTGACCGTAAGTCGGTGTCAGTTATAATTCCAATCGGATGATTATCCCGTGCTATGATCACGCTATCGGTTAAGTTATCTGTCATCAGCTGCGCCACATCTTTTGCCAGCGCCGCAACCGAGGCAATCAAAGGTTTTTTGTTGTAAGACAGCGATTGGAAATACTGGATTTCCGATTGCTGATCGGAATAAACATGATCAGATAATAATTTGCCTCCAGCTGCATATTCACTCGGATTCCGGGTGTTTGTTGCAAAACTTTCCAGCAGGAAATTAAGAACTTCCGAGTTTTGAGCCACAAACGGTCGGAAAGTAGCAATCGGAATCGCATAAAGAATACTTTCTTCGCGCGCTTTAGCCGTCATCATGTAGTTGTTTTTTGCAAAGAACGGACGTAATCCAAATATATCACCGGCTAAACATTTGTTCAAAAGCGTTTCTTCGGCATCTGAAATAACCGATAAATTGATGACACCAGATGCAACGACGTAAAAACTGTCATGCAGCTGATCGTCAACCTGGAACAGCGTTTTGTGCTTTTCTATGTTTACAACGCGGATATCAGTTGCAATGCTAATAAGCGATTCATGGGATAAAGTGTCAAAGGGACGATAATTTTTAAGGAAATCGGCAATTCGTTCTGCAATGCTGTTTTTCATGGTTAGGGATAAAGGCTAAAATTACAAAAATAAATGCTATTTGAAAAGGTTCACCGCTTGAATACGATCGGAATTTTATACTATTTATCAACACACAAGAGCCACAATTATTAAAACAAAGGCTGATTAATTTCGTGTTAAATCACTGCAACAGAGCAAATATGTCCGTAAATTTAAGCGACTTATAAGTAACAGAAATGGCATTTATTGACTACTACAAGATACTTGGAATCAGCAAAGATGCGACACAGGACGACATCAAAAAGGCGTATCGCAAACTTGCGCGGAAATACCATCCTGATCTGAATCCGAATAATGCAGAAGCGCACCGGATGTTTCAGCAGATAAACGAAGCCAATGAAGTTCTAAGCAATCTGGAAAACCGTAAGAAATACGATGAATACGGGGAAAATTGGCAACACGCTGAGCAATACGAGCAGGCGCGGCAAGCCCAGCCAAGGGGAAATCCAGAACCAGGCCGCTACACATATCGCAATGGTAAAGAAAGTGATTTCTCAGAATTTTTCGAATCGATGTTCGGTGGACGAGGAGCAGGTCAAACGCAGTTCAAAGGTGCTGATTATAATGCTGAGCTGCATCTCGCGCTTCGGGATGTGCTGCAGACGCATCAACAAACGCTGTCCGTCAACGGTAAAAATATAAGGATAAAGGTTCATGCTGGCGCCGCCGACGGACAGATCATCAAACTCAAAGGTTATGGCGCGCCTGGATCAAATGGCGGTCCGGATGGCGATTTGTATATCACCTTTGTAATAGCTGATGATGCCGAGTACAAACGATTGGGTGACGACTTGTATAAGAACATTAATCTGGACCTTTATACTGCAGTACTGGGCGGCGACCTGACGATCGACACGCTACATGGAAAGGTCAAAATGAAAGTAGCGGCAGGAACGCAGAACGGCACCAGGATCAGGCTTAAAAACAAAGGCCTACCTGTATATAGGAAAGAAGGGGAGTTTGGAGATTTAATAATTACCTACAATATACAGATCCCGACAGCTCTTACAGATAAACAAAAAGAACTGTTCCGGCAATTAGCGGGAATATAAAATAATTATTATGCCGACAAATTTAATATCCATAGCTGAGTACTGCACACATTATCGCGTAGAACCGACTTTCGTAGAATCGCTCGAGGAAACAGGAGTTATTGAACTGACAGACGATGCCGGCAGTAAATTCATCCGCGAAGAGCAGATTGCCGAACTTGAACGTTATCGGATCCTACATTTCGAACTGCATATAAATCTGGAGGGCATTGATGCGATCCGACATTTGTTGCATCGCCAGCAATCCCTATTGCGCGAGATCGATACGCTCCGACGCCAGCTGCGTTTGTACCAATAAAAAAAGGATATCATTTCTGATATCCTTTAGATTGTTTAGCACCAGCTAATTACTTTCTGAAAACATACTCAACGCTACCCGTCGTATAAACAGCGCCACCTGCATCATTTCTGTCAGGATACTGAGAGAAGAGGCCGGTTGTAGAATAACTCAATTCATTTCCTTCTTTTTGCAGAGTTAAGACTACATCCTGTCCGTTGTTACCTTCATAAGTTGCGGTAATTGTTGCTGAATTTCCAGAACCCGAAGTTACTTCCCAAATCCCGTTGAAAGTCCGGTTGGCGCAAGCACTTGAACCACTAGTTTCGTCAACGAGGATGATGTTGCTTTGGAAACGGAAGGTTTGATCGGCATTAAGTTCAATTTCAGATCCTTGGTAGCAGTTGGATTCTTCCATTTGATTGACATGCGATGTATTATCTTCATCAAAATCGGTTGCAGCCGCGGTGTTGACTTCACGAAGCGTGTAAGTTCCCTCGATGGCATTTTCATTATCATTTCCGTTGTTGTTGTCATCGTCGCTACACGATGTAAATCCAATTCCCGCAATGGCAAGTGTAAATAATAGAACTTTGATCTTTTTCATAATAAAATTTTTATAGTTAATTTGGGTCTGACCAACTTTAATCAGTGTTACAAATTTATAAGCAAACTTTCTGAAGATGTTATATGATTCTTCACGACAATTATAACATTATCAGACTAGGAAATAGCAGCTTTGCGGGCCATGATATTTAATGAAATGCAATGCCGTGTTAATCAAATAATTATTTTCTATTTTACATAATATAAATTATAGTGCAAAAACTAAGGTCTGTTCCTTTAACGAATAAATGGCATCTGTCATTGAATATTAGGCTGTACCTTTGCAAAAAAGCTAAATGCCAAAACAGAAATATTTTATCCTGATCCTGATCCTGGGATCGCTTACTGCGCTTGGACCGTTTTCTATCGATATGTACCTGCCGGGATTTTCAGCGATCGCAGTCGATTTGAATACGACAGTCAATAAAGTTTCATTATCGCTTTCGAGCTATTTTATCGGTATTTCAGCCGGACAATTATTATACGGACCATTATTGGATCGCTTTGGCAGAAAACGCCCATTGTATATCGGTTTGGCAATTTATATTTTGGCGTCACTTGGATGTGCATTTGCCACCAATATTGATGCATTTATCGTTCTTAGATTCGTACAGGCTGTCGGAAGCTGCGCCGCAACAGTTGCCGCAATGGCTATGGTTCGGGATCTTTTTCCGATTAAAGACACACCAAAAGTATTTTCGTTGTTGATGCTTGTTGTTGGGCTTTCGCCAATGTTGGCGCCAACCATCGGCGGATATGTTATAGCTGATCTTGGTTGGCACATGGTTTTCCTGATTCTGATGGTCATGGGAATTGCCGTTCTTTTGTCGGCACGTTTCGGATTACCGCACACACGTAAACCCGACGCGACGATTTCTTTGAAACCCGGACCAATTTTACGCGGTTTTGCTGATGTACTTAAAAATGCGCAATTTTTAACATATGCATTATCAGGCGGACTCGCATTTACCGGTTTATTCACCTATGTTGCAGGATCACCGATCTTATTCATGGATATCTTCGGAACAAGTGAAAAAGTATACGGCTGGATCTTCGCTTTTATGTCGCTGAGCTTCATCGGCTCAAGCCAACTCAACTCGCTTCTGCTGCGTAGGTTTACGAGTGAGCAATTGGTTTATGTAGCGCTGTTATTGCAAGTCTTTATGGCATTTTTATTTTTGCTGGCGGCCGTGAATGACTGGTTTTCTCTATACGGGACAATCGCGATGCTGTTCTTGTTTTTGGCGTGCCTCGGGCTCTCGAATCCAAATACAGCAGGACTATCGCTTGCTCCTTTTTCAAGAAATGCAGGTAGTGCCTCTGCCCTTTTAGGAGCTTTACAATTAGGATTGGGTGCTTTGGCCTCAGTTGCGGTTGGAATTTTTGTAAAAGATTCTATGGTGCCAATGATCGCAATTATGCTCGCAGGGACCTTATTGGCGCTGCTTGTGCTGCTCATCGGCAGACGAAAGATCAAAAATTTGGCTATTGGCCGCAGAAGCAACGATGTCACCGATGACTAACTTTTGTAGTTCAGCGATTTACATTGACTTCGCTCCGTTCGCCTGCAGCTCGCGTGTGTCATCGATATTGCACTTGTTATTGCCTAGCTAAACATCGCCTCACGAAACTTCTTTCCGATTAACAAAGTAAGTTTGTTCTTATAATCTTCAATCAGCCATTCACGGTAATTTTTGCTGCAATGACTTAGGCATGCTGCATATCGTTTCATCCTGTCTTCAATATCATCATGCAGTTCACGGGCCAACTTACGTGCTTCTGAAATGTCGTCGCAGTTCTCGACACACATTAC
Source organism: Flavobacterium sp. (assembly GCA_036388535.1). GTDB lineage: Bacteria > Bacteroidota > Bacteroidia > Flavobacteriales > Flavobacteriaceae > Flavobacterium. The sequence goes on along the minus strand of DASVRQ010000008.1, from coordinate 23,352 downwards.
TGCGTGTTGCTCAAGTGATTTCTCAATTACGACTTTCGACCGTAAATTTTTGGAAATTGCCTGCTTGTGTTCTTCATCAACATCAAATTCAACAACAGCCGTTTTGGCGAACTTTACCCGAAGCTCAGGCGGCATCGTATATTTAAAATGCATTTCTATTTCAGCATCATCACGCAGATTTTCGAGATAAAATTCGGGTGACCTGAAAATATGCTGCCAATCGACCGGCTCGCTCCACAACCCGAACCGGGCCGCATTGTTACCAAGGTCAATAACAGTAAAAGTATTTTTATTCGGCAGTTTCCTTGATCCGCGCCCGATCATCTGATAATAAAGCGTCAGTGATTTCGTCGCCCGGTTCAATATGATTGTTTCAACAGTCGGTTCATCAAAACCGGTCGTTAGGATTCCCACCGAAGTCAATATCGCATCAGGTGTCTTTTTGAACCACGATAGAATTTCCCGCCGGTCTTCAGCATTGTTGGTATTGTCCAGATGCCTTATCGGATAACCTGCTTCTCGGAAAGTTTCATAGACATATAAAGAAGTGTTGATCCCGTTATTGAAAATCAACGTTTTTTTTCCAAGCGATTTTTCGGTGTAAGCATGCAGAAGTTTTTCCTGCATCACCATATTCGAATAAAGGTCATCTGACGACTTGACCGTGTAATCGCCGTTAATTCCGACCTTCAACGATGTCAACCCAACATCATAGCTGTACGTCGTAGCTTTTGCGAGGAAACCTTTTTCGATTAATGACTTGATTGTATCTCCAACAATCAGTTCATCATAATTCTGGTTCATCGGAAGCTTGATATTTGAACTCAAAGGAGTTGCAGTAACTCCAAGAATGAAAGCATTTTTAAAAGAACTCAATAATTTCCGGAATGAATTATAATGCGCCTCATCGATTATTACAAGTCCGATGTTATCTAAATGGAGTTTTTCATCGTTGATCCTGTTTTTCAGTGTTTCAACCATCGCCACAAAGCATTTATAATCATTCTGGTCAGGAAGTTCCTTTACCTTGCTGTTGATTATCTTGTTTTTGACGTCGAATCCGTTAAGCATTTTTGAAGTTTGCTTGCAAAGTTCGATACGATGCGTCAGCACCACAACTTTTTTGTCATGATGTGAAAGGTATCGACGAACGATTTCCGAAAAGATTACAGTCTTTCCTCCTCCTGTTGGAAGCTGATATAAAAGATGGTGATTGGAAGGAGCATTATCGAGACGCTCGAAAATAGCGTCGATATCGCCCTGCTGGTATCCGTAAAGTTCTTTCTTGTCTTCTAGGTCAGTTTCAAATTGGGTATGAGGCATGTTTGGCTTTTACAATTTTGCAAAACTACGCTATAAAAAGGGTTATTCAATTTGATGATTAGTTAAATTTAAGAAATTGATCCTGAGATGAGAACGTTTATGCTTATCTGGAAACTATTTTATTTGTTACATTAGCGAAACTGTGGAAGATTTACCATTTTGAAAGTATGTTCTTGATGTTTTCTCTTTTTTGGGTGAAAAATTTTTACATAGTACGAAACACGATGAAAGAACGCAGCGTACTGAAGCAGACATTGCTTACTACCATGAAAATTATTGTGGCAGGTTACCTTATTATTTGTACTTCATTATATTTCTTTCAGGAAAACGTGATATTTTTTCCCGAGAAACTCAAAGCAGACTATCAGTTTACCTTTTTGCAGCCTTTTGAAGAAGTAACTGTTCGAGTTGACGAGAATGTAAAGATTCATGGCTTGTTGTTTAGGTCCGAAGCTCCAAAAGGCGTGATCTTTTACCTACATGGAAATGCCGGTTCGCTTCGCAAATGGGGAAATGTTGCAGAACCTTATACCACTTTAAATTACGATGTTTTTATTATCGACTATCGTGGATATGGAAAAAGCGGCGGCAAAATCAGCAATGAGGATATTTTGTATTCCGATAATCAAAAAGCATACGAGTACCTGAAAACAAAGTACGACGAAAAGCAGATCATCATCCTGGGCTACTCGATCGGAACTGGTCCGGGGGCAAAGTTAGCGTCGGATAACAATCCAAAAAAACTTATCCTGCAGGCTCCTTATCTGAACTTAGCTGATCTGATGCAGAATCGTTTTCCTTTAATCCCGACCTTTTTGCTCAAGTACGACTTCCCAACGAACAAGTATGCAAGTAAATGTCAGGAGCCAGTGGTTCTAATTCATGGAACTTCCGACGGCGTGATCTATTACGGATCATCGGTTAAATTGCGTAAGGGCCTTAAACCATCAGATACCTTAATTACGTTGCAGAACTTTGGTCATAACGGTATGACTTCCAATCCCCAATACCTCGAAGCGCTTCCGCGAATACTTCGGTAGAAATCAACAACTGGCGTTAAGTTCGCGTTAAAGCAGTAGGATTTTCTGACAGAGAATCGGAATTTTAATGAGAGCTTCCTTTCAAAACCAACACTGGCGGCTTAATTTAAGATGGACTCACACACTCAATTAACGCACGAATGGGAAGCGTTTATTGGCAATAGTGATTTTCCATGCGTGGCCGCAAAAGCTGCGCTGGTTAAAGAACAGCAGCATATTTTTGTTGCCAGCCATATCGCCTGCCCACATGACGATACTGCCATTCTCCAATTTTTATATGATTTTGTAGACAACTACCGAAACTCGGATTCTCTGTTCCACAGCGCGATCGTAATATTTGAGCAGCCCAAAATTCATAGTGAACAGGCTTATTCACGGATGTTTTGGCAAAGGCTGCAGGCTCTGTCCGATTTAGATGCGATTGATAATGCTTATGACACAAGGGTTTCGAGCGATCCCGACGACCCTAATTTCAGTTTCAGCCTCAAAGGGGAAGCTTTTTTTGTAATCGGAGTACATCCTGCAAACAACCGGGAAGCCCGCCGCTTTTCGCATCCCGCAATTGTGTTTAATCCGCATGCGCAATTCGAGCAACTTCGGGAAAACAGGCAATATGGCAAGATGCAGAAGATCATCCGCAAACGCGATATAGCGCTTGAAGGTTCGATAAACCCGATGCTCACAGATTTTGGCGATGCGTCGGAAACTTATCAATATACGGGCCAGCAGCTAGATAAAGAATGGAAATGCCCACTACAAATTCACCATGGAAAAATTGACAATAATAAGTCCGCGTAGCGGCACAGCATTCACTTTAAAAAAAGGCAGCCGGCTAAAAATAGTTGACATTGAAGGCGAACAAGTTTCTGATTTGATCTGCTACAACGAAGCTGACACAAAAGAATATCTTTCGCCGGGCCGGACGATGGATTACGCCGAAACGATCTACCTGACGAAAGATCATCCGTTCTATTCGAACCGCAGCAATGTTATGTTCCGAATCATCGAAGATAAAGTTGGGCGGCATGATTTCTTGCTGACGCCCTGCAGCAAGGATACCTTTCGCATTATCTACGGACATGAACATCCGCACAGAGGCTGCTTCGGCAATCTGTGTGAGGCCTTACTGAGTTATGACATCAATCCGGACGAAGTTGGCCCCACATTTAATGTATTTATGAATGTTACTGTCGACGGAAACTCAGGCAACATTGAAGTTCTTCCACCTAAAAGCAGAGCAGGCGATTATATCATAATTGAAGCGCAAATGGATCTCATCATCGGGCTGACAGCTTGTTCAGCCGAAATGTCGAACAATTATTCGTTCAAGCCAATCGGTTACAAGCTTCTATGACTTGATCCCGGTTGATCCTGCACTACTTTAATTATTATAGTGTAAGTTTACAATCAGACACCTTTTAAATGAATTATACAAATATCCTGAAATTCAGTAAAATAATTTTTTTTACATTAATAGTATCGGTTGTTGCGTATGGCAGCTATAAGAAATTAAAAAATGACCCTTTAGAGAATCGCCGAACAACCAGACATGAAAAAGTCGAAGCTCTTGATCAGGACAAAGTCTTAAAAGATAGCATTGTTGCTTATGGGATGAAATTATTGGGAACCTCCTATGTTTCCGGCGGCTGTTCAAAAGACGGGTTTGACTGTTCGGGATTTGTAAATTTTGTATTTCAACATTTTGATATTACCGTACCGCGCAGTTCCGCCGACTTTGAACACTTCGGAAAAGAAATTCCTATAGAACAAGTTGCGAAAGGAGATCTGCTGCTTTTTCTAAGCCCTACGCGAAATGTAATAGGACATATCGGGATCGTATCGAAGGCGCAAGGAAAAAAAAGTGATTTTATACATGCTTCGTCGAGCCGGGAAATGAAAGTCATAATTACAAATCTTTCCAACGAAGGATACACACGCCGATTTGTAAAAGCCATCCGGGTTTTATAAATATTCCATCATTGCCTAGTCAGGTTTCTGCTATTGCCATTTCCGTTGCCAAACAAAAGCTAAAAACGTAGCAATATTTTTTCACGGTGCGTAACTTTAGGTAACTAAAATGCAACGTTATGAAAAACAACTACCTAAACCTACTCGCGATATTATTTCCCATACTAGTTATTGCGCAGAATCAGCAGACAGTTTCTCTTCCGCCGCCGGGGAAATCCTCAATGAACTTTTCGCGGGTTGTCGGGTGGAAAGACGGTGAAACACCAAAAGCTCCTGATGGATTTATTGTTACTAAATATGCTGATAATTTCGAGAGTCCGCGTTGGCTTTATGTTCTTCCGAACGGAGATGTGCTTGTTGCCGACACGAATGCGAAGTATCCCATCGCTGTACAGGCAGGCGCGGTTATTTCAGGAGCCTCCAAAGCCAACAACATAAAAAGAAGCCCAAATAAGATCATATTGTTACGTGACACAAATAAAGACGGAACTCCCGACCTACGTGAGACTTTCCTTGACGGATTGAACCAGCATCTCGGAATGCTGGTGATCGGAAACTGGTTTTATGTAGCCAATACCGATGCAGTGCTTCGATATCCATACACATCTGGACAAACAAAAATTACTGGTGATCCGGAGAAGATTGTCGATTTACCAACGACGGCTATCAATCTGCATTGGGGCAAAAATCTACTTGCCAATGCGGATAATTCCAAAATATACATATCAGTCGGAAGCGCAACAAATATCGGTGAAGCCGGAATGGACAAAGAAGTGCTTCGTGCCAGCATTCTTGAAATAAATCCTGACGGTTCTGGTTTGCGTGTTTATGCATCCGGCCTGCGGAATCCGATGGGAATGGATTGGGCGCCGGGCACCAAAACCTTGTGGACAACAGTCGTTGAACGAGATTTCTTGGGTGACGAACTTGTTCCTGACTACATCACAAGCGTTAAAGAGAACGGATTTTATGGCTGGCCGTACTCCTATTTCGGTCAGAATCTTGATCCGCGGTTCGAAGAAACTAAGCCTGATCTAATTGATAAAGTGATCGTACCCGATATAAATATGGGTGCTCACACAACGTGCATGGGATTGACTTTTTATAACGGAACAGCATTTCCGCAGCAATATCGCAACGGCGTGTTTGTAACGCAACACGGATCTTACAATCGTGAAAAGCTCGCCGGATTTAAAGTGGTATTCGTCCCTTTCGCTAACGGAAAGCCTTCAGGCGAGCCACAGGACTTCCTGACAAATTTTATGGTTGATCCCAATAAGGACGAAGTCCGCGGCCGCCCACTAGGTATTGCCGAACTTCAGGACGGCTCGTTGCTTGTCACTGATGATAAGATGAAGATTATTTGGCGAGTAGCGGCTAAGTAGAATTCTTGCTTCTTAGACATCTTAGACTTCTTGGACGCGCTTCGCCTTGGACTCATTGGAAAAAGTTTGTCATCGTGAACTTGTTTCCGATGTGTTTTGATGCTGATACAAGCGAAACTGATCGAATTCTATGACTTTCGACTTTCGACATTTGACTTTCGACATTCGACTTATGACTATTATTGAGCCGTCGCCGCCGCATTGCTCATTATCGGAATAAAAACTGATGCGAAGAACACTACATAGAGAATAAGCAACAGGAAGAACACGCATCCGATGCTGAGTCCGATTATTGCACAAATCCTACCGGTGTTCAAATTCGAGTAACCATCATATAGATCGGGATTCTCGCGATACAATTGCAAATCCTTTTTCGAAAGAACCAAGGCGATGATACCGAGTATGATCCCAATAATTCCATAGCAGAAGCTCGTAACAATTGAAATGATTCCCAGAATAAGTACAGTGTTTGAATTCGGCAATTGTCGTTTGGGTTCACGAAAATGCATCTCTGGATTGTAGTTTGTTTGTTCCATATTAACGTATATTATGCGTTGTCGCCGGCTACTGCTTTTATTTCTTCGATAATGCGTTGCGCAAGTGAGTCGGCTTGATCCTGCGTTGCTGCTTCGGTATATATTCGGATAATCGGTTCGGTGTTCGACTTTCGCAAATGCACCCAATTTTCGGCAAAATCAATCTTCACTCCGTCAATTGTCGTGATGTTTTCCGATTGATATTTTGCGGTCATCGCATGCAATATGGCATCAACATCTATTTCAGGTGTGAGCTCAATTTTATTTTTGCTCATATAATATTGTGGATAAGATGCCCTTAATTCCGAAACCGGCATCTTCTTATTTGCCAGATGCGTCAAGAATAATGCTACTCCGACTAAGCTGTCGCGGCCGTAATGTGATGTTGGATAAATAATTCCGCCGTTTCCTTCACCACCAATAATCGCATTATTTTTCTTCATCATTTCAACGACATTGACCTCGCCTACTGCGCTGGCTTCGTAGGTTCCGCCATGTTTCACAGTTATATCGCGCAAAGCACGGGACGACGACATATTTGAAACTGTATTACCCGGAGTTTTACCCAATACATAATCGGCAACAGCCACCAAAGTATACTCTTCACCAAACATTTCGCCGTCTTCACTAATGAACGCCAGGCGGTCAACATCAGGATCGACAACAATTCCCAGATGCGCCTTTTCTTTCACGACAAGCTCCGAAATATCGCCAAGATGTTCTTTCAATGGCTCCGGATTATGTGGAAAATCACCATTTGGCTCACAATATAATTTGACCACTTCAACACCCATCTGTTCTAATAATCTCGGAATAATGATCCCGCCTGACGAGTTCACTCCATCAACCACAACCTTGAATTTGGCAAGCCTGACAGCATTTATATCAACCAACGGTAAATTAAGGACTTCATCAATATGTATGTCCATAAACGCGTCATTCGATGTAATTTCACCCAACGCATCCACTTCTGCAAAGTCAAATGCTTCAGATTCTGCAATTTCAAGTATTCTTGCTCCTTCAGCTCCATTCAAAAATTCTCCTTTTTCATTAAGCAGTTTCAGTGCGTTCCATTGCTTCGGATTATGGGATGCGGTCAGGATAATTCCGCCGTCAGCTTTTTCCAATGGTACGGCGACCTCTACCGTCGGCGTAGTCGACAAACCTAAATCAATGACATCTATTCCGAGTCCGACCAAAGTGTTGACAACCAAATTGTGGATCATCGGGCCAGAAATTCGTGCATCACGTCCAATCACAACAATTAAATTCCTGTCGGTCACATCTTTCGTATATTCCCTCAGCCATGTTCCATATGCCGATGCAAATTTTACTGCATCAACCGGAGTCAGGTTATCGCCTGTTTTTCCGCCGATTGTTCCGCGTATTCCTGATATTGATTTTATTAAAGCCATTCGTGTAGTTTCAAGTTGCTGCAAATATAATATTTGGAAGCTATAAATCATTTAAAATTTAGCATTGCCCAATTTTATACTTAAATTAGGCACATGAACTTTCTGGCACACATTTACCTCTCGGGCGATTCCGATCTGATTAAAATTGGCAATTTTATGGCTGACGGGATCCGTGGGAAAGACTACAAATTACTTCCCGACACCGTTCAAAAAGGTGTTCTTCTTCATCGTGAAATCGACACTTTCACCGATGCGCACCCCGTTTTCCGACAAAGCACCAAACGGCTTCATGCGCGCTATCATCATTATGCAGGTGTGATCGTAGATGTAATTTACGACCATTTTCTTGCGAAGAACTGGCAGAATTACTCAGATGAGAGCTTAGAAGATTTTGTGTCGAGATTTTATGTGTCGCTTCAGGAAAATAATGAGTTTTTGACTCCTAAGACACGAAACCTGCTGCCGATAATGATCGAGTACAACTGGCTTGTAAGCTATCGCGAGGTAAGTGGTATTGGCCGAATATTGTCGCAGATGGATCAGCGGACTTCCAATAGGTCGCAAATGAGGTTTGCGGTTGAGGAACTTGAGACACATTATGCCGATTTTGAAACTGAGTTTACTATTTTTTTTGCTGATTTAAAGGCTTTCGCCGATGCTAAACGTGCGCTTCTATGAAAATATTTCCCTTTCTGTTTTTACTGGTATCTACCAATATTGTTGCCCAAAGCGGAGTAATTTCTGAAAAGGCTATGGTCGTTTCCGCCCGTGAGGAAGCTTCCAAAATTGGCGCTGATATTATGGCCAAAGGCGGAAATGCATTTGACGCAATGATCGCAACCGAACTTGCGCTTGCAGTTGCTTATCCGTATGCCGGAAACATCGGCGGCGGCGGATTCATGGTTTACCGAAGAGCGAACGGAGAAACAGGCTCGCTGGATTATCGGGAAACCGCGCCTCTTGCTGCAACCAAAGATATGTTTGTGGATGAAAAAGGAAAGCCTATACCTGGCAAAAGCACCCAAACAGCTTATTCCGTTGGAATTCCCGGTACGATTGCAGGTATATTTAAAGTCCACGAAGAGTTCGGTACATTACCTATAAATGTTCTGTTTGAACCTGCAATTGCCTTAGCGGAAAAAGGTGTTGTTGTAACAGGTAAACAGCTTTCCCAGCTTCAGGCGTACCAGGATCTATTAGTTGAACTCAACGGAACCAACTCTTTCTATTCGAGGGAATTTAAAGTTGGCGACGTAATAAAATACCCAGCATTGGCTAAAACCTTGAGCCGGATATCCAAAAATGGAAGAGCCGAATTCTATAACGGCGAAACAGCCAATAAACTGGTGGATTACCTCTCGAAAAAAGGCGGCATCATCACACTTTCCGATCTGTCGGCTTACGAAGCAAAATGGCGTGATCCGATAACGTTTAATTATCAAAATTTAAAAATCATTTCTATGGGTCCGCCAAGCAGCGGCGGCATATGCATGGCACAAATCTTAAAGATGATCGAACCGTACGACATAATCAAATACAAACATAATTCGGCAAAATACATTCAATTGCTGGTCGAAGCCGAACGAAGATCGTATGCTGACCGTGCGCATTTTCTCGGAGATCCGGACTTCGTTAAGATTCCCGTAAAAGAACTTCTGAGCGCAGAATATCTCAAAGATCGAATGTCTACATTTACTTTTGCACGAGCCAGTAAATCTTCCGAGGTTTCCCATGGCAGTATCCAAATTGATGAAAGCTTCGAAACCACGCACTATTCAATTATAGACCAATTCGGAAATGCCGTTTCGGCAACAACAACATTAAATGGCGCCTTCGGATCAAAATTATATTGTGAAGAACTCGGATTTTTCCTCAACAATGAAATGGACGATTTCAGTGCGCGTCCCGGAATTGCGAACTCATACGGGCTTGTCGGCGCTGAGGCCAATAGTATTGCGCCGCTAAAGCGAATGCTAAGTTCGATGACACCAACTATTGTAGAAAAAGAAGGCAAACTATTGCTAGTTCTTGGAACGCCCGGTGGTTCAACGATAATTACTTCGGTATTACAGGTTTTATTGAACGTAACGGAATTTAAGATGGGAATGCAACAGGCGGTTGAAGCACCGCGATTCCATCATCAATGGCTTCCCGATCAAGTAAATGTAGAATCTACTCGCTTTTCTGCTGCCACTTTAAAGCGGCTTGAACGCAAAGGCTACATAATAAACGATAAGGCACTACCAATTTTGGGAAAGGTCGATGCAATTAAGGTATTGCCAATGGGAAAATTGGAAGCGGGCGCGGATAATCGTGGTGATGATGCCGCAGTTGGTTTCTGATCTTTTTAAGTTTTAACTATTTGAAAAGCCTTATTTTTGCATTTGACAGCCACTGCAGATAATCAATGACACAGCCCAGTTCAAAACCTTTACGCCTTTTCCTTGGAAAGTTCACTCGGTATTTTGAGATGGTCGTATTTATCTTGAAAAAATTACTGTCGGAACGGCATTTTATCTATCTCGCCAGCGTTTTAGTTGCCATTTCGTGCGCACTTGCCGTAATAGTCCTAAAAAGTTTCGCGCACTACGTATTCATCTTTGCCAATTATATCAACGGCTACCTGAAACTGCCCTTCATCAACAGTATTTTGCCAATCATTGGGATTCTGCTGACGGTTTTTGTGGTTCGGAATGTACTTGGCGGAAAAATCGAAAAGGGAACTTCACAAATATTATTTGCGGTTGCCCGAAAAGGCGGAATTATTTCGCGGAAGCAGATGTATGCTCAGATCATTACGAGTTCATTGACAGTCGGACTGGGCGGCTCAGCCGGATTGGAATCACCGATTACAATTACGGGAGCTGCATTCGGATCCAATTTTGCCCAGAAATACCGATTAACTCAAAAAGATCGTATCCTGCTTCTGGCATGTGGTGTCGCAGCAGGAATCGGAGCCGCGTTCAACGCACCAATCGCAGGCGTTTTGTTTGCCATTGAAGTTGTTCTGACCGATGTGACAATAACCGCATTCGTACCGATAATCATTTCCGCTGCGACAGGCGCTTTGGTGTCGCAAATACTGCTAAACGACGACGTATTGCTGTCTTTTCAACAGCAGCAGACATTTGATTTTCATAATATTCCGTATTACATTGTACTCGGGCTTCTGGCAGGATTCACCTCAATATATCATGCAAGGAACTTCCGGAAAGTCGAAGATTACTTTAGCAGATTTAAAAATACAGCCTATCGAAAAGCCCTGTTTGGCGCATCAGTATTGGCAATTATGATCTTCTTTTTTCCGACGCTCTTCGGCGAAGGTTACGAAAGCATCAAGACGCTGTCAAATGACAATCCGCAGGTATTACTTAACAATTCACTGCTTGAAAGTTTCAAAAAAAACGAATGGGTTTTGTTGCTGTTCCTCGGAGTGACGATGCTGCTAAAATCCTTTGCAACCGGCCTCACATTAGGAAGCGGCGGAAACGGCGGTAACTTTGCTCCTTCCCTGTTTATCGGATCTTATCTCGGATTTGTAATGGCGAAATTGGTCAATATGGTTGGACTTGCAAACTTGCCAATTGGGAATTTTACGATCGTTGGAATGGCGGGAATCTTGAGCGGACTCTTTCATGCGCCATTGACCGCGATATTTCTTATCGGAGAGATCACAGGCGGCTACGACTTGATGGTTCCGTTGATGATTGTGTCGTCGATCAGTTTTGCAGTTTCCAAACAATTTGAAAAGCATTCAATGGACGTCAAGCACCTGGCCGACTCCGGAAACGTGTTTACAAGTGATCGCGACAAAAACATTTTACTCAATATTGATATCCTGAAACTGATTCAGTCAGATGCGAAAACACTGAAAACGACAAGTAAGATGGAAGATCTTGTAGATTTGTTGTCAAATACAAGTCAACAGTTATTTCCCGTAACTGATGATAAGAATAACCTGTGCGGAATCATCATCCTTGACAATATCCGCCCGATCATATTCAACTCTTACCGCGTGAAGTTCACGCCGCTTCACGAACTCATAACGCAACCTGCAGCAGTGATTTCGCATGATGACGGAATGGAAACGGTAATGGAGAAATTCGAAGTGGCAGATACTGACTTACTTCCGGTCTTGAACAATGGCAAATACGCCGGACTTATATCAAAAACGCACCTACTCGAAATGTATCGTGAGAAACTAAAAGAGATGGTGATAGAATGACCATTTATCGTGATTTTAACAAAATCTTTCCTTCGCGCTGAAAGAAAGAAGTAGCCAAAACCTTAACTTTGCGTTTTGTCTAAAAATATGCTCAAAACACAAGATACGATAGAGGTTCTCGGCGCCCGGGTTCACAACCTCAAAAACATAGATGTCATTATTCCGCGTGAAAAACTGGTAGTAATAACGGGTTTATCGGGATCAGGAAAATCATCGCTCGCATTCGACACTATTTACGCTGAAGGCCAGCGTCGATACATCGAGACCTTTTCGGCTTACGCACGTCAGTTCCTTGGCGGGCTCGAACGTCCAGATGTTGATAAAATCGACGGACTTTCACCTGTTATTGCGATCGAACAAAAAACTACTAGTAAGAGTCCGCGTTCTACTGTTGGCACAATCACCGAGATTTACGATTTTCTGCGTCTGCTTTACGCGCGTGCAGCCGATGCTTATAGCTATAACACTGGTGAGAAAATGGTCAGCTACAGCGACGACCAAATCCGCGAGCTTATTATGCGTGACTTTGCTGGACGTAGGATCAACATTCTCGCTCCTGTGATCCGTGCACGAAAAGGACATTATGCGGAGCTTTTCCAACAGATAGCCAAACAAGGTTTCTTGCGTGTCAGGATCAATGGGGATATTCGCGAGATTACCGCCGGAATGAAACTTGACCGTTACAAAACACATGATATAGAGATCGTGATCGACCGAATATTGGTTGAGGCAAGTCCGGAGAATGAAAAACGCCTAAGTGAAAGCATCAATACCGCGATGCATCACGGAGAAAATGTACTGATGGTCTATGATCAGGATTCTGATGTCGTGCGCTTCTTCAGCCGGAATTTGATGTGTCCGACAACAGGAATCTCGTATCAGAATCCGGAACCGAATTTGTTTTCGTTTAACTCTCCGAAAGGCGCTTGCCAGCATTGCAACGGCCTTGGGACAGTGAATGAGATCAACCTCAAAAAAATCGTCCCGAATTCGAAGATGTCAATCAAACAAGGAGGTTTTGCGCCTCTTGGCGAATATAAAACCACTTGGATCTTCAAGCAGCTTGAGATTATCGGCGAGAAGTACAAGTTTAAGATGACTGATCCCATTGAGAAGATTTCCGAGGAAGCAATGGAAACGATCCTCAATGGCGGAAAAGATAAATTTGCAGTTGCATCAAAGACATTGGGAATCACTAAAGAATATAAAATCGATTTTGAAGGAATCTCGCATTTCATCAAAACACAATTTGAGGAGAGCGGATCGACAGCGATTAAACGATGGGCAAAAGAATTCATGGACGAAATTAAATGTCCGGTTTGTGAAGGTTCGCGATTGAAAAAAGAGTCGCTTTATTTCCGGGTCAACGGCAAAAGTATAGCAGATTTAGCGGGAATGGATATTTCTGATGTGACGGTTTGGTTCAATGATCTTCACAATCATATATCTGATAAACAGAAACTTATCGCCACTGAGGTAATTAAAGAAATTAAGGACCGATTGCATTTCCTGATGAATGTAGGTTTGGATTATCTTTCGATTGACCGAAGTTCGAAATCTCTTTCAGGCGGCGAAGCACAACGTATTCGACTGGCGACACAAATAGGTTCGCAGCTTGTTGGCGTCCTCTATATTCTGGATGAACCGAGTATTGGTTTGCACCAACGCGATAATGATAAATTGATCAGTTCACTTGAACAGTTACGCGACATCGGAAACTCGGTGATCGTCGTCGAACACGACAAGGATATGATTGAACGCGCCGATTATGTTATTGATATTGGTCCGCGTGCCGGAAAATACGGAGGCGAAATCATCAGCGCGGGAACTCCGCACGAAATGCTGGCGAATCATACTTTGACCGCAATGTACATGAATGGCGAACTCAAGATCGAAGTTCCGAAAGAGCGCAGAAAAGGCAACGGCAAGTTTCTCAAACTTACCGGAGCCACCGGAAACAACCTTAAGAACGTTTCAATCGAACTTCCTTTGGGAAAGATGATTTGCGTTACCGGAGTCTCAGGAAGCGGAAAATCTACGTTGATCAACGAGACGCTTTATCCGATTTTAAATGCCTATTATTTTAATGGAGTCAAAAAACCGGCTCCTTATAAGAAAATTGAAGGTTTGGAGCATATCGACAAAGTGATCGATATCGATCAAAGTCCGATTGGACGAACGCCTCGAAGCAATCCGGCTACTTATACGGAGGTTTTTTCTGAAATTCGAAACTTGTTTACGTTGACGTCCGAAAGTATGATCCGAGGTTATAAAGCAGGACGATTCAGCTTTAATGTAAAAGGCGGACGCTGTGAAACCTGCGAAGGTTCAGGGGTTCGCACAATTGAAATGAATTTCCTTCCTGATGTTTATGTCGAATGTGAAGCATGCCAGGGGAAACGCTTCAACCGTGAGACATTGGAGATTCGCTACAAGGGGAAATCCATTTCTGATATTTTAAATATGACTGTTGACGAGGCGGTTCCGTTTTTCGAAAATATCCCGAAGATTTATCGAAAAGTCAAAACGATCCAGGATGTAGGTTTGGGGTACATCACACTGGGCCAGCAAAGCACAACGCTTTCAGGCGGCGAAGCGCAGCGTATAAAATTGGCAGGTGAATTGTCGAAAAAAGATACTGGTAACACATTTTATATTTTGGATGAACCCACGACAGGCTTGCATTTTGAAGACATCCGTGTTTTGATGGACGTCATTAACAAACTTGTCGACAAAGGAAACACGATCCTGATCATCGAGCATAATATGGACGTCATTAAACTCGCCGACTATATTATTGATATCGGTTACGAAGGCGGAAAAGGCGGCGGCGAAGTGGTTGCTAAAGGTACGCCTGAAGAAGTCGCGCGAAATAAAAAAAGCTACACTGCTCAATTTTTGAAAAAAGAATTACTTTAGCGGGCTTTTGGGTTCAGGGCTCAGGGCGCAAGGTTCAGGGCTTGCTCCTCGATGGTTGATGTTCTGAATTTTAAATCCAGTATGAAAGAACAATAAATAAAATAGTATGCAGTAGCAGCTGCCTTGCACCTGAACCCTGCGCCTTGCACCACTACTTTTAAAAAATAATCATTTATTAAAGATATGCGATTAGAAGATTTTGATAATGACGAGGATAAAATAATCCAGGACCGATTGAAACAGAAGCCGTGGAATGAAATCAGGACGAATGACTCCTGGGCGATTTTCAAGATTATGGCCGAGTTTGTAAATGGTTACGAAACGATGGGACGAATTGGTCCGTGTGTATCAATTTTCGGATCGGCGCGGACTAAGCCCGACGAAAAATATTATTTGCTGGCTGAAAAAATTGCTTACAAAATTAGTAAAGCCGGCTACGGCGTCATTACCGGCGGCGGCCCCGGAATCATGGAAGCCGGAAACAAAGGGGCGCATCTTGGCGGCGGAACATCGGTTGGGTTGAACATCGAACTTCCTTTTGAGCAGCATTTCAACCCGTATATAGATCGCGATAAAAACCTTAATTTTGATTACTTTTTTGTCCGCAAGGTGATGTTTGTCAAATATTCACAGGGATTTGTTGTAATGCCGGGCGGATTTGGAACTTTGGACGAAATGTTTGAAGCGATCACGTTGATCCAGACAAAAAAAATAGCAAAATTTCCGATCATTCTGGTGGGAACTGAGTTTTGGGGCGGATTAATCGAATGGGTTAAATCAACATTGGTTGAGAAATATGCAACCGTAAGCGCCGACGATCTAAATTTGTTCCGGATTGTCGACACTGAAGACGAAGTGGTTGATGTACTTGATAAATTCTACAAGAAATACGATCTTAGTCCGAATTTCTAATAGCTGCCTACGGGCAGTTTTTTATTAAAACATTATGATGAACGAGAGCAAAATGCAAGCAACCTTTTAACAACGTCGCATCTATACTATGTCGCAGCATTATCCGTTTGAAATGCTACGCTTAATCAAACCGACCATCATCTCTTGAAAATATATTTTTTTTTACTGCTTGCACTTTTACCATTCAGAAATTTAGCGCAACATCATTCGAAGATGCTTGTTGAAGTTGATGATCCGAAGAAGACGCTTAACATCCGACAGGAGCTGACGTTCTATAACGAATCGGCCGATACGCTTTCTTCAATTGTGCTCAATGACTGGAACCACGCCTATTCTTCAAAGACAACTCCACTTGCAAAGCGCTTTTCCGATGAATTCGTCCGTAGTTTCCACCTTGCGAAAGATGAAGAACGCGGCCATACGGGAAACCTGACGATTTACGATCCGAACAATCTCTTGCTGACCTGGCTTCGCACTGATAAACAACCCGATATTATTGAAGTGCGGCTTCGCGATAAATTGTTGCCAGGCCAGAAAGTCACCTTAAGCCTGACCTACATCAGCAAAATTGCGAGTGACCGTTTTACCAGGTATGGATATTCGAATGATGGCGGCTACAATCTTAAATACTGGTTCCTCACTCCTGCCCGATTCGAAGATCATGAATTTATTCGCTACAGCAATAATAATTTGGATGATATTGCCAATGGCGTATCGGATTATGATATTGAGATTATAGTTCCACCTGGAAAAGAACTTACTTCCGATCTTGTGGAGTCGGCAACGCAAACAAATTCAGCTAAACATTTTCTTTCGGGAAAAAACCGCACCGATTTCAGCCTGTTTATCGAGCCGATTTCGAAGTTCGACATTTTCAGCAACCGATTCGTCGATGTTCGGAACAACCTTAAAGGGTACAAAGTCGATGACGTCCAAAAAGCAATCATCGTCGACCGCATCGTGACATTCGTACATGATAATGTTGGTGCTTATCCGCACGAGAAACTCACTGTATCGCAAACGGATTATGATCGGAATCCATTTTACGGATTGAATCAGCTACCTTCCTTCATAAGTCCGTTTCCGGATGATTTCATGTATGAGATCAAGTTTTTGAAAACATATTTGAACAATTACCTGAAGACGAGCCTCCGCCTCGATCCGCGTAAAGACAATTGGATTTATGATGCGGTTCAGATTTATACGATGATGAAATACATCGACGCCTACAGGCCCGATACGAAAATGATGGGCAGCCTTTCGAATATCGGAATCCTTCGCGGATATTATTTCGTCAACTTAAGCTTCAACGGACAATATAATTATCTATACATGTTGATGGCGCGCAAAAACCTGGATCAACCTATAGGAAGCCCGAAGAACACGCTCATCAAATTTAATGAACAGATTGCGGGAAAATATCGCGCCGGATTGAGTCTGCGCTACCTCGATGCTTATCTTGAAGACCATGCCGTTCCGTCGGCACTGCAGGACTTCTACGATCTGAATAAGCAACGTCAGGTTGACCGCGAAGATTTTGCAGCAGTAATCGACAGTAAAACAGACAAAAACACGGACTGGTTCTTCGAGACCATTGTTGATTCACGTAAAATTATTGATTATAAATTTGAAGATGTCTCTTTCGACAAAGACAGCGTCTCTTTCAGCCTCAAAAATAAAACGGGAGCTAATGTGCCGATTTCAGTTTATGGGATCAAAGACAAGCAAGTAGTATTTAAAAAATGGATCGATGGAGCCTTAACCGACAGTATCTTCACTGTTGGCCGCATGAACGCCGAGCGATTGGTGCTAAATTACAATAACGAGGTTCCGGAGTATAATTTGCGTAATAACTGGCGTTCGCTAAAAGGTTTCTCAATCAGCAACCGTCCGATCAAGTTTAACTTCATGAAAGATTTGGAAGATCCATATTACAACCAGATTCTGTACGTGCCAACACTGACCTATAATCTTTATGACGGATTTTCACCAGGAATGCGGCTTCACAACAAAACATTATTGGACAAGCCATTTGTATTTGATATCAATCCGGCGTTCTCAACAATAAAAAAGGAATTGATCGGAAGCTTTGGGTTGGCACTGCAGGAGAATTATCGCAGTGGTTCGTTGTATAATGTCAGATATTCAGTTGGCGGAAGCACCTTCCATTACGCTCCCGATGCTTCATACAGCAAAATAACGCCATCTGTTACTCTGCGTTTCCGTGAAAGCAATTTCCGGGATAACCGGAAGGAATTTCTTCTTGCGCGGGAAATTGTCGTGCATCGCGACCCGACGTCGTTTGTTATTGACGGAAGCGAAAGTTTCCAGAACTATGCTGTATTCAATGCGCGATACGGAAATACGAGAACGGAATTGATCCATCATTTCAATTATGTAAACGACCTGCAGCTTTCCTCTAATTTTGGAAAAGTTTCGGTCGAGATGGAATATCGTAAGTTATTCGAAGACAATAGATTAATAAATTTACGATTTTATGGCGGCTCGTTCCTTTATAATAAAACCAGTTCCGACTTTTTCAGCTTTGCGCTAGATCGGCCAACGGATTATTTATTCGAACAGAACTACTATGGTCGATCTGAAGATACAGGCTTTTACAGTCAGCAGCTCATTCTTACCGAAGGCGGATTCAAGTCTAAACTCGATACGCCTTTCGCAAACCAATGGATCGCTACTGTAAACACGAGCTATAGCATTTGGAACTGGATTGAAGCTTATGGTGATGCGGGTTTGGTCAAGAACCGCGGTGATGATGCTAAATTCGTCTTCGATAGTGGAATACGGCTGAATCTGGTGACTGATTATCTAGAATTGTATTTTCCCGTTTATTCGAGCAATGGCTGGGAAATCGGCGACAAGAACTACGATCAAAAAATCCGTTTCATCGTGACATTCGACCCGAAAACGCTGATCAACCTTTTCACCCGAAAATGGTTTTAGCATAATAGCGGGAATTTAATTAAATTTGTGGTTTACAACATCTGAATTCCATATGACACAGGCCGAAACCACTACCGCACTCTCTTTCGAAGATTTCAAAAATGAGGTTGTCAATGATTATAGAATAGCGGCCATAAGCCGGGAATGCAGCTTACTTGGCCGACGTGAAGTCCTTACCGGAAAAGCCAAGTTCGGAATTTTCGGCGATGGGAAGGAAGTCCCACAACTTGCCATGGCAAAAGCCTTTAAAAATGGTGATTTCCGATCCGGATATTATCGCGACCAAACCTTTATGATGGCGATAGGGCAACTGTCGATCCAACAGTTCTTTGCCGGGCTGTACGGTCATCCAGATTTGGACCACGACCCAATGTCGGCCGGACGCCAAATGGGTGGCCACTTTGCGACACACAGCTTAAACCGGGACGGCTCATGGAAAAATCTTACGGTTCAGAAGAATTCGAGCGCGGACATATCACCGACTGCCGGTCAAATGCCACGACTCCTCGGATTGGCACAAGCATCCAAAATATACAGGAAGCTTACTATTCCGAATGCGACCAATTTCTCCATCTACGGAAATGAAATTGCATGGGGAACGATTGGGAATGCAAGTACATCTGAAGGCTTATTTTTCGAGACGATCAATGCAGCAGGAGTTCTTCAGGTTCCGATGGTGATGAGCGTTTGGGATGATGAATACGGTATATCGGTTCACGCAAAACATCAAACTACGAAAGAAAGCATCTCTGAAATACTAAAAGGGTTTCAACGCGATGAAAACACACCTGCTTTCGAGATTTTCCGGGTCAAAGGCTGGGATTATGCGGAGTTGGTTGCAACGTATGAAAAAGCTGCCAAAATTGCCCGTGAAGAACATGTGCCGGTCCTGATTCACGTTGTCGAACTGACGCAGCCGCAAGGACATTCCACTTCGGGATCTCATGAAAGGTATAAAAACAGCGACCGTCTCGAATGGGAAGGCAATTATGACTGTTTGAAACAAATGCGAAACTGGATGCTTTCTTTCAACTTGGCAACAGCTGAGGAACTTGATGAAATCGAAAGTACTGCAAAACGTGATGTCCTGGAAGGTAAAAAAGCTGCATGGCTTGCTGTTACCGAACCTGTAAAAAACGAGCAAAAGGAACTTATTTCACTGCTGGAGGAAATTTCGGGTCCAAGTGAAAACAGGGTTTTTATTCAAAAATATATATCGGACCTAAATTCGGTTAAAGAACCAATTCGCAAAGATTTACTTGTCGTTGCGCGGAAAGTGCTTCGGATGGTGGTAAAGGAAAATGGACGAAGCAAGGTCGGCAGCTGGATTTCGGATTACATTGAAAAGATACAGCCAAAGTTCAGTTCGCATCTTTTTTCTGAATCGGATCAAAATGTTTATTCGGTTAAGGAAGTTGCGCCAACTTATGACGATGCCGCTGAAGAAGCCGATGCCCGACTTATAATCCGTGATAACTTTGATGCGATCTTTAATAAATATCCTGAGGTTCTGATCTTTGGTGAAGATGCCGGAAACATAGGTGATGTCAACCAAGGACTTGAAGGAATGCAGGAGAAATATGGCGAATTGCGCGTTGCGGACGTTGGTATCCGCGAAGCGACAATTTTAGGACAAGGAATAGGAATGGCGATGCGTGGCCTGCGCCCGATTGCAGAAATTCAGTATTTGGATTATTTGCTGTATGCTATCCAGATCATGAGCGATGATCTTGCGACCTTGCAATACAGGACAAGAGGCACACAAAAAGCGCCATTAATAATAAGAACTCGCGGTCACCGACTGGAAGGTATTTGGCATTCGGGATCTCCGATGGGAATGATCATTAATGCAATTCGCGGAATCCATGTACTTGTGCCGCGAAATATGACGAAAGCAGCTGGATTTTATAATACGCTGCTTCAAACTGACGAACCTGCATTGGTCATTGAATGTCTGAATGGATACAGGCTAAAAGAAAAAATGCCGACTAACCTTGGCGAATTCCGTACCCCAATTGGAGTTGTGGAAACAATCCGCAAAGGAAAAGATATTACGATTGTATCATATGGTTCTACTTTACGCGTTGTCGAGCAGGCTGCCAAAGAGCTGATGGAAACCGGAATTGAATGCGAAATAATTGATGCGCAGTCGCTGCTTCCATTTGACATCAACCATGATGTTGTGAAGAGTCTGGCGAAGACAAACAGGCTTTTAGTTATCGATGAAGATGTTCCTGGCGGAGCATCTGCATTTCTGCTTCAACAAATTATAGATGAACAGAACGGATATCAATATCTCGACAGCAAACCTGAAACTTTAACTGCAAAAGCGCATCGTCCGTCTTATGGTACCGATGGTGACTATTTCTCAAAACCATCAGCAGAAGATGTCTACGAAAAAATTTATGCGATGATGCATGAAGCAAATCCCACTAAATTTCCTGCCTTGTTTTAAAAAATTATAGGGAAAATCTTAAAATCTTGCTCAATGGCATACAGGTGCAGATTTTTTGTCGATATTGCGCCAATATTAATTTTGTAAAACCAACAAAAATGAAAAAATCGATTGTATTATTAGGCGCTATGGCTATGGTGATGTTGACTTCATGTGAAAACAAAACCACTACTACAGAAAAAGAAACTTCATCTACTGACACCGTTGTAGTTGAAACTCCTTCAACTGAGGAGACTTCAACCACAACTACAACTACTGAAACTTCAGAAAATGCGGATGGAACGAGCGTTAGCGTGACTTCAGAAGGAATGTCTGTTGACACTAAAGATGGCGACAAAAGCACCAATGTTAAAGTTGGCGAAGGCGGAGGAACTGTTGAAGTAAAAAAATAATTTTCAACGTACTTATTCAGGAACCGGCATCTTCAGATGTCGGTTTTTTTGTTCGTAAACATTTCGTATAAATCTTTTTCGTAAGAAATTTTTTACTAATAAAATTATTTTATGTATTTCATCGATTTTATTGTCACTTAGTCGATTATTATTATTTTCTTTGCAGCGTCATTGCGTCCCTAAGCATTGGACATCAAACAGACAATAACTGTTAAGAATTAATGCTTATGAAACTAACTTTACAATTTGCACTCGTACTATTTCTTCAGTACAGTATTACATTCGCACAACCAGGACAGCTGGACCTTTCGTTTAACCCAAATGGTGTTGGAGCTTTTGGAGGAACACTTCCGCCAAACTACCAACCAGAAGTTGACGGCTTGGTCTATAAATCAAAAATTTATACTTCCGGACCTCATAAGGACAAGATTATAATCATTGGGCGGTTCACCAGCTTCAACGGGGTACCGCGAAAATACATCGCGCGGCTCTTTCCTGATGGTACTGTAGATGCTTCATTTGCAAACCCGGCATTAACAACCGGATATTTGTACTGCGTTGAAATTCTGCCTTCAGGAAAAATTTTGATTGGCGGTGTTTTCACGGTTGTTGGTACAACTGCCATTAAAAATATTGCGCGTTTAAATGCAGACGGAACCGTTGATACCTCTTTTAATCCAGCTCCAACCGGAACAAGAGGGACGAATGCCGAAGTACACGCTTTAACGATGCAGGATGACGGGAAAATATTGATTGGAGGTGTTTTCACGCTTTTCAACGGAGCTGGCAACAAAAGACTGGTTCGACTGAACCCCGACGGAACGCAAGACGCCACCTTCAATGCAACGGGAACGCCAACTGGTGAAATTCGCGTCATAGCATTGCAAAAAACGGGCGCAAATGCAGGCAAAATAATTGTAGGCGGATTCTTCACAGGTTTCACGGGTTATACCAAAAACAAAATATTGCGCCTCCTGCCAAATGGTGATTTTGATCCTACTTTTAATACGACAGGTAATGGCGCAACAGGTGGTGACGCTGTTTTTGATGTATACGTGAGGCCTGATGACAGCATGTATGCCGTTGGAAAGTTTACGAAGTACAATAATGTTGATAAAAGATCGATCGTCTTTCTGAACGCTGAAGGCGGACTTGTTACTGCGTTCAACCCTGGCGGAATCGGAGTTAGCAATGCAGAGTCAAGCATCGGTACGGGATCAGGTTATAATATCTTTGCAATTCTACCGCAACCTGATGGAAAGTTGTTGATCGGTGGAAACTTCACGCAATACAATGGCACCAACATCCCAAAAGGAATCACGAGACTTACAGATAATGGATTGCTTGACGATACATTTCTGACAGGCGCCGGATTTACGGGCGGAACTGAAGTCTATCAAGGTAAAAGCGTTGTGCGTCACATCACGCTGCAGGTTGACGGCAAGATTCTTGTCAGCGGCGACTTTACACAGTATAATAATACTGACCGCCGAATGCTTGCGCGGATAAAAACTGCGGTTTGTGGGGATTTAGCTGAATTTACCTCCGATAACACTTGGATAAATGGTATTGCTCCAACTGGCGACAGTTATTATACCGTTATTTCAGGCGGCGTCTGCACGATCTCGGTCGGGGCAAATATCGAGGTTTGTGAACTGGAATTACGCGCCGGTGCTACTTTGCTTATTGAACCACATGCGTCTATCACCATTAAAAACCGAATTATAAACAACGGTACGATCATAGTTGAAGATTCGGGCAGCCTTGTTCAGATCAATGATAGTTCGGATAATTCCGATCAGGGAACAGGAACTTTTATAA
>DASVRQ010000007.1:0-67692 GCA_036388535.1 Flavobacterium sp. | reverse complement strand
TCGTCAGACGCGAATCGATCAAATACGAAGCAGAAACCGTAACGGATATCAATGTTGTTCCCGTTTCACATGAATTCACTGAGATCCAAGGGCTTGAGATTGAAAACGGGCGGTTTTACAATGAATCGGAATCGAATGCCGGTGCGCCCGTGATCGTAATTGGCCACGAGATCGCAAAAGGGCTTTTTGGAGATGTCGACCCGATCGAAAAGAAGGTACGCTTGTACGGACAGCGTTTTACAGTAATTGGAGTAATTAAGAAACAGGGTGCTTCGATGTTCGGAGACAGTAATGACACATCAATTTTCATCCCGGTGAACTTTATCCGACGTTTGTATGGCGACAACAACGAATTCATGACCCCTATCATTATCGTAAAGCCCGAGAAAGGCGTGGATATGGAAGAATTTAAAGCAGATCTTGCACAGAAACTTCGCGCTTACCGCGGAATAAAAACAGGCGAACCGGATAATTTTTTTATCAATGTATTCTCAGGTTTCACCGATTTGCTGGATTCATTATTTTCGCAGCTCAATATGGGCGGCTGGATCATCAGTGGATTTTCATTGCTTGTCGGCGGATTCGGGATTGCAAACATCATGTTCGTCTCTGTAAAAGAACGTACGAATCTTATTGGAATCCAAAAATCACTCGGCGCCAAGAACAAATTCATCCTGTTCCAATTTTTGTTTGAAGCCGTGATTCTTTGCGTAATCGGCGGACTCGTAGGCATCTTACTAGTCTACCTTATCGCATTGCTGATGTCAAGCATGCTCGACTTCGAGTTCGTGCTCAGCGGTGCGAATATGCTTTTGGGGATCTCAGTCGCAGCATTTATTGGCCTTGTGGCCGGAATTTTACCAGCAATCTCTGCATCTAAACTCGATCCTGTCGAAGCAATCCGAACGGGAATGTAATTTGGGCGTTCCCCGCATTTAACTTTTTGCAAATAATCATAAATATTCGCGGGGTCGGGCTGTCCGCTACATCTTTTGCTCAAAAAACCTAATATTCTGATATGACGTTCATCTGATCGCAAAAGGATACCGCTTCCATCCCTAACGCAAATCTAACCAGATGGTTTCCTTTCCATTATTTGCAAAATCCCCTGATGTTTTATTTTGTTCAGGTAAATACTATAATTAGTGCATTGCATCGCCTGTTCGCTATCGCTCTGTTCCTGGCTATGAAGCAAAAAAGCGGCAACAGGATTATCCCGTTGCCGCTCGATAGTAAGTAATGGCCCTTATCGAACCGGGCTGTTTGTAACCAGGTCCAAATATAAATTTATCTTGTTCTTCAATTCTTTCCTCGGCGTAATAAAGTCCAAAAATCCGTGTTCAAGCACGAATTCTGCTGTTTGAAAGCCTTTTGGCAGGTCTTTACCTGTTGTGTCTTTTACAACACGCGGCCCTGCAAAACCTATTAAAGCTCCCGGTTCCGAAATGTTGATGTCACCAAGCATCGCGTAAGATGCAGTTGTTCCACCTGTTGTCGGATCGGTGCAAAGTGAGATATAAGGTATGCCCGCATCGGCCAATTGCGCCAATTTTGCTGCTGTTTTCGCCAATTGCATTAAGGAGTAAGCAGCTTCCATCATCCTTGCGCCACCTGATTTTGAGATCATCAGAAACGGGATCTTATTCGTGATCGAATGATCAATTCCGCGTGCGATCTTTTCACCTACAACAGCGCCCATGGAACCTCCTATAAAAGCAAAATCCATACAGCAAATTACAATTTCCTTGCCTTTGGATTTTCCGACTCCGGTTCTGACGGCATCTTTAAGTTGCGTTTTTTCCATCGCATCGTTTAAACGGTCGGAATACTTTTTGGTGTCCACAAAGTTCAACGGATCTTTAGAAGTGATGTTTTTGTCAAGTTCAACGAACTCATTATTATCAAACAAGATCTCAAAATATTCCTTGCTTCCAATCCGTACGTGAAAATCGTCTTCCGGACTCACATACAGATTCCGTGCGAGTTCGTCAGCATCAATAATTTTTCCTGTTGGCGATTTATACCACAAACCTTTTGGAACATCCTTCTTGTCTTCTGTCGCTGTCTGTATTCCTTTTGCTGTTCTTTTAAACCAAGCCATATATTTTTTTTTGGTTGACGGTTGACGGTTGACAGTTGACAGTTGATGGAGTAAAACCGACAACTAGCAACTAGCAACCAACAACTATAATGTGTTTACGTTATTTAAATCGGCGAAAGCCTGTTCCAACCTTTTGTTAAAAGTCAGTTCTCCTTCGCGAACCCATTTACGCGGATCATAATGCTTTTTGTTTGGAGATTCCGATCCGTCCGGACTTCCGATTTGCGTGCGCAGGTAATCAATCTTTGAAACCATATAATCACGGATTCCTTCGGTAAACGCGAACTGCAGGTCGGTATCGATATTCATCTTAATGACACCATAGCTGATCGCCTCACGGATTTCCTCATGTGTCGACCCGGATCCGCCATGGAATACGAAATCGACAGGATTTGCTTGAGTAGCAAATTTATTTTGAACATAATCCTGCGAGTTTTTAAGGATTTGCGGCGTCAGTTTCACGTTTCCTGGCTTATATACGCCATGAACATTTCCGAATGCTGCAGCGATTGTAAAACGCGGGCTTACTTTCATCAATTCTTCGTAAGCGTAGGCGACTTCTTCAGGTTGGGTGTATAATTTCGAGCTGTCAACATCTGAATTGTCAACTCCGTCTTCTTCTCCGCCGGTGATTCCGAGTTCGATCTCAAGTGTCATTCCCATCTTGCTCATCCGCTCAAGATATTGTTTACAGATTTCAATGTTTTCGTCCAATGGCTCTTCTGAGAGGTCGATCATATGCGAGCTGTACAACGGCTTTCCTGTTTCTGCAAAATGTTTTTCTGATGCATCGAGCAATCCATCAAGCCACGGCAACAGTTTCTTCGCGCAGTGGTCAGTATGTAAAATCACGGTTGCACCATAGGCTTCAGCTAATGTATGAATATGCTTCGCACCGGCAATTCCGCCAGCGATCGCAGCTCTTTCATTCTCATTTGAAAGTCCTTTACCGGCATTGAAGATCGCGCCACCATTGGAAAATTGAATTATCACAGGCGATTTTAATTTCGCTGCTGTTTCAAGTACGCCATTGATCGTGCTCGATCCCGTTACGTTTACAGCAGGAAGCGCAAAGCCTTTTTCTTTCGCATAACGGAAGATTTCCTGAACTTCGTCTCCTGTCGCAACACCTGGTTTTATGTTATGGGCCATTTAAAATTTTTTAAAAGTGAAGACTACAAAAATAACAATTTTAAGAATTAGAACGGGTAATTTATCCCGATATTTAGTACCGAGTTCGCAAAATTGTAATCCCTGAACCATCTGTTTTCGGGTTCATCAGCAGGGTTATAAGTCTTGAATCCCAGATCAAGCCGGACTACAAAAAAGTTAAAATCATACCGGAGGCCGAAACCTGAACCGACAGCAATATCGCGCAACGAGCTTAATCCTGTAAATGTTTTATCAGGATCGGTTTCGCTGTCCAAGACGTTCCAGATGTTCCCAATATCCGAGAAGATCGCGCCGTGTAAGTCGCCAAACATATGGAAGCGCAATTCGGTATTGAAAGCTAATTTCATGTTTGCTTCATTATAGTCATCGACACCGCCACTTCGGCCCGGGCCAAGTCCATATGGCTGCCAGGCCCGATTATCGTTCGATCCGCCTGCAAAATAACTTCTTGAAAAAGGTACATCATCTGAATTGCCATACGGAAGTGCAATTCCGGCAAAGGCTCGCATTGCGAGAACGCGCCGGCTGGTAAGATCCCAGTGTTTTATATATTCGATTTCGGTTTTTATATACTGCGAATATTCAACATTTAAAATCGTATTGTTTCCGTCTTGGTTTTCAAGCTGACGTGAAACCCGTGCTAATAATGAAAGAAAATTACCTGCCGATTCAATCCTTGCCTTGAACGCATAAAATGTGTTATCCTGCAGATCCGTTTTCGTGGTTTTAGAATAGCTGTAGCTTGAAGCGAAGATCAGATTGTTTTCCGTAAGTCGGCGGCGGCGTTCTTCAATACTGTTTATCGTTTGCAGATCTGCATCAGTTGCAGTGATTGCTCCCGATTGAACATCATCTATAAATCCGATCGTACCAGTTTCCGCATCGAGGTTCTCGCCATCGAGATCTTCCGGATTCACGGGATAATTACGAGCAATGTCATTAAGCGCATTATAAGATGATCCGTAAACACGAAAATAATTCTGCGGATTTAGATTGCGTACGAACTGGATATTGAACAAGTCCAAACGCGCATTATAAAAGCGCTTCGGATTCCAAACGTACGAAAGTGAACTCGTAAAATTTTCCTTGTCAAGACCTATATTCTGTTGCTTCGCATATCCGAGATTAAAGCTCGTCGACGGAATCATATTCTTCGGGATGATCTTTTCGGTATTAAACGGAGCAAAAATCCTGGGAAACAATAATTTGATATCGACTCCATATTCCGATACGTTGAAGAACGTCTGGTTCGGATTCGCAAAATAATACGATGACCCGATGTTGCCACGAGCCGCGACTTCCAATGTTTCTGCACCATTGAAGATATTCCGGACAGCAACCGAAGTCGTCCCTCCGATACCAAAGTCTTGTATATTCGAATGCGTAAAGTCAAGTCCGGCCGCAAATGTAAACTTTTTACGTGGCGTCAGGTAAATGTTTGCTATCAACGAATTGGCTGTCGTGTCGCGTGTATCAACCATGTATTGAATCGAAGGATAATTGAAGACGCGCAGGTTACTCAGGTAACGGGATGTGAGTGTTGTTCGGAAATCCGCGAAAAGCGCACCCTTTGTAATAAACACAGCGTCGGTGAGTGCTTTAGGTCGATATTTTAACTTTGTCGAACTGTAGAGATTGAAATTATTGTACGTTATGCTGTCAGTGATGACAGTTTTGGCTTTAGACGACGGACTATCAGTAAAGATGTTAACCTCGCTGATCCTGTACATTTTAAATGGAACTGTTTTAGTCGAATCACCTTCACGGTACGACAGTTCACCGATTATCATGTTGCTGTTCGCTTTGTAATTTGTGTCGACGGTATCAATATCGAACTTGACGTAGTTTTGCTGAAAATGATAGATCCCGCGGTTTCTAAAGTAAGTTGTAATACGTTCTTTTTCGGCGTTAAAATCAGCAGTTTTATATTGCTTACCCGACTTCAACAACGTAGCTGCCTTACTTGTTGCATACAAAGAGTCAAGTACTGGCGTACTGATTTGCTGCGTAAGCGAATCAAGAATATAAGCTTGCCCTGTTGTAACCGTATAATTGATTTTGGCTTTTTTATTTCCGACACTATCAACTGAATAGCTTGATCTGGATCTGAAATAGCCGTTATTGAAGTAATAGGAATTGAGTCGGGCTAACGATCTTCTCGTGCTGAGCGTATCAATAATGATCGGAGCTTCACCTGTTCGTTTCAAAAAATTATGGATGCCGTAATTAAGGAATGATCTTCCGAGCCGGTCGACCTGTTTCTTCGAAAGCAGTTTTGCCCACCTTTCGTACTTCTCAGGATCTTTCACAAATCTCGCCCGATAAGAAGAATCCGGATTTTGAGCAGCCAGGTTGTACATTTGAAGCCGAAGCCTGAAACCAAGGATCGAGCTGTTTGGTTTTTGATACAGAAGGTTTAAGGTTTCATCCCCGTTTTCATTCTCGCCGTTGACTTTTACCTCGTTTTTAACCAGAAGACTTTTTCCTTCGGGCACCCTTTTTACAGCGTTACAAGCTGATATAATTACTCCTGTTAGGATTATTAGTGATATTTTTGCGGACAGGTTTCTCAAGACTCTGAAAATTTAATCAAAAGTACGTCATTTCTATGGTTAGTAAAAACCAATTGAAGCTAATAACGGGTTTGCATCAAAAAAAGTACCGTCAGTCAAGCAGGCTTTTTATTGCTGAAGGCGCAAAGGTAATAGGTGAATTGTTGCAGTCTGATTTCAAGCTTCGGAACCTGTATGTGAGCGAAAATTTGTTTGACGATATTACTGATGATCTGAAGATGCATGTCAGCGAAAGCGACCTCCGGAAGATGAGCGCGCTATCGGCTCCCAACAATTGTCTTGCCGTTTTTGAAATGGCTGTTGAGAAACCAATTTCCAGATCTGGGATTATACTTGTACTTGATGACGTTCGGGACCCGGGAAATCTCGGAACGATCCTACGGCTTTGCGATTGGTTTGGAATCTCTGATTTAGTTTGTTCTGTCGGAACGGTTGATATCTATAATCCCAAAGTTATTCAGGCAACAATGGGTTCGATCGCACGTGTAAACACGAACTATGTTGATTTGGCAGATTTCCTCTCACAAACGTCGCTGCCTGTCATCGGAACCTTTATGGATGGGGCGAATATATATATGCAGCATCTTCCGCAGGAAGGAATCATAATAATGGGAAATGAAGCAAACGGGATTTCAGAAAACATTGAAAAGCTGGTCAGCCACCGACTAGCGATTCCGCGTTTTGGTGAACTGCAGCAAACGGAAAGTTTAAATGTAGCGACTGCAACCGCGATTGTCCTGAGTGAATTCAGGCGTGGAAACTTCCGTTAGTGGAATGTGAAATTGACCATTATGGCGCGGGTCGACATTTTGTGTACGTTTCCTGTCCACGGACTGTTCGGATCATTGTCGCGTATTATTTCATCGCCTAATCCGAAAACTCCCCGAATTGATGGCGAGAACTTAAAATATTCGAAATACAGATCGACGCCAAATCCCAGTTCATAATTATTTGTCCACGGTTTCATACGAAAACGCGCCTCGAGGTTATCATCTTCCGATTTTGACCCGCTTGATAAATTTAGTGTCGTTGAAACACCTCCGAGAAGATATGGCCGCACGTTTCCTGTTCGCAGCGACGAGAACTTCAGCAATAGCGGAAAGTGAATGTAAGTAGATTTAACCGCTCGCAGTTTGTCTAGTTCTGTAACCAAATCCGGATTTGTAAAAGTCAGGTCGCGCTGCGTATAGTAAAGACCGGGCTCAAAACGCAGGTCGACGTATTCGTGCAACCTCAGATTTCCGACAAGTCCAACACTGAATCCTGTAGTTTTTTTAACCAGGATGTCTTCACCCGGAACTTTATAGTCGAATTTGAAATCGTAGGAATTGAAGCCGAGGAAATAACCCCAATGCACAGTCTGTTTGTCAAAGTTCTCCAGGTTTATCAGAGGATCTTTTTTAAACTGAGCGTGGCAATTCACGATGATTAGAAGTAAGAAAATTGAAATAACGTTTCTCATGTTACTTTTTCGAAGCTGTATAAATGGTTGCGACGCCAAAAGTTTGGGGCATTGCCGCAACGTCTATAAACCCAATATTGCGTAAAATATTGTTTAGTGCTTCGCCAAAAGGAAAAACAGAAGCCGACTCCGACAGATATCCATATGCCGCATTGTCTTTCGAGAAAAGTCGGCCGATAAGCGGTAAAATATTTTTCGTATAAAAATTATAACCTTGTTTATACGGAGCCTTCGTCGGGTTTGAAGTTTCCAGAATTACCAAAATTCCGCCTGGTTTCAGAACACGTAGGATCTCAGTAAGCCCTTTTTCAAGATCTTCAAAGTTCCGAACACCGAAAGCAACTGTAACCGCATCAAAAGAATTGTCTTGAAAAGGCATATTCTCAGAGTCGGCAAGTATCATTTCAATTCGGTTCGATAGGTTTTTAGCAACAATTTTCCTGCGGCCAACATCAAGCATTCCAGCAGAAATATCGAGCCCGACAATTTTTTCTGCCGCTGTTTTAGCCATTAAGATTGCCAAATCACCTGTTCCGGTAGCAATGTCGAGAATTTGTTTCGGATTTATATCGGCGACAAGCTTCAGGACTTTCTTGCGCCATTTCACATCAATCCCGAACGAAATTACGCGGTTGAGTCCGTCATAATTTTCAGAAATCGTATCAAACATGTGGGCAACCTGTTCCTTCTTACCTAGAGTTGAATCTTTGTACGGAGTGATATTTTTTGACATTGCGTTGTTTTGTGCAAATATAAGATAAAGCGCGCAACTGGCAGATTTGTTTACCGGATGTAAGTTTCGTAAGTGAAACTGTAGTTGTGTTTTTCGTCGGCCGGATGATATTCTGTTTCTACAAGTTTCCAATCGGGAGTGATCTTCGGGAAAAATGCATCACCTTCAACAAATGCATGAACACGCGTCAGCTCTATTTTGTCGGCCACAGCCATGGAAATATTAAAGATCTCTCCGCCGCCAATAATCCATATATCTTCATCTTTGGGCGGAATTTCAAGTGCTTCTTGAAGAGTTTTGACCACAATACAGCTTTCCGGATTGTAGTTTTCCTGCCTGCTGATCACGACATGGACACGATTTGGCAGTGGTTTTGGAAAACCTTCAAAGGTTTTCCGGCCCATAATGATGTGATGGCCGGTTGTAAGTTGTTTGAAGCGTATAAAGTCGTCGGGCAGGTGCCAAACCAATTGGTTGTCTTTCCCGAGCGCATTATTTTCAGAAGCTGCCGCTATAAGTATGATCATTTTATATGTCCGATTTACCTTTCATGAGTTCCATAAAGGTAAAAATTATTGCCATACAGCAATCAGATAATAGCAACTAGCAACAGAATTGGATGATTATTTGCTTTCGAACATCGGAGCATACTTGTACCTACATGCATACAGTAGAAAAACATTTCCTAAAAACAGAGGAATTGCGATTGTAAGATCGGGAGTTAAAAAAGCGTGAAACAGTAAGATATTGATCACGATCGGAAAGATCACAACTGCTGCCAGGGCTACGAATCTTCCTGATAAAAATGCGAGTGCGCACAAGAATTCAATTCCTTTTATTAGTGGCATCATGTAAACTGCAACAGCCAGCCCTTCGTTAAAAGTCTTGACATCTCCTTGCATTTCAGGTACTTCAACAAGATCAAAAAAGTAAACTACAGAGGCCATCAAGAACATTAGCCCCATCAGGATCCTGACAATGATTATCGCTATCTTCATTATATAATTGTTTGTTAGTTTAGTATCTCGCAATGATGCCCATTTTCAAGCAACAGACGAATTATTTTATCAGCCGGAATGTCATCAGCTTCAATCCGCAAAATTTTGTCGCAATCTTCAAGGTCAAAATTGATCTGCGCGCGCGGACAATGTGTGCTCAACTTGCTGATAAGCTCATTGGCAAGACGAGGTTCTGCGACATCGGTTTTGAAAACTTCGACCATTATTGTATGTCTAATATCTTTTTAAGATTTGTAAGGCTTGTTTCCATATCGGTGCCAAGCATTTTATCCATGCTCACAAATAGCATCATCGCGTTCATCGGATACGACATTTGGCTGTGGAACAACCAAGTGACTTTAGTTTGGTTTTCTGATAGTGCTTCCGTTGTCATTGTTGTATGCGAAACGCCTTTCATTGGCTTTTCAAACCGAATTTCGCAGGAAACTTTTTCACCCTCAGAAATGGATGTTATTTCCTGTTCGCCTTTCCCAACGTTTTTGTCGTTGCTGTCCCATGCATACAGAAATCCGACAGTTCCATCCGTGTTCCTATAGCTTTTGTTCATCGAGGGATCGGCCATAGCCCATTTGCTGTACTGTTCCTGGTTCTTTTGTAACTTGATATAGTCGAACACTTGCTGTTTCGGACGGTTGATGATGACCTCGCGTTTTAGGGTAAACTGTTTATTTGTAAATGCGGCAATTATTAAAATTATGACAATAATTGCGACGAGCGTTCCGATGATCCAAAGAAATATTTTCATGCTTGTTCAGGTATTGCAGATTCGTCCATATAAGAAAGCTCCCAGATGTGTCCGTCGAGGTCTTTAAAACCGTGTCCGTACATAAAGCCGTGGTCTTGTTTATCGTTCGGAACAGTTGCTCCGGCTTCTTGTGCTTTTCGGACGAGTTCATCAACTTCTTCACGGCTGTTGACCGATAAACAAATTATTGCTTCCGTATACTTTGCGGTATCGCAGATATCTTCTTTTGTGAAGCCTTTGAAAAAAGGTTCTGTCAGCAACATGACAAAAATAGCGTCGCTGATGATCATACATGTGCCGCTTTCGCTAGTGAACTTAGGATTGAACGAATATCCAAGTTTGGTGAAGAATTCACTTGATCGGCTTAAATCCTTTACTGGAAGATTT
The DNA here is from genome assembly GCA_036388535.1 of Flavobacterium sp. GTDB lineage: Bacteria > Bacteroidota > Bacteroidia > Flavobacteriales > Flavobacteriaceae > Flavobacterium. Next base: position 57,499 of record DASVRQ010000007.1, on the reverse strand, counting down.
ACGAAAATTTTTGTTGCCATGAGATTACATTTATAATTATTCAAATGTAACCCAAGAACTTATATTTATAGGTGTGCAAAAAAGACTATTAAAGGGGTGACTTGCGACAGTAAGGAAAGAATTTCTACGAATGGTACGGTTTCAGGTGATATTTATTTTTAAAGTTGGGACAACGGCTATTTAAGATCTGCACCATATACAATAGGAAGGCTAAAGTCTACCGATTTTTTTATTCCGCGTATTTCACCTGCTGTCCATTTTCCATATGACATCAGGACTTGCTCGATGTTGTGCGCCACAGCCTGATTAGGCGCATTTGCTACGGCGATGTTAGTCACCTCGCCATTTTCATCAATTTTGAATTTTATCAGCAGCTTAAATGATTTCGCGTCCATGGGCACGATATTGCGTTGAACGTGATTGTAAAAACCAGCGAGACCATTATTTGGCTCAGGAAACTTTTCTACAACCTTATAGCTGCGGACTACACCCAAAGAATCAGTGCTTATTCCCGACACCAGTTCTCGCTTAGAATAGCTTTCGTTGTAAGAATATTTCATGACTTCATCATAACCAGTCCAGGTACTGTCTTTAAAACCGTTCTTAATTGAGCCTGCTGAATAAGTCTTGCCTATCCGATCCTCGAAAGCGCCATTGCCATCGATTACTTTCTGAACATTTTCCCTGTTCCAGAACTGATTAATCTTTAATTCCCGAGGCTTATCTTTCGCCATAATAAGATATTCGCCTTCAATCTTTTTTCTTCCGTCGTCATACCATTCGCTAATCCCTCCCACCGGCGCATTTCGCTCATAAGTTTTTTTCTCTTTTACACTCCCATTTTCATAATACATTGTGTATTCTCCTGTTCTGGTCAGCGATACCTTATCGGTAATCAATCCTTTTGAAAAAAGCTTTCCGGATTTATAATAAGTCATAACCTCATAAATAGCGCGGGTATATTTAAAGTCCTTTACTTCCTGCAGATACGCGTAATGTTCTTTGTTGCTCAACTTAAACTTATCATCGAGATACGACTTACCATCCGAGCTTTGAGCATTGGAACTTACAGAAAACACCAGAAAAAGAATTACGAAGTATAAATAGTTCATTGGGAGTAGTTAAACGGCGACGATGCCCTTTATATGCGGATGCGGTTCGTAGCCTTCAAGTTTAAAATCTTCAAATGTGAAATCGAAGATGTTCTTGATCTCTGGATTCAATATCATTTTCGGAAGCGGCTTTAATTCACGCGACAGCTGCAGTTCCAATTGTTCAAAATGGTTGTTGTAAATATGTGCATCTCCAAAAGTATGGATGAAATCTCCGGGCTGCAAATCGCAAACCTGCGCGATCATCATCGTCAGAAGTGCATATGAAGCGATGTTAAATGGAACTCCAAGGAAGATATCGGCACTGCGTTGGTAGAGTTGGCAAGAGAGCTTTCCATCTGCAACATAGAACTGAAAAAACGCATGGCACGGCGGAAGCGCAACCTTCCCATTCGCAACATTCTCAGCAAAGGATTTTGAGGTATCAGGCAACACCGACGGATTCCAGGCAGAAACTAATAATCTGCGGCTGTTTGGATTGGTTTTGATCATTGCGATCACTTCCGAGATCTGGTCGATCTGTTCGCTGTTCCAATTGCGCCATTGATGCCCGTAAACAGGGCCGAGTTCACCGTTTTCATCCGCCCATTCATCCCAGATCCTGACACCGTTTTCGTTCAGGTATCCTATATTTGTCTCACCCCGCAAAAACCAAAGTAATTCATACACAATCGACTTCAAGTGAAGCTTCTTTGTAGTAACCATCGGAAAACCTTCGCTGAGGTCAAACCGCATCTGGTATCCAAAAACGCTTTTAGTTCCGGTTCCGGTTCGGTCGCCTTTCTGGATTCCGCTTTGAAGTACGTGGTTGACGAGGTCGTGGTATTGTTTCATTTGGAGGTGCAGGGTTCAGGGTGCAAGGAGCAAGGTTTGAGGTTTGAGGTGCAAGATTCTGGCAAAGGCGAATCTACCTATTTAAATATTTGATAAAACTAGAAATTTTTCTTTGCAGTAGAAGTAGTTGCTTCAGAAAACTATCAACAGCTTCAAAATTTAACAGTTCAAGATCTTGACATAAAATCAATTGGGTTTCAAGTTCGAAGCTCGAACCCAAACTTATTTGAAGGAACCGACAAAAGTCTTTTTCCGATTCTTTTGCTGAACCTTCGGCAATGTTTGATGGGATTGAAATAACACATCTTCTGATTTGGGAAGCAAGTCCAAATTTTTCTGCGTCAGGGAGATTGGCAGATAAAAGGTGAATTTCTTTAGCGAGGATACGCGAGTCCTTCCAGACTTCAAGTTGTTTAAAGTTTCTCATGGCTAATATCTTGTTTAATTGGCGTATATATTATTTGCAGCTGCAGCTACCCTGAACCTTGCACCCTGAACCCTAAATCCTGCACCCTGAACCAAGCGAACTAAAGTTCGCGCTTACTAATCTCATCCCTGATCTTCGCCGCCTTCTCGTAATCTTCATCCCGAACAGCGCCTTCCAAAAGTTCGTGCAGTTCCGACAAGCTGTGTTTTGAGTATGTCTCACCAGACTGGTTCGATTCTTCTCCCATTCCGAAAGTTTCAGGATTTGACAGAACCTCGTCCATCTGGCTTTGTTCTTTTTCGTCATGCGGATTTGCTTTGAGGAATATTCCGGCCTTGTCGAGGATGTTTTTGTAAGTAAAGATCGGAGCGTTGAAGCGAAGTGCAAGCGCAATCGCATCAGATGTCCGCGCATCGATGATTTCCTCGATCTTGTCGCGTTCGCAGATGATGCTGGAGTAGAAGACGCCATCAACAAGTTTATGAATTATGACTTGCTTGACGACAATGTCAAATCGGTCGGCGAAATTTTTAAACAAATCATGTGTCAGCGGACGCGGCGGCTTGATCTCTTTTTCAAGCGCAATAGCTATCGATTGCGCTTCAAAAGCACCAATTACAATCGGCAGTTTCCGGTCGCCGTCAACTTCATTCAGGATCAACGCATACGCACCATTTTGTGTCTGGCTGTAGGAAATCCCTTTAATGGTCAATTTTACTAAACTCATAAGCGCAAAAGTACAAAGTATAGCCGATTATGTAAAATTATTTAGACACAAAAAAGGCTATCTGAACCGACTTAATCCAGATAGCCTTTCGCGGCGCAATTTATTAAATTTATGAGTTATGTGCCTTAAACTCACGTAATTTTTCAGTCAGTTTCGGAACAATTTCAAATGCGTCACCAACAACACCATAGTCGGCAACCTTGAAAAAAGGCGCGTCGGCATCGGCATTGATGACCAATTTTACTTTTGAAGAGTTAATTCCCGCAATATGTTGGATCGCTCCCGAGATTCCAATTGCTACATATAAATTTGCCGCAACAGGTTTTCCGGTCTGTCCAACGTGCTCCGTGTGAGGACGCCAGCCGATATCCGATACAGGTTTCGAACAAGCCGTCGCAGCTCCCAAAACAGAAGCTAAATCCTCAAGCATTCCCCAATTTTCAGGTCCTTTCATTCCACGTCCGCCTGAAACCACGATTTCAGCATCGGCGATTGTGTATTTACCGGATGCTTTTTCAACCGATTCCACTTTCACTCCGAAGTCGTCACCCAGCGACGGACTAAAATCTTCTTCTGTCATCGACGAAGCATTTTCGAAAACACCGTACGAATTCTTGGCAAGGCTAAGCACTTTTACGTCAGCAGCGATTTCCGACACGTTGAACGCTTTGCTTGAAAATGAATTTCTCTTAACCTGAAAAGGAGAAGTTGAAACCGGCAGACCAACGACATTTGAAGCATAACCTGCATTCAAAGCCACGGCAACAAGAGGCGCCATATAAAGGCTATCGGTTGTCGCAGAGAGAAGAATAAGTTTTGAGCCTTCTTTTTCAGCTGCTTGTTTAACGACGTCAGCGTATGCTTTTGCAGTAAATTTCGCAAGCTGGTCGCTGTTGATTTTCAGGACTTTATCGACTCCGTATTTGGCAAGATCCGAAACATTGGAAGCGTTTACGGTTACGGCAGTTACGGTTGTACCAAGAGTTCCGGCAACATTTTTAGCATAGGAAGCAAGCTCGAAAGCCACTTTTTTGAATCGGCCATCAGCAGATTCTGCGTATATTAAAACAGACATAATTTTTTTGATTTAATTTTTATTACTATACCTGAAGCCCACTGGGCTTCCTCCTTTTAATTTCAAATCCTCCGCTGATTCTGCATATATTAATATAGACATGATTTTTTGTTTAAAGTTAAAGTTTTATGTTGTGAAGTTGGGCGTGTCCCTTTGGGTCGTGCTTTTCGCTTTATCTTTTATTGTTCCTTCGTCTCAATAAAAGGATACCGCTTCAATCACTCACGCAGTTGTCGGTTGCTGGTTGATGGTTGTCGGTTGTCGGCAGCTCCCTAAACCCTATACCCTAAACCTTTTACCCTGAACCTTGCGCCCTGTACCTAAATTACTTTCGCTTCACTATGCAGCGCACTCACCAACTCATCCAAATTATCAACCGTGTACATTTTCACAGCCGATTTTGGTGCGGGCTTTTCGAATTTCACCGTTTTGATATTGCTTTCAGCAGCGACAGGCTCTACAACAGCAAGCGCTTTTGTTCTTGCCGTCATGATCCCGCGCATGTTTGGGATTCGAAGGTCTTTTTCTTCAACAAGTCCTTTTTGTCCGCCGATGATAAGGGGCAAAGTTGTTGAAACCGTTTCTTTCCCGCCGTCGATTTCACGTGCTGCAGTTGCTGAATTCCCGTCAACTGCAAGGCTGATGCAAGAGTTCACAAAGTTGTAGCCTAGAAGTCCGGCGAGCATTCCCGGAACCATTCCGCCATTATAATCCAAAGATTCTTTTCCGCAGATGATCAAATCGTAACCTCCGTTTTTAATGACCTCGGCAAGTTGTTTTGCTACGAAAAAGCCGTCGGTTGGTTTTGCGTTGACACGAATCGCTTCGTTCGCTCCAATCGCCAGCGCTTTTCTTAAAGTAGGTTCGGTATCAGGCATACCAACATTTACGACTGTGACGGTTGCACCTTGCTGCTCCTGGAAATGTATTGCTTTTGTTAGTCCGAATTCATCATTGGCATTGATAACGAACTGGACACCATTGGTATCGAACTCCGAATCGCCATTGCTGAAGTTGATTTTTGAAGTAGTATCAGGCACGTGGCTGATGCAGACTAATATTTTCATTATATATAATTTAAAGTAGTTTTTGCGGACACGAAATTACTAAATTATTTTCAATTTTAAATATGCATGCATATTAATTTTAGGGAGTTACATCGATTTCGCTGGGCTGATTAGAAGATTGCCACGAATGCACGAATTAGTTGAGGTAAAGTAGGATGCCCTAGCCCCGATAGAAGCGGAAATCCTTTTATGGCCGAGGCGACGAGGTTTAAAAGATTGTAGCGGATAGCGGGAAACGGCTCCTGGAAAATAATTCTATTTCACTGAGATGCACAGAGATGCACAAAGCTACGCAGAGGTTTAGAGTTATATTATAGATTCAATTTTTCACTTCTGCTATTTTCATTGCCATTGTTATTGCCATTGATATTGCCATTGTATTGCTATTGCCGTTTTTAATTTTTATTTTTGCTTTCAATTATCGAAAGACAAAATCACAATATGAGAACGATACAATTCAGGGAAGCGATTGCAGAGGCCATGAGCGAAGAGATGCGACGCGATGAATCTATATATTTAATGGGTGAGGAAGTGGCCGAATATAACGGTGCTTACAAAGCTTCAAAAGGAATGCTCGACGAATTTGGGCCGAAACGCGTTATCGATACGCCGATCGCCGAGCTTGGATTTGCCGGAATCGCAGTCGGTTCTGCGATGAACGGTTGCCGTCCGATCGTTGAATACATGACGTTCAACTTCTCGCTCGTCGGGATTGACCAGATCATTAACAACGCTGCAAAAATGCGCCAGATGTCGGGTGGACAATTTCCGATGCCGATGGTTTTCCGTGGCCCAACAGCCTCAGCCGGACAACTTGGTGCTACGCACTCACAGGCTTTCGAGAACTGGTTCGCAAATACTCCAGGATTGAAAGTCGTGGTCCCGTCGACAGTTTACGATGCAAAAGGGCTTTTGAAATCGGCAATCCGCGATAATGATCCTGTGATTTTCATGGAATCGGAGCAGATGTATGGCGATAAAGGTGAAGTTCCCGAAGGAGAATACACAATTCCGCTTGGCGTTGCCGATATTAAAAGAGAAGGTTCGGATGTTACGATCGTATCGTTCGGGAAAATTATAAAAGAAGCGCTCATCGCGGCTGAAGAACTTCAAAAAGAAGGTATTTCATGCGAAGTTGTCGACTTGCGCACGGTTCGCCCAATGGATTACGATGCGATCATAAATTCGGTCAAGAAAACCAACCGGCTTGTGGTTCTTGAAGAAGCGTGGCCATTTGCATCTGTTGCATCTGAAATCACGTATATCGTTCAGGAACGGGCTTTCGATTTCCTTGATGCGCCAATCCAACGGATCACCACTGCAGATACGCCGGCGCCATATTCTCCAACATTGCTGAAAGAATGGCTTCCGAATTCAGGCGATGTGATCAAGGCGGTTAAGAAGGTGATGTATAAGAAATAGATTGAAAAATTAAAAGATTTGGAAATTTGAAGATTTGAAAATTTGAAAATGGAGCGGCCGATGCATTTTGATAGAAAATTTTCATTTCAAGAGCTACTCGAACTAGCGAAGCAAAACCTTCAAATCTTTCAAATTTTCAAATTCCATTTAGACCATTTGGATTATGAGCAAACTTTTAAAATTATATTGACGGACACAGCACAAAACGCGGCCGCTCCATTTTCAAATTTCCAAATTGACTAATTTCCAAATTGAACAAGCTTCATCAGCGACAATATCTGGTGAAGTTTTTTGTTTTAAAACCATGATAAAACAATTATTTTTCGCTGTTCTCTTTTCTGTTGCATTTTCAATGCTGGCGGTTGCGCAGTCGAAAGTCAGCGGAATCGTGACGGATAACACAGGCGAACCGCTTCCGTTTGCAAACGTGCAGTTCAAGGGTACAACCGAAGGAATCGTGACCAATGAAGATGGTCGGTTCTATATTGAATCAACAACGACACATTCAACTCTGGTAGTTTCGGCCATCGGTTATAAGGCGCGCGAAGTTGCGCTGCCACAGCTTGTAAATTACGATTTTATGATTGTCATCAGCGACGCTGAGCAACTCCAGGATGTGGTTATTTTTTCCGGGAAGACTTCCAAAAAGGACAATCCTGCACTTGATATTCTGCGAAAAATCTGGGCGCGCAAACGAAGCAACGGCCTTCGGATGTTCAATCAGTACCAGATGGAGAAGTACGAAAAGGTCGAATTTGACATGAATACGATCGACAGCGCTTTTATGAAAAGGAAGATATTCAAAGGAATGGAATTCATTTTCAACCAGATCGATACTTCTGAGGTGACCGGAAAAACATACCTTCCGATTTTCATCAACGAAGCATTATCCAACGTATATGGCGATAACAAGATCAACAAAGTCAAGGAAATAGTAAAAGCCAATAAAAATTCGGGGTTTGAGAACAACCAGCAAGTAATCTCTTTCGTCAAAGATCTTTATGCCGAATATGACATCTACAACAACTACCTGACCTTTTTCGACAAAAGCTTTACGAGTCCGTTATCCCGAACCGGGATTGACGTATACAATTATGTATTGCGCGACAGCTCGTTCATCGATAACAAGTGGTGTTATAATATCGTATTTTATCCAAGGCGGCCAAATGAACTCACATTTAAAGGCGATTTCTGGGTAGCTGATACGACCTTTGCGATCAAGAACATCAACATGGCCGTCACGAAGAGCGCCAATATTAACTGGGTTAAGGACATTTATATCGAACAGGAATTTGAAGTACTCAATGATTCGGTCTTCCTGTTGACACGGGATTACCTGATGTCTGACTTTGCCCTCAACAAGAAGGAAAGTTCCAAAGGTGTTTATGGAAAGCGGACGACATTCTTCCGAAACCACCAGTTCAACCTTGAAAAGCCCAAAGATTTCTATAAGGAGGATGTCAATTTTGCAGACGAGTCGATTCACCACAAAACGGAGGAGTTTTGGGAAGAAAACCGTTTTGAAACACTCAGCAAGGATGAACGCGGCGTTTACGCGATGCTCGACACTTTAAAAACAGTCAAGAAGTTCAAGAACATTTCGAGTTTCGTGATGATCATGAGCAGCGGTTATATTCAGTTTGGAAATTTTGATTACGGACCAATTTTTTCGACTGTCGGACAAAATGATGTCGAAGGCTGGAGGATCAGGACCGGCGGGCGCACGTACTTCGGACCCAACGATCCATGGCGACTCGAAGGCTATACGGCATACGGTTTTAAAGATGACAAATTCAAATACGGATTGTCCGGGAAATGGATGATCGACAAGAGGAACCGCGTCATAATTTCAGGTGGAAACCGTCGTGATGTCGAACAAATCGGCGCAAGCCTTACGACTACAAGCGATGTCCTTGGCAGAAGTTACGCTTCATCCTCCGTATTTGTGAGCGGAAACAACTCTTATCTGACCAACATCAACCTTTCGACTGCCGCGATAGAATTTGAGCCGTACAAGAATTTCCGGATTGGAACGGGATTGTCGTACCGAACATTGGAATCGGCATCGCCAACATTCAGCCTGGATTATTATAAGGTGAAACCAACGGCTGAAAATCCGGCCGGAGTTGTCGAAGGAAAAGTGAACCAGGCCGAGATCAACGTGCAGCTCGATTATACGCCAAAGCGAAAAACGACGCATTTTGGTGTTGAAAGAGCCATTGTTGATAGTCCGTACAGCAGGTTTTTCGTCAATTACAGCTCAGGAGTAAAAGATCTTTTTGATAGTGATTTTGATTATCAGCGGCTGCAGTTATACTACAAGCAACCAATTCAGATCGGGCCTTTGGGACGTTCCAATTTCATAGTAGAACTGGGGAAAACATATGGTGAAGTCCCGTTGGGATTGATGAGCATCATTCCCGGAAACCAAACTTATTTCACAATCGAAAACACGTTCAGCAACATGAATTTCTATGAATTTGTCGCCGACGAATATGCGACACTGCAATGGGAACATAATTTCCAAGGAAAAATCTTTGCCCGGGTTCCGATGCTTCGGAAGCTAAATTGGCGGGAAGTTGTTGGAGTGCGCGGAGTTTACGGAACCGTATCCGACGAAAATGTTGCGCTCAATGCTTCAGGCCTTGTTTACCGAGCACCTGAAAACGGGTACTGGGAATATAGCGCCGGGATTGCAAATATTTTTAAAGTATTGCGGATTGACTTCAGTTGGCGTGGCAGCTACCTCGATCTACCCGATGCACAAAAGTTCGCTGTAAAAGGTTCGTTCGGATTTTACTTCTAGTTATTCCGTAATGGTAACGATGGTCACATGTCCGGGTCCGGTTAATGCTGATTCCGGAACCGCATCGTAGACTACAATTTCATCTCCTTTCTTAAGTTGGTCTGCTGCGGAAGCAGCTTCCTTTGTCAAGCGTGTACCAGCGACTGAAATAGGGCGCTGACCGGGATATTTTACCTTGAATTCTTTGAGCTTTAATTTTACATCGTTATTTTTATCATACGAATGAAGTCCGAAGTCTGCCGACTTAAATTCCGATCTCGTCATTTGTATTTTTTCAAGATTTAAATTAACGGTGATAGCAAAACCTGTTGGAGCTGATTTAGATTCCTGTGCCGACAAACCTAAGCTTGAAAGTAGAAGGAAAATGATGGCGAAAGGCATAAAAGTTCTCATAACCAATAAATTAAGTTTGGCCTAAATTAGTTTATTAATTGTATGGATGTGAATTTAGTTAGATATTTATGATAAGTCGCAGTCGCAGTCGCAGTCGCAGGTCACAAGTCGCAATCGCAGTTCACCATTCACCATTAATAATTAATATTAATTTGTTCACTCCTGTTTCCACCCAAGCCATAAATTTCCTCACTTCAACTGACGCCAATTTTCAAAAGATAATTGACACGTATGGTATTCCGAATATGGTCGTGCGTCCGCAAGGCTTTGAGACGTTGTGCAAGATTATTTTTGAGCAGCAGGTTTCATTGGAATCGGCGCGGGCTTGTTACGACAAGCTCAAATTGCTTGTAGATGAATTCACTCCGGAGAAAATTCTTGAATGTTCAGAAGCCGATTTCCGCCAATGCGGACTGAGCAGGCAGAAGGCTACTTATATTACGGCTCTTGCCGATGCAATTGTCAGCAATGAAATCCACCTCGGCAAATTTCCGGCAATGCCGCCGGATGATGTGCGCGCCGAGCTCATCAAGATCAAAGGCATCGGCAACTGGACCATCGATGTTTATTTGATGTTCAGTCTGCAATCGCCTGATATTATTCCGTTGTCTGATATCGGAATCATTGTTACGATTAAGGAATTGTGGAATGTTTCAGATAAAGAAGAAATCCGGATGTTGAGTGAAAATTGGATACCATATAGGACAGCTGCCGCGTTTTTCCTGTGGCATTATTATTTGAGGAAACGTGGAAGGGTGATTGTGGCGTGAGGCTTTTGGCCACGAATTCACGAATTTTCTTGCTTGCTCTGGTGGTATAAGTAAATTATTGGCATCTTCATCGAGTTACCTGCTATACTTCAGTAAGAAAACGAGTAACCTGTAGCAAATTCTTCCATTTAAAATTATTTGCTACAAAATTTGTAGCAAAATGGTTCGGAAAATTAAAATTACTACAAAATCTGTAGCAACATTTTACATTTTACATTTTTCGCTACAAAAGTCGTGATAAAATTTACGCTAACCTTCTGAGTAACATCTTCCTACCAATAATCACGGTCTTCATCGGAATTTGGTGCTTCAATATTGAAATTTTAACCTCTTGTTTCAGTACTTTTGCACCCGCAAATAAATTACTATGACAGCAGCAAAATTGAAATCCTTTGATGTACTTATCGAAATCCCGAAAGGCAGCAGAAACAAATACGAATACGACTTTGACCTGAAGAAAATCCGTTACGACAGAATGTTGTTCTCGTCGATGATGTATCCGGCCGATTACGGATTTATTCCGGAAACCCTTGCGCTCGACGGAGATCCGCTTGACGTTTTGGTATTGGTTACCGAACCGACTTTCCCGGGTTGCGTGATGCAGGTGAAGCCGATCGGTGTTTTCCACATGGCAGATGACAAAGGTCCGGATGAGAAAGTTCTCTGCGTGCCGATCTCTGATCCGATCTGGAACAAACTTGAAGATCTGTCGGATATGAATCCACACCAACTAAAAGAGATCGAACACTTTTTCCAAGTCTACAAAGACCTTGAAAATAAAAAAGTCGATGTCGAAGGTTGGGGCGACGTTAACGAAGCTTACACAATTATAGAGGAATGCATTACGCGGTTTGAACAAATAGAAAACAAACCTGACGGATTGTTCAGTATTAAGTAAATTCTTCGCAAAACAGCACCAAAAGCAGTATTCCCTACAGAATATTGCTTTTTTATTTATATTGGTTTTGCTACATTTACATGATATTAACAAACACTAAATAACAAATATGGAGTCAATGATGATTTATGTGCCTATAATTATGGCCATTATAGGGCTTGCTTTTATGTATAGCAAGCGCGCGTGGGTTTTAAAACAAGATGCCGGAGATGGTAAGATGAAAGAGATTTCCGATTATATCTACGAAGGCGCTCTGGCTTTCTTAAAAGCGGAATACCGTTTATTGGCTATTTTCGTTATTGGCGCAAGTATTGTTTTGGCCGCAATCTCATTCATTGTACCTACAACGCATATTTTAATTGTGATCGCATTCATCTTCGGAGCCTTTTTCTCTGCGCTTGCAGGAAACATGGGGATGAAAATCGCAACCAAGACCAATGTCCGCACAACGCAGGCTGCACGAACAAGTTTGCCACAAGCACTAAAAGTGTCATTTGGCGGTGGAACCGTAATGGGTCTTGGCGTTGCCGGTTTGGCAGTTTTAGGCCTAACAGCATTCTTTATTTTCTTTTTCCATTACTTTATGAATGGAGTTTGGGCTCCTGCTATGTATGACGGTGCAATGCGTACTCCATCACAATTGATGACCATCGTATTGGAAACACTTGCCGGTTTTTCGCTTGGAGCGGAATCGATCGCATTGTTCGCCCGAGTTGGTGGCGGAATCTATACAAAAGCTGCCGATGTTGGAGCTGACCTTGTCGGTAAAGTAGAAGCCGGTATTCCGGAAGATGATCCACGTAACCCTGCTACGATCGCAGATAACGTTGGTGATAACGTTGGTGACGTTGCCGGAATGGGAGCCGATTTGTTCGGGTCTTATGTTGCAACGGTATTGGCCGCGATGGTTCTTGGAAACTATGTCATCAGTGACATGAACGGCGATATACTTAACGAAGGTTTCGGCGGAATTGGTCCGATCTTATTACCAATGGCAATTGCCGGTTTCGGAATTTTGTTCTCTATAATCGGAACCATGCTCGTTAAAATATCAAGCAATGATGCTAAAGAAAAACAAGTTCAAGGCGCACTTAATATCGGAAACTGGGTTTCAATCGGATTAACTGCAATTGCATGTTATTTCCTGATCGATTACATGCTGCCCGATACTTTGATGATGAAATTCTTCGGTGAGAATTTAGATGCAAACGGAGACGAAATGCCTGTTGCGATTGATTCAATGCGAATATTCGGAGCTGCTATAGTAGGTCTGATCGTTGGAGCAGTAATTTCTTCCGTAACGGAATATTACACCGGACTTGGAACAAAACCTGTAATGGCAATTGTTCAAAAATCAAGTACTGGCGCAGGAACAAACGTGATCGCCGGTTTAGCGACTGGTATGATTTCCACTTTCCCAACTGTTCTTTTGTTTGCGGCTGCGATTTGGGCATCGTATGCTTTGGCAGGATTCTACGGAGTAGCCTTGGCTGCATCGGCAATGATGGCTACCACTGCAATGCAACTGGCTATCGATGCTTTCGGTCCGATATCGGATAACGCAGGTGGAATCGCTGAAATGAGCGAACTTCCGAAAGAAGTGCGGACTCGTACCGACATTCTGGATTCTGTTGGAAATACAACCGCAGCGACAGGAAAAGGTTTTGCGATCGCTTCTGCTGCATTGACTTCGTTGGCGCTGTTCGCAGCGTATGTGACTTTTACAGGAATCGACGGAATCAATATTTTTAAAGCCCCGGTTTTGGCGATGTTGTTTGTAGGTGGAATGATCCCGGTTGTTTTCTCTGCACTTGCAATGAACTCTGTTGGAAAAGCAGCAATGGACATGGTTTACGAAGTTCGTCGTCAATTCCGCGAAATCCCGGGAATTATGGAAGGAACTGGCAAACCTGAATATGGTAAATGTGTTGAAATTTCAACTAAAGCCGCACTTCGTGAGATGATGTTGCCAGGAATTTTAACTATCGGTTTCCCTATCGCAATTGTCATTTTAGGAAAATTGGTTTATTCTGATAACAACCAGCTTGTCGCTGAAATGTTAGGTGGATATATGGCAGGTGTAACAGTATCGGGCGTTCTTTGGGCAGTTTTCCAAAACAATGCTGGTGGTGCCTGGGACAATGCTAAAAAATCTTTTGAAGCTGGTGTAATGATTAACGGTGAAATGACCTACAAAGGTTCAGACGCGCACAAAGCGGCTGTAACCGGGGATACGGTCGGAGATCCGTTTAAAGATACTTCAGGCCCGTCGATGAACATCTTGATCAAATTGACATGCCTTATCGGATTGGTGATCGCACCAATTTTAGGAGGACATACTGTTGGTGCAACAAATAATCTAACAGCTGAAACCGTTGGTGTCGTAACAACAGCTGTCGTTGCAGATCCTGCTGTTTCGAGAGAAGTGATTATTGAGAATGTAAAAGATCTGGACGGGAACGTTAAATCTACAGTAACCACAACAACAGACGAAGGAGTTACTATTAAAATATTTGAAGGTACTGAAAGCGAAGTGCGTTTACAGGTTGAGAATTATAAAAGGCTAAAGTAGCATCGTCAACAAAATATCTATAGGAAGCCCCGCATTGCGGGGCTTTTTTTATGTCAAAAAATAAAAAAAATCTTACAAAAATAGATAAATTTGAATATCTTTAAGAAAATTTTAACAACCAGATCATGATCAAACACAACTCTTATTTTTTAGTTTTATTTTTGTTGATGGCAATTTGTTCGCATTCGCAGAAGGAGCAGGTAAAAAAACCTTCCTGTTTGACTGACGTTTTGATGAACAACCTGATTAAGGAAAACCCGGAGCTTAAGTCTCGACTGGCTGCGATGGACATTGAAATCGCCAAGTCATTGGAAGAAGCGCCACAGCGCAGAGGCAATCTACCACCTCCCATTCTTACTATTCCAGTAGTTTTTTACGTTGTCGCAGATCCAGGTGCGCCTGATTCCAACGTATCGGATAACAGGGTGCTCAGCCAATTGGCGGCATTGAACGCTAATTTCACAGCGTATAACCTTAATTTTTGTTTGGCTACAAAAGCAGGACAAGGTAATATTCCAACTCCAACAGGAGGAACGCAAATTACGCCGGGCATTATACATGTCAATAATGCAACGCTGTCAAATCACAACTCGGCTACCGAAGGGCAGAACCTGGTTGACCTGGCAGGTCCCGTAGTAAACGAGCACCGTTACCTGAGAATATGGATTGTCAATACCATTGATGGGTTAGATGGCTTAGTTGTAGGCTACTCAATGTTTCCAAATTCCACACCGGTTTTTGATGGCATCGTATTACGACATATTGTAGTAGGAAACGAGAGCGATCCGCTTTGTGATTGTGTTGGCGATATGATGGGCGTATATGACCAAGGAAAAGTGTTGGTACATGAAGTGGGTCATTATCTTGGACTGCATCACACATTTAATGAAAGCTGTACCGGAGGATCAAGTTCAGATTGTAATCTCTTAGGTGATCGGGTTTGTGATACACCTCCTGTAAACGCACCGAACTATTATTGCATAACGGATATTAATTCCTGTAACGAAACGTACCCAAGTGATCTGCCCGACAATATCCACAACTACATGGATTATACCGATAATCAATGTGCCTATGAATTTACGGCCGGTCAGAAAGATAGGATGTTTTACATGTTAAATACGTACCGGGCAGAGCTGTTTTCGACTGCCAACATTTTGTATACCCAAACTTGCGGTTTTCAGAATTTGGTTTCTGCGGATTTTACGCCTTCTACTTATTCACCTTGCCAGGGTGCTTCTGTTACTTTCAATGCGACAATCGACGCGTCCGCCACTTATCATTGGGACTTTGGAGACGGCAGTTTTGGATCCGGCCAAAGTGTGTCGCATGCCTTTGCTGCAGCAGCAACACCTTATACAGTTACACTGACAGCTTATAAAGCTACTGTGGGGACTTCCATTTCAAGTGTGCAGGTTTTTGTATCCGTTTGCAGCATCATCAACAATCAGGATTCGAATTGGTACCTGAGTTATAGCCACGCAATTAACTTCAGTACAGGAGTGCCACTCTTTATTAATTCGTTTCCGACCAACAGAAGCACGCCCGAAACTTCCGTAAGCGAAAGTAGTTCAACCGGGAGCTGGCTGTTTTACGGGAATAGGAACTTCATTTACAGGGCCAGCGATAATACACCAATCAATTCCGTAAGTATGGCTCCCGCAACACAATGGGTTCGAAACCTCGTATCGGTACCGAGCCCTTCTGCCGCAGGCCAATATTACCTGTTCTATAACAGCTACCTCACGGTCGATCCTCCTGGCACTTCTCAAGGATTCAGATATAGTATTGTGAATACGTCGGGCACTATGAGCATGGTTGCCAACAGAGTACCCATTACCCAGCCTTCAGGAGCCGGCTACATCTTTGCCACAGATAATGCGGTACGTGGAGGATCGGGAGTTGCGGCGATTAGCCGTTGCGGTAACAGGTATTGGATTTTGACTGTGAACATTAAAAATAATGTACCGCACCTTTCAGTCTATGCTCTCAATCCCGGTATAGCTGCACCGCAGTTCAGCAGCGAAGTTCCACTTACTGGACATTTGAACGGATTACTATATAATATTGAAGTGGCACCCAATGGGAACAAAGTATTAATTTACTGTCCTACGCAAGACTCCAACTTCATATATGATTTTGACAAAACAACAGGAATCTTAAGCAATCCGCGTCAAATTTCTACGGGGAACTATAGTTTTGGGGCTACTTTCAGTCCCGATTCCAATTTGTTGTATGTTGTGCAAAGTACAAACAGGAAAATATACCAATACAACCTGAATTCAATGAACCTCAACGCAACCAAGGCAGAAGTTGGCAGTATATCAAGCTTAAGCTTCGAGAATATGGAGATTGGCCCTGACGGGAAGATTTATATTGTGGTTAATGCCGGTGCTGACCTTTCTGTCATCCACAGTCCAAATGCATTAGTATCTGCTGCAAATCCAAATGCATGCAACTTTTCTACGCATGGACCTGGACGCGCTGTCAATATTGGCGGAGGACGTGCGTTACCCAATAACATTGATGCTGAAGCCGCAACTGCATACCCGGCAGCATCCGCTAATTTCATCAGTGCCTATCGAACGGGTTGTAATAGCTATAAATTTTTTCCGAACCGCTGTGATGCTTCCTATAGCTGGAGATTTACACGCAATAGTACGGGTACATTTGCAACTTCGGCAGTAAATACGCCCGATTATAGCTTTCCGGCGGCTGGCGCCTACACAGTGACTTTGCGCAGTGTTTCCAACCCTGCTATTATCTTAGCGACTTATCCAACTATTACCATACCAACACTTCCGTTACCGGTAGTGCTGGGTAGTACAACATCATGCACCACATCGGAGCAAGGTGGGAGCACTAACAATTCGGTGGCTCTTTCTGCGGGCCAAACTGCCTTGTGGACTATCACAGGAGGAGCGGGGACCATTTCCAGCAGTTCCACAGGTTCAGACGTAACGGTTTTTTGGACTTCCTTGCCGGGTACACTTTCATTGACGGTCACTGATGCAGCGGGATGTTCAGCTTCAGCTACGAGGACAATCACTTCACAATGTAGCTGTGACTGCCTGGCGGCGGTGTCATTTACCGCACTCCCATCAGGACCCAATTTGATCTCTTTCAGTGTTGCAAATCCTGGTGCCGACGCGTTGTGCGGTAGCTCACCAATATATTATTACTGGAATTTTGGCGATGGCACGTTCGCCTACGGAACACCGGCAACAAGATCGCATACGTATGCTGTGGCGGGCACATACGTTGTAACTATGCAGGCGCGATTACTAGGAGAATTTGATCAGATATTATGTGAGCAAACTTTTACGGGCAATGTGTCGCCGAACAATGGAATTATTGCTCCCGTAGAAAGGGCAGCTCCTGCAGTAAATGAGAACATCATCGATAATTCAATTAGTGTCTTTCCGAATCCTGCAACCTCGCTGATAAACGTCGCACTCGTTATGGAAAAAGCAGGTCTGGTTAAAATCGCAATACTTGGTGTCGATGGCAAGCAACTGAGTGAAAATCGTTGGTACCTGGAGGCCGGATCACAAACAATGACGTTAGATTTACCTCAACACATTGATAATGGTTTGATTTTGCTGAAAATTGACTCTCAGACATTTAGTACTATAAAAAAGATCATCATTAGCAAATAGCAGAAGCCTGTTGATTATAGGAAAGCCTCGCAACCGCGGGGCTTTTTTTATTAAATTAGATACCATATACAATCAGCCATGTCAAATCGAAGGGAATTTTTAAAAACCACCGCAATTGCATCAGTGGCAGTTGCCGTAAATGCTTTTACCAATACAGATGAGCAAATAATCAAACCTGTCGGCAAGCCAGGAAAGCCTGTCGTGCTTTCCACATGGACTTCCGGACTAAACGCAAACAAAGCTGCCTGGGATGTATTAAAAGCAAACGGGCGTGCACTGGACGCTGTCGAAAAGGGAGTACGTGTTACAGAAGCAGATCCTACAGAGCGCAGCGTCGGTTACGGCGGCCAACCAGACCGCGAAGGCAAAGTAACACTCGACGCCTGCATTATGGATGACTCTTTTAACTGTGGATCGGTTGCTTTCCTGCAACATATCAAACATCCGATCACGGTTGCACGTGCCGTAATGGAAAAAACGCCGCACATCATGCTTGTTGGCGAAGGTGCTTTTCAATTTGCCTTGTCACAAGGCCATAAAAAGGAAAATCTTCTTGTTGAGGCATCGGAAAAAGATTGGAAGAATTGGCTCAAGAAGTCGAATTATCAGCCGATTCCGAATATCGAAAACCATGATACCATCGGAATGATCGCAATTGATTCAAAAGGGAATTTATCAGGTGCTTGTACGACGAGCGGATTAGCATTTAAAATGCATGGTCGGGTAGGCGATTCGCCGCTTATTGGCGCAGGATTATATGTCGACAACGAAATTGGAGCCGCAACTGCAACAGGTGTAGGGGAAGAAGTAATAAGAATAGCAGGCTGCCATTTGGTGGTCGAACTGATGCGTCAGGGCAAAACGCCGCAACAAGCCTGTGAAGAAGCTGTAGCGCGTGTAATTAAAGTTGCAAAAATTCGGAATAAAGATTTAACTCACACGCAGGTTGGATTTCTTGCATTGAACAAGAACGGTGAACATGGCGCTTTTGCTGTCCAAAGAGGATTCAATTATGCTCTTAATGATGAATCAGGAAATAGACTAACAGATTCTAAATTCGTACAATAGTTCTAAAAAAGCCCGTTGAGTTCGGCATCGATACGGTTGTAGATGCTTCCAAGATCTTCGGGATTGTTGACGAAATCAACATTGTCGACATCAATGATCAGTAATTTTCCTTTGTTGTAGGTTTGGATCCATGCTTCGTAACGTTCGTTAAGCCGACTCAAATATTCAATCGAGATCGAGTTTTCATATTCGCGGCCACGCTTGTGGATTTGGTTCACAAGGTTAGGTATCGAGCTTCGAAGGTAAATCAGCATATCAGGCGCTTCAACCAAAGATTCCATCAATTCAAACAATGAAGAATAATTGTTGAAATCGCGGTTTGTCATCAGACCCATCGCATGAAGATTGGGCGCAAAAATATGGGCATCCTCATAGATCGTCCTGTCCTGGATAATTTTCTTCCCGCTTTCGCGGATTTGCAGCACTTGCCGAAAGCGGCTGTTTAGGAAATAAATCTGCAGGTTAAACGACCATCTTTCCATCTGATGATAAAAGTCATCAAGGTACGGATTGTCAACAACGTCCTCAAAATGCGGTTCCCACTTAAAATGTTTTGCCAATAATCGTGTGAGCGTTGTTTTTCCAGCCCCAATGTTTCCTGCTACTGCTATGTGCATTATGGTATGATGATTTTGTAATTCGTAATTCCTTCGGTCGTAAAAATAGATAAAATTTGGTCTTTGTACCAGAAACTTCGAAACGTTTTTGAATCGATTTCCGTCAGCATTTGCCGCTGGTTTTGTTGCGTATTCACATACAGGAAGTTGCCTTCACGGTAGATTACACCAAGCTCCGATGCAAATCTCAGGTCAGCTTCCTGAACTTTTCCCAAAGCTTCAATCTTCCCAAAAATATCGATGCTGAAGCGGTTTTGCTGCTCGTCGACCCATTGGAAAATATTGAAATCGCTTTCATAATAGCGGATCGTCCCCAACAGTGGCTGCGTCAGAAACGAATAATTATTCGCCAGGTAATCATATAATCCTATTTGTTGCGTAAGGCTGTCGTATATCCAAAGCCGGTTCTGTGCTGCATTGCCGATCGCACTCACAACAAGCGGCTGCTCAAGATCCGAAAAGTTGATGCGGCTGATCTCATTTAGTTGGTTGTCGAGCATCACAACTGTATTGAAATTTGCATATAGAATTACAATGCGCAGCGGATTTACGAGATCAACTTTTGTGATCCTGCCAAGGCCCACATCCTGGAACTGAGCAGAATTCTTAAAATCTGTTTTCGAGAGCGTATTACCTGTAATGAAATAGCCAAACCCGAATTTATCAAAGCCTGCAAAAGCGTCGGCTGTAAATGGAACAGTTGCTCCGCCAACCAACTGCTGCGATCGGGCAGAAGACGTTAGGAACACCAATATTAGGATGAGATATTTCATAGAAAGCTAACTTACGAATTAAACAGCTGATTGCGTGGATCCGGACAACCATTTTTAACAGAATATACTAGCATTACTGATTGCAATCCTCCATATTTGTCCTGCGATTAAATCTATATATAATGAAAGATGCCTGTTTACTATTTTGCTTTCTGGTTGTGTCGTGTCTAAATGTGCGGGCACAGGATTTTCAGGGCATGGCTGTTTATGAATCAAAAACTAGTATGTCTGATATAACAAAGAACCTGAGTGGCAATAAAGACATCACTCCCGAAATGGAAAAACTAATCGCCGATCGAATGAGGTCAATGTTCGAGAAGACCTTCACTTTAAATTTTGATAAGTCGGCATCGATCTATAAAGAAGAGGTGAAACTTGAAGCTCCGCGTCAATCCGACAACGGGATGAGGATGGTGAACTCTATGTTAGGCGGTGGCGGAACGCATTATAAAGATGTGAAGAGCAAGATCTTTACAGTGGACCGCGAGTTTATGGGCAAGGAATTCCTTGTGATCGATTCGCTACCAGCGTTTGAATGGAAATTGGAAGCGGAAAGCAAAAAAATCGGTGAATATACCTGCTACAAAGCAACAGCCATCCGGCCTGTAAATAAGTCTGATTTCAGAAACCTCAAGCCGAAAGATGAAACAAAAGATAAGGCAAAAACGCGATCGGAGACAAAAACCAACTTCATGGACAACTACGAGATGCCTGCCGAAATTACTATTACAGCGTGGTATACGCCTGAAATTCCCGTGAGCAACGGGCCTGAAAATTATTGGGGGCTTCCCGGACTTATTCTCGAGGTCAGCAGCGGCAAGACTAGCATTCTCTGCTCTAAAATTGTGATGAACCCCAAAGAAAAGGCCACAATAAAAGCACCAACCAATGGGAAAAAAGTTACGCAGGGCGAGTACGATCTTATTGTGAATGAGAAGCTCGAAGAAATGCGACAGATGAATAGCGGCGGCGGATCTGGATCTGCCAGAATGCGTATCGGCGGTTAATCAGTAATCATTTTGTAACCCAAACCGCGCACATTTAAGATCTGAATCCGAGGGTCGGAACCGAGTTTTTTTCTAAGCTTTGTAATAAAAACGTCCATGCTTCGGCCGTTGAAAAAATCATCGTCGCCCCAGATTTTCTTTAATATAACAGAACGGTCCAGCACTTCATTCCTGTTCTCAATCAGCAATTGCAACAACGAAGACTCGCGGTGCGTTAAAGTCGCTATTGTACCTGAAAGCTCCAATGTCTGCCTTACGGGATTAAACACATAACATCCTAAATGTATTTCAGTATCTTGTTTATCGGCCTGATTCCGGCCTAAAAGCGAGTCGATCCTCACAATGAGTTCCTGCATGCTGAATGGTTTTTTTATATAATCTTGCGCACCAGCATGAAAACCCTCAAGCACATCTTGTGTCTGCGATTTTGCAGTAAGAAAAATAATAGGGATCTTTTTGTCGGTCTTGCGGATTTCCCTTGCGAGTGTAAGGCCGTCTTTGATTGGCATCATGATGTCGAGCACCAACAGGTGACAGGCGCGACGGTAAAATTCTGCGCTCGCTTCCGCGCCATTTTTACAGACAGTGACATCAAAATTTCTGGTTTCGAGACTTTCTTTAATAATTAGGGCCAAAGCTGGCTCGTCTTCCGCTAAAATGATCCTGGTTCTAGCCATATGGCAAGGTAATTTTAAAAGTGGTTTTATCGGCGTCCTTAACTAATTCAATCTTTCCGTTGTGTTTCTCAATAATTTTCCGCGAATAATAAAGCCCGATCCCGAAGCCTTTCACCTCGTGCAGGTTACCTTTTGGAATACGGTAAAATTGTTCGAAGATCCGCTCGCGGTGGCTTTCTTCGATAAATATGCCATTGTCTTCAACCTCGACCTCAATGTTGGCCCCAATACTGAGCCTGATGACAATTTGGTCGCCTCCATATTTTTGTGCGTTATCTATGAGGTTAGAAATCACGTTCTCGATATGGAAAGCATCGACTGAAGTAAAGAGTGAATTGACATCTGCAACAAATCTAATCTCTTTTGTAGCTCCAATTTGATGTTTTTCGACAATGTTCTTCAGCAGCGCAACAATATCTGTACGCTCTTTGTTTAATTCGACTGATCCGGCATTCAGTGCTGCCGTTTCCAGTAATTTTTCAACCATCACGCTAAGCTTGCCTAGCTGATTTTGGGAAATTTCCAGATAGCGATTCGTTTTTATCTTGTCGTCGATCTCATTAAAGTTCCGGATGCCTTCAATGGCTGAGCCGATCGTAGTAATAGGCGTTTTAAACTCATGCGTAATATTGCTGATGAGGTCGTTGCGGATTTCTTCCACTCTTTTTTGCCTGTTTATGATCCGCAGCAGGAATAACAGGCAACCGATGATGGTTAGCGACAGCAGTAACGACAAGATGATTTCCGTAAAGCTTCGGCTGAAAGCCTGTTGAACCGGATCGGAAAATTGTAGCGTGAGCGTACTGCCCGGCGGCAGATATGTGGACTTTGATTTAGTGGATTCTGTTAACGCTATGTGTCGGTCTTTAATGAATTTTAGCTTTGGCACGTCGGCACCTGCATATTCAAAGCCATATGCTATTTCGATCTGTTTGCGTTTCAGTTCTGCCGCAAAAGCCTTGTCGAGTGTTTCGAAATCGACAGAATCCCGAAGCATAGAAGCTAAAACCCGGTTCGCGAAAGAACGTATTTCGGGAATATTTTCTCCTTGTACTATTTTGACTGAAAGATCACGCCGGTGATGTTCCCCGCTATCGATTTTGAGCAAACGCATTGTTGACTTTCCATCTTCTGATCGTTTAAAAGTTATGAACGCAGATGTGTCGCTTTTTGCCTGAAATGGAAGGGGCATCTTTCCGGGTAGCATCGAATCAGTTGCAAAGATCATAAAATCTGTTTTTGCTTGTCCGGCATAATAATTCTCGACGCCGGTATCAAATGCAATTTGGATTTCATTGCGTAAACGATGCTTATTTTGCTCGTAATTCCGCAAGTTCCAACGGACCTGCAAGGCCACCGTCACAAGTATGGTCACCATGATAAATAGTAGGATCAATCGGTTTGTTTGCATTTTCATGTAGCCAAAAATAGAAACAAAATGTTCTTAAGACCTGGCGTTAACAATCGTTAACACAAGTTAACCCTATTCAAAATCCAAACTCATTTACTTTGGCTACCATTTTAAATTATTAGTTATGACCAGGTTATTCTTCAAAATCGCAATTGCGGCGCTCACGTTGCTATCGCATGCATTACACTCACAACAGTTCTTCGGACAGGCAGTGTATGCCTCTAAAACCAAAATGCTTTCTGTGACCGGCGAAGGCGTGAATCCGGAAATGGCCAAGCGTATTGAGGCACTGGCAAAGAAACAAGCTGAGAAAACGTTTGTACTGACTTTCAACCAGTTCGAATCTGGTTATGAAGAGCAACAAAAACTTGATACTCCGGGGCAAGATCAGCAAGGTGTGAGTATTAAGGTGCTCAATTCGCAAGACGGCAAACGGTACACCAACATCAAAGCCAACGAAGCTATTTCAGAACGTGAAATCTTTGGTAAAGAGTTTTTGGTTACCGAGCCACTCCGGCAATGGGAATGGAAGCTTGAACCCGAAACGAAGAAAATTGGTGAATACATGTGTAACAAAGCGACTGCTCTCATCAAGGTTACCGAAGAAGAAAAGATCGCATTTGAAAAGCGCAAAGCCAACATGGATAAAAACCCAAAACGCATTATCATGATTGATGAACCAAAAGATCAAAGCATTACCGTATGGTACGCACCTGAAATTCCTGTAAGCCACGGACCAGCAAATTTTGGGGGATTGCCCGGTTTGGTGCTTGAGGCAAATGACGGGCGGACAGTATTGCTGTGTACGAAAATCGTATTAAACCCAAAAGAGAAGCCGCAGATCAACCGTCCAAAAAATGGTGAGAAGATCACCATTAAAGAATTTGAGCTGCTCCTTGAGAAAAAGACAAAGGAACTGTTGGAAATAAACCAATCGCGGGAACAAGGTGACGGAGTCAGAATTCGAATCGGCGGTTAAAAAATAAATGAAGCTTTTACGCTATTTTTAGCAAACAAATCAACGATGAGAAAAATATTTTTACTGCTGTTTCTTTCTATTAGCATTTTCAGCTTTGCGCAAAACATCCGCTTTGAGGGCAATGTCCTTGACAGCGCAGGCAAGCCGCTTGAAATGGCTAACGTTATGGCGGTAAATGTTGCCACTAAGGGAATGGATGCCTATGCGATTACCAATGACAAGGGCAGGTTTCTTCTGAACTTAAAAGCCAATACAGCATACAACATTAAAGTCAGCTATCTCGGGATGGCCCATAAAGAACTGTCGGTTACCACTGCTGCTGAAAATATAACACAAGCGATTGTGTTAGAACAAGGCGGAATCGAACTTGACGGCGTCGAAATTGTACGTGAGATGCCGGTCTCGATCAGTGGCGATACCATTATCTACAATGCCGATTCGTTTAAGACAGGAACAGAGCGTAAACTCGAAGACGTGCTTAAAAAGCTTCCTGGCGTTGAGGTCAATGCCGATGGCGAAGTTGAAGTCGAAGGTAAAAAAGTCACAAAACTGATGGTTGAAGGGAAAGATTTTTTCGATGGCGATACAAAGCTCGGTGTCAGAAACATTCCTGCTGATGCCATCGACAAAGTCCAGATTTTGCGCAATTACAATGAAGTAGGCGCGCTCAAGGGACTCGAAAACAATGAGGAGAATGTGGCTATGAACATCAAGCTAAAAGAAGGTAAAAAGAATTTTTGGTTTGGCGATATGACGGCAGGAATGGGCGTTGGCCATGAGGAAAGCCGCTATCTTATCAATCCCAAATTATTCTATTACAACCCTAAATACAGCTTGAACTTAATTACCAACTTCAACAATATCGGAGAACTTCCGCTTACGGTACAAGACTATTTCAAGTTTACGGGCGGTTTTCGAAACATGATGCGAAAAGGGGGAACGAGTTTCAATGTTGCGTCAAACGACCTCGGCATTTCACTGATGCGCAACAACCGCGCGAAGGAGATCGAAACGCAGTTCGGGGCAACCACTTTCACCTACAATATCTCCGATAAATGGAGCTTGAGCGGCTTCGCAGTCCTTTCATCATCTGAGACCGAGATCGAAACAACCTCGCAAATGAGAATCCTGAATACAGGCGCACAGGAAAATAGGCAGGAAGTCTCCCATCAAAACAGTAATCTAGGCTTGTTCAAATTCAGTTCGAGCTATAAACCCGGCACGAAACTTCAATTCGACTACGACATCCTGTTTAAAAGGTCGCAACAGGACGAAAATAATAATTTGCTTCGTGAGTCAATCGTGGCCGACATTGATAACACCGAATCGATTCTTACCACTAAAGATCAGGCGCCAACATCGGTGAACCAAAATGTGAGCGTTTACTTTACACAAAGCGATAAAAATGTATTTGCTTTTGAAATGCAACATCTTTATCAGGACGAAGATCCGTTTTACAATGCCAATCTTGCTACGCAACCGTTTGCTTTACCCGGATATTTACCCGGACAGAACCGCAACGACATCAATCAAAGCAGGTTTGTCAAAACAAATAAAATTGACTCGAAACTGGATTATTATTACATGGTTACGCCAAAGAGCAACGTCAACATTACGCTTGGCAATACCTATTCGGACCAGGATTTCAATTCACACATTTTCCAGGTTTTGGACGGCGGAACCCGGAATGACCTCGATGAGCCTGAAAACAACAATGATGTCAGCTATGCATTCAATGATGTTTTCGTCGGATTGCATTATAAATTTATTACCGGAAAATTTACTTTTAACCCCGGCTTCAGCGTCCATGCGTATTCAATGAAAAACACGCAGGAGTTATCCGATTTCAGTCAGAACTTTTATCGGGTCTTGCCCGATGCATATGCATTATACCAAGTCAGGAAATCGGAAACGCTGACCTATAATTATTCGATCTCAAATGATTTTACCGATATCAATCAGTTGGCTGAAGGAAGCGTGCTAGCGAGCTACAATAGCATTTTCCGCGGACGACGCGATCTTGAAAATGCAACCTCGCAAGTGCATTCGCTGCGGTATTTTAAATACAACATGTTCAATTTCGAGAATATTTTTGCGAATCTCAATTATACGAAACGCGTTGATGCCGTTAAGACCGCAGCTTTTTTTGACGGAATCAACCAGGCATCGATGCCTTTCAATTCCAATTTCGCAGATGAGACTTTTTCAGCCAACGCCAACTACGGGCGCTCGTTCTTCAAGTATTACAAAGCGTCGGCAAGCCTTGGGGTCAATTGGTCGAAGTTCAACAACATCCAAAATGGCGTAGCTATTACAGCCGAAAGTTTTACGCAGAATTACACTTTGAAAGGGTCAACGAATTTCAGGAATATGCCTAATATTGAGGTTGGCTACAACATCATGGTCAACGAGTACGACCAACTGTCGTTTTACACGGAACGGCCCTTCGTCCGACTCGATTATTTCTTCCTGAAAAGCTTTTCGTTCGTATCCGAATACGAGTTTTATCATTATACGAACAGTGACAAAACGGTCGATAATGAATATGATTTTCTGAGCGCAAGCCTGATCTACCAAAAAACAAAAGACAGCCATTGGGAGTACCGAATCAGTGCGACCAATTTATTGAACACAAGGTCGCTCAACGACGACAGTTTTTCGCAATTTGCAACGCGCACTTCGCAGTATGTAGTGCAACCGCGGTACATTATTTTCTCGCTGAAGTATAATTTGTAGCTGATCCGGCTCTTCGCTGCAAGTTTTCTCAACCGCTTGTTGTTTGTACGTCTTGCAAAGCTTCCGTTGGTCGCTCCGCAATCCTTCAAACAATCGGCGCGGCTGTCGAAAAGCTTTTCACTTCGATCCGGGCTAAAAAAGAAGCCTGCAACATTATTGTGTTGCAGGCTTCTTATATTTATTCATAACTGTCAACTGTCAACTGTCAACTGTCAACTGTCAACCGTCAACTATAATCCAAATGCTGTTTTTACTTTATCAACAAAATCCAGCTTCTCCCAAGTAAATAATTCAACCGTTACCGTTTTAATATCACCATTAGGAGAACGGAATGATTTGCTTACAGTTTCAGGTTTGCGTCCCATGTGGCCGTAAGCCGCCGTTTCGCTATAGATCGGATTGCGTAATTTCAAACGTTGTTCGATAAAGTACGGACGCATGTCGAATAATTCTTCTACTTTTTTCGCAATTTCGCCATTAGTCAGGTTCACTTTTGAAGTTCCGTAAGTTTCAACAAAAATTCCCATCGGTTTTGCAACACCGATCGCGTACGAAACCTGGACCAGGATTTCATCTGCAACACCGGCTGCAACAAGGTTCTTGGCGATATGCCGCGTAGCATAAGCTGCACTTCGGTCAACTTTACTAGGATCTTTCCCGGAAAATGCTCCTCCGCCGTGAGCGCCTTTTCCACCATACGTATCAACGATGATTTTTCGGCCCGTAAGTCCGGTGTCACCATGAGGTCCGCCGATTACAAACTTTCCTGTCGGGTTTATATGGTATTTGATCTGGTCATTGAACAAATGCGCGTATTGCGGATTCTTGTCAATTATCCTCGGGATCAAGATCGAAACCAAGTCGCTTTTTATTTTTGCAAGCATTGCTGTCTCTTCGTCGAAATCGTCATGCTGGGTCGAGATAACAATTGCGTCGATTCTTGTTGGACGGTTGTTATCGTCATATTCAAGTGTAACCTGCGATTTGGCATCGGGACGCAAATACATGATAGCAGTATTTTCACGTCGTAGCGCAGCAAGTTCCTGTAAAAGTTTGTGTGAAAGGTCTAGTGCCAATGGCATGAAATCTTCTGTTTCATTGGTGGCATAACCAAACATCATCCCTTGGTCGCCGGCTCCTTGATCTTCGGGATTCGAACGCTCGACACCTTGATTGATGTCACCTGATTGTTCGTGGATTGCCGAAAGTACGCCACAGGAATTTGCCTCAAACATATACTCGCTTTTCGTGTAACCGATCTTTCGGATCACTTCACGTGCGATCTGCTGAACATCGAGATAAATGGATGATTTTACTTCGCCGGCAAGAATCACCTGTCCGGTTGTGACCAAAGTTTCACATGCAACTTTAGAAGAAGGGTCGAACGCAAGGAAGTTATCGATCAAAGCATCTGAAATCTGGTCAGCTACCTTGTCAGGATGTCCTTCACTCACTGATTCTGACGTAAATAAATAAGCCATAATAAAATAGAATTTAATATTAAGCGAGAAAAAATTGCACGGAATGGCTAAAGGAGAGTGTTCTGCTTTAGCATTTTTTAACGAGGTTGCAATCAGTTCAAATTTTTCCTCTGAAATCGAGCGACAAAAGTAGAAAAGCAATTACATATAAAAAAATAATTGAGGGATTTAACCTGAAAACTTTTTCCGGACCGTTGTTAAATAACTTTTTATGTCGAATTAATTATTAAATTAGCGGCTTACCTAAATTTTAAAACTATGAAAAAACTTTTACTTTCCTTATCGTTGCTAGTGGCTATCGGATCTGCAAAGGCTCAGATGGTTTACAGCTACGGATTTGATGGCACAACTGCCGATTTGACTACAAATGGCTGGATGAGAACCAATCAAAGTTCAACAGCACCTGCACCTCCTTCAGCACCAGTATTATGGAGTGTTGCTTCTTATACGCCAGTAACAGTTGGCGCAGGGTCACCTCCTGCACAACCATTGCCATTTACAGATGTTAACACGCCGAATGGGCAAGTAAGTAATCCGCCAAATGGACAAGCTGGAGGTGTAAATTCTTTTGCGTTAGTTAACTTCGCAAGTACCCAGAATGTAGGAACAATCAGCAACTGGTTGATTACACCTGTGATCACAGTTCAAAATGGTGATGTTGTTTCGTTCTACACAAGAATCGGTAAAAACAACGCGACTCAAGCTTCATTTGCAGATAATCTTCAACTAAGAATGAGTACTGCAGCGACCCATGTGAACCCAACAGGCGGAAGCGCAGGATTAGGAAGTTTTACTACCATGCTTGCTGAAATTAACCCTAACCTAAATTTAACGGATTATCCGGAAACGTGGACCCAAATATCCAGTACCATCTCAGGCCTTACAGGTCCAACCCCAGTAAAATTTGCATTTCGTTATTTCGTTCCTAATGGAGGTCCAAACGGAGCAAACTCAGATATTATCGGAATAGACACATTCCTTGTGGATCGTCCTCTTTCAACTGACAGCTTCTTCAAAAACAACTTCGTGATGTTTCCAAACCCTGCAAACGGAGTGTTGAACCTGAACAGCCAGGCAGCCGGAATGACATCTGTTTCAATCAGCGACATCAACGGAAGAGTTGTTAAAACTATCGATGCAGGAAATGTAAGCGAGACACAAATCAACATCGCCGACCTTACAACCGGAATGTATTTCGTAAAAGTTGCAACTGCCGATGGAGTTGGAACAGCAAAATTGATGAAGAACTAAAATTCGTCTTCTTATAAATCAAAGCCTTCCATTTCGGAGGGCTTTTTTTATATCTGTTACGCAATCGATTGAGATAAGGAATGTTTATTTTTCTCGCAAATCATGTTGCAAAACTCAATTCTATTACATTTCTTTGCAGCGTTCATAAACATATTGATTGTTATCACGAAAGGCCGAGGGATTAGACCCGGTGAAGCCTTAGCAACCCTTTAACCGTAAAGAAGGTGCTACATTCTACTCAGATTCTGAGACAGATAACCAACGAAAATTCCCCTTTTCCGATAACACTTTTATTTTTTTTGAAGCAGATGCTGGTTCATCCAGTTCATCTTGCGTCCCGCTTTATGCTGCCTATGTCATTGCTCCGCCCGTTCGCTCTCGCTCGGGTCCGCCGCGGGGAAGAATCTCATTCGCGCAATCGGGCTCTGATCATGTTTATTTAGTATTGAACCGACAACTAACAACCGAAAACAGAATTATGTCCATAATAGAAAAAGCGATACAACAAAGAATCCTAATCCTCGACGGTGCAATGGGTACGATGCTGCAGCGGTACAACTTCTCTGAAGAAGATTTTCGTGGAGCGCGGTTCAAAGATTTTCCGTATTCTTTAAAAGGCAACAACGATCTGTTGTCGGTGACGCAACCTCAGGCTATCCGGGATATTCACGCACAATATTTCGAAGCAGGAGCCGACATAGTCGAAACCAATACATTTTCAAGCACGACAATCGGAATGGCAGATTATCATCTTGAAGATCTTGTATACGACCTTAATTTCGAATCGGCTAAAATAGCTCGTGAAGTCGCCGACGAGTTTACAGCAAAGAATCCGCAAAAGCCTCGTTTTGTAGCAGGTTCGATCGGTCCAACGAACCGAACCGCAAGCATGTCACCCGATGTGAATGATCCCGGGTTTCGTGCAATCACTTTCGATGAACTTAGAATTGCGTACAAAGAACAAGTCAATGCATTACTAGATGGCGGAGTCGACATTTTATTGGTCGAAACCATTTTCGATACACTAAATGCCAAGGCAGCACTATTCGCAATTGAGGAAGTAAAGGAAGAACGCAACATCGATATCCCAATTATGGTTTCAGGGACAATCACCGATGCTTCCGGAAGAACATTATCCGGGCAAACAGTTGAAGCATTCCTGATCTCGATCTCGCATATTCCAATGCTGAGCGTCGGATTCAATTGTGCCCTCGGCGCCGACCAGCTTAAGCCGTACCTCAAAAGGCTCGCAAGAAATACGTCATTGAATATTTCTGCACATCCTAATGCGGGATTGCCCAACGCATTCGGACAATATGATCAAACTCCGGAGCAAATGCAGGCATTGATACGCGAATATCTTGAGGATAATTTAGTTAACATCATCGGCGGCTGCTGCGGAACAACACCAGAACATATTAAGTTAATTGCTGACGTTGCGGCTGAATACGGGCCGAGGAAGATTCTTGAACCACAAAATTAAATTGGCCACGAATTCACGAATTTAATTTGGAATTAGTGCATTCGTGGCAGAAGAAAGTCTATGTCAAAATATCTCAAACTCTCCGGCCTCGAGCCGCTCATAATCACTCCCGATACGAACTTCGTAAACGTCGGGGAACGTACCAACGTTACGGGTTCGCGGAAATTTTTACGCCTCATCAAAGAAGAACGTTACGAAGAAGCGCTTGATGTCGCCCGTTCACAAGTAGATGGAGGCGCGCAGATTCTGGATGTCAACATGGATGAAGGAATGCTTGATGGCGTTCATGCAATGACAACCTTTCTTAACCTGATTGCGTCTGAACCTGATATCTCGCGGATCCCGCTTATGATCGACAGTTCAAAATGGGAAATTCTTGAAGCCGGACTCAAAGTAGCTCAAGGCAAATGTGTCGTGAATTCGATTTCACTTAAAGAAGGCGAGGAAACTTTTATAAAACACGCTAAGCTTGTCAAACGATATGGCGCTGCCGTGATTGTAATGGCTTTCGATGAAGATGGCCAGGCCGATACTTTTGAACGGCGAATTGAGATCTGTAAAAGATCGTATGAAATATTGGTCGATAAAGTCGGTTTTCCTGCTGAAGACATAATTTTCGATCCGAATATTTTTCCCGTTGCAACCGGAATGGAAGAACATAAAAACAATGCAACCGACTTCTTCAGGGCGACCAAATGGATACGCGGGAATCTTCCGCATGTCAATGTTAGCGGCGGCGTCAGCAATGTTTCGTTCTCGTTTCGTGGGAACGACAAAGTTCGTGAGGCAATGCATTCCGCATTTTTATATCATGCAATAAAAAACGGAATGACAATGGGAATCGTCAATCCCGAGATGCTAGAAGTGTACGACCAGATCGATAAAGTGCTGCTTGAACATGTAGAAGATGTTCTTCTAAACCGTCGCGACGATGCAACAGAACGCCTCCTCGAATTGGCTGAAAGTTATAAAGGCGATTACAAAGCATCTGAAAAGGCAATCCAGGAATGGAGATCTTTTCCGGTTCAGGAACGGCTCACGCATGCATTGGTAAAAGGGCTCGATGAATTCATTGAAATTGATGTTGAGGAAGCACGTCAAAATGCATCGAAACCAATCGACGTGATCGAAATAGACCTTATGGCCGGGATGAACGTAGTTGGAGACTTGTTCGGAAGCGGAAAGATGTTCCTTCCACAGGTTGTAAAATCGGCGCGTGTCATGAAAAAAGCAGTTGCGTATTTGCTGCCGTACATTGAAAATGAGAAAGACGGCAAGCAACAAAAAGCAGGCAAAGTGTTGATGGCAACCGTAAAAGGCGACGTACATGACATTGGAAAAAACATCGTTGCGGTGGTTTTGGGCTGCAACAATTATGAGATTATTGACCTTGGAGTAATGGTCGCCCCTGAAAAAATCATCGAAACTGCAATTCGGGAGAAGGTTGACATAATCGGGTTAAGCGGACTTATAACTCCGTCGCTCGATGAAATGGTTTACCTCGCCAAGGAACTCGACAGGCAAAATGTCCGGGTTCCGATAATGATTGGCGGTGCAACAACTTCGCGTGCCCATACTGCCGTCAAGATTGCGCCCGAATACAAAGCAACAGTAGTCCATGTTAACGATGCGTCGCGAGCTGTAACCGTTGCGGGAAACTTACTTAATAAAAGCACGTCGGATAATTACAGCAGTGAACTGCGTGCCGAATATGATGAACTCCGCGCCGGATATTTATCACGTTCACGCGATAAAAACTTTTTGTCTATTGAACAAGCAAGAGCAAACAAATTACAACTCGACTGGGAGAATTTCACTCCGTTTAAGCCGAATGTCATCGGAACACAAACCATCGAAGTAGGTTTGGAAACGCTCGTGCCATACATCGACTGGACGCCGTTCTTCCGAACATGGGAACTCTTCGGTAAATATCCTGCTATTTTAGAAGATGAGGTTGTTGGAGAACAGGCAAAATCCGTTTTTGAAGATGCACAGCAAATGTTGGGCAAGATCATTTCTGAACAAAAATTAACTGCAAAGGGAGTCTACGGAATATTTCCTGCCAATACAGTCAATGACGATGATATAGACATCGGGACTGATACAAAATATAAATTTTTGACGCTTCGGCAGCAATCACAGAAGACGAAAGGTGCTCCGAATATAGCCCTTGCCGATTTCATTGCGCCGATAGAATCTGGAAAGCAAGATTACATGGGAGCCTTCTGTGTGACGACAGGTTTCGGAGTCGACGAATGGGCAGCCGAATTCGAGCAAAACAATGACGATTACAATTCTATTATGCTTAAAGCCCTTGCCGACCGACTGGCTGAGGCCTTTGCCGAATATCTTCATGAGAAGGTCCGTAAAGAATTTTGGGGATATGCATCAGATGAATCATTCTCCAAGCAGGATCTGATCGAAGAAGAATACAAAGGGATTCGCCCCGCACCAGGTTATCCCGCATGTCCCGATCATCTTGAAAAACCGATAATCTGGAAATTGCTAAAGGTTGAAGAAGCTATCGGCGTCAAGCTGACTGAAAGCATGGCAATGTGGCCGGCATCATCAGTTTCAGGTTATTATTTTGGACATCCGCAGAGCAAATATTTCGGCCTCGGAAAAATAAAAGAAGATCAAGTAATTGATTATGCAAAACGAAGAAACATCTCAAGTGAAATGGCGAAGAAATGGTTGAATCCTAATATCGCGGACTAGTCGCAAGTCGCAACGTGAACAATGATTATCAAATAAAGAAGTCAGATGTCACTGAGGTTAACATTTAAAGCATCGGCAGCAAAAATCCTATACCCTAAACCCTATACCCTATACCTAAACCCAACCCTGAACCCTGCACCTTGAACCCTGCACCTTAAAAAAAATATGAAAGTAACAGAACATATACAAAACGCCCAAGGCAAACCGCTTTTTTCATTCGAGATCCTGCCGCCTTTAAAAGGCCAGAACATCCAGTCGATCTTTGATAGCATCGATCCGCTGATGGAATTCAATCCGCCGTTTATCGATGTGACGTATCACCGTGAGGAATTTGAATACAAGGAACTCCCAAGTGGATTACTCGAAAAAAAGGTCGTAAAAAAACGTCCGGGCACGGTCGGAATTTGTGCTGCGATCCAGAATAAATACGATGTTGACGCGATTCCGCATATTCTCTGTGGCGGTTTTACAAAAGAAGATACCGAAAACTTCCTGATCGATATCGACTTCCTCGGAATCCAGAATGTCGTTGCTTTGCGTGGAGATGCAATTAAAAGCGAAATCTATTTCCGACCGGAAAAAGAAGGCCATCATTATGCAACCGAACTTGTTTCGCAAATTTCAAATCTCAACAAGGGAATTTATCTCGACGACGAACTTCAGAACTCAAATGCGACCAACTTTTGTATCGGAGTTGCGGGTTATCCTGAAAAACACATCGAAGCGCCAAGCCTCGACAGCGATATTTATTATCTGAAACAAAAAATAAAGAACGGCGCTAATTATATCATCACGCAGATGTTTTTCGACAACAAGAAATTTTTTGCTTTTGTGGAGAAATGCCGTGCATCGGGAATCACAGTTCCAATTATACCCGGATTGAAGCCGCTTTCGACCAGGAAACAGCTCAACCAGATTCCGCATCGCTTCAGCGTCGACCTGCCCGATGATCTGATAATGGAGGTTGTTCGTGCCACTGATGCAGATTCGGTTCGTCAAGTTGGAATTGAATGGTGCATCAGCCAAAGTAAAGAGCTCATAAAAGCTGGGATTCCCGTACTGCATTATTATTCGATGGGAAAAGCTGATAATATCCGGGAAATAGCGAAAGCAGTGTTTTAACGTACTCAACACATTTATTCTACTATATTTGCCTCGCCAATTTTAGATAATGTTTAAGTGCTACCCGCTGCTTCTGCTTCTCACAATTTCGTCCTTCGGTCAGTCGGCAGGCGAAACATTTACGGTCGACGCCGATTTTTTCCACGGCAACATCTACCGGCATAGCTCCTTCATCAACCATCTCATAACTGGCCATCCCGAAGGTTTTCTGCTCAGCGTCAACAAAAGAACTTACGGAAGCAAAGAGTGGCAGCAAGCTTATAATTATCCGGATTATGGAATGTCGCTTCAGTATCAGGATTTCAAAAATAGGTACCTTGGGGAAAACTATGCACTCGGTCTCCATTACAATTTCTACTTTTTCAAACGGCAGTTGATGTTTCGGATTTCGCAGGGAATCGCAATGACGACTAATCCATTTGATAAGGAAACCAACTTTAAGAACAACGCTTTTGGGTCCCGGCTCATGAGTGCAAATTTGTTCATGCTGAATTACAAAAAAGAAAACATTATCGGCAACATTGGGGTTCAGGCAGGATTAATGTTCACCCATTTTTCAAACGGACGAATTAAATCACCAAACAGCGGAATAAACACCTACGCGGCAAATATCGGACTCAACTACAACATATCTGAACCAGGGGCATATCTCAAAAATGATACGCTTGCAATGATTGATTACAAGGAGCCGATCCGCTATAACATTGCCCTTCGTACCGGCATCAGTGAAAGTCAATATACAGACAGCGGGCAAAAGCCATTTTACCATATCGGGCTTTATGCCGATAAACGCATCGGTAGGAAAAGTGCATTGCAGGCCGGTACCGACGTTTTCATTTCACAATATCTGAAAGAGTTCATCCGCTATACTTCTTTCGCCTTTCCTGACAAGCCTTATCTTGATCCTGAAACAGATTATAAACGAGTAAGCTTATTTGTCGGACATGAACTTTTCGTAAACAAACTGTCGATTGAAACACAGGTTGGATATTATGTATATAAGCCTTTTAGATACGAAAGTGATGTCTACCAACGTGTCGGTGCCAAGTATTATCTGACAGAAAAACTATTTACTGGTGTCTCACTGAAAGCGCATGGCGGAAGGGCAGAAGCATTGGAATTTACAATTGGAGCACGATTATGAAGAATTTGAAAGCACTCTTATTTTTATTTATTTCAATAGTTGTGGTTGGATGCAATATTTCAGAAGATTGTATCAAAAGCTCTGGGGCAATCACAACCAAATCTTTTGCGATCGATGCAATAATCAACAATATCTACGTCTTTCCAGGTGTCGGACTCGTACTTACAGATGGCCCGGAGCAATCGATCACTGTCACGGCCGGTGAAAATTTTATTGATGATGTTTCTGTCACGGTGGAAGGAAATTCTTTAATGCTTAAAGACAATTCAGGCTGCAACCTTACGCGTGCGTACGGTCAGGTAACTGTAAACGTGACGGCTCCCGATATTGTAGAAATTATTTCCAACACCGAACAAACGATCCGCTCAAACGGTGTTTTGACTTATCCATTGTTACGCTTGTATTCATTGGATATTTATGACGGCGTCGGAAGCGGCGATTTTGTAATGGATATTCAAAATAATGGGCAGCTTGTCGTTCAAAGCAACCATGTGTCAGCGTTTTATATAACGGGTCATACAAAGGAACTTCTTCTAAATTTCTACAATGGAAATGGACGTTTTGAAGGCCGGAACTTTGTGGCCGATTCAATAAAACTGTTTCATCGTGGGGCAAACGACATGACAATTCATCCGATAAAATTACTCAAAGGCGACATCTACAGCACCGGGAATGTAATTTCAACGACACATCCGGAAACGGTTGAGGTAGAGGAGCATTATAGTGGAAGGTTGATTTTTGAGTAGTATTGAGTATTGAGTATTGAGTCTTCAGTCTCAGTCTACAGTGGCAGTATATGTAATAAAACATTCTTCTTCTAAAAGAGCGGCAAAACTAAGTACTGAGACTTTCTATTATAGAGTAAATTCTGCAACTGAGCAGCATTTACAACTGCAGCAATAATTCCTGGAAAGAAACCAGCCAAAATGAGATTTTAAACTTCTGTCTTAACGTACTTTTCAGATCTTCAGATATTAATTTAAGTTGCGACTGCGACTGCGACTGTCAACTGGTACTGAAGACTGAATACTACTCCTTCGTCATTTCACGGAAAACAGCCTCCAAATTCTTATTTTTCTGGTTCAGCTGCAACGTTTTGAGCCCGTTATCATGTGCAAAGTCAAATACCGCCGGCCGCATATCCTTGTCAGACGAAAAAGTAAGTTCCCATGTCAGGTCGTGCGTATTGACATACGATTTTATATTCGGGATTGCAGCAATTGCCTGTTCTTCGATACGGAAATCAAATTCCACTTCAATCACTTGTTCTTTTTCGACCACGAGATTTGCCAGCTTCCTGTCGGTTACGATCTTTCCGTTGTTGATGATGATCACGCGGTCACAAATTGCTTCAACTTCCTGCATGATGTGTGTCGATAAGAATACGGTCTTATCTTTCCCGGCGTTTCGGATCACACTTCGGATTTCCACCAATTGGTTCGGATCAAGTCCGGTAGTTGGTTCATCCAAAATCAGCACATCAGGATTGTGAAGCAACGCGTTCGCAAGTCCGACACGCTGTCGGTAACCTTTCGAGAGTTGGCCGATCTTCTTGTGGCTTTCAGATGCCAGTCCAGTTAATTTTATGACTTCTTCTATTCGCGGCTTGCTGACTTTATAAACATCGGCATTGAACCCAAGATATTCGCGCACATATAAATCGTGATATAATGGATTGTGCTCAGGAAGATAACCAACGGATAGTTGTACCTTTTTCTGCTGGCCGTCGACATCAAAGCCGTTCACCAACGCAGAACCTTCATCAGCATTGATGTATGTTGTGAGGATTTTCATCAGCGTCGATTTCCCGGCGCCATTCGGCCCAAGAAATCCAACGATTTCTCCTTTATTTATTGTAAATGATATGTTATCAAGCGCTTTTTGGGTGCCGTAACTTTTTGAGATATTTTTGACTTCGATTGACATAAGAAAGAATTTATACAAAAGTAAGCAGAATTAGTCCGCGATCTTACGTTACTTAAGATGCTCCACAAGTAAACTCAAAGGTATCTAATAATATTGTTCCTTTAGCCACGATCCCGTCGGTAGCAAACTGGCGCAGCAATTCACAAATTAGCACAAAACGATTCGTGGATTCGTGGCCGAAAGAAATCATTAAAAATCTACTTCATGTAATTCAAAACAATTTTTTCATATATTAGCACAGCACAAAAAGGCGTTTTCAATAACCTTTATTGTCGCCATTCATCTGTTTCATAGTAAGAATCTGAATTGCCGCATTGTTATTGAAGTTATTAATTCAAATTACACAAATCCCGATGAGAGTCGGGATTTTTTTTTTGGAAGTTACGCAAGTTGTTCGTTAACCGATTTATTAACTTTACATCAATATCTGACTAATGATGGAAAACAGCAAGAATTTACGCAACTGGTTAGCCAACTTCAATGAGGAGCGACCGCTTATAATTGCCGGACCATGCAGCGCCGAAACAGAAGAACAAGTTCTTGCAACAGCACACGGATTAAAAAATAGCGATGTGAGTATTTTCAGGGCGGGAATCTGGAAACCAAGAACACGTCCCGGCGGGTTTGAAGGCGTTGGCGCAATTGGTTTGAAATGGCTTCAGAAGGCAAAGTCAGAAACAGGATTGCTTATGGCTGTTGAGGTTGCGAATGCGACACATGTAAAGCTTGCACTGGAACATGATATTGATGTTTTGTGGATCGGAGCACGGACGACTGTCAACCCGTTTGCAGTCCAGGAAATTGCCGATGCCCTTCAAGGGACTGACAGAATCATATTAATTAAAAATCCCGTTAACCCTGATTTATCGTTGTGGATCGGCGGAATAGAACGGATCCATAACGCAGGAATAAAAAACATCGGCGCGATCCACAGAGGATTCTCAACATACGAAAAAACAACTTACAGAAATATTCCGGAGTGGCAGATTCCAATTGAACTCCAAAGCAGGTTTCCCGATCTGCCGCTGATTTGCGATCCCTCACATATAACCGGAAGAAGGGAAATGGTGCCGGCGATTGCGCAAATGGCGTTAGACCTCAATTACGACGGATTAATCATCGAGACACATCCTGATCCGGAAAACGCATGGAGTGACGCGGCACAGCAGGTAACGCCCAATGTACTAAAGCAGATCCTTTCTGATTTAAAAATAAGAAGGCAAACAGTCGAAGAGGACGATTTTATTGAAGAACTGGTAAAACTGCGCGCCAATATTGACATTGCGGATAGTGAGATCTTGAACATCATTGGAAAAAGAATGAAAATAGCTGAGGAAATCGGCCAGCTTAAAAAAGAGAAGAACGTGTCGATCCTTCAGAACAAGCGATGGAATGAAGTACTCGCAAAAATGATCTCCGAAGGCACGGAAAAGGGCCTTACAGAAGATTTTATCCACAAACTGTTTACGGCAATCCACCAGGAAAGCATCACGCACCAGGAAAAGATCATCAATTCATAAATTGGTTTAACCACAGTCACAAAACGCAGATTTTACACTGCTTCAAAAAAACAATATTTTACCTTTGTACTTGAATCAGAATCTGAAAAGCGAATGACTGGAACCGTTTATAAGTCGACAGGTAGTTGGTATACCGTAAAATCTAATGAAGGAGATTTTATGGAATGCCGCATGAAAGGGAAGTTCCGCATGAAAGGGATCAAATCCACAAACCCGATTGCGGTCGGCGATATTGTCGATTATGATGTCGATATTACTTCCGATAAAACCACGGGATCAATCAACAAAATTCATGAAAGGAAAAACTACATCGTTAGGAAATCGGTCAATTTATCGCACCAGATGCACATCATCGCATCGAATATCGATCAGGTTTTCCTGCTGATTACGATCAACAATCCACCAACGACCACCAATTTTATCGACAGGTTTCTTGTGACTGCCGAAGCGTATAAAATTGAAACAATCCTCATTTTCAATAAGATCGACACGTATACCGAAGCAATGATCGACGAGCAGCTTTATCTGCAGCATATTTATCAGGAGATCGGATATAAATGCCTTCGTGTCTCATCGACTGAAATGAAAGGTGTCGAACAATTGAAAGACATGATGATCGGAAAAGTCAGTATGTTTTCGGGGCATTCAGGAGTTGGCAAATCGACTTTGGTCAACGCGCTTGAACCGACTCTTCACCTGAAGACTAAAAATATATCAGAACAAAGCAAGCAAGGCCAACATACCACGACCTTCGCTGAAATGTATGATCTTTCTTTTGATGCGAAAATTATCGATACGCCCGGAATCAAAGGCTTTGGGATCGTCGACATGGAAAAAGAGGAGATCAGTGGCTACTTTCCGGAATTCTTCAAACTGCAGGATCAATGCAGATTCAATAATTGCCTTCATAAGGATGAACCGCACTGCGCAATTAAAAAAGCACTTGAAGAAGACAATATCGCATGGTCGCGATACAAGAGCTACCTTCAGATCCTGGAAGGCGACGAAGCACACTATAGGTCAGACATCTACAACGATGACCGCATCGCAAGCGACGAGACCCGAAACCTCAAATGAGAGCTGTACTTCAGCGTGTAAGTTCGGCATCGGTTACTATTGAAGGAAAAGTCAATGCCGAAATTAATCGAGGCCTTCTCGTCTTAGTCGGAATCGAAGATGCCGATTCAAAAGAAGACATTATGTGGCTTACAGGTAAGATCATTAATCTTCGGATTTTTGGCGACAACAACGGCGTAATGAACCTTTCCGTAAAGGATATAGATGGTGATATTATCATTGTCAGCCAGTTTACATTGCATGCCAGCACCAAAAAAGGGAATCGGCCTTCGTATATTAAAGCCTCAAAACCGGAAGTTGCAATCCCGTTGTACGAACGGTTTGTCAGCCAACTTGAAGCTGATTTCGGCAAACGGGTTCAAACGGGCATCTTCGGCACAGATATGAAGCTTTCTCTACTCAACGACGGACCAGTAACAATTTTCATGGACACTAAAAACAAGGAGTAATAAATTCTAAATTTAAATAGTCGTGCTATTATAAGTAATTCGAAATAAGGACGTTATCTTGATCCATAATCAACATATGTTCTAATATGAACATTGTCAAATGGGTTTTCTTACTATATTTTGACTAACATAACCAACAACAATGGATATTAGAAATTCTCAAGCCGAAGTCGATTCCTGGATCAAAAACCACGGCGTTAGATACTTCAGTGAACTGACCAATATGGCACAGCTCACGGAAGAAGTCGGTGAAGTAGCCCGAATAATCGCACGTCGTTATGGAGAACAATCAGAAAAGGAAAGCGACAAAAACAAAGATCTTGGCGAAGAACTTGCCGATGTTGTCTTTGTCGTGCTTTGTCTTGCAAACCAGACAGGGGTCGATCTTCAGGCGGCATTTGATAAAAAGCTTGACCTTAAGACTAAGCGTGATCACGATCGGCATCAGAATAATGACAAGTTGAAATAAATGAATATTATTCTGCACAAGTCCATGTTGCTCTCCGGTTCCGAAGTTAAGATTTCAGGTTCAAAATCGGAGACGAACAGGTTGCTTTTACTGCAGGCGCTATATCCGGGGATCATTCTTGAAAATATTTCAGACTCGGACGATAGCATATTGATGGTAAATGCTCTTCAAAGCTCAGACTCTGTTATCAACGTCCATCACGCCGGAACAGCGATGCGATTCCTCACAGCGTATTTTGCATCGCAACCCGATCGGCAGGTCACCCTTACCGGCTCGAGCCGAATGAAAGAGCGTCCAATTAAGGTATTGGTAGATGCGTTACGACAACTGGGTGCCGAAATTGCTTATGTTGACAAAGAAGGCTTTCCGCCGCTTAAAATTACCGGAAAAAGATTATCGCATAATAAAGTTACTCTTGATGCGAATGTCAGCAGCCAGTACGTTTCTGCCTTATTGCTGATTGGCGGAAAATTGCCGGATGGTCTTGATCTGACCCTGCAAGGCGAAATAACATCACGTCCATATATAGAGATGACTATTTCATTATTGAAAAGCATCGGAATTGACAGCAAGTTCTTAGGCAATAACATCCGAGTCTATCCAAAACCGGAACTAGAAAACGAACTTGTGATCACAATTGAATCCGATTGGTCGTCAGCATCGTATTTCTATTCGATGGTTGCCCTTTCTGAAGCCGGAACCCAGATAACCCTTTCATCATTCAAGCAAAACAGCTTCCAAGGCGACAGCGAACTTGCAGAGATCTATCAACAATTCGGTGTTCATACGATGTATGGCGAGAATATCATCATTTTGACAAAACAAATCTGTCAACTGTCAACTGTCAACTGTCAACTAATTAAAACCCCCGACATCGCGCAAACAATAGCAGTAACATGCTTCGGACTCGGAATCAGCTGTCATTTAACAGGTCTTCATACTTTAAAGATCAAGGAAACCGACAGATTATCTGCATTACAAGCTGAACTTCAAAAATTCGGCGCAAAAGTTTCGATTACTTCCGACAGCATCACATTGGCGGCAGCCGAATATTATAATAAGGATGTTGTCGTAAATACATACAACGACCATCGGATGGCAATGGCATTTGCACCCTTGGTACTCAAAACTTCGTTGAAAATTCTGGATGCTGAAGTCGTATCGAAGTCGTATCCTGCATTTTGGGCTGATTTGCGCAGCATCGGAGTCACTATACAAGGGCTTCCGACAGCTTAAATCCTTGTGCTCGTGCCGCTTCACGCATGCTGATTCAAAATAAACCTGAAAACACTTGACAACGCCTGTTCGGCTGGCGTATATTTGCACTCTCAAAGTTGGCTGCTTTTCAGGCCATCTTAATCTACAAAAAGCAATATGAAATTATCTCATTTTCAGTTTAATTTACCAAAAGAACTTTTAGCGGAATATCCAGCAGACAATAGGGACGAATCCCGATTGATGGTAATCAACCGCAAGGAAAAAACCATTGAACACAAAATGTTTAAGGATGTAATCGATTATTTTGATGACGGTGACGTACTTATTCTGAACAATACAAAAGTTTTCCCTGCACGTTTGTATGGAAACAAAGAAAAAACAGGTGCAAGGATCGAAGTTTTCTTATTGCGCGAACTAAACGCTGAACAACGCCTTTGGGATGTTTTGGTTGATCCGGCAAGAAAGATCCGTATCGGGAACAAACTTTATTTTGGCGACGACGATTCACTCGTTGCTGAGGTAATTGACAACACGACTTCACGCGGACGTACTTTGCGATTCTTATACGACGGTTCTTATGAAGAGTTCCGTAACAAACTGACAGAACTTGGCGAAACGCCAATCCCGAAATACATCAACCGCGAAGTAACTCCTGAAGATGCCGAGCGTTACCAGACGATCTACGCTAAAGAAGAAGGTGCTGTTGCAGCTCCAACTGCCGGGTTGCACTTTTCGAAGCACTTATTGAAACGACTTGAAATTAAAGGTGTCCAGTTTGCTGAAGTGACGCTTCACGTTGGGCTGGGGACATTTAATCCTGTTGAGGTTGAAGATCTTTCGAAACATAAAATGGATTCAGAAGAATTAAAGATCACTCAGGAAGCATGCGATATAGTAAACAGTGCAAAGATTAAGAAAAAACGTATTTGTGCTGTCGGTACAACATCGATGCGCGCGATTGAAAGCTCGGTCTCATCGGCACGGACAATGAATCCGTATGACGGTTGGACGAACAAGTTCATTTTTCCTCCTCATGA
Source organism: Flavobacterium sp. (assembly GCA_036388535.1). GTDB lineage: Bacteria > Bacteroidota > Bacteroidia > Flavobacteriales > Flavobacteriaceae > Flavobacterium. Next base: position 13,574 of record DASVRQ010000007.1, on the reverse strand, counting down.
ATTCAGCATAGCCGATTGCATGATCACTAATTTCCACACGCCAAAGTCAACTTTGTTGATGATGATCTCAGCATTTTGTGGTCACGACCTGATGAAAAAGGCATACGAAGAAGCAATTAAGGAAGGATACAAATTCTATTCTTACGGCGACGCCATGCTAATCCTTTAATATTAGAATATAACAAACTGATCCCGCTTTACTGCGGGATTTTTTTTGGCCACCACCTGCGATAGCGATTGGCCACGACACGAGCGGCAGCGAACTGGCGAAGCAATTCACGAATTTTTGCATGAAATAACTGCCCATTAGATAAAGGCAATTATAATTTGTATAATTTTCCGAAACTTATGATGTTCCTGCATTTAATTCGTGAATTGGTGGCTAAGCTTTTTGGCGTGACCACAAGGGTCGCGCTTTCGGCTTTATCTGCACCTGAAAAAGGTGCAGGATATCGCCTTCAATCGCTCACGCGGTTTCAATCTTAGTTTCATATATTTTTGTTGGCCACGAATTCACGAATTAATTTTTTGAAATAAATTACCTGTGAAAAAGACGATTTTCTTGAAAGAAGATTGACAACTTCTGTTGTTCGTTTTTTAATTTGTGAATTAGTGGCCAACCCATTTACCGTTTTTTACTTAATTTTACAATCCTAAATTCAAAACATGACATTCCAAAATACCCGCGAATTTGCACAGGAATTAGATGCCGAAGACAAACTTTACCACTATCGTGATGAGTTTATTTTTCCTGAAGTAAATGGGAAAAAGGTAATTTACTTTACCGGAAATTCCCTCGGCCTCCAGCCAAAACGTACCAAAGCCTACGTTGATGAAGTCATGGATGATTGGGCGAAACTCGCTGTTGAAGGACATTTCTATGCCGAAAAACCGTGGTGGGATTATCACGAACGTTTTGCAAATCCGCTTAGTAAAATCGTGGGCGCATTACCAAGTGAAGTAACGGTCATGAACACATTGACGGTGAACCTGCACCTTTTGATGGTTTCGTTTTATCAGCCTACAGCGAAGCGTTTTAAAATCATCTGCGAAGCAAAAGCTTTTCCAAGTGATCAATACATGTTGCAGAGCCAGGTTGATTTTCATGGTCTTGTTCCAAGTGAAGCAATAGTCGAAATACAACGGCGCGAAGGCGAACACAACATCCGTCTTGAAGATGTGCTTTCAAAAATCGAAGAAGTCGGTGAAGAACTCGCACTCGTACTGATTGGCGGCGTCAATTACTATACAGGCCAGGTTTTCGATATGAAAACGATAACTGAAGCCGGACACAAAGTTGGCGCATACGTGGGCTGGGACCTGGCGCATGCTGCAGGAAACGTAAAGCTCGAACTGCACGATTGGAATGTCGATTTTGCCGCGTGGTGCAGTTATAAGTATATGAACTCAGGTCCGGGAAATGCTTCAGGATGTTTCGTTCATCAAATGCATCACAGCGATATTGACCTGCCGCGTTTTGCAGGTTGGTGGGGACACAACAAGGCCCGCCGTTTTAAAATGGAACCCGTCTTCGATCCTGTTGAAGGCGCCGAAGGCTGGCAAATAAGCAACCTTCCGATATTGAGCCTGGCGCCATATCTTGCATCGGTTGAAATGTTCAATGAAGTCGGAATGCCAGCTTTAATCGAAAAGCGCGATAAAATCACTGCATACCTTGAATTTATTCTTCATGAAATCGATAAGGAAGTTAAAAGCACTTTTGAAATTATCACGCCTTCAAATCCGCAAGAGCGAGCTTCACAGCTCAGTGTATTTTTACATGGTGAAGGTCGGCCGTTGTTTGACTATCTAATGAAAAATGGCGTCATAACGGATTGGCGGGAACCAAATGTTATCCGACTCGCGCCTGTGCCACTATATTGCTCTTTTGAGGATATGTATGAATTTGGTCAAATATTAAAAAAAGGAATTACCGGAATTAACTAAAAATGAACAAAGAACAAAAAATAGCCGCATTCGATCCATCGCAACCCGGCCTCGCCGATGCAAGTATTTTCGGATTGCCATTTACAGCAGAAGAAAGTGAAATTGTAATCATTCCTGTTCCATGGGAAGTCACGGTAAGCTATGGCGCAGGCGCATCTGACGGGCCTGATGCGATTCTAGATGCTTCGCTCCAGGTCGATCTTCATCATCAGGAATTTCCTGAACTATGGAAATTGGGGATCCATCTCGACATTAATGAGCAAACAAACCAATGGGCGCAGCAAAGCGAAAAGTATAAATCGCTGGCGCAGCCAATAATTGAAGCGCTTGAAGCCGGTGAAGATGTTTCGGTGTTTCCCGCACTTCAATCCGATCTTGACAAGATCAACAAGGTCTGCCGCCAACTTCACGAAGAAGTGAAAGAGCGCACCTTGTATTGGTTGAACCAAGGAAAGAAGGTTGGGCTTTTAGGCGGTGACCATAGTACGCCTCTTGGATATTATCAGGCACTGGCGACAAAATATTCCGACTTCGGAATCTTACATCTCGATGCGCACATGGACCTTCGGATCGCATATGAAGGCTTTACGTATTCGCATGCTTCGATCATGTACAATACATTGCAGTTGCCGCAGGTCTCTAAAATTGTTCAGGTTGGAATTCGCGACTTTTGCAAAGAAGAAGTTGATGTCGCCGAGAAAGAAGGCAGCCGTGTGCATATCCATACGGATCTGGATCTAAAAGAGCAATTTTTTAACGGAATGACCTGGCATGAGCAATGTGAAGCCATCATTGCATCTCTTCCCCAAAAAGTCACGATCAGCTTTGATATAGACGGATTATATCCATGGTATTGCCCAAATACAGGAACGCCGGTTCCGGGAGGCTTCTCATTTGAACAAGCGGCTTATCTGCTAAGCAAATTAGGAGAAAGCGGAAAAGAAATAATTGGTTTTGACCTTGTCGAAGTTGCACCCGGAGATGATGATTGGGACGGCAATGTCGGCGCACGGATGCTTTATCACATGTGCGGCGTGCTTGCAAAAAATAATAACCTCAACACCGGCACAAGGATAAAATTTGCACACGATTAATAATAAAAAAATCCCCATTGATGATGGGGATTTCTATTTCTTTAAGGTCTTCTTCCAGTGGCCAATCGGTACAGGACTCCAATTACCGCGAGCACAAGTAATATATGTATCAGGCTACCTACTGCTTCGCCAAAAGCGAAATATCCAATTGCCCAACCGATCAATAAAATTACAACGATCAACCAAATTAAATCTCTCATACTTGTGATGTTTTGTTATTAGTTAGGAATAAAGCTACGAAATTTATAATTAAACACAAAATATATTTATTAATAGGATTGCAACTTTGTTAAAAAAGGATTCAGTTCATTGATTATAGGAGTGCCGAAAATATTATTCCAAACATCCTGATAACGCATATAATTCAGTAATTTTGATTATCAATTATGAAGAAAAATTTGATGCAGCGTCCTTTAAAAATTGCGGTTGTCGGTTCTGGTTTAGTCGGGTCGCTTTTAGCGATATATCTCAAAAAGGCCGGGCATACCGTTCATGTTTACGATCGCAGCCCTGATATTCGTAACATCCAATTTTCTGGTCGTTCGATCAATTTAGCAATGTCGCACCGCGGTTGGAAAGCTCTTGATGGCGTCGGAGTTGGTGATGCTGTCCGTGCAATTGCGATTCCAATGGACAAACGTGCGATCCATACGAAAGACAAAATCAGCTTTCAGGCTTACGGAAAGGAAGGAGAAAACATCTATTCGATCTCGCGCGGGACCTTGAACCGGAAAATGATCGATCTTGCTGAGGAAGCCGGGGCAGAATTTTTCTTTGAGCACAAAATATGGGATGTGACTTTGGCTGATGCAACTTTGCACATAGGCGAGGAAGAACGAGGTGAATGGACAGCCTTGAAATATGACAAGGTTTTTGGTGCTGACGGTGCATTTTCACGTGTTAGGCATAGAATGCAAAGGCAAAGCATGTTCAATTATTCGCAGGACTTTCTGCAAACAGGCTACAAGGAGCTCAACATTCCGGCAAACGAAGACGGAACGCACAAACTCGATAAATATTCCTTCCATATCTGGCCGCGCGGCGATTACATGTTGATTGCGCTCCCGAACCTTGACGGAAGTTTTACCTGTACGCTTTTCATGCCGTTCGAAGGCGAGAACTCATTTGCCTCATTGACAGATCGGAGATCGGTTGAGGATTTTTTTATTAAAAATTTACCTGATACAATAGATGTCATTCCCAAATTAACTGAAGATTTTTTCAAAAATCCGACGAGTACGTTGGTGACAATGAAATGTTTCCCCTGGACCTACGAAGACAAAATAGCTTTGATTGGAGATGCCTGCCATGCAATCGTGCCTTTTTATGGTCAAGGAATGAACGCCGGTTTTGAAGATATTTCGGTGCTGAATCAACTGATGGAGCAATTTGGCGACGACTGGGAAAAGATATTTTCAGAATATCAAAGCCAGCGTAAACCGAATGCTGATGCGATTGCGGAACTTTCATATCGAAATTTCATGGAAATGAGTTCAAAAACAGCCGATGATAAGTTCCTTCTGCAGAAAAAAATTGAAAAGAGATTTTCGCAAAAACACCCTGATTTATGGCTTCCGCTGTACAGCCGGGTCACGTTCAGCCACAGGCCTTATACCGAAGCGCTTGCTATTGGCGACAAGCAGAAAGCGATCATGGACGAGGTAATGAACATTCCGAATATCGAAAATATTTGGGACAGTGAAATTATCGAAAAGCATATTATTGAGTTGTTGAGGTAGCATCGGGAGCTAGTTCCTGCTGTTGGCTTTATCTTTTTATTGTTGGTGTTGCTGCGTAAGAATATTAAGTTGTCACAATAAAAAGGATACCGCCGCCATCAGGGCTAAAACAGCCGTTGCTAATTTTCGACCTTTTTCTCAACAGGTTTGATCAAAACCCGCAAAGTAGAGTCGTTGTTGAAGTAACTGAACATCCAGTTCACGAATATCGAAAGCTTGTTTTTAACGCTCAAGATCAGCATTAGGTGAACGAGCATCCACATCAGCCAAGCGAACCTGCCTTGGAAACTGAATTTTGGTAAATCTACAACAGCCTTGCGTTTGCCTACGGTCGCCATTGATCCCTTATTATGAAATTCGTATTCGGTAAGGGGTTTGTTTTGACCCATGTTCTTGAAATTTCGGGCCAGTACTTTAGCCTGCTCAATCGCGACGCTTGCAACCTGCGGATGTCCGTTAGGGTATTTTGGCGTAGTCATGTAGGCGATGTCGCCAATTGCATAAACATCGGGTAAATTTTCCACATGATTGTATCGATTAACTACAAGCCTGCTTCCTCTTGTGTAACATTCACGCGGGATCCCATCAAGAACATTTCCTGAAATTCCCGCTGCCCAAATTACATTCTTAGCTTCAATTGAGCCGCCGCCTTTTAACGTAATCGTTCGGCCATCATAATTCTCGACAATAGTTTCCGTCTTAACAACGACGCCAAGATCCTCAAGATATTTACGGGATACAGTTTTAGATTCCTCGCTCATCGCGCTAAGCACATATGGAGACCCTTCCAACAGGTAAATCTGGAGCTGCGAAAAATCTTTATCGGGATAATCTTTTGGCAGGATATTTTTTTTCATTTCAGCCAAAGCGCCAGCAAGTTCGACTCCCGTAGGTCCGCCGCCTACCACAACAAAGTTTAGGAGGAACTGCAAATTTTCAGGCGGAGTGATTACGGCATCTTCGAAGGTTTGTAAGATACGGTTCCGAAGTTGGATAGCCTCGGGAACCGACTTCATCGGAAAGGCATGCTTTTCCAATTCCTGATTTCCGAAGTAATTGGTTTTGCAGCCCGCTGCAATGATAAGATAATCATAAGGATAATTTCCGATTGAAGTTACGACCTGCTTCGCATTCGTGTCAACGGAAAGGACATCAGCGATCCTGATATGCGTATTCTTACAATATTGGAACACTTTACGAAGCGGAAACGATATGCTTGCAGGTTCTAACCTCGCCGTAGCCACCTGATACATCAAAGGCTGAAATTGATGGTAATTGTTTTTATCAATCAGGTAAAGTTCGTAAGGCGACTTTCTCAGGTCCTGTGCGAGGCGTAAACCTGCAAATCCTGCGCCTACAATAACGATCCGTTTGTTTGTATCCATGTTCGTGGTATTTACATAAAGTTATCGATTTATTAGAAATTTAATCTTCCCTATTAACTTTTTTTATAGAAAAGGCTGGAAGGCACACGGAAATATATTCCATAGCGGGAACCTTAAAGCAATATTCGAAAAACGCCACGCCCCTGCGTAGCACAATGTTGCCAATAGGACGTCTTTGAACTTGAGGTGGCTATACCGTGCCAAGTCATTAAAATATTAGAAAGGATCAGCACACCGATAGTTAAAGGTGCCGTCGGAAAAATTGTGGAATTATTGCGCCACCAAATCTATAAAAGACGGGACGCAAAAAGAGGGGCGTAATATTGCGGAGGATCTCATTTGAAATAGTGCTGTGTTATCTAACTGTTAAGGTGTTCTTTTTACCGCTTTTCACACTAAAATATTGACAAATAATACTTTTAAAAATCTTTCTGCGTTACGTATTTACAAAGGGTTGAAGCAGATTAAATAAATGCTAATAAAATTAAAAAAAGTTTTTTTATTTGAAGTAAAAATATAAATTTGCTTCTATTCATTTTTTACAAAAAATAAACTAACAAATAAATTATCAAAACTAAAAATTAGAGAAATGGCAAACGTTAAAAAAGAAAGTGGTTCAAATGGGGGTAACATATTTTCATTAATAGTCATCGTTGGGTGTATCATTATAGGATGGTTAGTATGGCAATTTGTTATGGGCGCAGGATCTAACTTCGAGGGCGGAGTTAATACTGGAGATCCGCTACCAGGGAACTACATGGCTATGGTCTACAAAGGAGGAAAGATCGTTCCAATCCTTATGGGTTTGCTGTTGATGGTGGTAGTATTTTCAATTGAGCGTTTCATGGTTATATCTAAAGCTGCAGGAAAAGGAAATCTTGATCAGTTTATGAGAAATGTACAGGCTAGTATCACTAGCGGAGATATTGAAGGAGCTATTGCAGCTTGTGACAAACAACAAGGGTCTGTTGCAAACGCAATTAAATCTGCTTTAATTAAATATCAAGAGGTTAAGAGAGAAGGATTCGACAGCGAAAGTGCTGCGGAAACTATACAAAAAGAAATAGAAGAGGCTACTTCATTAGAAATGCCGATGTTGGAGAAAAACCTGACCATTTTGTCAACTTTGGTTTCTCTTGGAACACTTGCAGGTCTTTTAGGAACCGTAATGGGGATGATCACGGCGTTTGGTGCATTGGCAACTTCAGGTACGCCTGACCAGGCTGCACTAGCTAATGGTATCTCTGAAGCACTTATCAACACAGCTACAGGCATTTCAACTTCAGCCTTGGCAATTATCGCATACAACTACTTTACATCAAAAATCGATACTTTAACGTACTCGATTGATGAGGCAGGATCTACAATTGTGGGGACTTACAGACGTTTCCGCGGAGGCCTGAAAAACTAATATTAAATTTAATACGGAGATCCGGTGCCTTGGCATCGGAGCTTCGTTATCTAAAATACTGATGAATGTCTAAAGTAAAAATGTCTAAAAAAATGACCGCCATCGACATGACTGCGATGTGCGACGTTGCTTTTCTTTTGCTTACGTTCTTTATTCTTACCGCTACAGCAAAGCAACCAGAAGTGCTTCCGGTAGATACACCTTCTTCAACCGTGCAAACAAAATTGCCCGACAGCGATTTGGCTACTATAACTATAGGCCAGGGAAAAGTGTTCTTCGGATTAACAGGTCAGGATGTGAGAAAGAGAACGCTTGAATTGATGAGCGACGAATACGGTGTGACTTTTGCTGACGAGGAAAAGAATCGTTTTGCACTAATGGAAAGTTTTGGTGTTCCGATAGAAAACCTTAAAAGTATCATCGCGATGAAAAGCGAAGAGCGTATAAAAGCGGGACAACCAGGTATTCCAAAGGATTCATTGAACAATCAATTGGCTAAATGGGTTATGAACGCCAGAAAAGCTACAATTGAGCTTCACGATAAAGAAATTAGCTTCGCAATTAAAGGTGATGCTAAAGAAGAGTATCCAACAATTAAAAAAGTTATGGATATTTTACAGGAGCAGGAAATAAACAGTTTTAACCTGGTCACTGGTCTAAGAGGCGATAATTTTTAAAAAATACTATAACTAATGGCTGAATTAAATACCGGCGACGGTGCCGGCAAGAAAGGCGGCAAAGTAAGAAGCAAGAAGCAGAACTCAAAAGTGGATCTAACCGCAATGGTTGATCTGGCTTTTCTACTTATTACGTTCTTTATGCTGACTACGTCGTTATCAAAACCACAGTCGATGGATTTGGGTTTACCCGATAAAGACGAAGAGGTAAAGACAGATGTAAAAGTTGATGAGAATCGTACAATGACGCTTTTGCTCGGCGACAACAATCAACTTAAGTATTACATGGGTATCTTGAATACGCCAATGGCGCCAAAAGAAATTGTCTACGGACGTGAAGGTATACGTGCTGAGATACTTAAAAGGAAAAAAGCGGTACTTGAATACACAGGTGATCCTAAAAAAGGAATTATTGTAATCATTAAACCTAGCAAAAAATCCAATTATAGGAACCTGGTTGATATTTTAGACGAAATGGCAATAACAGGCGTGCAAACGTACGCTATTGTAGATATCACGCCTGAAGAAGCCAAAGCTATTGACGGTAATACAGCCGATGCTGCTGCAACCGATACTGCTGATGCTGCCGCGCCTGCCACGGCAACTCCCTAATCAAATAATATTTAAAAAATGAAATTAGATATCTTAAAAGGAACCTGGCTGGATATTGTATTTGAAGGTCGTAATAAGCTTTATGGAGCTTATGAACTTCGAAAACAAAATCCGAGTACCACAATGAAATCCTTCGCGATTGGTTCTCTTATCTTTATTTTCCTACTTGCAACACCGTTGTTAGCGCGTCTGATACCTGACGGTAGTGAAGATGATGAGGTGCTCGACCAAAAAATTACAACAGTTAAGTTACCTCCAAAAGAAAAACCGCCTGAAAATCTTCCACCGCCACCACCGCCACCTCCACGTGTTGACCAAGTCAAATTTGTGAAACCTGTGGTTGCCAAAGCAGAGGAAGTTGTCGAAGAGCCGCCTAAGATCGAAGAGATCAAAGACAAGAAAATCGGCGATGAGAATCTCAAAGGTGATCCTGAGGCGCCAATTGTCCTTGGTGAGAACAGTACCGGTCCTAACGAAATTATTGAAGAAGACAACACTGTTTATAATGCGGCTGGGTTGCAAGTGAAAGCTGATTATCCAGGTGGAACAGACAAATTTCGAAAATATATCGCTGATAACTTTACTGCTCCCGATGATCCTAATTTTCCAGGAGGGAAAGTATATGTCTCATTTGTAGTGGAAAAAGATGGTTCTATTACTGACATCAAGGTTCTTCGTGATCCCGGATTTGGTACTGCCAAGGAAGCGATCCGCGTTATCAAAGCAAATAAAGTGCGATGGTCGCCCGGCGAGCAAAATGGTAAAAAAGTGCGTATGCTTTTTAATATTCCAATTGTAGTGGGACGAAGTGAATAGTGGACGCCAAAATAATATGGAATCTACCAAAGGAAAGAAATCGCCACAACAGCGATTTCTTCTTATTATAGGGATTTTGTTTTTCATGGTTTACCTGGTTCTCGGACTAATAATCATCTTCTGGAAAGACTTTCCGTTTGCGATTGAAAACAATTATAGAATAGCATTTGGCGTACTTCTTATCGTATATTCAGTCTTCCGGTTTTTAAGGCTGATCAATTCAGCAAATGAATAATCATATGAAAAAATACAGCCTGCTCTTTCTGTTAATTCCGATTGTATTTGCAATTTTGATGTGCAACAGGAAAGATAACACCGAGGAAGAAACCATACTCAAGGGAACTGCGTCGATTCTTGTCGACGAGACGCTGACTCCGATAATTGAAGATCAGGTTGCAGTATTTGAAAGCGAATACGACGCAAAGATCACCTTATTGCCAAGATCGGAGGCAGAGGCAATCCAGGCTCTCTTAAAGGATACTGCGCAAATCATAATACTTCCACGTAAGCTGACCGAGCAGGAGAACAGGATTTTCGCCAACAGGAAGATTATTCCAAAGGTCACCATTTTCGGTACTGATGCAATTGCACTTATCTCCAACAAAGCTGTTAATGATTCACTAATAGCGTTGCAGGATATATTGAACTTCATGAATGGGAAAAGTACAGGGAATATCCAAGGATTGGTTTTCGATGATCCGAATTCAAGTACGCTTAGACAATTAACAGATTTGGCCGAAGTGGGTCAGGCTCCTGAAAAAGGGATATTCTCTTTTAAAACTAATGAGGAAGTTATTAAATTTGTATCCGAAAATCGCGGAATGATTGGCGTTGTCGGACTCAACTGGCTTGCACAACCAACAGCCGGAATTCAGGATGTTTCTGAAAAAGTTCAGATACTTAAAGTACGCGGACTAACAGATAATCAATACTATTTTCCCAGTCAGAATAACCTCGCAGAAGGCAAATATCCTTTGGCACGTGATTTGTATATCGTCAGCGCACAAGGTTTTTCGGGACTTGGTGTCGGCTTTTCTTCATTTATAGCGGGCGAAAGAGGACAACGAATAATCTTAAAATCTGGTCTTTTACCAGTTCGGATACCGGGAAGAAAAGTTCTTATAAGGAACCAAATACAAAGCAAGAACACTAATTAAATTTATCACGATGAACAAACTAAAATTTTCCAGCATAGCTTTTTTAAGCCTCTTCATAACCTTCGCTATAAACGCTCAGGATATCCAACAGGCAAAAAAAGCGATCGATGCGGAACAATATGAAAAAGCGAAATCGATGTTGAAGTCGATCACGCAAAGTAATTCCGCAGATGGTCATGCTACTTTCCTGCTTGGTAATATATATTTGAGACAAAATGTTACTGATTCAGCAAAAATATATTTTCAAAAAGGAGTAGGCGCATCTTCAAACGCCAACCTTAATTACATCGGGTTAGGTCAAATGGACCTCGACAATGGGAACCTTGCCGCAGCTCAAGCAAACTTTGCAAATGCGACAAAGAACCTAAAAAAGAAGGATGTTGAGCCTTATGTATATGTGGCGCAAGCTTACCTTAATGCTGACAAACCAGATTATAAAAATGCGATTGCCGTGTTGCAAAAAGCACAAGCTATTAATGCGCAGGACGCACAAATGCAACTGGTTTTAGGTGACGCATATTATGGCAACAAACAACAAAACGAAGCGTATTCCGCTTACAGAAGCGCACTTACTGCTGATCCGGGTTTAATCCGCGCGAAAATGCAACAAGGTGTTTTGCTAAAAGGTGCGCGCGCTTTTACTGAAGCAGTGAAAGCTTACGATGCAGTTATCGCCACTAATCCGAACTACGGACCTGTATATCGTGAATTGGCGGAAACATATTATTTATGGGGAAATCAAGATCCGAAAAATTACACGGCTAATATTCAAAAAGCACTGGGTTTCTATGAAAAGTACATGAGCCTTACTGATTATTCACTGGCTTCACGTATGCGTCACGCCGACTTCCTGGTTTTAGCGAAAGATTACAAAGCTTTAGAAGTTGAAGCAGAAAAAATGAAACAGCTTGACAAAGTGAACCCGCGTATTCTTCGATACTTAGGTTATTCAGCTTACGAAAATGGAAATACCGATGTAGCACTGAAATCACTTCAGGACTTTATCTCAAATCCGGGAAACAAAGTGATCGCGCGTGATCATCTTTATCTTGGTCTGTCTAAATTAAGAAAAGCAAACGCTGCTGGTGCTGCCGTTGATGCCGCGATGTTTGATTCAGGAGTAGCCGATATTCGCAAAGCCGTAGATATGGAAATCACTATGACCAACGACTTGAGCGAAACTGGTAAAAAGTTCTATGAACAAAAGCTTTTTAAAGAAGCGGCTGCGATCTATGAGATAGCGGTATCAAACCCCGATTCGAAAAATCACCTTCTTGATAACTTTTATCTTGGAAACTCGATCTATTACGACAATTCACGTAGAGAAGCTGCGCAGCGTGATGCTGTGGCGCTTAGAAAAGCTGATGCTGCGTTCGGTAAAGTTATCGAAGGCGCACCAACTACACAGGATGCTTACATCTTCAGGGCGAGAACAAACAGTATGCTTGATGACGATGCACAAATGGCAAAGTTCTATGAGGATTATATCCGGATTGTGACCGAGAAAGGTGCTGAGGAAGTCACTAAGAACAAAGCAAAAATCGTCGAGTCATATAATAATATCGCGGCAAGTTACGCCAATACAGATGTAACAAAGGCCCGAGATTACCTGAACAGGTCATTAGCGCTGGATCCTACTAATGAATATGCGACCGACGCGCTAAAAAAGTTAAAATAAGATAGTCAACATTCAAAACCGACAGCATAAGTTGTCGGTTTTTTTTTTGGAGGCTGATGCTGCACCGGTTCTCTCCTTTGGAGCTCGGTCCCGCTGTCCGCTTTATCTTTTATTTTATGAACTTCTGACATAGGTCAAAGTCCAGGAAAAATAAAAGGATATCGCTTCCCATCGGGGCTAGGTGATGCCGGTTCAATGGCAATTGCTTTCAATTAACTATCTTTGCACTTTATTTTGAATATGCTGACGAGAGAAATACAGACAGAAGTTGAGAAAGGGGTGATGCTTCCACTAATGGAAGAGTTTTACACCATTCAGGGAGAGGGATTTTATACAGGAACAGCCGCTTACTTCATCAGATTAGGCGGTTGCGATGTCGGCTGTCATTGGTGCGATGTAAAGGAAAGCTGGAATGCAAATCTGCATCCGCCAACGCATGTCGCGCAAATAGTAGAAAATGCAAAGAAATACGCCGGAACAGTTGTCATCACAGGCGGCGAGCCATTAATGTGGGACATGACCGTGCTCACGCATTCATTAAAGACACAAGGAATCCGCACACATATCGAGACTTCGGGAGCATATCCTTTAACAGGTTATTGGGATTGGATCTGTTTGTCGCCAAAGAAGACGAAATTGCCAACGCAAACTGTATATGATAACGCACATGAACTGAAAGTGATCATCTACAACAAGCATGACTTTACCTTCGCTGAAGAACAAGCGCAAAATGTAAATGATAATGCAATTCTTTTCCTGCAACCCGAATGGAGCAAAAAGGAGGAAATGACGCCGCTAATCGTGGATTATGTCATGCAAAATCCGAAATGGCGTGTTTCATTGCAAACGCATAAATATTTAAACATTCCGTGATTGAAAAAGATACTGTTGCTTTTGATATTATTTTCGCTGAAGACGTTTTCACAAGAAATAATTGCAGAAGATGTTTATGCGTCAGATGTCATTGAACCCAAGTTTAATGGTGGCGGGATCGACAAGTTCTTTGATTATATAGAGAAAGAGTTCAACTTCTCTAAGGTAACTTCAAAAGGGAGGAT
>DASVRQ010000006.1:0-6922 GCA_036388535.1 Flavobacterium sp. | reverse complement strand
GTTTTTCGCAAATAAATTTTTGAAGTTTTTCAACTTTAACTTTCTCTGCTTTTCCAGTATCTGCGGGTGAACGTCTGCCTTAATGCGGGTGCAAAAGTAACACCTAAATTCAGTTTCTGCAAGCTTTGCAATAGGTTTTTACTGTAAAATTTTGCTAAAATTCTGTAAGTCCCTGGCAGATTGGAAATTGTATTTTAAAAAGTTTAGCATTGATTAGACCCCTCGCAGGTTCAGGGTGAGAGAATCGGTACATGGGAATAAATCCTGATCCCGAGCCAAGTTCAGAATGAGGCGCGGACAGAAAGCCTTGTGGACCAAATCCGTTGCCGAAATGTACGGCGGCGGGCCATCTTTAACCCTCCTTTATAACTGCCAACTGCATACTGCCAAAACAGCCCCGATAGAAACGGAAATCCTTTTGATCCGCTTCTTTAGCGGGCAAAAGATTATAGTGAATAGCGGGAATAGCTGCATAAACCTAGTCAAATCGAATTGCTTTGACAGGCGATATTTTGGTAATGATATACGAGGGGACTAACAGCACTACCAAACAAATCCCCACCGTTCCTAAATTGAGCAGCAAAATATAAAACCAATTGAGATAAACCGGCGCCTCATTTACGTAATAATTTTCAGGGTTGAGTTTTACGATGCCAAACTGCTGCTGGAGCAAAATCAACGTTATCGCAATTCCGTTACCCCATAATAATCCGCGTACTATTAAATAGAACGCGTTATACAGGAAAATCTTTCTGACATTCCAATTCGTTGCGCCAAGTGCTTTCAAAATTCCGATCATCTGCGTGCGCTCAAGGATCAACACAAGCAAGGCCACAATCATATTAATTGTCGCGACCAGGATCATGATCGCCAAAATCACAACTATATTAAAGTCAAACAGTTGCAGCCACTCAAAGATGTAATAGTACTTCTGCACAATTGTCTTCGTATCTAATGCCTTTGAAGCATCCACCTTGTTGAACGTATTTTCATAGACCTCGTTACCTTTGGCTTCAATATCATCGAAATCGTCGACGAAAACTTCAAAAGCACCTACTTCATCAGGTTTCCATCTATTTATGCGTTGCAAATGCCGAATATCCCCTATAATATAGAAGGCGTCGAATTCCTGGAATCCTGAATTGTAAATTCCCGAAACCTCAAATACTCTTAAGTTCGGTTTCAAATTCCCGCCTTCCTTCATAAAAAAGGTATTGAATCGGTCGCCTGTTTTCAGGCTCAGCCTGTTTGCCAGAAACTCCGAAATCAGCACTTGTTCGTTAAGCCTTTCCGAAACGACAGGTAGCGTGCCTGTAACCATGTATTCAGAAATATTCTCCCATTTATAATCGGTGCCGACGCCCTTATATATGATTCCCTCAAACGCAGTCTCCGTACGGATTATCCCCGCTTTGCTTGCCACTGCTTGAATATGACTGATTCCTTCCACCGATGTGAACTTTGGATAAAAATCCTGCTTTGTAGAAACTGGGATTAAACTAACCTCTGACTGGTTATCATCATAACTCGATATAATGATATGACCATTGAACGCAGAGACTTTCTGGCGTATCTTTTGCTGAAGGCCGATTCCGGTAGCGACCGATACAATCATCATTATCATCCCTATCGAAATCGCAGAAATGGCAATTTTTATAATTGGCGCGGATATACTACTTTTATGCTCCTTAGCAGAATTAAGTCGTTTTGCTATAAAATATTCTAAATTCAAATCTTATGGTATCGTTTTCAGTCTTCAAAAATACGGTTTTATTCTTGTTCCTGACTGCAGCTTCCTGTGAATCTACGAGTCAGACTAAGCAAGATGGCTCGCTAAAACAGACAACAGAACCAACTGCGAACGCACCAGTAAACAAGTCTATCCGAACGGGAGCCGACAATCATGCGGCATACCTAGATTTGTTAAGCAACAAAAGAGTCGGTATTGTCACCAACCAAACCGGAACTTTATCGGACGGTACGCACCTTGTCGACTTCATGCTAAAAAAAAATATCAATATCGCTAAAATCTTTGCTCCAGAGCATGGTTTTCGAGGAACTGCCGACGCTGGCGAACATGTAGTTGACGGGAAAGATACGGCGACAGGCCTTCAGGTCATATCTCTATACGGCGACAACAAAAAGCCAAAACCCCAACAGCTTGACGGCATCGAAGTATTGGTTTTTGACCTTCAGGATGTTGGCGCCCGTTTCTATACCTATATTTCTTCTTTGCATTATATTATGGAAGCTTGCGCAGAAAATAATATCCCGCTTATCATACTCGACAGGCCAAATCCGAATGGAGCAATTGTCGACGGCCCAATCCTGGAGAAAGAACACACGAGTTTCATCGGAATGCATCCGATTCCGATCCTGCACGGAATGACTATCGGCGAATACGGGAAAATGATCAACGGCGAGAAGTGGCTGAAGAATGGTGCCAAAGCGCAGCTCAATGTAATTCCATGTCTCAACTATACAAGAACGATGACATATTCGCTTGCTGTAAAACCTTCCCCGAATATACCAAATGATCAGGCTGTAAATCTCTACGCGAGTTTATGTTTATTCGAAGGAACAAACGTCAGCGTGGGCCGCGGAACCAATAAGCAGTTTCAAGTATATGGTTCGCCGTTCCTTCCCAAGAGCAACTTCAGTTTCGTCCCTATGCCGAACGTAGGGGCAAAAGATCCCCTATATAATGGCAAAACATGCTATGGCGAAGATTTATCGGCCACACCTGAAGTAAGCCGGCTTGAACTTGATTGGCTTCTTAAAGCATATCAGCAGACAAGCGACAAATCGAAGTTCTTTATACCGTTCTTTACAAAATTAGCCGGAACGACGGTTTTACAGCAACAGATAGAAGATGGCTTGTCGGAAGATGAAATCAGAAAGAGCTGGGCAGCAGGAATAGCGGGATTTAAAACTCTTCGAAAGCCGTATCTGATCTACGAATAAACAACATCTTGCAGGCAGAATAAAATTATAAGAAAATTTTATGAAGCGGTAACCGGCCCGCAAATGTTAAATTGCTTATTTTAGTAAAAACAATCGTAAATAGAATTTAAAAATATACGTTATGAAAAGAGCAGAAGTATTACTCCGATACATGGACAAATTAAAAAGTTTTGTAGAACTGCTTGGTACATTTGTCGAAAAAGGGCACGCATACCTTTTACAAGCCCAGGAATGGATCCGGAAATTGATTGAACTTATCGACAAAGGAATCGACTATCTTGTAAATGCCATTGGAGGGCGACCTGACAACCGCCAACTCGACGATCATTTGTTCGTATAAAATGTAAGCCTTCGTATGAAGGCTTTTTTTATTTATAATGGTAGCCTCTTTTTCATCTGCTCGACAATTCTATAGGTGGCAGGACATATTGGGATGTTCTGTAACGTCAAATTAGATATCTGCTGAAATTTCTTCCGGTCGGTATGTGGAAATTCCCGGCACGCTTTCGGTCGTACTTCGTAAATCATACATGCATTTTCAGCATCCAGGAAGGTACAGGGAACAGTTTTCAGCACGTAATCATTGTCTTCATCAATCCGAAGATGCTGGTCGATAAACTGCTGTGGTTTTTGCCTAAAATGTTTCGAAATTCGCTCAATATCGGCAGACGTAAACAGCGGACCTGTGGTTTTGCAGCAATTGGCGCACGATAGGCAGTCGGTATTTTTGAACTCCGCGTCATGCAAATCCTGCATCACATAATCGATATTTTTGGGCGCCTTCTTTTTAAGCTTATCGAAATACTTTTTGTTTTCGTTATGCTTATCTTTGGCCAGCTTCTGTAAATTATCGAGAAAATCTTTCAATGCAAATGCGGTTTAACGCTGCAAAGCTAACGAATCTATCGCTTGACAGTCAATATTTAACAACATGAAAGATCTTTTTGGCCGAGCGATCCTCGATTTCCAAACCAATAACAATCCGCAGGACCTTATAACGGAAACATCGATTTCTGAGTCGGATGATATGTCGGTCGCTTATTTATTTCGAACTTTTGATGAAATGCCATTAATTGAACAGAAAGCGCTCGAACTTGCAAAAGGAAAAATTCTGGATGTTGGATGCGGCGCCGGAAGCCATAGCCTTTACCTGCAAAACGACCGCAAGCTTGATGTAACTGCAATCGATATTTCGGCGAATGCGATTGAAGCTTGCAAACTACGTGGAATCAAATTCGCCATCGTACAGAATGTGATGCAGATTAAAAACAGGAAGTACGATACCATCTTATTGTTGATGAACGGAGCTGGAATGTGCGGCAAGCTGAACAAAATCAATGGTTTCCTTCAACAGTTAAAGTCGTTGCTAAATCCGGACGGGCAAATCCTGCTTGATTCTTCCGATATCATTTATATGTTTGATGAAGATGAAGATGGCAACAAATATGTCCCGTCTGCCGGATATTACGGCGAGGTCATTTTTAATCTTTCGTACAAAGGCGAACAGGAAAAGCCATTCGATTGGATGTACATCGACTACAACACGCTTCAGAATGCTGCAGCCGCTAACGGATTCCAGTGCGAACTGGTTCTTGAAGGCGAACATTATGATTATCTGGCGCGGCTGACGGTTTAATTTCAGGAGCTGATCCGGTCATCCGTTGCAATCTCGCGGAGAAAAACCGCGAGGATTTACACTTCTACCCGGGCTAGGGCATTATCGTACCAGTAAATCACCCGATACAAGAATATCTTCGATCGCCGAATACAAAATATCAAGATCAGATTGGGAATTATATACCTGAACAGATATCCTCATATAAACCTTACCATCTGCAGGCATTACCGGAATTTCTATTTTATACTTCTCAAATAAATGCTTTTTAAGCGCAACCGGATCGTTGGTTTTAATCGGGATGCTGCACATCTGGCCAAGAAACTCTTCGGTTACAGGACAAATAGGTTTTGCTCCAAGTAAATTGCAAAACCGCAGGTAATTGCTCAAAATTAACTTTCGGCATTCACTTGACTCGATCTTCCAATCATTCTCTTCAAGGAATTTTATCGCCGCGGGCGCAGTCAAAAATGCTGAAATATCGTTTGTTCCCTGTTGCTCATGATAATCCAGAAACTGGCTTTCACCGGGATTCGCACTTTCGTAGCCCCAACTCACGACAAGCGGGTCCAACCGATCCTGGAATTCTTCCCTGACATATAAAAACGAAGTTCCTTTTGGAGCCAGCATCCATTTATGAAGCGTTCCTGTGTAGAAATCGACGTCGATTTGTTGAAGATCCAAATCGATATGTCCGGGAACGTGGGCACCATCAACGATCGTTATGAGTCCGAGTTGCTGCGCCTTTTCACAAATTTCTTTTACAGGAAATATCAATGCAGTCGCGCTGGAAATCTGATTTAGAAAGATCACTTTTGTATTCGATGTATAGCCTTTCCAGAAATCCTCTATGATTTTTTCGCGTGTCGTGACAGGCAGTTCTATTGGCTGGCGGACATACTTTGCTCCGGTTTTCTTGCAGAAGAAATTCCACGTTCTATCCATCGCACCATATTCGTGGTTTGTCGCCAGAATTTCATCGCCCGGCTGCAGGTCAAGGCTGCGCATAATCGTGTTTATCGCAACTGTCGGATTTGCAGCAAAAAAGAAATCTTTTGGGTCGCAATTGATATATCGAGCTAAGGCTTCTTTAGATCGTTTGAGATATATCGGAGCATTTTTAGTAATGAATTGCACCGGCTCACGCTCGAGTTCGAGTTGCCACCGCTGATAATTTTCAAAAATGGGTTTCGGGCAGGCGCCAAAAGAACCGTGGTTCAGGTAAATAATTTCAGGGTCGAGCAGGAATTGAGATTTAAGCTTTGTCATATCCAAAAATAAAAAATCCCGAACAATGTTCGGGATTAATTGTAAATTGTATTTATCGCGATCGGCATACTGAAATTGACGCGTACTTTTTGTCCGTTAACTTCTCCAGGATTCCATTTCGGACTTTTCCTGAGAACCCGAATGGCTTCGTCACCCGTTCCATATCCGATGTCGCTCAATACTTTGACATCGACAACACTTCCATCAGCATCAATTACGAAAGTCATAAATACTCTTCCTTGCAGCCCTTCAACATCGGGTTGTTGAAAGTTCGCGCCAATGTACTTAGCGAATGCCTGAATTCCTCCGGGAAACGTCGGCAGCACATCTACCATCGAAGTATCATAGGTCGCGGATGTGATTACAGGCGCAGTGCTCTCTTGTGCAAAATTTAATAAGGGAATGCAGAATAGTATTATTGTTGCGATAACTTTCATTATTGCATGTACTTCATCATTAACGCCTGAAGTTGCGGACCTATTTCCTGACCAGCTACCATTGATCTTTTTGCAATATCACCCGATGCCGCAGTAATTTTTTTACCAACGGGAGAATTATAAAAAGTAAGCATCGCTTTGATATCATCTTTAGAATAGACATCCATATAAATAACCGCGATCTTATCATATAAAGGCGGCAACAAAGCATCAAACTCTTTTTGGAAGGCCTCTTTTTTATCGGCTGCAAGCGAGGCCGCCATCTGGTCGCGATACATTGTTATTGAAGCCATTGCACCGGTCGCCTCGATTACCTTATAAACGTCTTTTTTGAAAGCATCATCTTGGGCGAAGCTAATCTGTGCCGCAAGAACAAGTACGAGAGTTAAAATAATCTTTTTCATAAGTTTGAAATTTAAGTATAGTAAATTTATCGATTCTATTCGAAATCCAGCGGAAATTTGACATCAACGGCAAAAGGTTTTCCTGCGCGCCGTGCACATTCCCATTTTGGTGCCTGTTTTAAAACGCGGATGATTTCTTTTGCTGCCTCCATATCAACAAACTGTACGATCCTGATATTGGTAACTTCACCGGTTGTGGAAATTGTGAAAGAAAAGATCATCCTCCCTTTTGA
>DASVRQ010000005.1:0-28040 GCA_036388535.1 Flavobacterium sp. | reverse complement strand
AAGGTGCAAAAAATGAACATCCCGGTACCTATGCAAGCCCTGAACCTTGTACCCTGAACCCTGAACCATGAGATTGACAATAATCGACAAATACATCCTCAAACGTTACCTCGCAACATTCGTGGTGATGCTGCTTATGTTCATACCAATTGGTATCGTGATCGATGTGTCTGAAAAGGTCAATAAGATGATCGCGAATAAAATTCCGTTTACAGAGATTGCGATCTACTACGTTCACTTCACGATTTACTTTGCAAACCTGTTGTTCCCGATTTTCCTTTTCCTATCGGTAATTTGGTTTACATCCAAGCTTGCCAATAACACCGAAATCATTGCGATTTTAAGCTCAGGTATATCCTTTACACGATTTTTACGTCCTTATATAATTGGCGCTACGATAGTTTCAGTAGCAGTTTTGCTGATGGGCTTTTTCCTTGTTCCACGATCGAGCCAAGGTTTTAACGACTTCCGATACACGTATCTTAAAGGTGGCGGCGTCAGCAAAATGCGCGACAATTCGGATGTTTTCCGCGAAATCAGCGACGATGTTTTCATCTATGTCGGCAGTTTCAACCAAACTTCGAAAATGGCTTTCAATTTTACACTTGAGAAATTTAAGAAGAACAAAGAGCTTGATTTTAAGATTACCGCCAACCGGATTAAATTCAACGCCAAGGACAGCACCTATACAATGTTCAGGTACGCAAAACGAACGGTTGGACCTTTGGGCGACCGACTCGAAACTGCCGAGAAAAAAGATACCACATTCACATTCGACCTTGAAGATCTGACTCCGACTGTTTATGTTGCTGAAACTTTGTCACTCGGTGATCTGAACGACTTCATTGATAAGGAACGCAAAAGAGGATCAGCCAACATTGATACCTATCTGGTCGTACTTTATAAAAAATACAGCATTCCGGTTTCTGCGT
Organism: Flavobacterium sp.; assembly: GCA_036388535.1. GTDB lineage: Bacteria > Bacteroidota > Bacteroidia > Flavobacteriales > Flavobacteriaceae > Flavobacterium. The sequence continues at coordinate 27,108 of DASVRQ010000005.1, read as the reverse complement.
TTATCCTGACAATTATCGCTGTTGCGGTTTCAGCCATGAAACGGCGGGGCGGAATGGGAATGAACCTCGCTATCGGAATCGGAATCGCGTTCGCATTCGTCTTCTTCGATAAAATCTTCGGAACATTGGCTGAAAAGTCAAGCATTCCGCCTTTTGTAGCCGTATGGCTTCCTAATTTCCTTTTCGGAATTCTGGCCGTTTATCTTTTACGAAATGCAAAGCGATAATTTTAAAAGCTACCTGAACCTCCATTTTATCGTGTTCATCTGGGGTTTTACCGCGGTCCTGGGCGAACTGATTTCTGTCCGGGAAGCGTCGCTGGTTTGGTACCGGATGCTTTTCGCAACCTTGTTTTTGCTTGCTTATCTTTTGATCACAAAGAAATCCATGCTGCTTCCGGCCAGGGCTATTTTTAAAATGATATTCGTCGGACTCCTGATTGCCGTTCACTGGATATTTTTCTTTCGCGCGATTAATATTTCAAATGTTTCGATCACGCTCGCAATGTTTTCTGTCGGCTCCTTTTTCGGCGCGATCCTCGAACCGTTCTTCTATCAACGAAAAATGTTGTGGTATGAAGTTTTCTTCGGATTAATTATAATCGGCGGACTTTTTATGATCATGCAGGTTGAAATAAGATTTTTAGAAGGAATGCTATCGGCTCTTTTCTCAGTGTTTATGGGAGTTCTCTTTACGCTGTTCAATGGTAAACTGATCCAGCAGCACGATTCGGCCGTAATTACATTATACGAATTTTTCTCAGGCTTCATCTTCGTATCGATTTATCTCGCATTCAGCGGAAAATTCACTCCCGCGTTTTTCGATGTTTCTGGAAAAGACTGGATTTTGATATTGCTTCTTGCATCGATCTGCACCGCTTATGCCTTTACAGCTTCGGTCTATGTAATGCGTAAGCTCACGCCTTACACCGTCATGCTGACCACCAATCTGGAACCCGTGTACGGAATCATCCTCGCATATTTCCTGATCGGCGAAGACGAAAAAATGAGCGTCCCGTTCTACATCGGATCGGTAATTATTTTGGCGACGGTGATCATAAACGGAATCATTAAGAACAGGACGAAAGTTCCTAAGCCGAATTAGAAGCTATTTCCTGCTATTCGCTTTTATCTTTTGCTGAGATCCTTCGCAGGCTCAGGACGACAGCAAAAGGATAACCGCTTCTATCAGGGCTAGGGCATTCTTATAAGCTAAGATTTTACTTTACAATTGTTACTTCCCTTAATGCCACTTGGCCTTCAACAGTGCCATCCCAAACAAGAACATCGTTCAGCCATAATTTCTCGCAACTGGAATGGCTGCTACCGCATTCCCCGGAAACGTGCCTGTATTGTGCTCTTAAAGTGTCGCTTTCGGCATCGTTCCAGTTTATTATCGTCTCCGGGAACTGTTCATTTGCGCTATCATTAATGAACATCATCATGCTTTGTGGAATCGTCTCTGACATAATGAAATGCTTTGGATGATCTAAGTTGCCCATGTTATTTTCAATTGCTTCACCGTTTATGACATAGAATGTTGTAAAGTCGGCCGATTCATAATCGGTCGTTTCGAATAAATCATTGCCCATAGCATCTTGAAGATATATAGTGACAGCGTTATCCATAGCCGTTGCTTCACCGCAGTTCTGTTCGTTGCAAGATGTTGTCAAAGCCGCAAAAAGTACAATTGTAAGAAGTTGTTTCATTAGGTGTTTTATTAGTTTTACAATTTTGGCGTATTAAATCTGTCAGTCTGTTGCAAATAAAAGCTATTTCCGCTTCATTCTGATCGACATCCGAAAGGTCAAGCATTGATTCGCGTAATATCTGCAGCCTGCAATATTTTTTATTAGGAATTAGTGGCTATACAATATGTCTGACAGTAACTGAAACCCGTCAATAATTCAAAAACAAAATCCGATTCATACCACCTTTCTGAAATGAAAATTTTATCTTTGCCCTTCCATTTTTAACTAAACTAGCACGTAACATATGGAATACTTAGACTTTGAGCTTCCTATTAAAGAGCTGGAAGACCAGTTGGATAAATGCCAGGTTATCGGCCAGGAATCTGATGTAGATGTAACCAACACCTGCAAACAGATCGAACAAAAACTCGAAGAAACCAAGAAGAAAATATACAAGAACCTAACGGCATGGCAACGTGTGCAATTGTCACGGCATCCAAACCGGCCTTATACAATGGATCATGTTCGCGCTTTATGTGGTGAGACTTTTCTTGAAATGTTCGGTGACAGAGGCTTTAAAGACGACAAGGCGATGATTGGCGGACTGGGGAAAATCGGCGGACAATCATTTATGATCGTCGGGCAACAAAAAGGATACAATACCAAAACACGCCAATACCGGAATTTCGGAATGGCAAATCCCGAAGGCTACCGAAAAGCGTTGCGCCTAATGAAAATGGCAGAGAAGTTCAATATTCCGGTACTGACATTGATCGACACTCCAGGAGCTTATCCCGGACTCGAAGCTGAAGAACGCGGACAAGGTGAAGCGATTGCCCGAAATATCTTCGAAATGATACGGTTAAAGGTTCCTATTATTTCAATTATTGTAGGTGAAGGCGCATCGGGTGGAGCACTCGGAATCGGTGTCGGGAACCGAGTTTACATGCTTGAAAACACGTGGTATTCAGTTATTTCACCAGAATCATGCTCGTCAATCCTTTGGAAAAGCTGGGAATATAAAGAACAGGCTGCCGACGCACTAAAACTTACATCTTCCGATATGAAGAGGCAAAACCTCGTCGATGATGTGATTCCGGAACCATTGGGTGGAGCACACTATGATCGGGAGACGACTTTCAAGAACATGGAAGAATACATCATGAAGGCATTCAACGACCTCAAAGACTTATCAACAGAAGAACTTGTAGCGCAAAGAATGGACAAATACAGCAGGATGGGCGAATTTAAAGAGTAAAATCTTACAATTTTATCTGGAATCCGAAGCCCTATAGTTTCGGATTTTTTTTTGGTTATCAACAGCTTTGGCCTAGTTATCAACATCAGACCGTAATAACTCCGCGCCAGCAATTTTCTTAAAATATCATACATTCGCCACATGGAAAACCTGAGAAACATAAACCCGATCAGGGTCGACAAGACCACGATCATCAACCTTGAAAAAGGCAAACTCCCGCCACAAGTGCTGGAACTGGAGGAAGCCGTTCTTGGAGCAATGATGATCGACAAGAAAGGTGTCGATGAGGTTATCGATATTCTGCAGCCTGACGCCTTCTATAAAGACGCGCACAAATATATTTTCGAGGCAATATTTCAGTTATTCACCGATTCGCAACCTGTCGACTTATTAACCGTGTCGGCACAGCTTAGAAAGAACTCAAAGCTTGATCTTGCAGGTGGCGATTTTTACCTGATCCAGCTTACGCAGAAGATATCTTCGTCGGCGCACATCGAGTTTCACTCAAGAATCATTCTACAGAAATACATCCAAAGAAGCCTTATCAGAATCTCCTCGGAAATCATCGAAGAGTCATATGACGAATCAACTGACGTGTTCGATTTGCTTGACAAAGCGGAATCCCGTTTATATGAAGTCACACAGGGAAACATCAAACGAAGTTCTGAAACGGCACAAAGCCTCGTGATACAGGCAAAAAAACGTATTGAGGAAATAGCAGGTAAGGAGGGTTTATCGGGAATTGCAACCGGATTTGAGAAGCTTGATAAAATAACATCAGGTTGGCAGCCATCCGATCTGATCATTATTGCCGCTCGTCCGGGTATGGGTAAAACCGCGTTTGTCTTGTCAATGGCGAGAAATATTGCAATTGATTTTGGTCATCCCGTAGCCTTGTTCTCGCTTGAGATGTCATCGGTACAGTTGATCACGCGTTTGATTTCATCCGAAACAGGATTGTCCTCCGAAAAGCTTCGTACGGGAAAACTCGAGAAACACGAATGGGAACAGCTCAGCATCAAAGTAAAGAATCTTGAAAAAGCGCCTCTCTTCATTGATGATACACCATCGTTATCAATATTCGATTTACGTGCAAAATCACGCCGATTGGCATCTCAGCACGGAATAAAACTGATAATCGTCGATTACCTCCAACTTATGACCGCAGGCGGAAGCAACGGAAAAGGCGGCGGAAATCGGGAACAGGAAATTTCGACGATCTCCCGAAACTTAAAGGCACTTGCAAAAGAACTTGGTGTTCCGGTAATCGCACTTTCACAATTATCACGTGCTGTCGAAACGCGTGGATCAAGCAAACGACCTTTACTTTCCGATCTTAGGGAATCGGGTGCGATCGAGCAGGATGCGGATATAGTGTCGTTCATCTATCGTCCGGAATATTACAAAATCGATGAATGGGACGATGATGAGCATTCACCAACAGAAGGCCAGGCGGAGTTCATCATTGCCAAACACAGAAATGGTAGCCTGGAAAACATCCGACTAAAATTCATCGGAAATCTTGGTAAATTTGACAATCTCGAGGACTACGGTGGCGGTTATGATGACCTTCCTTCGAAGATGAACCACGACGACAATCCGTTCCAGACGAAAAACCTGCCATCGGCAAACGAAGCATTCGGCAGCAGCTCGAATAATTTCAATGACGACAGTGATGTTCCATTTTAAGATTAGGGGGGAATTTTTTTTGCCACGACCCGAGCGACAGCGAACTGGCGAAGCAATGCACGAATTTTAATTTTTAATTCGTGCATTCGTGGCTAACTTTTTTAACAACATTTGCATCTGAATTCCGTTATCTTTGGATAAATATTTCCAAATGTCTTTAAAAAGAACACTATATATCCTGCTGATATTGATTTCGTTTTCCGCGAAAGCAAATTTCATCCTGTTACCGATGGACGAAACTACCCAGCAAAACCACCTAAAAGCATACGGCATCACCTATTGGTGCCTTGATAAACAGTATAAAACGAGCTGGCTTCTAAACTATCGTGGCGGTTCCTTTTTATTGCCTGACGCACCTGAAATCCGCAAGGAATGCCAGATCCGTGGCGTGAGTTTCGAAGTTTTATCCGATTCGGAAGCCAATGCTATTCTGGATGAAATCGCTAGTCCGTCACAGAACATGGAAACGGTCGTTCTTGAAAAAGCTCCTAAGATTGCGGTTTATACGCCAAAAGGCAAACAACCTTGGGACGATGCTGTAACACTTGTGCTTACGTATGCGGAGATTCCATTTACACCGATTTACGACGAGGAAGTGCTTAGCGATCAGTTGATATTATACGATTGGTTGCATTTGCATCATGAGGATTTTACAGGTCAATACGGAAAGTTTTTCGGAGCTTATCGAAATGCGCCGTGGTACATCGAGCAAAAAAAAGACGCGGAAGCACTTGCGGCAAAGCTGGGTTATAGTAAAGTCTCGGATGAGAAGTTGGCGGTTTCTAAGAAAATACGGGATTTTGTGATCGGTGGCGGATTTATGTTCGCGATGTGTTCGGCAACCGATAGTTTTGATATTGCGCTTGCCGCGGAAGGCGTCGATATTTGCGAACCAATGTTTGACGGTGACGAAAGTGATCCGAATTATCAATCAAGAATCGATTACTCAAAATCTTTTGCGTTCAAGGATTATATTCTTGAGCGAAAGCCAGACCGGTATGAGTTTTCAGATATTGATATGACTGAAAAAAGGAAATTGCCGATGGAGCAGGATTATTTCACCTTGATGGAGTTTTCAGCGAAATGGGATGTTATTCCGAGTATGCTTTGCCAAAATCACACACAACTTGTCAAAGGTTTCATGGGACAAACCACTTCATACGAGCGTGAACTTGTCAAATCAAATGTTCTGGTTTTGGGTGAAAATCAAATCAATGGCGAAGCGCGATACATCCACGGTCAAAAAGGCAAAGGTATGTTCACGTATTTTGGCGGACATGATCCTGAAGATTATAAACACCAGGTTGGAGACGAACCAACGGTATTGGATTTGCATCCGATGTCGCCCGGTTATCGTTTGATTTTGAATAATGTATTATTTCCCGCGGCTAGAAAGAAGAAGCAGAAAACGTAGTCTGCAGTACTCAGTCTTCAGTCTCAGTCCACAGTTTTCAGTCTCAGTCTTCAGTCTCAGTACTTAGTATACAGTATGCTGCAGATAGTATTCAGTTTGCAGTATTCATTAATCAGTTGTGGTGACATTCTATAAAATCTTATAAACATGATTGTAGGAAATATCGAAAGCGTAACCATTCTAGTAATTTTATTATTCCTAACTCCTATTTTATGGCATTTTTATTTTTTAGGCCTACCTAGAAAATTCTATTTTTCAAAACTTGTAATTACGTTTAACCAGTCTTTAAAGCCGCAAGGTGTAATTGCTATAATTTTGATTTTATTAAGTTGGATTGGGAATCAGGCAAATTTTACATTTGACTCCATAATTGTGGGAACGGCGTATACTTATTTGGTGATCGGAATTTTCATGTATTTGCCATCCTTAGGTTTTCTAAACTTAATAAAATTATTAATTGAGAGGAAAAAGTAACATTAGAACGTCACACAACAGCGGCTACTTGGGCTTTTTGCATTGTTTTACCGGGACATTTTTTCTAACAATAATAAGTATCTTGCGGAAAGTACTCAGATGCTTTAACCGAAAGCTCGTTAGCAGCAACACGTACTAGCAAGCTTATTTGCGACCGAAATAAAGAGATAAATTCTTAAATGAAAAGAAGGTGACACACGAATTGCTAGACGATTGCCAAGTATATGAAGAAGAATCGCATTCGGAGTTTTTACTCCGCTACAGTGGCTTTGGAAAAGATATTTATACCATCATTCAAAACGAACTTCCATCAATTTCTAAAAATATTAAACTTTATCGCGCAACAAAGAGTACAGAAAAATGCACGAGTGACCATAGATATTTAAATCATCCATATTTAGAAGATAGTTACGGTATTTACGAAAATGGCGAAAAGTCATTTAAAATTCAATTAGATCCTTTAAGCGAAGTTTTGATCGTCTCATATTTTCATGTTCTTTTTCTCGAAACAGGTCCTTGGTCGGAGGATTACTATGGTGAAGCAATCACTTACATTAAAGATAATTTTTTATAGATGTAAAGCCTGCTGGTAACAGCGGCTACCCGGGCTTTTTGCGTTTTTTGACCAGGAAGTTTTGACTACTAAAAATATTTTATCTTGCGGAAAGTATTCAGTTACTTTGACCGCAACCTAGTTACCAGCAAGATGTTGGTGCTCTCGCGAAATCCACAAAATGAAATTGAACGAAAACATTAGACTTTTTACATGTAAATTGAATTTTTACCCATTTGCATTTTCACTTGCTCTTCTATTTCTTTCGTGTTCGTCAAACAAAAAAACTTTAAGTGGAATTATTGGCAGAGAATTCAAAGACAGCACTCAGAATAGAGTCCTAACACTAAAAATTCTGGATTTTGAAAATCTTGAGCTTACTAATGTCTTTAACTGCACAAACCTTGAAGAAAAGTATAAAAAGGTCATTTTTAAAAAAAAATATAATTTAAAAGGAAAAAAAATTTTGTTGCGAGATAGTATATTTAAACTTGATGTTCCATTTGTTGATAATTCTAGTTGCATTTTTCTGGCCGAAAAACAAAGATTAACTCCTGATAAAAGACTGCCGGATGGAAGACTTGTGCGAACTAATCGAGACGAACTTTATAAAATGCAAAATATAGATATCATAAAAATCGTCGGTGATTATTTAGTTTATATAAAAGAAACAAAGAAAGGTACAAGAGGCTATCTTTTTAAATAGAGCGACAGCAGCTAACAGCGGCTACTCGGGCTTTTTGTTGTTTGACCAAGAAGTTTTGATTACTAAAAATGTTTTTTCTTGCGGAAAGTATCAGTTACTTTTTCAAAAAGCTCCTTACCAGCAACAAGTTGGCACTGTCAGTTTCAAATAAATTACAGGCAAAAAACAATAAGCCGGTCGTAACTGATCGGCTTTTATTATTTGTTGAGAGTTAGTAACAGGTTACTCAACCTGAGCCTCAAAGGTGAACCGGGAGTACCTAAGGCTGAGACTGAGACTGAGACTGAGACTGTGACTGAGACTGAGACTGTGACTGTGAACTAAAGTAGTCGCTAACCTATTTATTATTCTCGATCACATAATCAAGGACTTTGCGGATTAAATGAACACGGTCTTTTCCGCCGACGTTGTGTTTGTGCATCGGATAAGGGAAGAAATCTATTTGTTTCTCAGCTTCAATGAATTTTTTTACCAAAGCTAGGTTTTGCTGCATTACGACAACATCATCGCTTGTTCCGTGAACTAAGAGCAATTTGCCTTCAAGGTTCTTTACATAATTAAGCGTACTTGCCTCATCGAAGCCTTTCTGGTTTTCAGCAGGCGTATCCATGTAGCGTTCGCCATACATCACTTCATAAAACTTCCAATCTGTAACTGGTCCGCCTGCAACGCCAACATTGAAAACGCCGGGCTGACGCAGCATCAGTGAAGTCGTCATGAATCCGCCGTAACTCCAGCCATGAACAGCAAGTTTGTTGCCATCAACATAAGGAAGTGATTTCAGGTAATCGACACCTTTTATCTGGTCGGCCATTTCATTGACTCCAAGCCGGCCATGAACAACGCTTTCAAATGCAAATCCGCGGTTTTCAGACCCACGATTGTCGACAGTAAAAACGAGATATCCTTGTTCTGCCATCCAATACATCCACAGGCTCGCTCCATCCAGATACGAATTCGTGACCATTTGAGCGTGCGGTCCTCCATAAACATAAACAAGAACAGGATATTTTTTCGTCGCATCAAAGTTGCTTGGCTTGATCAATCTTGTGTAAAGATCGGTTGTTCCGTCTGCGCTTTTTATTGTTCGGATATCAGCTGTTCCGATGGTGTAACCTTCATATTTATTCGGACTTGTCAACAAAACATTTTGTTTTCCTTTTGCATCGGTAATCACAGTTTTCGATGGAGTCGAATGGTTTGAATATTCATCCAAGATCCATTTCCCGTCTGAACTTATGGAAACATTGTGTGTACCTTCATCTTTTGTAAGCAGCGTTTGCTTTCCTTTCAGATCAACTTTGTACGCAAGCATGTTCGTCGGATTTGGACCTGTTGCTTTGAAGTAGACCTCGGTTCCAGCAGTATTGCTTCCGATGATTTCGCTTAGTACAAACCTGTTGCCTGTGAGTTTCCGGATTAATTTGCCGTCGATCGAGTAGTAGTATAAATTATTGAATCCGTCTTTTTCACTGATCCAGACGAAATTATTTGAAGTCGGGCTTGGGAAAAAAGCAGCATGTTCCGGCTCAACCCAAGCTGCATTTTGCTCTTCGAGAAGCGTCCGTACAAATCTGCCGTTTTGTGCATCATATAAATTGAGCTTCATATGATTTTGAGCCCGATTTACTTCAGCAATAAGCACAAATTTCTCATCTGGTGACCATGCCACATTTGTCAGATAATCATCGGCATTTCCCTGCGGAGAAATGAAAGATGTTGTTTTGGTTGCAAGATTGTAGATTCCGATTTTTGGTTTCTCGCTTTTCTGACCGATCATCGGATATTTGATGTTCTGAAGTTTTCCTGGTGTCACAGTAACATCAAGCAGCGGATAGTCTGCTACTTCACGTTCGTCTTTCTGTGCAAACGCAAGAAAGTTCCCTTTCGGAGACCAAAAGATACCGTTATGTATTCCGAATTCGCTTCTGGCATAAGTCTGACCTGATACAATTCCGGGATCAGTCTCATTGGTTACTGAAATGACTTGCTTATTTAGATCCAGGATGAAAAGATTATTTGCATCCGTAAAAGCAATGTTCTGCCGATTTTCATCCGGCGTAGCATTCTCAGCTGATTGTGGAAGTTCAGCTGTTTGCCTGCCAGTTTTGGATGTTGTATTGAATTCGTAATATTTATTTCCGGCAACAATCGCAATCGTATTGGCATCTTTCCAACTCATTCCGCCCAGATTTTTTAAGTCGGCTCCCAGCGCAGAATTAATTTCGGCACTAGTCAACATTTGCGTAGCATTTGTATTCGCTCCGCTTGCAGTCATTATAATTTTGCCCGTATTATCAAGATACGTATATCGGTTTGTGTTTGGTATCCATTGCATTGATGCTAACCGATCAGCCCGAAACAATCGACCTTGTTGTAAAACGGCATCTTCCAGTGTAAGTTGCTTTTGGGCAAAAGAGGTGAGTGAAATCAGCAACACTATCACTACGGCAAAATTTTTGTTCATTTTTTATTTTTTTTTGAGATTCCAAATATATAAAAAGGATAACGAAAGCAGTCCGGAATTGGTCTGTCCTCGTCATCCTTTGTTACAAGATTTATATTTAAAGTGCTTCGCCTGCGTGTTCGCGGTCAAGATATTCCTGAACGACTTCAATTGCATTGGTCACCACATCACTTAGCGCGGTAATGAAATTCCCTTCCTCGGCCATGCTAATTGCATGTTTGAGTGCTTCAACTTCTTTCGATACAATTTCATGCGTGACATTTCTGCCTGAAGTGGCGATTCCGGCAAGGATCAAATCATTAATTTCCTTTTCGGTTCGTCCGCGCAAGTGCTTTTCAGATCGGATAATGATATGGTCAAACATTCTTCCGGCAATTGTTGCACATTCTATTATATCGGAATCACGGCGGTCGCCAACACCTGAAATAATTCCGATTTTCCTGGTCGCCTCGACGCTGCCAAGGAATTCCTCAATCCCTCGATAACCGGAAGGATTGTGAGCAAAGTCGACCAACACGCGGAATTTCTTAAATTGGAAGATATTCATTCGACCCGGAGTTTGCGCCGCACTCGGAATGAACGTACGCAGCGACAGACTGATATCTTCGGTTTTAAATCCATACAGGTAACTTGCCAATGTTGCTGCCAATACATTTGCAATCATAAAGCGAGCTTTTCCGCCCATAGTCAAAGGAACGTGTGTTGCTTTGTCAATGCGGATTTTCCATTCGCCTTTTTTGATTGTGATGTAACCGTTTTCGTAAACGCAGACCGTTTTTCCTTCTCTTCCCAATTGCTTGATCATCGGGTTTTCTTCATCCATACTGAAATACGCAACTTTACAATCCAGTTTTGATGCAATTTTTACACAATGTTCATCTTCGGCATTTAAAACTGCCCAGCCATCTTTCTTGACGCTGTGGACAACGGTACTTTTGACCCGCGCGAGGTCATCCAACGTATGGATGTCGGCGATTCCGAGATGATCTTCATTAATATTTGTAATAATCCCAATATCGCATCGGCTGAATCCGAGGCCGGATCGTAAGATTCCGCCGCGGGCTGTTTCAAGAACCGCAAATTCAACTGTCGGATCTTTAAGGACATATTCAGCACTCATAGGGCCGGTCGTATCACCTTTTTCCATCATATGGTTTTGGATGTAGATACCATCGGAAGTTGTAAAGCCGACTTTGTAGCCGTTATTCCTTACAATGTGTGCCAATAATCGGGTAGTTGTCGTTTTTCCATTTGTTCCCGTAACGGCAATTATTGGAATACGGCTGGTTTTTCCGGGAGGATATAACATATCAATAACAGGCGCGGCCACGTTTCTTGGTAATCCTTCAGAAGGGGCAAGGTGCATTCGAAAACCTGGTGCGGCGTTGACTTCAAGCACACAACCGCCGGTTTTTTTCAGTGGTTCTGTCAGATTTTCAGCCATAATATCAATTCCGCAGATGTCGAGTCCAATTACACGTGAAATTCTTTCACAGATGAAAATATTATCCGGATGCATCATATCGGTAACATCGACAGAAGTCCCGCCCGTACTTAAATTTGCAGTAGATTTTAGATATACGACTTCATCACGTGCCGGAACCGACTCAAGTGTATAGTTCAATTTCTCCAAAAGATCCAGCGTATCGCGATCCACATCGATTTGTGTCAGCACATTTTCATGTCCATATCCACGCCGAGAGTCAAGATTGGTTGTTTCGATAAGCTTTTGAATTGTATCGGCACCATTTCCGACAACATTAGCCGGAATCCTTTTTGCTGCTGCGACAAGTTTGTTGTCGATTACAAGAATGCGGAAATCGAATCCGGTGATATATTTTTCAACAATGACACGCCGGCTGTACGTTTTCGCATAGGTAAGCCCGGCCTTCGCATCTTCATAATTGGTAACGTTTATAGAAGCACCTTTACCGTGGTTTCCGTCCAGTGGTTTAATAACGATTGGGTAGCCGATTTTATCTATGACTTGTTCGAGATCTTCCTCAGCAGCGACAATTCCGCCACTCGCTACAGGAATTGAATTGGCACCCAATAACCTTTTTGTCTCTTCTTTGTTGCCTGCTATATCAACGGCAATGTTGCTTGTCTTGCAAGTTATTGTTGCCTGAAAACGCATTTGGTGAACACCATATCCAAGTTGCACAAGTGAATTACTTCCCAACCGGATCCATGGAATATCACGTGAAACGGCTTCTTCAACAATACTGCCGGTACTTGGGCCAAGTCGGACGCGTTCGCGGATTTCGCGCATTTGCTGTAGATCGGCTTCGAGATCGTACTCGGTTCCTGCAATCAGGGCTTCCGCAATTCGCACCGAACTTTCAGCGGCAAAAATTCCGACAGTCTCCTCCATATAACTAAAAACGACATTATACGTCCCCGGAGTTTTTGTCTCGCGGGTTCGGCCATATCCGGTTTCCATTCCTGCAAGCGTCTGGATTTCGAGCGCAATATGCTCGATGACATGTCCCATCCACGTGCCGCGTTCGATGCGCATAAAAAGTCCGCCAGGAACTCCTTCTGAACAGCGATGTTTTCCGAGCGTCGGGAGCAATTGCTCGATTCGCTCTCTGAATCCCGGAATTTTATTGGTCGGAAATTGCTCCATTTCCTCAAGATCCAGACGCATCTGAATTAATTTTTTTCGGCGGATACTCCAGATATTCGGGCCACGTAACGCTTGTATTTTCAGTATTTTCATAGAAGGTGGATGTTTATTTTGACAAATTGGAAATGCACGAACAGCATAAATTCTGCAATTGTTTGTGCAGGAACGCAATCCTTTAGAAAATTAGTTAAAAAAAAACATTTAACATCGTATTGGTACAATATTTTTATGTCTATTCATAATCAAGTTGATAATCAGGTTTTAAGGCATAATTAACAATAAAAAAAGGATTAGTTGGATGACCGTTTTTATCTTTTTGGCTATTTTTACCACATGGAAATACGCGGAAAATTAATAATAATAGGAGGTGCGGTTGATAAGGGAAGTTTTACTGAAACGGATCTTGATGTCAATGTTGCCAACAACCTGACATTTTTTGAAACAGGAATCTTAAGGAGAATCCTGAATGAAGCACGGCTTCAGGAAAAGTCAAGGATCGAAATAATAACAACCGCTTCCAAAATTCCACGGGAAATTGGTCCGGAATACGTGAAGGCTCTAAACTTTTTAGGTGCTACAAATGTCGATATCCTTCATCTGGAAAAGCGGGAAATGGCAGGTGATCCTGAAGTCCTTGAAAGACTTAAGAACGCGGATGTTGTTATGTTTACCGGAGGTGACCAATTACGACTGAGTTCAATTTTGGGCGGAACCAAATTTCATGACTTGCTGCTTGACAAATACTACAATGAAGATTTTATCTATGCCGGAACGTCTGCGGGCGCGGCGGCGGCTTCAAATAACATGATTTATCAGGGAAGCAGTTCGGAAGCTTTGCTCAAAGGTGAGGTGAAAATTACAAGCGGTCTCGGTTTAATTGATGGTGTTATCATCGATACGCACTTTGTTCAGCGGGGAAGGATTGGGCGTTTGTTCCAGGCAGTTGTCGGAAACCCGAAAGTACTTGGGATCGGACTTGGAGAAGACACCGGACTTTTAATTAAAAATGCACGTGAAATGGAAGCTATTGGCTCCGGACTTGTGATTTTGGTTGACGGACGTGAAATTAAAGATACGAACCTGACTCAGGTAGAGCTGGGTCAGCCGATTTCAATATCCCACCTTGTAACACACGTTATGAGCAAGAACGACACATTCGATTTAAAAACACATAAAATGCATATCAATTCGTCGCAATATGCGGAGAAGTTACACTTCCTGTCAGACGACTAAAATAAAATTTTATGAAAATAATCATACACGGAGGTTTTTTCTCAGAGGCTTCGACAGACGAACAGACCAAGAGCAACAAGCAGCAGGCAATGCTTCGGATTGTAAAATCTGCTTATCATTTTCTGCAGACACATACAGCGTTGGAAGCGGTTGTGTACGCGGTTAGCCAACTCGAAGATGATGATCTTTTTAACGCTGGGACGGGATCACAGATCCAAGCTGACGGAAAAATCAGGATGAGTGCTTCTGTTATGGACGGACGGACGTTGAAAATGAGCGGCGTCATTAATATTGAGGATATCAAAAATCCGGTGCAGGTTGCACAGAAGCTGCTTGATTATGATGACAAAGTTCTTGGAGGTGTTGGTGCAAACGCATTCGCAGCCGATCAGGGATTTCCGAAATATTCGACAGAAACGCCAGAAAGACGTAAGGATTACGAACAAAAACTGGCTTCCCAGGGAAAAGGGACGGTTGGTTGTGTTGCTCTTGATAAAGAAGGAAGGCTCGCAGTCGCAACATCTACCGGTGGAAAAGGTTTTGAGATGCCGGGACGTATTTCCGATTCGGCTACCGTTGCCGGAAATTACGCCAATTCAAATTGCGCTGTCAGTGTAACCGGAGTAGGTGAGGACATTGTAAGTGGAGCTGTTGCGGCGAAAATCGTGACGCGGGTGACCGATGGCTTTCCGATTGATAAAGCTTTTGCTAAAACTTTTGGCGAACTTAAACCATTTGACGGATTTGCAGGTGCGATTGCAATTGACAGTGAGGGAAGCATCTTTCATCAGGATTCACATCCGACAATGGTGTTTGCGAGTTTTGATGGCGAAACAGAGGAAGTTTTCCAATAAGGGACAAATTATATGATAAAGAAACCCGACAAGTGTCGGGTTTTTTTATGCGATTGATGAACCAATTTTTGTCAGCATTTCAACCGTGTGCGAATCATTAAGCCCGCTTTGATCCCGTTGCCTCTGAAATTCCAAAAAGGACGGAACATTCAGTACTTGCTGTTGGATATCTTCGTTTTCATATTCGGACATGTGCACAAAGGTACATTGGTCGCTTTTCAGGAATACGCTATAATTGAAGCCTTTCATTAATTTGAAGTCGGATAGAAATTTGTTGATGTTAACAATGTTTTGCTGCACGAACTCTGGATCGACGCGATAAGAAACTTGTACTGATATCATAATATATTATAAAAATACGCCACCTGAAATTTCTATGCGTTGGCCGTTGATCCATTTCGCTTCGTCACTACAAAGGAAAGCTACAACACTACCTATGTCATCTGCTTTTCCGACACGGCCTAAAGCGGTGCCCGAGGCTATCATGGCATTCATTTCAGCATTGTCACGTACGGCACCGCCGCCGAAATCTGTTTCGATTGCACCAGGGGCAACAGTGTTTACGCGTATTTGCCTGTTTCCTAACTCTTTTGCCATGTAACGCGTGAGGGTTTCTATTCCGCCTTTCATCGAGGCGTAAGCCGAATGTCCGGGCGTGGAAAAGCGCGCGAGGCCGCTCGAAAGGTTGATTATTGCGCCGCCATCTTCAAGAATCGGTAATGCTTTTTGTGTCAGAAAATAAGTTGCTTTCAGGTGAATGTTGACCATGTTGTCAAAATCTTCCTCCGTCGTTTCGGCAAAAGGTTTGTGATGTCCGACGCCTGCATTATTGATTAAAAAGTCGATGTGCCTGGCTTCAAACGTGTTTTTGAGAAGAGCCTGCACTTCGTTGATAAAGCTGCTGAATTTTTTTGAATCTGCTACATCAAGCTGCAAAGTTGCCGCTTTCACGCCTAAATTTTCTAATTGACGAACAACTTCTTGTGCTTCGTCTTTGCGGTTGTTGTACGTAAAGATGACGTCTGTTCCTCTTTTGGCCAGGTTAAAGGCCATGTCTTTCCCGAGTCCGCGGCTGCCGCCTGTGATCAGTGCTATTTTATTATTGTCCATAATTATTGTTGTGAAACCCCAAGATACGAAGTTTCTGGAAGAGATCTATGAAATAAATAATGCTCGAATATAGGTGGGCCCGCGTGAGCGATTGCAGAGGAAAGCCCACAGCGAGGTAACGAGCGCGGACTTGCAACGGAAAGCGCGACCCTTGTGGTCACGCCAAAAAGCTGCAAATTGAGATTCGGTTAAGCGGTGTCATGATTTTGCAAATCGAGCAAAATTTCTTTTAATTTGAGAATGTGATTCTCCAATTCATCCTGTTTTTGCACATTTATCTTAGCCAAAGCCTTAAATCCCTTTTGGGTGTTGTCAACTTCGATTTTTCTGAGAAGATGTTTTCGTTCTTCCATCATACGTAAAGCTGCCCACAATGTTGTGCCTGCGATTTGTGCCTGTTTCAACACTAGATCTTTCTCTGTATAGGCATGGCCGATATGACAGCGGTATCGCTTTACGACATCGTTTTGCACCTCCCAGAGTCCGCCGCCGCAATCAGGACACGCAAAAATGCTTTGCACGACATCCAATTTTCTGACATCATCAATTCCGACAGCAGTATGTTCAGCGATCGTTGATTCTGCGAGTACATCTTTGGGAACAGGTTTTTTTCTTCCTTTTATATTACCCAGGATCTGTTTTATCGTTGGTCCGATTTCATCGAGTTTCACAACGTGGTCAACCGACATGTTATTCAATACCGACATTGGCATATCGGGATATTCTGCCTCTTCGGGATCCTGAACAATGCAGGCGCCGCCACATCGCTGTATTGCCGACATACCTGAAGTTCCATCATCGAGAAGTCCGCTTAAGATCACGCCGATTGCATTGGAACTGTACGAAACGGCAGCGGCACGGAACAGTACGTCGATCGAAGGACGGT
Source organism: Flavobacterium sp. (assembly GCA_036388535.1). Classification (GTDB taxonomy): domain Bacteria; phylum Bacteroidota; class Bacteroidia; order Flavobacteriales; family Flavobacteriaceae; genus Flavobacterium. The sequence continues at coordinate 10,145 of DASVRQ010000005.1, read as the reverse complement.
ATCTATTTTCTTCAGGACCGGCGCCTAGTAAAAATCTCCCATCTTTGACTAACATGTGTTGATTAGGCCGTGCGACATATATGCAATCAGATTCTATAACTGCATCGTTGACGACCATTTTGCATTCCATGTCAGTTACTTGTTTCAGTCGGTGAACAACAAAGTCTCCAACTCCTTTGCGTGACAGATGGAGTACGATGCAGTACGAGGTGTTAAGACCTTTTTCAAACGACTGTACCATTTCAACCAGTGCGTTTAATCCGCCTGCTGAGGCACCTATTACGACTAAATTTGGGTTTAGCTGCCATGGTAAGTTATTTAATATTCAGGAATATAAATGTCGAATGTCGAACCCTCGCCAAGTTTTGATGTCACTTCAATGACGCCATTATGATTCTCTATTAATTTTTTGACGATCGCGAGTCCGATTCCTGTTCCTGCATAATTCACTGTTTGATGAAGGCGTTGAAAAACTTCAAATATTTTATCGTGGTATTGCGCGTCTATACCAATTCCGTTATCGCTGATCTTAATGTTGCAGTATTTTGAGTTACGATCAAGAGCAGGATTATTGAATTCTTTGCCTGTTGCGATCCGGCACGCCACGTCAATTTCTGGTGTTTCGCCTGGTTTGACGTACTTAAGGGCGTTACCAATTAAGTTGTTTATCACCTGACGGAATTGCGAAGCATCTATATTGGAATGACAGAGCGGACCGATATTAACGACTGCTCTGGTTTCCAAAATATATTCTGAGAGATCATTCAAGACATCGTTAAATATCGGCGCCAGATCCAGTTTTTCAAATTTTCGTTCCACGATGCTGACATGCGCGTATGATAGCAAATCCTGGATTAAAGTCTGCATTCTCCATGCTGAAGATTGGATGCGCAGAAAATAATCTTTGTTTGTAGCGGTCATATCGGCACTCTCAGGACTTTCTAAGATACGGCTAGTGAACATTTGGATTTTCCGCAACGGTTCCTGGAGATCATGGCTGGAGATATAATTGAACGATTCCAGTTCTCTGTTGGCTTTTAGAAGTTTGGTATTTGCATGGATCAATTCGGTGTTAGCAATACTGAGTTCGGCGGTTCGCTCTGCAATGTTCATTTCAAGATCGTTTGCATGCTTTTGCTGCATTGCAATTATATCATTTTTCGCATTAAATTCTTCTGTGACTTCATAACCAAACACAAGAATTGCGTAGATTTTGTTATCTTCATTGTACATCGGCTGATAACTGAAATTGAAATATCGCAGCTCAGGTTCCAAATCAACATCATGAGCCAGCATTATCGGAATATCTATACCAAGGTATGTCTCTCCCGTATTATAAACAGAATCCAGGATTTCAACAAAGCCTTGGCCTTCAAGTTCCGGAAGTGCTTCAAGTATCGGCTTTCCGGTTATTGCACGTTTACCAAATAGCTGCTGATAACGTTCATTAACCAGATCATAAACGTGGCCTGATCCTACCAATGTACATACGAAGCCAGGCGCTGTCATAAATAGATTATGGGTCATAACAGCCTGCAATTCCATTCGTTTTCGAGCGACAACTTGATCAGTAATGTTATTGGCCACAATTATAATTCCCGAAATGGTTTTATCTGCTTCATACATCGGCTGATACACAAAATCGAAATAAGACGATTTGTTAATTTTGTTTTCGGTAATAACGACTCCTACTTCATGATCGTGCTCGACAGTTCCTTTACTGAGCACGTCGCTTAGAATTTCACGGGTACGCAAATTATCCATCTTTGGCAGCGCCTTAAAAAATGACATTCCAATTATTTCCCTGCCTCTGCACATCGATTTTAAGTAGCAGTCATTCGCCAGTTCTACCCGCAATTCTTCAGCTTTTAGAATAAGTACTGCTACCGGAGCATGAATCAACATACTTTTAAATCGTTTTAAAATCTGATTTTCTTTCTGTTCCAACAGCAGACGTTCCGTAACATCTTGCAGTACCACCAGTATCAGCGGCTCTTTGCTTTTGGTTGGTCTCATTCCTTTGGCATTTAAAAGAATGGTACGCATTCCGAGCTGAGGAAGAAAAAATGTTACTTCATGATTAACGAGATTTTTATGTTTTGGCAGTATTTCCTTAAACATGGTCTGAAGCACCGGATCATTCCACTGCTGGTTTCCTATCTGAAAAATAGATTCCCCTTCAGTATCTTCCGGGCTGACACCGAATAATGTATAAAATGCTTTATTTGCCGACCGAACCTTCATCGCTGCATCAAGCACCACTAAAGGTTCATGTATTGTTGCCACAACCGATTCTGCATAATCGATGGCATCGGTAAGTTGCTCATTTAAGCTCAGCATTTCCTGGTTCATGACTGTCAGCTCCTCATTTGTACTTTGCAATTCTTCTTTGCCTGTTTCCAGTTCTTCGTTCAAACTTTGCAGTTCCTCACTTCCGCTAAGCAATTCTTCATTGGCACTTTGCAGTTCTTCATTTGCAGCTTCCTGTTCTTCGGTCACTGTACGCATATCATCCCGAATTTGCGCCAGTTCCATTTCCAATTGTTTGATCCTGGCGTCTTTATAGTCATCTGCTGGTTCCGAACTTTCGGAAGGAGCAACCTGGCGAGGATTTGCTTCAATATTCAATGTTTCACGAAACAGTACCAAATAGTGCGGATCGATCGTGTTTGGAAGCGGCAATGCTTCAATTGTCACAATCCGATGTTGGCCATCTTCCTTAATTCTGATATTGTCTTTAATGACAGTTTTGTTTACCTTTTTAACTTTCATCAGGAGATTTCGCAGCTCAAACGCCAGTTCCGGCTTCGCGAGCTTCATCAAATTGTGGCTCGGTTTACCGGACATCTGTGCTAAGAACGACGATGTGTTGCCACGAAACTGTATAATGTCCAAGACATCATTTACCACAACTCCGGAAGGCGTGTATTTATTCAAAAGAATTTCGTCAGTGGTTTTCTTATAATCAATCACTGCGGATTCCGGCTCTGGAGCTGAATTTTTATTGTCGATATACATCTCGCTTTTTGTGGTGGCGACGTGCATATAACGGGCTTGTGCATCCTTTCTGATAAATATTTTATGTTGTTGATTGAATGGGGCAAAAAGGTCCGGTACAGTATTGATGCTTTCAGATTTACCTAAAAGCAGGAATCCTTTCGGAATTAACGCATAATGAAAGGTGGCAAACGCCTTCTTCTGCAGGTAAGGTTCCATGTAGATCAAGACATTGCGACACGAAATAAAATTTAAATTTCCGAATGGCGGATCTTTTAGGAAATTATGCAATGCGAAGACACACATGTCGCGCAACGCCTTATTTACCTGATAATTATCCCCATTTTGGATGAAATTTTCAGATAGCCGGTAATTTGAAAGTCCGGCGACTTCCTGTTTGGTATAGATTCCTGATCGTGCTTTTGCAATCGCCGGTTCGCTGATGTCGGTTGCAAATATTTGGACTCTCTCGGTTTTACTTCCCAAAAATTCTTTAAGACAGATTGCCATCGAATAAACTTCCTGACCGGTACTGCATCCGGCAAGCCAGATCCTGATAGGCCTATCGTTAGCTTTGTTCTTTAGTATTTCGGGAAATATAGAATTGCAGAGACTGTCGAATATTTTATGATCGCGGAAAAATTCGGTTACCGGTATAAGCAGATTCTGATGCAAGATATCCTGTTCAGCGGTATTTTCGCGCAGGTATTTTAAGTATTCGGCCGATGTTGACTTGTTTGTCAATGCAATCCTGCGCAAGATTCTCCTGCGGATCGTTGCCTGTTTGTAAAAAGTAAAGTCGGTACCTTTACGCATCCGCAAGATCGTAAGCGTCTGCTTATAAATGTCCTCTTCCTGTTTCGGCAGGTTTAGCAACTCATCATCTGACCGCGTGATCTTCCTCTTTATTTCTATTATCCGGGCAATTATGTCCTCTGGCGGAAGCACGAAATCCACAACTCCTGCCTGTATTGCGCTTGTTGGCATCCCGTCAAATTCGGCTGAGTCTTCATCTTGGGCAAAGGTTATTCCACCGTGATCTTTAATTGATTTTAATCCGAGTGTTCCGTCGTTCGCAAGGCCTGATAAAATCACTCCAATTGCATGTTCCTGATGTACCTCGGCCAGGGAACTGAAGAACAGGTCGATCGGCATATTCTTGGTTTTAGCGCTGGCTTCAGAACGCGGACTCAACTGTAAAACTCCATCATTTGCGGTGAGCATTTTGTTGCTCGGAATAATATAAATGGTGTTGGGCTCCACTTTAAGGTCGTCTGAAATCTGCTTTACCTCGATTGGCGTGACGCGTTGCAGCAATTCGGGAAGAATGCTCTCCTGTGTTGGAGTAAGATGCTGCACAAGCACAAATGCCATTCCCGATTTTGCGGGGATCGCACTAAGTACTTTTTTAAACGCATCAAGGCCTCCTGCTGAAGCTCCAATTCCAACAACAGGAAATAAATTTTTTGATTTAATAAGGATTTCCTGCTCGTTTTCTGTACTGCTGCTCATTTCGTGAATATAATATAAATATTAGCAAAAGTCTAGCTTTTGGAATAGTTTAAGCTGTGATATTGAGAGTTTCAATTTTCAGAAGCGGCTGCTCGCGTGAGCGATAGAGGCAGGCACCTTGTGCAGCCGAAAGCGCGACCCTTGTGGTCACGCCAAAAATTTTTCGCCACGAATTCACGAATTGTTTCCAAACTGGTTCGAAATAATTCGTGAATTCGTGGCCATAAAATAAAAAACCCGGTCTTTCGAACGGGTTTATAGTAAGTCAAAAATATTATTAAACGTTTATTTTACTTTGCTAAGTATTGCTTTAAAAGCTTCCGGATGGTTCATTGCAAGATCGGCAAGAACTTTACGGTTCAATTCGATTCCGGCGCCTTTTACTTTCCCCATGAATTGGGAATAAGACATTCCTTCCAATCGTGCTCCTGCGTTGATACGCTGGATCCACAATGCGCGGAAGTTTCTCTTGTTCACCTTTCTGTCGCGGTAAGCGTACACCATTGCTTTTTCAACGGCGTTCTTAGCAACTGTCCAAACGTTTTTTCTACGGCCAAAGAAACCTTTGGCTTGTTTCATTATTTTTTTTCTGCGTGCCCTTTTGGCAACCGAGTTTACTGATCTTGGCATAATTTAATGTGTTTTTGTAGCAGGCGTCCCGAATTTAATCAAAGGAACTTAAGGCCATACTCCAAGGTTATTTGAATTGTTTTAACCTAGTGATGGTTCAGGGTCTAGGGTTCACGGTTCAGGGTTTTCCCTGCGCCTTGCACCTTGCACCTTGTGCCCATTTAGATAATCCTAAGCATTTGTTTTACACTTTTCTCATCTGTCTTGTGAACCAAAGCAGAGTGAGTCAGTGCTAGCTTACGCTTTTTAGACTTCTTGGTAAGGATGTGGCTTTTGAAAGCATGTTTCCTTTTGATTTTTCCTGAACCAGTAACTTTGAATCGTTTCTTGGCTGAGGACTTCGTTTTCATTTTAGGCATCTTGTCCTGATTTATTTAATTTGACTTACTATTTTCTTAGTTGACGGTTTACAGTTGACGGTTGACAGTCAATATAAAAGTGAACTATTTTGTTTTCTGGAGCTAGGGCATTATTCTTTAGATATTCTACTGTTAACTGTGAACCGTCAACTGTAAACTAATCTACTTCTTCTTCTTCGGCGCGATAAACATGATCATCCGCTTTCCTTCCAAAACCGGCATCGCTTCCACTTTTCCGAATTCTTCAAGGTCTGTTGCCAATCTTAATAACAAGATCTGGCCCTGGTCCTTATAGATGATCGAACGTCCTTTGAAGAATACGAATGCTTTTAGTTTCGCGCCTTCTTTAAGGAACTTCTCTGCGTTCTTGCGTTTGAATTCGTAATCGTGCTCGTCTGTCTGCGGCCCAAAACGGATTTCCTTTACTACAACCTGAGTTGATTTTGCCTTCAGTACCTTGTCGCGTTTCTTTTGCTCGTAAACGAATTTCTTATAATCCATTATCTTGCAAACAGGCGGATCGGCGTTAGGAGAAATTTCTACTAAATCCAATTCGAACTGATCGGCAAGGCGCAATGCTTCCGAAAGCTTAAAAACTCCCGGCTCAATGTTTTCGCCAACAAGCCTGACTTCTGCAACACCTCGGATATGCTGATTGATCCGGTGTGCGTCTTTTTTTTCTACTCGGGGCTGGTAGCCTCTGTTACTTCGTATTGCTATGGCTTTATTCTTTAAGTTATACTGTAAATGTCTTCAATGTCTTGTTTATCTCCTCGGTTACTATTGCTGCAAATTCATCAATTGTAACGCTGATATTTCCTCTTCCTTCCTGACCGTGGCGACGAACGGATATTGTTCCATTCTTCTCTTCTTCCTCACCTACAATTAGCATAAACGGGAATTTTTGGCCTTCAGCATCTCGGATTTTGCGGCCAATCGTCTCGTTTCTGTTGTCAATCAGGGCGCGAATTTCGTGATTTTCCAGCAATTCTAAAACTTTTTTCGCATAATTTTCATATTTCTCGCTCAGCGACAAGATTATAGCTTGCTCAGGCATCAGCCAAAGTGGGAAATTTCCTGCTGTATGTTCGAGAAGTATCGCGATGAAACGTTCCATTGATCCGAAAGGTGCACGGTGGATCATCACCGGCCGGTGCAACTCATTGTCTGATCCTTTGTAGGTTAAGTCGAAACGTTCAGGCAAGTTGTAATCGACCTGGATTGTTCCGAGTTGCCACTGGCGACCCAAAGCATCCTTCACCATAAAGTCCAACTTCGGGCCGTAAAATGCAGCCTCGCCATATTCGACGACCGTATTCAGATTCTTATCGCGTGCCGCGCTAATGATTGCGTTTTCGGCTTTTTCCCAATTTTCATCTGATCCGATATATTTGTCGCGGTTTTCCTGATCACGTAAAGATATCTGAGCTGTAAAATTTTCAAACCCTAATGATCCAAAAACATACAATACCAGATCGATCACTTTTTTAAACTCCGAGTCCAATTGATCAGGCGTGCAAAAAATGTGTGCATCATCCTGGGTAAATCCGCGGACACGTGTCAATCCGTGCAGTTCACCTGACTGCTCATATCGGTAAACAGTTCCGAATTCGGCATATCGTTTCGGAAGATCTTTATACGACCATGGCCGTACGTTATAAATCTCGCAGTGATGCGGACAGTTCATCGGTTTCAATAAAAATTCCTCGCCTTCAGCCGGAGTTGAAATTGGTTGAAAGCTGTCGGCTCCATATTTAGCATAATGACCTGATGTCACATATAGTTCCTTTTGACCGATATGCGGCGTCACGACTTGTTCGTATCCGCCTTTTTTCTGTGCTTTTTTAAGGAATTGCTCGAGTCGGTCGCGTAACGCAGCTCCTTTCGGAAGCCACAACGGTAAACCTTGTCCGACTTTAGCCGAAAACGCAAATAATTCCAGTTCTTTCCCCAGTTTCCTGTGATCACGGCGTTTTGCTTCTTCTAGAAGTTCGAGGTAATCAGTCAGGTCTTTTTGTTTCGGAAATGATATTCCGTAAACGCGTGTAAGTTGTTTGTTCTTTTCGTCGCCACGCCAGTAAGCGCCGGCGATGCTCATGATTTTCATCGCTTTGATGATTCCGGTATTCGGAATATGTCCGCCTCGGCATAGATCGGTGAAAGTGGCATGGTCGCAGAAAGTAATTGTCCCGTCTTTAAGATTTTCAATAAGCTCGATCTTGTACGGGTTGTTTTCTTTTTTATAGAACGCAAGTGCGTCTGCTTTTGAAGACGAGCGCATTTTGAATTCATGTTTTTCCCGTGCGATTGCTAGTACGCGTTCTTCGATGGCTTTGAAATCGGCATCCGTTACTTTGTGATCGCCAAAATCAACATCGTAATAGAATCCGTTCTCAATTGCAGGTCCGATAGTGAGTTTAACTCCGGGATAAAGTTCCTGCAATGCCTGTGCAAGCACGTGTGAAGTCGAATGCCAAAACGCTTTTTTACCGTCTTTGTCATTCCACGTATATAATATAAGAGAACCATCGGTGGTCAGCGGTGTCGTTGTTTCAATGGTCGTTTCATTAAAGGAAGCCGAAATCACGTTTCTGGCAAGTCCTTCACTAATACTTTTCGCAACATCCATTGGAGTGACATTTTGGTCGAACTCCTTTACCGAACCATCGGGAAGTGTAATCTTAATCATCGTTTAAAATTTATGAACGGCAAATATAGCCGTAATCCAGATGAAAACAAATACGAAATTTCGGGACATAGCACAATTTGCCTTTAATACTTAATGAATTTACGGACTGTCGTGGCATTGCCTTCTGCCAAGGTCAGAATATAGATTCCTTCCGCTAAATGCTGAACATTGATAAAGTCATCGGTTAATTTAGATTGGGCAATAATTCTTCCACTACTATCCGAAATACTGTAGTGGTCAAAATTATTAGCTGTTTCAATATAGAGTAAGGACGTTGTTGGATTCGGATAGAGTTTAAACTCAGCAGCATCAATGTTATTACTATTTAGATTGACTGCGTTTGTCCGCACAATCCGATTCTTGGTAGCTCCGTTAAAAGTTGTAAAATTTCCTCCTATCAACAATTTGTTATCCGCTTGCTTTGAAATCGATGTCACCCAGTTGTCAAATCCCCCGCTGAGAGTTAAGGTCTCGTCGAGGCTGCCATCCGGGTTCAGTCGGGCGAATCTTTCTCTTCCAGTCCCATTATAAGATGTAAACGAGCCACCGAGATAGATTCTGCCGTCAACATCAGGGAACAACGACATTACAGTGCTGCTGGCGCCGCTGCCTATATCAAAAGTTGTGTCAAGTGTGCCGTCCGTATTAAGGCGTGCGATTCTGTTTCTGCCTATTCCGTTATATGCTTGGAATTCGCCACCGATTAAAAGTTTGCCATCTGATTGAAGTGCAATCGTCCAAACATTTGATAGCGGACCGGTTCCTGCGTTATTATACGCGGTATCGATGGTTCCATTAGCGTTAAGCCGCACAAGTTTCTGTTTTGCAGCACCATTAAAATTAAAAAAATTTCCACTGACAAGTACTTTTCCATCAGATTGGATTGCAATATCTCGTACGTGGTCATCCGCCCCGATACCAACAGTAAAGCCGGTGTCAAGCGTTCCATTCGCATTCAACCTCGCAACCCTGTTAATAGGTGTGCCGTTGTAGCTGGTAAAGCTTCCTCCTATAATGATCTTCCCATCAGGTTGAACCTTTACAGACTCTAAATAATTACTTGGCCCTGTGCCGATAGTAAACGTTGCATCTTTAGTTCCGTCAGTATTTAATCGTACGATCCGGTTAGACGATACACCGTTATAACTTGTGAAGCCGCCGAAGATTAAGATTTTGCCGTCGCTTTGGAGAGTGCAGCCCCAAATTCCTGCGTTAGTGCCAGTTCCCACGTTGAAACTTGTGTCTTTGGTCCCATTAGGGTTGAGGCGGATGATGCAGTTTGCGCTAGTACCGTTATAATTGATGTATTGTCCGACGACTATTATTTTGCCATCTGTCTGTGCCTGCACGCGGTCAACTGTTATGCTGCCAAAGCCGCTCCAGTTGTTGAATCCTGTTCCGGTAGTGAAGGTTGGATCTTCCACAAGCGATTGTGCTGAACTTATATTAACGATGAGCAGTAGTAAGAAGTAAAGTTTTTTCATTGTTGAATTGTTGATGTTTTTAAATGTTGCGGCAATGATAAGCTAAATACTTCTTCTAGCTGTGATGTCCTCAACTATTATAGTGTATTCTTTTTTTTTGGGAGCGTTTCCCTTCGGGCCGGGCTATACGCTTCAAGTGCGCTTTAATTACGCTGGCGCTGCATTAAATCGAGCTTTCCGCTGCTATCCCTAACGTAAAAGCATCTGCTGCGTAATCAGATATCGGCATTTTCATCAACTGCAACCGTCAACGGTCAACGGTCAACCGCAAACTTTTTAAAATACAATTTGCAATCTGCCAGTGACTTACACAATTTTAGCAAAATTTTACAATAAAAACCTATTGCAAAGCTTGCAGAAACTGAATTTAGGTGTTACTTTTGCACCCGCATTAAGGCAGACGTTCACCCGCAGATACTGGAAAAGCAGAGAAAGTTAAAGTTGAAAAACTTCAAAAATTTATTTGCGAAAAAC
>DASVRQ010000004.1:0-2590 GCA_036388535.1 Flavobacterium sp. | reverse complement strand
AGAGATCTGTAAATTCAACACGCCGCTTTGCTGGGTTCCCATTAAATCGCCGGGTCCACGAAGTTTTAGATCAACCTCAGCAATTTCAAACCCATCGTTAGTTTTAACCATCGTATCCATACGGATTTTACTGTCGGCCGACAATTTATGTGACGTCATCAGTATGCAATAACTTTGCTCAGCGCCACGGCCAACACGGCCACGCAATTGGTGCAACTGCGACAAACCAAATCTTTCAGCACTTTCAATTATCATCACACTCGCGTTCGGAATGTTGACTCCAACCTCGATTACAGTGGTCGCAACCATGATATTGGTTTTTCCTTTTGAAAAGCGTTCCATTTCAGCATCTTTATCGGCGGGTTTCATTTTTCCATGTACGATTGAAACGGCATATTGCGGAAGCGGAAAGTCCCGTGAAACACTTTCATACCCATCCATCAAATCCTTGTAATCCATTTTTTCTGATTCCTGGATCAATGGATAAACGATATATATCTGCCGTCCCTTTGCAATTTCGTCCTTAATGAATTTCCATACTTTAAGTCGGTTGCTGTCGAAACGGTGCACGGTTTGAATTGGTTTTCGTCCAGGTGGAAGTTCGTCAATTACTGAAACATCAAGATCTCCATATAAGCTCATCGCAAGCGTTCGCGGAATAGGAGTCGCGGTCATCACCAAAACATGAGGCGGGATCTCGTTTTTTTTCCACAGTTTTGAACGTTGCTCAACACCAAATCGGTGCTGCTCATCGATAACTGCGAGTCCGAGGTTTTTGAATTTGACCTTGTCTTCGAGAAGCGCATGTGTTCCAATAATTATGTGCAGACTTCCATTTTCAAGTTCTTCATGGATGATCTTCCGGTCGGCAGTTTTTGTTGAACCTGTTAGTATTCTGATGTTGATGCTGAGTCCGATTGCCAATTCTGATAATCCGCGGTAATGCTGATTTGCCAGAATTTCTGTTGGTGCCATCAAACAGCTTTGGAAGCCATTGTCCAATGCCAAAAGCATGCTCATCAAAGCTACTATCGTTTTTCCGGAGCCGACATCGCCTTGTAATAATCTGTTCATTTGCGCCGGACTTCCCATATCATTCCTGATTTCTTTAATGACACGTTTTTGTGCGTTCGTCAGTTCAAACGGAAGATGATTTTGATAGAAGTTGTTGAAGTAATCACCGACTTTCACAAATGGATGGCCTTTGATTTTGTGTTTTCGGATCAGGTTCTTGCTGATCAGTTGCAATTGGATATAGAATAATTCTTCAAATTTGAGTCGGAACTGGGCTTCCGCCAATGCTTCGGCGCTTTTTGGAAAATGGATATTGAACAAAGCGGCTTTTTTAGGAATAAGGTTTAATGCCGAAATGATCTCCGGTGACAATGTTTCTGAGAACAATGCCTGCGTCTCGAGAAACAGCTGCTGCATCATTTTATTGAGGACTCGATTACTGACGCCGCGGTTATTGAGCGTTTCGGTTGACGGATAAACGGGTTGCATCGCAGAACGCAGACTCTGTTCGTGTTCCGTGAGCAGTTCCATTTCAGGATGAACCATACTGAACATTCCGTTAAAAGAGTTGCATTTTCCGAAGACTACCATCGGAATGTTGAGCTTTAATGATTCACGGATCCATTTGTGGCCTTGAAACCAAACCAGCTCCATCTCGCCGGTTTCATCTGATAATGTTGCGACTAATCGTTTTCCGCGCGCTTGTTCAACAGTTTTTATATGGATGATTTTCCCCATTACCTGGACTTCGGCAGCATTATTCTGGAGTTGGCTAATTTTGTAATAACGCGTTCGATCAATATACCGGTTCGGATAAAAGTTAAGCAGATCGCCGTATTTATGAATTCCGAGTTCCTTTTTAAGAAGTTCGCCACGCGCTGGCCCGACGCCTTTGAGGTATTCTATCGGGGTTTGCAGCAAATTAGACATTGACGAATTAATTTTGAAGCGAAGATAATTCGAAATTCGGTTAATCGGAAACAGGTATTCTGCCAACTTTCCTAAATCTTTGTAACTTTGGACACCTAGCCCGGATTGAAGCGGATATCTTTTTTTTGTGTCATCTTGAGCTTGCGAAAGATCTCAAAAAAAGATTGCAGCGTAAAGCCGGAACAGCTCCTAATAAAATTTCAATGAAATATTTCGTTATACTTTTTCTGGTTTGCAATTCGGTTTATTGCCAGCAAACCCAAATTGATTTTAAAACAGCTCAAGCTAATTTAAAAGTCAATGCGGAAACGCGCGAAGTGACCGGTTCTGTAGTTTATACTTTAAACGTTCTAAAAGCGGTGGACACAATTAAAATTGATGCTCAAAATATGGTTTTTACGAATGTGAAGTTTGGACGAAAAACCGTTAAAACCAATAACACGGGCAAGCAGTTGCAGCTGATCAGAAAATTCAAAAAAGGAAAGCACAAAATTTCATTTGATTATGTGGCAAAGCCGAAGCAGACAATGTATTTCATCGGATCAGGCGAAAATGCGCAGATATGGACGCAAGGCCAGGGAAAATACACGAGTCATTGGTTTCCAAGTTTTGATGATGTAAATGAGAAGGTTGTATTTAACATCAG
>DASVRQ010000003.1:0-4823 GCA_036388535.1 Flavobacterium sp. | reverse complement strand
CTGCCGCAATTTAATATTAAATAAAAAGCTTCGCTCATAAAATTATTGTAAAGTTAAATCCGCCTCGGCTGTCTAAGTTGCCTCGGGAATTTGCTAACATTCTCAAAATGCTAACGTTGTGATAAAACGATTGGGATTTGAACTGTCGTTTGTTATCTTTAATTTACACTAATAAAAACTACGATTATGGAAAGCGGGAAAAAAACACCTGAAGAATTAGAAGCAATCCGTTTAAAGGAACAACAGGAATTTATTGATGCTGCCCAAAAAGCAAAAGAAAGAGGAGAAGGTGAGCCTGGACAAGCAGCGCATCATCACGATCGGGCAGATGAAGAAACTCCATCCGGACAGGATCCGTTTCAGGAGAATCACGGAAACAGAAAGTATAAATCCTTTTCAAATGATTCGGTTGCTGATGACATTCCCGGAACTGCAACGGATACGCCATTCAATACTGACAGATATTAGAAGCTTGTAGTCGGTTATCTGTTAACGTGTTAATTTAAACGTAAAGTTGGGAGTTTAAATCTTTTTATCCGATTTAAAACCTAATTTAGAGGAACGTAGTTTATTACGAATTTTATTTTAATTGTTCTTCGGTAAAAATAAAATTCAACTAACATCAAAGTACTGGCAACGTAAACCGAAAGTTAGCTATAATCTACTAACCTACTAAGAGGCTCCAAAAGGGCCTCTTTTTTTGCGTTTTTTTAACCCATAAAAACAGAAAGAGGTTTCATTTAAATGAAACCTCTCCCATCAATAACCTAAATAACAAATAGAATCTAACTGTTCTTGAGGTTCTTAAATAAATTATACTTCTATAAGATTGACACTAATGTATCACTATTAAATAAAAGGTAAAAGCTGCTTAACTTTTATTTAACTATCACGTTACTAGTTATATACAGCGGAACCAGCTTCTTTCCTTTTAAGAATTGCCGCAGCTATTACAGATAAGACAAGACCGACCGGCAGAATCTCCATATAGGTCAATAACACAACGAACAGCGGATTTTTATACCATTCAATATATTGGGACATTTCAGCCCGCTCATTTGCGATTTCGGCAGCGCTTGCTCCATTAGCCCGTAATTGCTCAATTGCACTGGCAACGTACTTGTCCATAAAATCGGGTATAAAAAAGTAATAGGTCACAAGCCATGCCAAGACGTATAGGGTCGAGGCAATCAACGTAATGTAAAGCCCGATGCGAAACGCCTTGCCAAACGAAATAATTTCACCGTTTTCTTTCCGGTCCGATTTCACGGCAACAAAAATAAATGCAAATGCAACAAGCATGGCGGTATAACCATAGAACATTCCCATGTCGCCATCCATGTTTTCATGTCCGATCTGCATCGCGATCATCAACCAGGCGCTGACGATAGCGCCTGCAATTAATCCGTAGGTAAGTACTGTTTTTTTCATCTCTGTAAGTTTTTAGATTATCTGCCAAAGGTCTGATGCTGCGAGGTCATCACGCTCATACTTTCGGATGATTTTGCTTAAAATACGACTTTCGGGCTACGGAATGAGCCGGAGCTGCTTTGCTTTTTCAACCGCTTGCGTGCGACGTCGTACATCGAGTTTGCTGAACAAATTTGTGATGTGGGTCTTTACCGTATTCATCGACACAAAGAGTTCCGCTGCGATTTCACCGTTGCTGCAGCCTCTCGCAACCAACCTCAGAACTTCAAGCTCCCTTTTGCTGATGTTGAGGCGGCTGCACGCAGCCTGGTCAAAAACAAATTCATCGGAGGCTATATGAATATGCCGGTCGATAAATACCTTTTCTGTTTTGGGTGAAGTAAGTTTTTGTGCCAGCCATATTCCGAGTGCGGTAAAGATGATGGCGATGCTTCCGACGTATACTTCAAAAGCATGATCGATAAATACCAGTTTCAGCTCAAGATATTTCAATACAATCAGCAGAAAAGCCATTGCGGCGCCGTACAGGATGGTGTTCTTGTGTGTTTTCAGGAATGATGGCAAGACTTTCATTCCTGTTCAGATTTTACAGGATCTTGGTTACGGATTTCACGTAACGGCTTTGATGTATTTATCATTTCCGACACAATAAATTTCTTTTCGCCTTGCCGAAAATCATCCGATTTCAAGATGCTTCTGATCTCACGAATACGCTTTACAGTTTCAGATGTTGTTCGTAAGACAGCGGCGTTGTTGCCTGATAATGATTCTTTGTGAAGATAATCAACCTTAATCAATTCATCATCAACCGATAAATAATATAATTTTTCTGTATCGTTATCAGGTTTGAAATCAGACCATCTTGCAAAGCCAGCCTTTGTCCTCGAAATATGTTGGTTCTCCATCGGCAACAGCCGCCATTTGCATTTGGCCGCTCGTCCCCAATGATTTGAGATACGTGTGACACCTTCGGATGTAAAATAATACAAGCTTCCGTGCTTACTCACATAATCAGGTTTTTGCAATTGAACATTACCTGCCGATACTTCAGAGAAGATGCAGAAAGTGCGATTGTGGAAGTTATGTCTGTTAAAGATTTGCGACATGTGGCAAAGTTAAATTTAAAAGTCTAAAGTCGAAAGCCGAAGATAACGAAGCTCATCTACCCTGAACTTAAAATCTGAATTTAAAAAAAAAAGCCTCCATCAGGAGACTCATCTTTATTCTTTCGCCGGAATGACGCGGTCGTTTCGCCGTGGCGGATTCAAAGTGTCATTCAAATTCGGTGGTAAGCCATTTGGCTGCGCTTTTGTTTGATTTTGTGTCTGGCCTTTGGCTTTCGCTGTGCGTTCAGCTTCGATCTCACTTGCGCTTTGTTGCCGTACCGCGTTTTCCCGTGCAGATTGTTCTACCTGACGTTGCGTTTCGCGCGGAGCCTGTTGTTGCAATTGGTCATCGTTCGGCTGGCCTGTTTGCTGTGCGGATGCAATTCCTGCGAATGCACAGAATATTGCTGAAAATATCATCTTTTTCATAACCATCTTTTTATGAAGATACAAAATCGTATTCCGATAACGCTCCTCCACAACGGTATTAACCTGAGTTTAACGCGGGTGCCGACCAAAATCCATCTGATATATTTAAGTATATTTGTGTATAAATTTATTTCGTGAGCACAGTCAACAAGTTGAAAATTCTGAATGATCCGATCTACGGATTCATAAACATTCCAGATGCGCTAATTTACGATCTGGTCCAACATCCATATTTCCAGCGTTTGCGGCGCATTTCGCAGATGGGATTGTCGTACCTCGTTTATCCCGGCGCACATCACACTCGTTTTCATCACGCGCTTGGTGCGATGCACATCACACAAAGAGCGATAGAAGTTCTTCGGGTAAAAGGAATTGAAATTTCTGCAGACGAAGAAACCGCTTTGCTCGTGGCGATTTTACTGCATGATATCGGCCACGGGCCTTTTTCACATGCGATGGAACACAGCATTGTTGAAAATGTCAATCACGAAGAAATATCATTGTTGTTCATGAATCGGCTGAATGGCGAATTCAATGGCCGACTGGAATTGGCGATTAAAATTTTCAAAGGTGAATATCATCGGAAATTCATGCTGCAACTGATCTCGAGCCAGCTCGATATGGACCGGATGGACTATTTAAAGCGTGATAGTTTCTATACGGGCGTTGCCGAAGGAAACATTAACTCGGACCGCCTGATCCAGATGATGAACGTCGTGGATGATAAACTTGTCATCGAAGAGAAAGGCATTTATTCGGTTGAGAAGTTTTTGATGGCGCGCCGACTAATGTATTGGCAGGCTTATTTACATAAAACCAGCCTAGCTGCTGAGCTGATCCTGATGAAGGTGCTTAAGCGTGCAAAGGAACTTGTTGGCCGCGGAATTTTATTGGATGCAAGTCAGGCCTTGATGTTTTTCATGCAGAACCACATAGAGCTTGCAACATTTAATGACGATATTCTGGAAAAATTCTCACGTTTGGATGATTTTGATATTATCAGCGCACTCAAATCATGGCAGTACCACGAGGATTTCATTTTAAGTTCGCTCAGCAATATGATCATCAATCGTGATCTGCTCAAGATCAAGGTTAGTCCCGATAAATATTCGAAAGCCGAACTTGACGGTTATATTGCCGCTTTTTCTGAACAACAAGGCATTTCGGCTGCTGATGCCAGGTACTTTATTTTCAAAGGAAAAATTAAAAATCAGGCTTACAGCAATGACCTTGAGCCTATACGGATACTAAAAAAAGACCGCACCGTCGAGGATGTTGTAGATGCGTCAGACCAATTGAACCTAAAGGCACTGTCGAAACCTGTGACCAAGTATTACATCTGTTTTCCAAAACAACTCCTCGAAAAGTAACAATCAAAATCAATTTTTTATATTTTTGCCCGGATGAAGTAGCGTTGCAGGTATTATGGCGTGAATTCTCATTTTACTTCATCAGAACATATATCAACATTAATGAAATTCACAGCAGAGCAGATAGCAGGCATTTTGGAAGGCGAAGTTGTTGGCAATCCCAATGCTGAAGTATTCCGACTTGCTAAAATTGAAGAAGGCACTGCCGGTTCGCTGACATTTCTATCCAACCCGAAATATTCGAACTACATCTATTCGACCCAGGCGACGATCACGATTGTTAACCATAACTTTGTGCCTGAGGCCGCGATCAATACAACGCTCATTAAAGTCGACGATGCTTATCTTGCATTTTCGAAACTCCTCGAATTTTACGCTGCTGCACAACAGGTAAAAAGCGGAATCGAACAACCTTCTGTCATTTCTGAAAATGTAAAATACGGTGAGAACCTATATCTTGGCAGTTTCAGCTATATCGGGCAAAATG
>DASVRQ010000002.1:0-64152 GCA_036388535.1 Flavobacterium sp. | reverse complement strand
TGTTTTAGGGATACCCGAAGCGCTGGAAAGAGCGCTGGATTATATTAAATAGTCAACTACATAAATAACAACTTATGCAGTTCAGGACCCAGGTACCAATTCCGGCTTACGATCAACTTATAGATTATGATTCGCGAATTGTGTCGCTGGGTTCTTGCTTTGCGGTAAATATTGCAGAGAAGTTCCGGTATTATAAGTTCCAAAATATACTTAATCCTGTTGGGATATTGTTTCATCCTTTGGCATTGGAGAAGTTTATCCGATATGCGGTTGAAGGCCATAAGTTTTCTGATCCAGACATATTTCTTCACAAAGACCTTTGGCATTCATTCGACGCACACTCTGATTTGAGTCGGACAACTAAAGTGCAACTGCTCCAGGATCTTAACACGTCTGCCACTTCCGCCAAAAGCGCCATCACAGAAGCATCACACATCATTATCACACTTGGAACTTCATGGGTTTACCGACATATAGAATCAGGTGAATTGGTTGCAAACTGCCATAAAGTTCCGCAAAACCAATTTTCAAAAGAATTACTGTCTGTTTCCGAAAATGTGGAAAGTCTGCAGAATATCATTGAATTGTTGAAATCCGTAAACAACAATGTCCATATCATCTTCACTGTTTCGCCAGTTCGTCACATCAAAGACGGATTTGTTGAAAACCAGCGTAGCAAGGCACATCTGATCACGGCATTACATGAGGTTTTACAATCTGCAACAGCGGTATATTTTCCTTCCTATGAAATTATGATGGACGAACTTCGCGATTACCGTTTCTATTCGCATGACATGCTCCATCCGAACCAAACCGCAATCGATTATATCTGGGAACGTTTTTTGGAAGCTGCAGTTTCCAAAGGAGCGTTTGATACCATGCAAGAAGTCGATGCGGTTCAAAAAAGCCTCAGTCATCGCGCTTTCAATCCGGAATCCGAGCAACATCAGCAGTTTCTGTTAAAAGTCCAGGGCCAGATTAACCATCTCCAGAAGAAATTCCCACACATTGTGTTTTAAAATACGGCAGATGCCTTATTGATTGCCTTTGCTCATAATCGCAGATTTGTAAGTGAATATTAACTAACAAATCTTTTGAATTATGAAAACATGGAGCGCATTTAAATCTTTAGGTAGAATTGGAATTATGGCAACATCATTATTTCTAGCCGGCTGCAGCGGTGACGATGACAACGGTGGCGGTGGCGATACACCATCCGGTTTTCACGTGAACGCAAAAATCAATGGTGTCAGCTATGGCAATTCGGAATATTTTGAGCCAACCGCTGTTATTGCGAGCAATACGCTGATGATCCAAAGCAGCGACAACAGCGGAAACTCGATCCAAATCCAAATTTCTAACTATGACGGACCCGGTACTTATGAATCAGGCAACAACAATGTGCTTAACGGGTACATCAACTACCTGGATATGGGCGAAACTGTCGGTCAATATACGAGCTATACTTCTGTCAGAGGCGATGGAGTTGTTGAAATTACAGAAGTATCGGATACCGAAGTCAGAGGAACTTTTTCGGCAACTGCGTACGAGAATGTTGAAAACGCAACAAATTCGGTTGAGATCACAGAAGGTACATTTCGTGCTGAAATCCAATAAGGACGACACAACTTTTAAAGGTCGGATAATCCGGCCTTTTTTATTTCCGAAGGGTAATTTCCAAACATTTTTTTTTGAAGTATACGACATATGCCGTATTGTGCGAAGTCGCTAATAGCTGCAGTTTTGTACTGTAACCAAAACAACAGCAAAAATGAAGAGCTTGTATTTTATCCCTTTTATTTTAATGCTCGCGTTCGCAAATCCTTTACAGGCACAACGTCAGGTGCTGACCGATGATGAGGTTGTGAATGAGGAAGTCACAAAAGAAATCGACGCAGTCTTTAAATCGGACGATTTTTTGAAAAAGAAAACAAAAAAGTATGCAGACGTCACCGGAACAATGGTCGTCGACATCGGAGTGGTGCAAAACGGAAAGGTTTCTTCTTTTTTCAAAGTAGACAGCGACATCAAGAACATCGACTTTATCAACTTCATGTCGGATTACATCCTGACCCACAAATTCAACTTTAAACTTCAGAAGCAGCAACGATATAAAATAAGATACACAGCAACTTTTTAATTAAACACACATGAAAACGTTATTAAAATTTACAATCCTGCTGATCCTATGCGGATCGTTTACGGCAAACGCACAGCTTGGGAAACTGGTCGGCAAAGGAAAAAGCAGCGGCGGCAAGAAATCGGGCAGCTTTGCCACAGTTTGGGAATCTGAGTTCGATAACAAGGCAACCCGGCTTGCACTTTGCAACACAGGAGGCAGCTGCATCATCGGTACCGACGACAATTCGGCTTCAGCAATGGACCAGGATGGAAAAGCAATGTGGAGCGGCGATTATAAAAAATTGACGACCAACAAAACCAATAAATCCGAATATCAATATACGATATGGAAAGACAAAGGCGGCTATCTTTTCCTGTTTGACGAACGTAAAATGGGAACTGATCGTGTTGCCGTACTTGACTTGGAAACCGGGAAGGAAATGTGGAATTCAGAGCTTTATCAGAATCTGATTCCAAAAGGGACCAAAGCCGAAGAAGGTACGGATGAAGGCGAGCTTGAAACAGTGAAATATATCAGCGAACTCGACGCGTTCTTAATTTCTCAAAAAGCTTCTGTAATCCTCGTGAAAGCTGGTACGGGAGAAAAAATATGGGAAACAAACCGGTTCAAAGGCGGTGTTGGCAAATATATCTACAACCAGGCTAAGAACGAGATCATCATGGTCAACTTTAAGCCAACGGCGCTCGGAGCCTTGTTTGCCGGATTTAAAAATCAACTCGTGCGCATCAATGCTTCAAATGGCGATATTTTGTGGGATGCGACTTTTACGGGAACAATTGAAAAAGAGCTTGTGACGCGTCGTGCGATCATCGATTTGTGGATCAAAAACGACAAAATATTCATGTACCTCGACGGAATCACGGTCTTCAATTACGATAACGGGCAGAAATTATGGTCTGCTACTTACGAAAATGACATGGAAGGCTCAAAAGGACTTTTCAGCGGAAATAAAAGATCTAAAATTTACCGCACGATCGCTGATCCGTTGTTTACTGATAATGCAGTCTATATCGTAATCCTTGGCAATCGCGATAAAACAAAGTTTGTTGAGAAACACGATCTCGAAACAGGAAAACTACTTTGGGCTTCAGAAAAGATAACAGGTGCCTTGTGCATGCCGAATATCTACAAAGCAGGAAATAAAATTGTGCTTCAGGTTGGCGGGAAAGTACAGGTGCAGGAGCTTCGCCTTGAAGAAGTCTCGGATGGGTTTTCATCTGCTATGGCGCTTGGCGGATTCGGTGGCGGAAGCATGAAAAAATGGGTTCCATATATCTATTGGGACTATAAAGCCCAGAAAAATGGAGTTCTTGCTCTGGATGATGCAAACGGAACCACTGCATGGCGTTCAGAGAAGTTTGATAAAAGGATTACTGACTTAATTTTTGAGAACGACAAAACGGTTTTTGTCGGTGACGGTGACCAGTTTTACAGTTATGAGATTGCGTCGGGAAAACAGCTGTTTGACGTAAAACATGATGATGCGAAAGTTGGTAAGGCCACCGATGTGATCGACTTCGGAGAAAGAGTCGTTGTTCTATCGGAAAAAGGGCTTGCATCCTACAACAAGAGCGATGGGTCGCGAGCATATGCTACAGAGAAAATAAAAGGGGTTGATTACTTCTACCAAATCGGCAACAATTATTTCCTTCGCGACCAACGAAACAGCAAAAACATCATTTACGGGATCGACATGACCAATGGCGAAACAAAAGGATCGGTACAATCAAAAGGAAAAGGTGGAAGCCCGAAATATGGCGATGGCATCGATATCACTGAGGACGGTGAATACATCTTCGCTTTCAAAGGCAAAAAAGTAGAGAAGATCAAGGTGAATAACTAACGTGGGGTTTGTTATTCTAAAGGGCTGTCGGAGGAAACTCTGCAGCCCTTTTTCAAATCAGAACTATGAAAAATCTATATCTGGCAGGAATATTTCTGTTGCTTACAAGTACGGCAACCGCGCAGAACGTACAATGGGCGTCAAAGGTTATCAAATGTTCATCTGACCTTGGCGGAAAACAGAACGGGATCAAACGGATCCTCGGTAAACCTGATGCTTTTCCGCAAGGAGGAAGCAGTGCAAACGCCTGGACTCCAAAAGATGCATTGGACGGATTGGAAACTGTCGTCGTCGGATTTGAAAAGCCGCAGACGGTTAAGCAGGTCGCAGTATTTGAAAACCTCAATTCCGGCTGCGTAAGCCGCATTATGGCAGATACAGGATCGGGTAAATTTGAAACGGTTTGGGTTAGGCAACGCGATTGGAAAACGCCTCCGTATGTCAGCACCATTAATGCTGATCGTGCGTACTACTACAATCGCAAGCGGAGGAAAGTCCAAAAGGCGCCAGACGTTGCAGCCAATGCAGGAGTCGAATATGCGATTTTGGATAATGCTGTCTACAATGCAGTGGCTATAAAGATCGAATTTAATTTCGCAATTATTCCCGGACAAAAACAGATTGATGCAATCGGGATTTCCGATTCGGCTGAACCGATTAAAGCATTAATTAACTCACTGGCCGAATTGGAACAGCTCGCCGAAGCACAACATATTGATGTTGGCGACCTGCAGCCCTCGAATCCGTGTGTTTCAGATGATGGAAGCAAATTGTATTTTACCAGTACAACATCTGATAAAGAAACAGTGTACTCGTGCAATATTATTAACGGGGTTGTATCTGCTCCAATTCCGGAAGACGAATCGCTGAACGGAAATCCAAATTATAATTATATTGAAAGCATAAACGGAAATATTGTTCTGAAAGGCGGAGTGCCATACAGCAGAGGAACGGGTGAATGTGGATATGAGATAGGAATACTCAACAACGGAAAGTACGAAAGTCAAAGTCTGCTAAAGATCACAGCATTCCATAATTATGACGATACGTCTGAAGCCGTAATCACTTCTGACGGAAAAATTATTATCATCGGAATCGAATCAGATCTGAGTCAGGGCGGAGCTGATCTTTATGTTGCCACCCGAAAAGAAGATGGGACTTTCATGTTCCTGCAGAATATGGGAAAAGTACTTAACAGTGCTGCTGATGAAAGCATGCCATGCCTGTTGTCTGACCAGAAGACATTGATTTTCAGCAGCAACGGTTTCAGTGGTCATGGCGACTATGATTTTTACGTTTCGCATCGGCTCGATGACAGTTGGAAGAATTGGTCGGAGCCGATTAACCTTGGCAGTTCCATCAACAGCGGAAGCTTTGACGGATTACCATCTTACGATGAAAGAAATGAGACTCTTTATTTTACCAGATCAGAAAATGGAAATAATGTGCTTTTGTTTTCCAAGCTCGCGAAATCACTGCTGACTCAAAACTAGACTAATCTGCCATGATGTATTTTCTAATTATCATAATCCTGCTGCTTATAGTTGTGATTTTTTATCTGTCTTCAAATTTCGTAAAAATCACCCGGGAACATGCACGGAAAGTTGAAACGCTGAGGGGAATGATTGTCGAGCTTCTGAACAATCAGAATTTACAAAGTGAACAAATCAAGCTTTCAGATGAATTAAAGGAAAAACTTTCGGCTGCCAATGTGACCTTGAGTCATGATATTGGATCGATGGTATATGATTTTATTGATACTCTTTCGAAAAACAATTTGTTAGACAAGCAGCAGAAGTAATTTTTAACTATTTAATCCTCATTTGGTTATATTAGCTCCGAAAATCGTTTTATGAAATATATAGTCTCATTGTGGATCGTGCTTTTCTTTGTAGCGGCGTGCAATGATGTTGTCAAAAATGACCCGCCTCAAATACCTGGAAATCGTCTTAATCTCGCGTTGCGATACAACGAGATTGATTCTGTAATGTATCAGCCTATTGAGGTATTTGAAAAGCACGTTCAAATAATGGACAGCGCTTCTACAAATGAACCTGCAGAATATAAAGCGATGGCTGAAATCGGCAACGGGGTTTTAAATGTGAATAAAGCCACAAACGTACTCGCACTTAAACATTTTGAACGCGCACTTCGACTACTGAAAGACTCAAAGGCCGACTCTCTAAAAGCACGAGCCTACGCCGGTATGGGATCTTCATATAAGAATACCGGAGATTACCCGAAAGCTGTGGAATGCTTGTTTAAAGCATTAAAAATCTATGAATTGCGGAACGACAAACAAGGTATCTCGTTCACCAACGGAAACCTGGCTCAGGTATATCTACAGAAAAATGATAGTAAACTTGCGAAGGAATACGCGACAGCCGCAACAAATGTACTGAAAGACAACAAGGCGCAGTTTGCCTATTTAAACTCGGCGCACACATTAGCGAACATCTATGGGATGTCGGGAAATTTTAAAAAGGCACTGGAAATTGACGATGAAGGAATTCGGATTTCCGACAGCATCGGTTCGCCAAAGCTAAAAGCGCCGTTTGTTGACAATAAGGCAAACTGTTTCATGTTTTCGGGTCAACTCGATAGTGCTTATTATTATTTCAACGAATGCCTGAAGCTTGATCTTAAAACACAGAATAAAAAACAAATTGCCGATTCTTATAGCAATCTTGGCCAGCTCGCTATTTTCAAAAAAGATTATCCCGAAGCGGAAGCACAAGTACTTAAGAGCATTTCAATTCTTAAAGAAGAAAACCATCAGCCTAATTTATACAAGTCATATGAAATTCTGGTAAATGTCTATCAGGAATGGGGAAAGCCTGAAAAACAACTTGAAGCGATGCAAACATACACCGGTCTGTACAAAAAAATGATGGATGAAAAGAAAGAAGCCGCTTTGGCCGAATTTAATGTCGTTCACGAAACGGAAAAAAAGGAGCAGATCATCGCACAGAACAGGATACAATTGCTTGAGAAAGAACGCGAAGTCAAACACAGGAACTATTTGATCATTGGGATTTCAATACTGGCATTATTTATAGCAATTACTGGCTGGCTGATTTATCGCCAACAAAAACTGCGGAACCGGCAACAGGAACAGGAACATGAGCTAATGACCGCAATTTCACAGATCGAAACACAAAATAAGCTTCAGGAGCAGAGGCTCAGCATTTCACGCGATCTGCATGATAATATTGGGGCGCAGCTCACATTCATAATTTCTTCGGTCGACAATATTCGATACGCATTCGACCTAAAAAACACAAAACTGGAGAACCGGCTCCAAAGCATCAATAGCTTCACAAAAGCAACGATTATCGAATTGCGCGATACAATTTGGGCGATGAACCATTCTGAATTTACGCTCGAGGATCTTCGAATCCGGATATATAACTTTCTGGAAAAGGCAAAGGATGCACGCGAAGAAATTGATTTCCAATTTACGATCGATGAGGATTTGAGCCAGTTGCGGCTGAGTTCGATCACCGGAATGAATATTTACAGAACCATTCAGGAAGCGATCAACAACGCTTTAAAGTACGCGTCAGCATCAGAAATTGCGATCGCAATTAAAAATCAAGGCATTCCTGTACGGATTACTATCTGTGATAATGGAATTGGGTTTGATCCCGAAGTAACTGAACGTGGCAACGGCCTCGGAAATATGCAAAAGCGAATGGAAGATATCGGCGGCAGCTTCACGCTGGAATCGGCTGTAGCCAATGGTACTTTAATTACAATAGTGCTTGACAAAAAACCCGGTAACAACTTTCTCAGATGAAAAATGTACTGTTGATCGGGATTTATCTTTTTTGTTGGGTTCTTTGCGCTCAGGACAAACATTATATAGATTCTGTCAACGACATTCCGTTTGATATTAAGACCAAAAAAGCCGCCACGCTTGATGTGGTCTTCCTAAAAAACGCTGCCGATGCACGCAAAATAAGGTATAAGCTTGGTGAGGCCGTGAGTTATAGCAACCTCGGAATTGTCTACTACTATCAAGGGAAATACAATCTCCATGTCGGCAATACGCTGCACGCTATCCGGATGTTTGAAAGCCTGAAAGCCTACGACAAGCTTGCATACGAATACGGAATACTGGGATATTCAATGAAGCGCCGTAATATGCCGAAAGCGCTGTATTATATGCAAAAAGGTAAAGCGATTGCTGAAAGAAATAAAGACACCACCTCGCTATTGAGCATCTACAACAATTATGGTGTTCTAAAGGAAATGAAAAATGAGCTTGACAGCGCCTTGTACTTCTACAGAAAAGGGCTTGTAATAAAAGAAGCAGTGAAAGACAGCGTCGGAATTCCGTTCAGCATAAACAACATCGCAGGGATTTATATGATGACCGGAAATTATAAACAAGCGGAACAACTTTATGATGAGGCGCTCCAAATGCGGCTTGCGATGGATGATGGCGTTGGAATTGCAGAAAATTACACATACTTTGGAGATTTATATTCAACCCAAAAAAAATATTCAAAAGCACTCGGATTTTATAAGCAGGCACTTGCCCGTGCTCTTCAATATAATTATATCGATCTCATCCAAAACAGCTATCGAAACATCGCGTCAAATTATGAGCAGCTCGGAAATGATAAGCTGGCGCTTGAAAACTACAAAAAGTACTCACAATACAAAGACAGCCTCCTAAACCGGGATACAAATGGAAAGATTGCCGAACTCGAAGTGCAATTTGAAACTAACAAGAAGGAAAAGCTATTGGCTGAACACAAAAACCTCTTGCTGAAAAGGGAAGCAGAGGCAAAGCAAAAGAACAACCTTCTGATAATGCTTACGTTGCTCACCTTTTTTATTGCGCTTGTCGGCTTTCTGATTTATCGACAGCAGAAGCTAAAGAACAGGCAGCAGGAACAGGAACACGAACTGCAAAAGGCGATCTCCAAAATTGAAACGCAGAACAAACTGCATGACCAGCGGCTTTCGATTTCGCGCGACCTCCATGATAATATTGGCGCACAGCTGACCTTCATCATCTCATCAATTGATAATATCAAATATGCGTTTAATCTTAATGATACCAAGCTTGACAGCCGATTGCAAAGTATCAGCACATTTACGAAAGAAACAATTATTGAACTTCGCGATACGATTTGGGCAATGAATACTGCTGTGATTTCTCTCGAGGATTTAATGGCACGTATCTTCAATTTTATCGAAAAAGCGAAAAGTGCGAAGGAGAACATCAGGTTCAACCTAAGTATTGACGAACAGCTTTCGCAGCTCACATTGACATCGGTAACCGGGATGAATATCTACAGGACCATCCAGGAAGCAGTTAACAATGCTATTAAATATTCTCAGGCAACAGACGTCGACATCATCATCAATAGTGTCGATTCAAAGCTTTCTGTAACAGTATCCGATAACGGAGTTGGTTTTGATCCAACAACAACACTTAAAGGGAACGGGCTGCTCAACATGGAAAAGAGGATTGTAGGACTTGGCGGAACTTTTAAATTGGATTCTAAGCTTTTGGAAGGTACCAGGGTTAAAATGCTGCTTGATTATTAATGTAATTACGGCAGATGCCTTATTGCGGTCAGACATTTCTTGTCCCACATTTGGAATATGAAAACATCTTCATTAAAGTACTATTTACTGGCTGCGCTTATTGTGTCATATATTGTGATGAACATTATTTTCATTATCTATTATTAACAGAAAATGAGTAAGTTAGCCGCATCGCAAATCCAATGAATATAAAGATAGCCATAGCCGACGATAACAATTTCCTGATCAAGGCGATCCAGGAGAAACTTTCATTTTTTGATGATCTTTGCACACGATTTACCGCAAATGATGGTAAAGAATTGCTCGAAAGGCTCGAAACCAATCACAACATTGATTTGGTTTTGATGGACATAGAAATGCCTAAAATGAACGGAATCGAAGCTACTACAATCGTTAAAAGTAAATATCCGCATATCAAAATCATCATGCTGACGGTGTTTGATAATGATGAGAACATTTTCAACTCGATCAAAGCCGGCGCCGATGGTTATCTTCTCAAAGAAGTCAATCCGGAAGCGCTCCATAACGGGATACTGGAAACCCTTAACGGCGGAGCGGCTATGAACCCATCGATCGCACTTAAAACCCTGAAACTGCTACGCAATCCGGGGGAATTTGAGAATAAGGTGTGGTGCGAGGAACAAATCAAACTGTCTGTTCGGGAGATTGAAGTGCTTGAGCAACTCAGCAAAGGATTGAATTACAACAATATCGCTGACAATCTGATCCTTTCTCCGAGCACAGTACGCAAACACATCGAAAATATCTATACCAAGCTGCAAGTCCACAATAAACTTGAAGCCATTATGAAAGCAAAGAGCAACAACTTGATTTAGCGAATTGGCCGAT
Source organism: Flavobacterium sp. (assembly GCA_036388535.1). Lineage (GTDB taxonomy): Bacteria > Bacteroidota > Bacteroidia > Flavobacteriales > Flavobacteriaceae > Flavobacterium. The sequence goes on along the minus strand of DASVRQ010000002.1, from coordinate 53,752 downwards.
TTTTCGTATATTTAAAATAAAAATATGCGCAGAATCCTCATAATTGCTGGCGTTGTCATCGCGGTTTTTCTTCTTGTCCGCTATTGCCGACGTGACAACGATGAATCGATCGAATACAATACAAATTTGATCCAACAGCAAATCGTTAACGTTGGGAAGCTCGTTGTCACCGAAGGACATTTTGCGGAAGTGCTGACTTATAAAGACCAGGAGAAGTATCTTCTAGACATGTTTTCTTTTGAGAAAAAAGCCCTCATTGTAGTAAATGCCGATGTCACTGTTGCGTATGATTTACGTCAGGTTCAATACGACATTGACGAAAAAAACAAAACGATCACTATCAAAAATATTCCTGAAGCAGAAATAAAGATTAGCCCTGACATCAAATTTTACGATGTCGACCAAAGCAGGCTGAATCCGTTCACAGGTGACGATTACAACAAGATCAACAAGTCGGTTCGTGCCAATTTGGCAAAAAAGATCGAAACTTCAACATTAAAATCGAATGCACAGAACCGGCTGATCAGCGAGCTTTCAAAGATCCTGATCCTAACCAATTCGATGGGCTGGAAGTTGCAGTATGACGGAAAAGTGGTTCAAAGTGAAGAAGATTTAGATACAAATATCAAATTGTAGCAAAGTCCGCAATTGCGGACTGTTTCTTTAATTAACGCCTTCTTTCTCGAAGATCAGATCCAAACCTCCGGAGATCAAGTGAGAAATTTCAGGTCGCTGTTCTTTTAATCGTTCAAGATGCGCAAGTACTTCATCGAGCAGTTGAGAATCGGTTGCTTTTGCCAATTCAGCAATTTCAATTGATAATAACCAGTCTTTCGGATGGTTGTTTTTTACCTTATGGAATATGTTTGAAAGCGTAGCTGAAGAACCTTTCTGCTCGCGAATACCACGGACAGTCCTGTATAGTGTTTCAAGTTCATTTCGTTGATCCGACATATTGGCTTTAATCGTGTGGCTTGCGGGTACGTGCGTGATGAGGTCAAAGCTGTTAACATCAGCCGGGCCTGAAAATGCAGAAACGATTTTCTTTCCGACAGCCATGTCATAAGTTCCCCAATTCGGTTGAAAGAGAATTGTATCGTTGTGTGTAACGGTGCAATTCTTAAAACTGATAATGATGATTTCACCTTGCAAATTACGCGAGCCCGTAATTATTTCACCGCTAACCTTGATGTCGCCTTCAAATTCCAATGTGACAGATTCGCCTTCGTAGATGGCGTATGCCATTAAATCACGCGGACTCATATCTTCTATCGCTATGTTAATTCCTTTCAGTTTTCCTATAGGGCTTCCGAAACCTTCAGCGTGAGTTACCGTTCCGTGGCCGACAAGTTCTTTCTCCCGATAGGATAATGCCGTTTTTCCTGTTGTTTGAATGTAGATGGGTTTGCCTGCATTTTCAATGACATTCGTAAATACACCTGAAACCTGCAATCCTGTACTGAGTTCTATTGTTCCAAGTGCGTTCGACTGAATCAGTTTTTCAACGCCGCTTAATCCACCAGTACGCAAAGCCATTGTGTTTGCGAATTCCTCCAAAACCGAGCTCAAATGCGCAAAATCAGGCGTCACGTAAAGTTGAGGTTGCGGTTTTGTGATATCAAAACTTTGATCAGCAGCCGAAATATCGTAGGGGATTTTCGCCACTTTATCAGTCATGCACCATGCGCTCTCGCCGATGGATGAAAGTAGTCCGGCGCCGTATATTTTAGGATCTTCGATTGTCCCGATCAGGCCATACTCAACTGTCCACCAATGAAGATTCCGGATCCGTGCCATTTCAGACATCTCACCCATGTTGTTCTGCAAATCTTCAACAGCTTTTTCGGCTGCGTCGATTTCGTCTTTTGGGGTGCCTTCTGCCTCTTTTAAAATGGAAAGCAACCGTATTGCCTCATACATTTCATAATCTTTATGCGAAGAAATGGCTTTGCAACCGATTTCGCCGAAACGCCGAAGGTATTCTGCGTATTCCGGATTTGCGATAATAGGAGCGTGGCCTGCACCTTCGTGGATGATATCCGGAGCGGGCGTATATTCTATATGTTCGAGCTGGCGAATGTCGGATGCGATTACCAAAACATTATAAGCCTGGAATTCCATAAATGCATTGGGCGGAATAAATCCGTCGACAGCCACGGCAGCCCACCCAATTTCTTTGAGGATCCGGTTCATGCCGTACATGTTCGGGATGTTCTCAATTTCGAGGCCGGTCTTCTTAAGTCCGTCGAGGTAAGATTTGTGTGCGACAGTAGAAAGGTAATCGACATTCTTGCGCATCACATAACGCCACACAGCTTGGTTTATCGGCGTATAATCGTCGTAATCCTGAGGCTTGATAAACTGTTTCAGGTGTTTCGGCAAGCGATCGAGGAGCGGATTGCTTTCAAATTCTGTAGTCATAATTGCAGTAGTTGTGGTGGTAAATTTACGGAAATACGCTCGATTCCATCCAAACAGAATCATAAAAAGAACGATAATTTCAGCTCTTGTAAAATTCAGTACGCAGTCACAGTCCTCAGTCGCAGCAATAGCTCTCAATGGATGAAAAAGCCACCTTTTATTTTCTGCGTGGGGCTGCTGCAGTCTACAATCTTCAGTCGCGGTCGGCAGTGGCGGCTCTATGAATGTAAAAAGCCACCTTTTCAAGTGGCCTTACTGTTAACTGGTAATGAAGACTGAGACTGGGACTCAATACTGAGAGCTACTTTTTCACCGGTGGATATTGCGCTAGAATTTTAGCCACAAATTCCCTAATGCGCTCGTCTTTGTCGCCTGTGTTTTCGGTCAACACTCCGACGCCTTCACCTTGCCAAACGAGTTCTTTTCTTTTGGCGTCGATCAGGTCGATGAACAAAGTTCCTTCAGTGTAAGCTGATATTGCTGTGTTTCCGCCGTACATCCAAGGGTTCCATCCGTAGCCCCAACCATAACCCCAGCCGGAGTTGAACTGATTAACATCTACTTGCTGGCGCGCCTTGGTGAAAATGTTCACAAGAATGTCAGGAGTCTCGCTCTTCGCAAAACCTTTTGCAGTCATTTGCTCTTCGATTGCGTGCAGGATACGTTTTTTATCAAGATCGGAAACTTCGACTTTATCGATTCCCGTTTTGAAAAAGGCGTATGTTTTGTATTGTGTAAAATCGACAGTCTTATCGAAGTCGGATGCCGTGCGTACTGATGAGCACGATGCTAACACAAGTAACAGAATTGGTAAAAATTTAATTGTTTTCATAGCAGTGAAATTGGTAATGGATTATAATTTGTTCTCGCGTTTTTCCCTAAAGTTCTTTATAACGGCGACTACGTTGAGGACAATCGACAGGATGAGCAAGATAGCTTGCAGATAATCATTATTCATCACCAGGGCCAGAAGTAAAAAACCTGTTCCCATCAACATCAATGATATGCTGTTCAACTTTTTCAACGCTATAAATCTTTTAGGATTTCTTCGTCAACTATATTAGGGATGGTGACTTTTAACAGAGGTTGCGCCGCCATTGCCCGTTTAATTGCAAAAATTGCTTCGTCGTTGCGGGCCCAGCTTCTGCGGGAAATGCCATTGTTGACATCCCAAAAAAGCATGGATTGCAAACGCCTTGAAGCGTCTTTCGAGCCATCAAGAACCATACCAAATCCACCATTAATAACCTCGCCCCAACCCACTCCGCCGCCATTGTGAATGCTGACCCAGGTCGCTCCGCGGAAGCTGTCCCCGATCACATTTTGAATCGCCATGTCAGCCGTAAATCGGGAGCCATCGTAGATGTTTGAAGTCTCCCGATAAGGTGAATCGGTTCCTGAAACATCATGATGATCGCGACCAAGAACGACATATCCGATCTCACCGTTTGCAATTGCCTGATTGAAAGCTTCTGCTATCTTAATTCGGCCTTCAGCATCTGCGTACAGAATTCGGGCTTGAGAGCCAACGACGAGCTTGTTTTGCTGGGCGCCTTTTATCCATTTGATATTGTCCTGCATCTGCTGTTGGATTTCAGGAGGAGCGGTTTTTGCCATTTCTTCAAGGACGGAACGAGCGATGTCATCGGTTTTTTGCAAATCTTCCGGTTTCCCCGATGTACAGACCCAGCGGAAAGGGCCGAATCCGTAGTCGAAGCACATTGGTCCGAGGATGTCCTGAACGTAACTCGGGTATTTGAAGTCAATTCCATTTGCAGCAAAAACATCTGCTCCGGCACGCGAACATTCCAATAAAAATGCGTTGCCGTAATCAAAAAAGTACGTCCCTTTTGCGGTGTGTTTATTAACGGCAGCCGCATGTCGGCGCAACGTTTCCTGTACTTTTTCTTTAAAAAGTTCGGGATTTTCCGCCATCATCTTATTCGATTCATCAAACGATTGATTAACAGGATAATAGCCGCCCGCCCAAGGATTATGAAGTGAGGTTTGATCGGATCCCAAGTCGACATGAATGTTCTCCGAATCAAATTTTTCCCAAACGTCAACAATGTTTCCGAGATAGGCAATTGATACTGTTTCTTTATTTTCTTTGGCAGAAGCGACTCGGCTGACCAATTGCTCAAGATTGTCGGCAATTTCATCGACCCAACCTTGTGAATGACGCGTATGTGCTGCTTTCGGATTTACTTCAGCGCAAACGGTGATGCAGCCGGCTATGTTTCCTGCTTTAGGTTGCGCGCCGCTCATTCCACCAAGGCCTGAAGTGACGAACAGCTTTCCGGATAGATCTTCACCTGATTTTGCTATTTTTCGTCCGGCGTTGAGTACAGTTATCGTGGTTCCGTGAACGATTCCCTGTGGGCCGATATACATGTAACTTCCGGCCGTCATTTGTCCATATTGCGTTACGCCAAGCGCATTGAATTTTTCCCAGTCATCTTGTTTTGAATAATTGGGAATCATCATTCCGTTGGTCACGACAACGCGCGGAGCGTCTTTATGCGACGGAAAAAGCCCCATTGGATGTCCCGAATAGATTGTGAGTGTTTGTTCTTCGGTCATTTCTGATAAGTACTTCATCGTGAGCCGATATTGTGCCCAGTTCTGGAATACAGCGCCGTTTCCGCCATAGGTAATCAATTCGTGCGGATGTTGTGCTACTGCATAATCAAGATTGTTCTGGATCATCAGCATGATTGCTTTTGCCTGTTCGGTTTTTCCGGGATATTCTGAAATTGGACGCGCTTTCATCTCGTAATCCGGACGCAGCCGATACATGTAGATTCGGCCATATGTATTGAGTTCAATTAGAAATTCTTTTGCAAGAACAGCATGATCTTTCGGATCAAAGTACCTAAGCGCATTTCGCAACGCAAGTTTTTTCTCATCAGGCAACAGGATTTCTTTGCGTTTCGGCGCGTGGTTTATCGCAGTGTCATAAGGTTTTGGAGCTGGTAATTGGTTTGGAATTCCCTCCTGTATCTGTTCTTGAAAAGTCATTTGGTTGATTTGGAATTTGAAAATTAGCTAATTTGAAAATTAGACCGCGGGTTGAAAATGCACTGATTCAGGCAAACTTGGAAATCTTCAAATCTTCAAATCTTCAAATCTTTCCTCTTATCGTATCCGTACGGGCAATGTCGGCATCCGCTACGGCAGCAATAGCCGCGTTTCAGATGATATTTTTCAGTGAAGACCTTATAACCTTCGGGCGTCAGGTAATAGTCGTCGCCTTCTATGAGTTTATTTTCGTTATTTTGCTCTTCCATAAGTTACAAATTTATAAACTTACGCCGAATGTTTCTCATCGTTTCGAGATATTTAATCCCAAGAGGTTACCGCGGAATGACGGTTTATCCTTTTGTGATCTTACGCGAGAAAGAAGATGCCTTCGATCGGATATTGGTCAACCATGAAAAGATCCACATCAGGCAGCAAATTGAGTTGCTGATAATTCCTTTTTACGTGCTTTATATGGCGGATTATCTTCTGAAACTTTACCGGTTTAAAGATCGAAGCCTCGCTTACCGGAACATCATCTTCGAAAGGGAAGCGTATCAAAACGAAAAAGACCTTGACTATCTAAAGAAAAGGCCTTTTTGGAACTTCAAAAATTATTTGTAACTATCTTTTATCTGCGCTTTGAACTTCCTGCCTCTCAGGTGCTTTTTCAAATCGGGCTCCATATTTTGCAATTCGGGTTTCACCAGCTGCTGATATATAAGTTTCATCGGCCCGAGTGGCAACGATGGAGTAGGAGAATTTTGTGTTGGAAGTACCGCCTTGAAGTTCGATAACGTCAAAAGATTGCGCTGTTTTATTGGTAACGTAGACTCCGTTGCATTCGCCTTCAAGCTGAACGAACACTTTGAGAGGCTTTTGTTCATTTACAATGATATTTTTTGCCAGGATAGGGTCAATAATGATGTGTGCCTTTCCAGTGATTAATTGGCCTGTTCCATAATCTTCAAAAAGATTTTCAGGTGTTTCGGTACAATGCATCACGACGTCCTGATTTTCAAGATCTTTAACAATTGTACTGACGGCACCTTGGCCGATGATCTTGTAAAGCGCACCATTATAGAAACCGATATTCCATTGTCCGGCAAACGCGTCCTGTACTAAAATTCCTTGTCCAACACCAGATGTATAATAGGCATAGACACCTGTCGTGGTTCCTGCAAAAGCACCACCGCTTCCTGCATTCAGGTAGAAACCGCCGAAGTTGTTTCCGGCTCCTATGATTCCTGTCCCGATAGGATTTAAATTGCGGCCAAACACTCCGAATCCTGTTGCATTTGTTGATCTTCCCAAGACGGCGCGTCCGCTTGGTCCTGATGCTTCGCCAAAAATACTCGCCGTTCCTGTTCCGCTAGAATAACCGCTGACTCCATTGGTTGTGCTATATACAGAAAACTGATCGGTTACTGCAGGTGCAGCCGTATTGTTGACAATGATTTGTCCATTGGCCAATACCCGGAATCGTTCGGTATTGGAAGTCTTTATTTTTAATTCGGCGGCATCTGTTGTTCCGATAAACTCGGTTGCTGGCAAGGTTCCTGAGTTACCTGAAAGTGACCATTTTTTATCTGATCCAGCGGAAATTGCCGTCCATTCGGATCCGTTCCAAAAGTAGAATCCGGGTGCAACATTGTTTGGTGAAGATCCTGAAGTTGCAGTATTCCAAACCAGTGTTCCTTCAGCAAGAGATCCTGATTGAGGATTGGTCACAGGCAAAGCAACAAGCCGTGAACTCAAAGCTACTCTCGGAACTAAAACACCGCTGTTTGATGATTTTACATCAAGTGCGCCTTCCGGAGCAGTTGTGCCGATTCCGACCTGCGAATAACCACTGCAGACCAACATAAAAAAAATTGGTAGGTATTTGAGTTTCAGGAGCATGAAATTTTTTGATAAATGTAAATTAGAAATTGGTAGTAGCCGACCCAAATTCGATGAACGGTAAAAATAATCGATGAAATTGCGCGATTTCTTACTGTAAATAAAAATTCACCTCGTATTGAGGCGGATCGTAATTAAATCTATATTTTTGGTCAAAATCGGGCAATATGAAGCATGTGATGTACCTGTCATTTTTAGTTGTTAGCTATGCGATCAATGCGCAACTGCACATAAGTTCAGGGAATTACGTATATGTGCAGAACAAAATGTTGTACGTAAAAGAGAACGTTGATATTGCCAGCAATGCCACTCTTTATCTTCGTGACAATGCGCAGCTTTTACAAGCTTCACCCGGACTATCTACAAATGCAGGAGTTGGCGACCTGTCTGTTTATCAAGAAGGAACTACCGACAACTTTGAATTCAATTACTGGTGTTCACCTGTAGGAACTCCGTCAGCATCATCGGGTAATCAGAACTTTGGAATATCATTGCTGAATAATCCTTCAACAGTGATGAATAGCGCGCCTGCAATCCTATTGCCAACCACTGCCTACGACGGAGCTGCTGCGCCGTTTGCTATAGCATCGCGGTGGATTTATAAGTTTTTAACGTCATCAAACTATTCACAATGGGTACAAGTGGCATCCGCATCAAATATTTTGCCCGGGCAGGGCTTTACAATGAAAGGAACGTCAGGAACCGACAATACAACGATTTTTGGTGTAGCTAATAATTCTGGTAGCGCACAACGCTATGATTTTCGCGGGCGGCCAAATGATGGAAACATCCCGATCACCGTCGCATTTAATCAATTTACACTTACTGGAAATCCGTATCCATCGGCGATAGATCTTTCCGCATTTTTAACTGAAGCGCTTCAATGCACTGGGGTTGCATACTTTTGGGAGCAGGATAAAAACATAAACTCCCACGTTGTTACAAACTATCGCGGTGGTTATGGGACTTATTCCCCGATAAGCAGAGGCGGACTCGGAATCTATATTCCCGCACCGTTTTATGGATACGATCTGTCAGGAAACCAGCTGAGTTTGCAATCCCTTCCGCTGAATATCTATCCGAGGTATTTTGCACCTGTCGGACAAGGTTTTATGATCGAAGGAAGTCTATTGGGTTCAACGGTCACAATGAAAAACGAATATCGGGTTTATCAAAAAGAGAATTTCCTGACGTCGGTTTTCGAACGACCGGCAACTTCGTTGAGCAGCGCAACTCCATCCACCATGCTTGATGAGGTCCAGTCGGTTTCGGGATTTGATTATACAATTGTAAATACCTCCGCAGTTCCGCATATACAGTTCAACGCCACTGTGAACAATTTTGGATTTCATCAATTCGTTCTTGCGTTCGACGAAGCGGCTACCGATGCTGCTGATCATGCGATGGATGCGAAGTCACCAAACACGACATTACCGACCAACATTTTCTTTGTAATCGATGACATGGAATATGTGATATCTGTAATCGATTTTGATGTAAACAAGAGACTACCGCTGGGATTTAAGTGTAATGAAGCGGCAAATTTTAAAATGACTGTCAGCCAGATAGTAAATTTTGAGGCAGCAGAGAACGTATTTATTTATGATAAGCAGACTGGTGCTTATCATGATATTAAAAATGGAATTTTTGAAATCACTCTTCCTTCGGGTGTAGATACAACACGGTTTGAATTGACTTTTACACAATCGAACTTAGGTTTGGATGATACTCATTCAGCCACTATTGATATTCACCAGGATAATGCTAACCAACTATTAATTGTGCGGAATCAACAATTGCTTAACATCAAGTCGGTTATGCTATATGATGTTGCAGGGCGATTGATACTGCAAAAAACAGGATTAGGAACGTCAGCCGAGAGCGGAATTCCGACCAGCGGGCTCTCCGAAGGTGTTTACGTAGTCAAAGTTATCACTGATCAGGCTTCAAAAGGACAAAAGATAATTGTTCGTAGAAACAACAACTAAATATTAGGCATATCTTACGCCAAAATATACAATTGGAAGTCGGTACCCAGCAAATTTTTCTTTCCAAACCGGATGTCACGTTGCATGTCCGGCGCGAGGATTTGATTCATCCTAATATTCCAGGCAACAAATTCCGAAAACTGAAATACAATCTTTTACAGGCTAAGGCTGATGGTTTGACCACACTGCTTACTTTTGGGGGTGCATTTTCAAATCATATTGCGGCAGTAGCAGCAGCCGGAAAAGAACACAATTTTAATACGATCGGAGTTATTCGCGGAGATGAACTTGAAGGTCAATCACTAAACCCGACCCTGAGGTTCGCTGTTGAAAATGGGATGCGACTTGTGTTCGTTTCACGGGATGAATATCGGCAGAAAGATGATCCGGATTATCTCGCTTTGGTGCGAAAACGCTTTGGTGCGGTTTATGTAATTCCGGAAGGTGGCACAAATGCACTTGCCGTCAAAGGTTGTGAAGAAATTTTAGGTGAAGCCGATTTGGATTTTGATTATATTTGCTGCGCGGTCGGAACCGGCGGAACAATATCAGGGATCATCAACAGTTCGACAGATCAGCAGCAGGTTTTGGGGTTTCCTGCTTTAAAAGGGGATTTTCTCCAGTCCGCCATAGCGGATTATACCACGGGGACAAACTGGAAATTGATTTATGAATATAATTTCGGAGGTTATGGAAAAGTTGATGAAGATTTGATTGTCTTTATGAATAATTTTAATGACCAATATGATGTTCCGCTCGATCCTGTATATACGGGAAAAATGTTTTATGGCGTTATGGATTTAATACAGAAGAACCACTTCCCGGAAGGTTCTCGGATCTTGCTTATTCATACAGGCGGATTACAGGGAATTCAAGGGATGAACGAACTATTACAAAGCAAAAACTTACCCTTAATTGATTACAGATGATTAAAAAGCTCCTTCTTCTGATAACAGCAATCCTGCTTGTTAGTTGCGGTTCTTCGAAACCGACCGCTTCAAGGTCATCCAAACCAGCATATCGTAAGCCCGGTACGAGTGTCGCAGCAAGGAAACCCGTTGTTCGAAAGCCGGTTGCTAAACCTGTGGTAGTCCGCAAGCCTACTACAAACGCAAAACCTTCAAATCAGGCATCATCTGGACAGACAGAAATTCTTCAGGCAACGACCCGGGTAAAAGTTACCACCGAAATGGTCCTGGCGTATATCGATACTTACAAGGATATCGCAAAAAATAATATGAAGAGGTACGGAATTCCGTCAAGTATCATTCTTGCGCAGGGAATCTTGGAATCAGGTGCCGGAACTGGTTCCCTGAGTACTATGGCGAATAACCATTTCGGAATCAAATGCCATACAGGATGGACAGGCGAGAGCGTAAAACATGACGATGATACCGAGCAGGAGTGTTTCCGTAAGTATGACCATCCGGCGAGTTCTTATGATGATCATTCTGCATTCTTAACCGGAAGGTCCAGGTATGGCGCGATGTTCAAACTGGAAAAAGACGACTATACAGGATGGGCAAAAGGACTCCGGGCCGCCGGATACGCAACTGATCCGAAGTATCCTGAAAAACTTATCGGACTAATAGAACGCTACCAGCTCAATCGTTACGATTCTGAAGTACTTGGGACCGAATTCGTGCCGGCAATCACTTCTGTGGCCATGACTTCCAGCACCGATTCTTACCGTGTCAGCGCAGGCGAGACACTTTATTCGATCTCGAAAAAGTTTAATCTTACGGTAGACGAGCTCAAAAAGAAGAACAATATGCAAGACAACGCGATTGCAATTGGACAGTATCTTAAAGTAAAATAATCATGTTATATAAAAGAAGCAGCCAACTGTTTGCAGAGGCTGAAAAAGTGATTCCGGGAGGTGTCAATTCGCCTGTGCGCGCATTTAAAGCAGTAGGAGGAACTCCGATTTTTGTTAAAAGTGCGAAAGGTGCCTATCTGTATGATGAAGATGGAAACCGGCTGATAGATTATATTAATTCCTGGGGCCCGATGCTTCTTGGACATGCATTTCCTCCTGTTGTTGATGCCGTAATTGAAAGAGCAAAGCTTGGTACATCCTTCGGGATGCCAACCGAACTAGAAACTCAGATTGCAGAACTTGCCATTAAAATGGTTCCGAATATCGACAAGATCCGGTTTGTGAATTCCGGAACCGAAGCCTGTATGAGTGCAATTCGCCTTGCGCGCGGGTTTACAAAAAAAGACAAAATCATCAAATTTGCCGGATGCTATCACGGTCACTCCGATTCGTTCTTAATACAGGCAGGAAGTGGCGCTGTTACCTTTGGTACACCCAATAGTCCGGGAGTGACCTTCGGAACTGCAAAAGATACTTTACTGGCCCAATTCAACGATCTTGAGAACGTTTCGGAAATCATTAACAGCAACAAAGATGAGATCGCTGCCATTATTGTGGAACCCGTGGCCGGAAATATGGGCTGCGTTCCTCCCTCAAAAGGCTTTTTAGAAGGATTAAGGCAACTTTGCGATTCCAATGAGATCTTGTTGATTTTTGATGAGGTGATGACGGGATTCCGACTTGCAAAAGGCGGTGTTCAGGAGCTTTATAATGTAAAAGCGGACATTGTCACATTCGGAAAAGTAATCGGTGGCGGATTGCCTGTTGGTGCATTCGCGGCCAAGAATGAAATTATGAATTTTCTGGCGCCAATCGGTCCGGTTTATCAGGCTGGGACTTTATCGGGAAACCCACTTGCTATGGCCGCGGGTCTTGCTATGTTACAGGCAATTGATAATGATGCCGGGTTGTTTGCGAGGTTGGATCAAAAAACGGGATATCTGCAGAAAGGAATTGATAAGATCTTGTCGGAGACAAGCATTCCATATACGATAAATAGGGTAGGATCTATGATTTCGGTTCATTTTGATGCTGATCAGGTTGTTGATTTTGCGACTGCCGCTAAAGGTGACAACGCTACATTCCGGAAATTTTTCCATGGATTATTAGAGGAAGGAATTTATATTGCTCCGTCGGCATATGAAACGTGGTTTATTACAGATGCACTCACCTATGAGGATTTGGATTTCACGTTAAATGCAATTGCCAAGGTTTCAAAAAGCTTATAAAATAAAAAAGTCCGCCATTTGGCGGACTTTCATTCTAAATTGGAAGTTACTCAGTAAGCCTTTTCCATAATTCAGGATTTGCAGCAAGCTTTTCCTGTTGATTACCGTCAAGGGATGCGTTTATTTTCAATCCAACGATTCGTGACATTTCCTGCTTTCTTTCGGCAGAAACCGTTTTATCCTGCATTACCTGGTGTTTCTTTTTGAAAAGAGGAACAAATTGAGTAAGCTGTTCATCAGAAAGGCTTAAATATTGAGTCAGTTCAGCTGCATCTCTTTTTGCGGCAGTTTCAAGTTCGGCCTTTTGGTCTTGTGCATTGGCAGAAACCGTGAACGCCAGCATAAATGTTAGAACTGCAATGATTTTTTTCATGGGATGGAATTTTATTAAGACAAATCCAAATCTAGTTTAAATATGGTTAAGCACAAAATTATTTCTGATCTTTTTTGTGTCCGCCTTCACGCTTTTTACCGTCTTTACCTTTGGTTTTACGTTCTTTCTGAATTTCTTCCCATTTTGCCATTTGCTCCGGAGTAAGGATAGCTTGTAATCTTGCTTTGTAAGCTTTGTGTGCTTCGATCCTTCTGTTTTTGAGTGCGGTTTTTTGATCAGCAGTCAAAGCTATCTCACTCTTACCGGCTGATTTTTCAGCTTTAAAAGCTTCTCTTTTAGCATTTTGTTCCGCAAACAACTTTGCGATTTCCTGTTGTTGTGCTGCAGAAAGATTCAACCTTTCTGTCAATTTTTTTAAGTGTTTCTCATTTCTTTGCTCAGGCGTTAGTTTTTCCGTACGTTGCTTTTGATCAGCAGTGATGGTGTTTCCCTGTGCAAAAGTGGTCATTCCTGTTACTAGAAGAATGGACATAAATAAATTTTTCATCTTGTAAGTTTTAAAGTTATGTAGATAAGACTTAGGTAACTTTAAATGGTTTAAGCTAAATTCGACTTTGGGCAAACTTTAACAAGAAAGAAAAAGGGAACCGAAGTTCCCAATGTTGTTATAGTTGTGCGTTCGCCCTATTTGTAAGGTCACGATAAATTCTTTGGAACTCCTCGAGGTTTTCCCGTTCCGAAAAATTCAGCTTCAGGGCTTTGTACTGATTGATATAGAGTTGCGCTTTTGGAAAATCATCCAATACAAATGCAGTGTTGATAAGGTTTGACAGAACTTTGGTGGCAACTTTTTCGTCGATGCGTGCTTTTTTGTCTGCGTAATCCGCAAGTTTAAGAACCGCTTCCCAGCCGGCCATTGCACTTTGAAGATCTTTAGAGGCTTCCGCGACGTTTCGGCTGTAATTATCGTACCCTGAAACAGCAAGATCTTTTGCTTCCTCAAGATCGTTGTAATCCTTTTTCTTGTTCTTCACATAGTAAATCAGCATTTCTTTGCGGATCGGTTCAAAGCCATACAAATTATTGAGGTAGCTGTTAACCTGTAGCATCGTATTTTCCACTATCTGTTTTTCGATATTTAACATATTCGGCATCCCGTTATTTGACACTTCAGAAACAAAATTTCCGGTTTCCCCGAAAATCCCATTGAATACCTGTTTGCCTTTGATCGTCAGCTTTAAAGTTGTTGGGTGTTTGTATTGCGCTATATACTGGTTGGATCTTACCACGACTTCTCTTTTGAGGTTCGAGTCGTATTTTTTTGTTTCTATAACTTTCGTTTCGACATCTTTTGCTTCAAAACCATGGAAGGTAACTTCAATCTTAACATCGGCATTGTCAGCGCGTTCAAATCCGTGAAGATTTATATAAGAGTTAGCCAGGACTTCAGGACTGAAAACGATGATGTTGCTGACATCAGGTGCGTAATAAACTGGTTCTGATGGTTTTTGATAGTACGGTTTTGCAGGCAAATGCAACTCCGGTTTTTTATCTGCCAAAGCCATTCGCTCAACCATTGAAAGCTTTTTGAATTCGTCTGATTCCAATTGGAAGTTTTTACGGGCATCGATTACACGCTGATCGTACAATTTAAGATCTTCCTGATATTTTGCTTCAGCTTCTTTAACCGATTCCGGATAGTGCGCTTTCTTTTGTGCAAACTGTTCCTTCGAATCTTTCAGAATATTTTCGTTTGATGTAGAATACGGGGTTGACACCGTGGCGTGAAAAGTTTTAATGGTTTTTGCTAATGGTTCCAATGGCAACTGAACCTTAGTGAATCTAACCTTTTCTTCTTCGATGTTTTGTGAAATAAGTGTAGCAGTAGAAAGAAATGCAAGTAAAAGTAGTAATTTTTTCATGTAGGAATTTTTGTGGGTGCGAAAGTAACAAAAAAATCCGGACGGTTGCAGATTTTTGTAAATTATTCATTATCAGCGTCTATTGTCTAATCCAAAGCAGGAAAACAATGTTGAAATATATTCTTGCATCGGTAACAAACAATCTGCTGGTTCGTCTTTTGATGTGTCAGGCACCTTCAAAATGCCGGGAAATCAGCACCAATTCCGATTATTAAAACCACTAATTATACGTTCAAACCTGGCGCAAATTAAAATAAATACAAATGAGAATTATTGAGGTTTTACGACAGAAGTGTTGGGCTGTAGTTTTGGTGATATATCTGCGATATTTAATCGGTGGGGCATTTGTTTATGCATCAATCGTCAAAATTCGTGGCGAGCGTTTCACGACCGACAACGCATCATCGGCTCCCATTGACAGCGCTTGGCATTTATTTGAGACCTTATACCAGTCGGGATTGTATTGGAATTTTTTGGGTTGGAGTCAACTCATCGCGGGATTACTTTTGCTGACGCAGAGGTATGCGAGACTTGGTGCGTTGTTGTTTTTTCCGATTAGTGTAAATATATTTTTTATTACACTCTCATATTATTTCGCAGGGACGCCAATAATATCAGGATTAATAGTTTCAGCCAATGTTTTCCTTCTTCTATGGGACTATGAGAAGTTAGTACCACTGTTCCAAAATGGCAACAGTTATGGTGTGACCATAAGTTTTATCCAATAGAGTGTACGTATTTAGAGTCTCCCTCGACCATAATTTTAATTACTCCGTGCCGGGCAAGCCCCTTCATCGCGGCATCCCATTTTTTTCCACTAAGTGCTGATTGTAACTTTAAATGATTCAGTTCGATAGAACTCAAAGGTTTTAGTATTTCGAAAATGGCCTTTTCGTCTTCGGTAAGATCAACAGCTTTTTTTTCGGGACGCATCTGCGGGAAGAACAGAACTTCCTGAATCGATGCATTATTTGTAAGGAACATAATAAGACGATCCATTCCGATTCCCATGCCGGATGTAGGCGGCATTCCGTACTCCAAAGCGCGAAGAAAATCTTCGTCAATGAATTGCGTTGCTTCATCGTCACCGTTTTCGGATAATTTAAGCTGGTGCTCAAAACGTTCACGTTGGTCAATTGGATCGTTGAGTTCTGAATAGGCATTGGCGACTTCTTTTCCGCAAACCATCAGTTCGAAACGCTCTGTAAGGTCAGGATTTGTGCGATGTTGTTTGCAAAGCGGACTCATTTCTTTGGGATAATCGGTGATGAATGTTGGCTGGATAAAATTTCCTTCGCATTTTGCTCCGAAAATTTCATCGATCAATTTTCCTTTACCCATTGTTGCATCAACATCGACTCCCATTCCTTTGGCAGCTTCAAAAAGTTCTGCTTCAGATTTGCCGGAAATGTCGAATCCTGTATATTGTCTAATTGCGTCGGTCATCGTCACGCGGGCATATGGAGCTTTAAAATTAACATTGTGCTGGCCAAATGTTGCTTGCGAAGTCCCATTGACTGCAATTGCGCAATATTCGAGAAGGTCTTCCGTAAATTTCATCATCCAGTTATAGTCCTTGTAGGCTACATAAATTTCCATTGCCGTAAATTCTGGGTTATGCGTACGATCCATTCCTTCATTGCGAAAATTTTTGGAGAATTCATAAACTCCTTCAAATCCTCCGACAATCAATCTTTTCAGATAAAGTTCGTTGGCAATCCGCATGTAAAGCGGAATATCGAGCGAATTATGATGCGTTATAAATGGACGTGCAGCAGCACCACCAGGAATCGGTTGCAATACCGGCGTTTCAACTTCAAGGTAACCTTTGTCATTAAAAAAGCTGCGCATGGCATTGAACAGCTTGGTGCGCTTAATAAACGTCTCTTTTACATTATCGTTTACCGTAAGATCGACATAACGTCTTCTATAACGCTGTTCCGGATCTGCGAAAGCATCGTGGATTTTTCCATCGGCATCGGTTTTAACAACAGGAAGCGGTTTCAAGGCCTTTGCAAGAACCTTCAGTTCATATATATGTATGGAAATTTCGCCGACCTGCGTTTTAAAAACTTTTCCGCGCACACCGATGAAATCCCCAATATCAAGCAGCTTTTTAAAAACTACGTTGTACATGGTTTTTTCTTCATCGTTTGAGATATCCTCGCGCGAGACATAGACCTGGATACGGCCTTCGGAGTCTTTCAGTTCGGCAAACGATGCTTTACCCATAATTCGTTTCCCCATCAATCGCCCAGCAAGTACTACTTCTTTACCTTCGAATTGGGTGAAATTTTCTAAAATTTCTTTAGAAAAAGCGGTAGTTACGAATTCATCTGCAGGATAGGGTTCGATCCCTAAGTTTCGAAGTTCGGTAAGCGCTTCCCTGCGCAGGACTTCCTGTTCTGATAATGCCATGATGTCAGTATTGAGTCGGCAAAGGTAACGCATATGCACCAATTCACAAAGTATAATGCGGAGCTGTGTTTACGGATATTAATTAAAGCATGTACCTTTGAAAAAACTTTAAGAGCAGTTTTTACTGATTGTATGAATAAAACAATAATTCTTCAAGATCTTGGAATTCGCGGCTATATTGAAACCTGGAATTATCAGGAGGAGCTATTTTCGAGTATTATAACTCTAAAAATCCGGAATCGCAGAGAAGAAATGAGTGAGGAGACGCCAAACTATTTTCTGTTTGTTGAACATCCGCATGTATATACGCTGGGGAAAAGTGGCAGTATTTCGAATTTACTGCTGAATGAAAAACAGCTCGAGCAAAAGGGGGCATTATTTTACAAGATAAATCGGGGTGGTGACATCACCTATCACGGTCCAGGCCAGATCGTCGGTTACCCTATCTTAGACTTAGAGAATTTCTTTACCGATATCCATAGATACCTTCGTTTCTTGGAGGAAGTAATTATTATGACTTTAGCCGAGTACAATTTGACGGCCACACGAAGTGAAGGCGAGACCGGGGTTTGGCTTGATGCAGAGACGCCGTTTGCAAGAAAAATTTGCGCGATGGGAGTGAGGGCTTCCCGTTGGGTAACGATGCATGGCTTTGCTCTGAATGTAAATGCAGACCTGGGATATTTTGATAATATTATTCCGTGTGGCATACGAGGAAAAGGCGTCACATCGTTGAATGTTGAGCTTGGAGTTTTGGAAGTGCCGATGTCGGATGTAAAAAAGAAAATCCAGAATAATTTTGCCAAGCTGTTTGAAGCTTCGTTCGTTTAGATCGCAACAGGTTCAGGCAAATCCTCATCAAATTCAAGTTCAAATTGCTCAGGAAGCAAGCGAAATGTCATCCGATGGTATTTCGTTGGTCCGTATTTACGTATTGCTTCACGATGTTCCGGTGTCGGATAACCTTTGTTCTGCTTCCAGTTATACATCGGAAATTCATCATGGATTTTGCACATATATTCATCGCGATATGTCTTTGCAAGGATTGATGCTGCGGCAATGCTCATGTACTTGCCGTCGCCTTGCACGATGCAGCAATGCGGTATGTCGCCAACAGGTTTAAATCTATTTCCGTCTACGATAATATATAAAGGTGTTGGTTTAAGTTTGTGGATGCATTGCTGCATAGCTTTAATGGATGCGTTCAGTATATTGATTTCGTCGATTATTAACGGGTCGAGATGGGTAACCGAATAGCACAGAGCGGCTTTTTCGATAATTGGCTTCAGGAAGTCGCGGCTTTTTTCGGTTAGTTGCTTGGAATCGTTGAGCAGATCGCATTCGAAATCTTCTGGGAGTATAACTGCGGCGGCGGTCACCGGACCAGCCAGGCAACCTCTGCCGGCTTCATCCGTTCCGGCTTCATAGAGGTGATCGGAGTACTTAAAAGCGAGCATTTTATTTTTTTTACAAAAATATAGAATTGCACGCAACCTTTTCAAATATATTTCATCTCAGTATAGAGACGTTGCATTATTGTTCCTTAAACGACCTTTTTAACATTATTAAATATTATTATTCCGGAGTAATATTTGTTTATTTAAGAATTAATTAGGAAGTTTGCGGAATAACTAACTCAAATAAATTTAATATGAGATCGAAGTTCAAATGGATTTTTACGCTATTATTAGCGTTATCAATGCAGTTTTCCTTTGCACAGGAGAAAACTGTCACAGGGGTTGTTTCAGATGCAGCAGGACCAATTCCAGGTGCTAATGTGGTAGTTCGAGGAACAACTAGAGGAGTACAGACCGATGTTGATGGAAGGTACGCCATCCTTGCTGCTCCTGGAGAAGTTTTAGTGTTTACTTTTCTTGGAATGACTGATGCAACTGCTACAGTAGGAGCTTCCAATACAGTAAATATGATTCTTCAGGAAGGCGGTGTTCAGTTAGGAGACGTTATTATCACGGGAGCGTTAGGTATTAGACGACCTCAAAATGCAGTTACTTATGCTAACCAGTTAGTGCCGGCAGAAGCTTTGGTGCAGGCTGCTAACCCTAACGTTGTGCAAGGTTTGGTAGGTAAGGTGTCGGGTTTACAAATCAATACGACTAATAGTTCTGTTAACGCTACTACGAGGATCGTTATTAGGGCTCCACGATCAATTACTGGTAACAATCAGGCATTGGTAGTGATTGATGGTGTGATTTCTTCGGCTTCTATTTTACAGTCGTTGGCTCCTGAGACTATTGCTTCGGTAAACGTTATTAAGGGTACGCAAGGTGCTGCTCTTTATGGATCTGAGGGAGTGAATGGTGCATTAATTGTTACTACTAAAAGAGGAAATGGTCAGGATAAAATGACTATAAGTTTAAATACTTCAATTGATTTCTCTGAAGTTGCATATTTGCCTGAACGTCAAACGCGCTATGGTCAGGGATGGTATGGAGAAAACATTTCTTATGAGAACGGTACTTGGGGCCCAGAATTTGACGGGTCAGTTTTGCCTGTAGGTTTGCCTAGTCCTGATGGGACGTATATGATGGCTCCATTCGTGAGCAGGGGAAGTGACAATATCAAGGATTTTTTCCAAACTGGTGTAGTTTCACAGACTGGTGTGTCGTTGTCTTCTGGAGGCGATAATGGGTATGTGTTTTTCTCTGCGAATAACTTGCAGAATGAATTTATCGTTGAAAAGGATGCCTTGAGAAGAAATACATTCTTATTTAGAGGTGGAAAAAAAGCTGGAAAGTGGAGTGTAGATGGTACGATGACTTATATTACTCAAAAAACTAACAACACTAGTTCAAGTCTTTACTATGATTTACTTCAAACAGCAACGAATGTTGATATTCAAGCATACAGAAACAGAGGTAATGAAGGTAATTATTCTTACTTTGTTAGAAATCCATATTGGGTAATTGACAATGTTAGAGGGGAAACAAGATCAGACATCTTTACCGGTATTGCGGGTGTTCAGTACGATTTTAACAAGAATATTAATGTTCGTTACAACGCGAACGTGAACATGATCAATAACCGAACAACTTCGTATAGTAATGATTACACGGATCCTTATTTAATTGGGGGTTCTGATCAGAGCGTAGAATCTTTTTATTCTACAGGTAATGATTCTTCTCGTAACTTTTATGGCGATTTGTTCTTAAATTTTGATTACGATCTTACTGAGAATTTTAACATGAGGTTGCTTTTGGGTAATAATATTACCGACAGGTTATTCACCACCACAGATGTGTCTGGTACAAATTTAGCTATTCCTGGCTTGTATAATATCGGAAACGTATCAAGCGACGTTAATGGTTCAAACACTTTTACTAGAAGACGTACTTATGCGTTCTTTGGTAACTTGGATTTGGATTATAAAAACTATTTATTCTTGAACCTTACTGGTCGTTATGAGGCGGTTTCGTATTTAGATGCAGACAACAATGCATTCTTCTATCCATCTGCAGGTTTGTCGTTTGTTGCTACCAATGCTTTTGAAGGTTTGAAAGGAAGTGCACTTTCTTACGCTAAGATTGCTACAAGTATTGTGCGGGTTGGACGTGCGGATGTACCTGCATATGATATCAACAGAACTTATGTTCAGGCAAGTGGTTTCCCTTTTGGAGGTGTTAATTCATATATTCCAAATCAGCAAGGTGTGTTGCGTTATAATGACTTAACAGATCCGTTGATTGAACCTGAGTTTTACACGACGGCCGATGTTACGATGAATTTAGGATTCTTAAAAAACAGAATTACCTTAGATGCTTCTTACTATGCTGGAACTAACACGAATCAGATTATCAGTGTTTCTTCTTCATATGCATCAGGTAACCCGAACTTGAGAACTAATATTGGTGAGACATCTACAACAGGGTACGAATTTGATTTGGGACTAATTCCATTTCAAGGTGATTTTACTTGGGATTTGAGATTAAGCTTGTCGCACAACCAAACTACTGTTGAAAAAGTTTCGGATTTCTCTGACGAAGTTGCTATCTATTCTCCTTATGGTACTTATGGTATTTTCGCCACTGTTGGTGAAGAGTATCCGATCATTAAAGGTATTGGTTACTTAAGAGATGATCAGGGCCGTATAATTGTAGATGAAGAAACCGGTGTTCCTCTTCAGACTGCTACACCCGTTAAACTTGGGGAAACGACTCCTGATTACATTCTTGGTTTGAACACTAGTGTTGAATATAAGGGATTGAGATTAGCTGCGACTATGGATTACAGAACAGGTCACCAGTATTATTCAGGAACTAAAAGTTCATTGACTTACCCTGGTTATCTTGTTGAAACTGCTGAAAATGGTAGAACTGGCTTCATAATGCCAAATTCATCATATCATCCTGCAGGTTCTCCGGAAGGAACTTTCTTACCAAATACTAATATTGTTACTGGTGGGACATCTTACAATACATATCAGGATTATATCATTAACAACTACAGAGATGTTGATGAAAATTATATCCTTGACGCAACTGCTTTTAAAGTTAGAGAGCTTGCATTAAGTTATTCTTTCTCTGAGAAATTGTTAACAGGAACTGGTTTTAATAATGTACGCGTTGGTGTAACGGCAAGAAATCCATTCACTGTGCTTGCTAAGGAAAACCGCGGTTATGATGATCCTGAGTATAGCATAAATAATGGTAATGCAGTCGGATTGGCTAGTGGTACTAGTAATAGTGGTACAGGTGGAACCAATCAATATCCTAATCTAAGAACTTATGGTTTTACTGTAAACTTAACATTTTAATAAAAAACTAATATGAAAAAATATAAATTTTATGTGCTATCTGTAGTAGTTGCTGCGTTGGGATTATCTTCCTGCGAGGACTACTTGGATATAAACACTAATCCTAATGACCCAAGTGCGGATATCGTGAGTCCTGAGCTATCATTAGGCGGCGCAATGAATCAGTCTTATATGTCTTTTGTAGGTTCAAGTTCAATTGGACGAACCGATCCAAATACGTTAGGAAATGTATTTATGAACAGCTGGGCGCCAAATGTTGTGACTTTTGGCGGGGGTTTTACAGAGGTTTTTAATCTTGATATAGATAACACGTTCTATAGCAGAATCTGGGAAAATCTTTACTTAACTACTTTAGGTTTCTCTGATATTCAAAAGTGGCCTTCTGAAGATTATGATAACCACAAAGCTATCGCTAAAATCATGAAGACCTTTTACTTCCAGTATCTGGTTGACCTATACGGAGACATCCCATATAGTGAAGCTCATGATGTAACGAATCCTACTCCCGTTTATGATGACGATCAGGCGATCTATCGTGATCTTGTAATGCAGTTGGAGCAAGCTGTCGCTTTGATTGAGGGTGCTGATGCGTCTGACAGAGTAGTGTCTAATGAGGACATAATGTTGAACGGTGATATGGATCAATGGGTTCGCTTTGCTAATACATTGAAATTGCGTTTGTTAATCCGTGAGTCAGAAGTAGCTGCAAGCCAGCCTTATATTCAAGCTGAAATGAACGAGTTTGTTGCTTCAGGCGCCGAATTTTTAACAGAAGATGTTACAATTAATCCAGGCTATAGTAATTCATCTACAGCAAGGCAGAATCCATTTTATTCAGCTTATGGATTTTTGATTGACGAAACCACTACCGCAACAGGAAATCAAGCAACTGCTGCTTCTGAGCATGCTATTGACTTTTTGACTGGACAGTTGCCGCAAACTCAAGATGTTTATGATCCAAGGATTACACGACTTTTTGAACCAGTTGCCGGTGGTAACTTTGTGGGTGTGCCTCAAGGTATTGAGGATCTTCCTGGAGTAGATGAAGTTTCTCCATTAGGTCCTGGCCTTATCATAAATTCTGCACAGGATGGCTACATCTTTACTGCATCGGAAAGTTTCCTTTTACAGGCTGAAGCTATTAGTAGAGGATATATGGCCGGTAACGCTACGGCATTAT
Organism: Flavobacterium sp.; assembly: GCA_036388535.1. GTDB lineage: Bacteria > Bacteroidota > Bacteroidia > Flavobacteriales > Flavobacteriaceae > Flavobacterium. Next base: position 30,687 of record DASVRQ010000002.1, on the reverse strand, counting down.
TCGACATGGCTATTGAATCATCTTTTGCAAGGTTAGGTAATACTGCTGCTCAGGCAAGTGCATACATTGCTGAAATTAATGCTGGCTCGCGTCTTGACTACGATACTAATCCTAATAAAATTGAAGCAATTATGCTTCAAAAATATGTTGCTTTGATGGGAATTAATGGTATTGAGTCTTGGATTGAGTATACTAGAACTGGATATCCTGAAACTCCGTTGGCAACTACTGCTACGCGTCCTGCACGTCCACGTAGACTTTTATACCCAGCGTCTGAGTATACTGCCAATGGTGTAAATGTTCCTGCCCAGACTGTGAGCGATGTATTTACAACAGGTCCGTTTTGGGATAATTAATAATAATCAATAAATAAAATATTATGAAAAATGTTAAATTAATGTTGGTTCTGGCTATAGCTTCTATCATGAGTTTTTCTTGTGAGACTGATGAGCCTGAACAATTGGGTGGGGGTTCAACTACAATTGTTGGATTTTCAGATTCAGAATACAGCTCAGGTTTTGTTACTGATGGAACTGAGAAGCCGTATGCTGTTCAGGTTGGGGTTATTGGTGGTAACCAAGGTTTAGTTCCTGACTCTGACATCACCGTGTCGTATGCAGTAGTTCCTTCAGATGATGCTAATGCTGCAATTCAAGGTACTCATTTTGATTTTGCAGGAACTGGAAATTCAGTTGTGATTCCTGCTGGTTCAACTTTCGTTGAGATCCCATTGACTGTTTATACAGAAGCTATGACAATAGGTACTAACAGAACTTTCACTATCGGTCTTACAACAGTGACTTCACAAGATGATGTTATCATTGCTTCAAATTATGATGAAGTAACTGTTACTCTTGTTCCTTTGTGTTATTCAAACCTTGCCGGTTCCTACACAATCAACTATACATCAGGTGCATTCCCTGTAACTATTACAGAGGTTGAGCCGGGAATGTACCATTCAGATGTTGTTATGGGATGGACCGCTGCTACTGGTTACGAAATGACATTTAGGGATGTATGTGGGGTCTTATCATTTGTTGACTGGTCGTTCCAAGGTTCTAATCCAATTAGTGGAACCGGTACAGTTGCTGAAAATGGTAACATTATTTGGACGGGAGTTTCTATTTCAGGTGTTTATGAAAACAGGAACTATACGTTTGTCAGAAATAACTAATTAATAAGATTTAAAGATGAAATTAAACTTAAAATATTTAAGTACAGGTTTAGGCCTACTGTTTTCGGGAATGTTTTTGGTTTCTTGCGAGCAAGATACAACAGAGTTCGTTTCAGGAGCTGGAGATAAGCCCATGGTAACACTTGTAGGAGGGAACTCTTATACAGTTGCCGAAGGCGAAGCGCTTCCACTGACGTTTACACTGGATCGAGCTTCAGCTGAGCCGATTGTGGTCAAGATCGATATGGTTGACGAGAATGGGAATCTAGTGGATCTTGATGCTGAGGAAGATTTCGCGATCGGCGAAGGTGATCCTACAACAATTAGTGCTGGATACGGCGTTAATGGTTACCTAATAACGATTCCTGCTAATGTTACTACTTATACCTTTAACTTTAATCCTACGTTGGATGCAGGTTTTGAGGAGAGTGAGACTTACAGGTTCAGAATCGGAAGCGTTGGTTTCTTAAGAGGTAATGTTGACCCTGCATCTGAGTTTATTGATGTAACAATCACAAATGCTGTCTCTGATCAATTACATTTAACCTTTGATTTCGATGCTACTTTTAATGTAGGCGGAACTGATTATTCTTTGTGTGAGGAAGGTTATGATGTTGACTTCATTGTGTACGATGCAGACTATACTGATCTTGAAGTTTTTGACGCTCAAACTGGAGCTTGCCCGGAAGAGTTGACAATGGACTTGAATGATTATGAAGATGGTACGTACCATATTACTGCATTCCTGTATGATAACATTGGTGTTTCTGATGCAGGTATTTCACCGGCTCAAAACTTCCCAATCACTGTTTCTTATTCTCGTGGTGGTTCAGCTACAATGGGTAACGAAGGTGGTACGTTCGTTCAAGACAATGCATTTACATCTGATTCTGTTAATGATGATGAAGTTTATGTGATGACAGTTGTTATCGCTAACGGAACTTTCACAATTATGGATATGGAGCAGACTATTGTTTCTGGAAGACATGCAGCTCCTGCAGGTAAAGTTAAAAAAGCACCTAAATTCTAAGAAATTAGGTTCTAATATAGAAAGGGCTATCCATATGGATAGCCCTTTTTTTGTGTTTTCATGTGATTTCTTTATGATATTAATTATAATCATTTATGTATTTTTGCTTCCTACCTGTTTTATATGAAGCTGCTTTCTTGTCTGGTATTCTTACTTTTATCCCTGTTAGGTTTTGCGCAGGATCAACCGGTGGCAACTACTCCAGCCGCTTCCGGCAATCTCGGACAACCCAAAGCTAAAATAGATCAGTACCGCATCATCACCCTGCAGCGCGATACTACATATGTTGATACGTCACTCACGATTCAAAAAGAGTATGCGTTCAATTACCTTCGGCGCGATATATTCGGATTAATGCCGTTTCCCAATGAGGGGCAACCATATAATACGCTTCAGTACAGTCAGCGCAATTACTCTTCCTATCCCGAATTCGGCCGCCGGGCTAAGCATTTTAATTATATGGAAGTGCAGGATATCAAATATTACAGCGTCGCAACGCCATTGACCGATCTTTATTTTAAGACGGTAATGGAGCAAGGGCAGACTCTTGACGCATTCATCACGCTCAATACCTCCGAACGTTTTAACTTCTCAGTCGCCTACAAAGGTCTCCGTTCACTTGGGACCTATATTAATCAACTATCCAGCGCTGGAAATTTCCGATTCACTACAAGCTACAATACGCTCAATAAAAGATACTTTGTCAATGCCCACTTCACAGCACAAGACATGCTTAACGGCGAAAATGGAGGCATCGCCAACATAGAAGATTTTGAAAGTGGAAATGAGGATTTTGACAACAGGGCCCGAATCAACGTTTTCTTTACCGACGCCGAATCCTTCTTAAAAGGAAAACGGGCTTTCATCGTCCACAACTTCCGGATCAATAAAACTGCCGGAAACAATAATATTTACCTCACGCATCAATTGAATTACGAATACAAACTGTTCGAATTCCGCCAGCGAACAATCTTTAGCCAACTGGATGACCTGGAAGATCCAATTGTGCGGCTCGGAGATTCGTATGTAGGATCAAACATTAAAGATCAAGTACGCTATAACAGGATGTTTAATCGGGTCGGAGCCGTCTACGAAAATTCACTTCTGGGAAAGTTCACGTTTTTTGTCGAGGATTTCCAATATAATTACTTCTATAACCGAATCATCGTAATTAATCCTAACCAACTTGTTGGCGCGCTCAGTGACCGCATCAACAGCGTTGGCGGCCAATATGAATATCGTAAGAACAAATGGCACGGCAAATTCTTACTTTCACAGTCCGTCACTGACCATTCAATGTCTAATCTCGACGGCACCATGTCGTACAAGATCAACGAGAAGAACAATATTTCATTTCAATACCAGCATCTCAACAAGATTCCCGATAACATCTTCGAATTGCACCAAAGCAGCTACGTAGGCTATAACTGGCTCAATAATTTCAACAATGAAAAGATGAATATATTGAATGTGGCCGCAAACACGCAATGGTTCAAGGCGTCAGCGCAAATAGCGACATTTCAAGATCATCTGTATTTCAGCAACGACGCGGTAGAGCCCTTCCAGGTGGTCACGCCAAAGCAATTTTCCCCTTCGATAAATTATGTTTCGGTCAAGATCGCACGCGAGTTCAAGTACGGAAAATTCGCCCTCGACAACACGCTCTTATATCAGCAAACCGATCAGGAACAGGACATCATCAACATCCCGGCGTTCGTAACCCGAAATACGTTTTATTATTCAGAGTATCTTTTCAAACGCGCGCTGTATCTTCAGACGGGTGTAACGTTAAATTATTTCACCAGGTACAAGATGGATGACTATAGCCCTGTACTAGGCGAATTTTTTGTCCAGAACCAACGTGAGATCGGAAACTTTCCAATGCTCGACTTCTTTGTCAACGCACGCATCAGGCAAACACGCATTTTCTTTAAAGCTGAACATTTCAACTCGTCATTTACAGGTAACACGTATTATTCGGCGCCCAATTATCCATATCGCGATTTTGTTATCCGCTTTGGATTGGTGTGGAATTTCTTTCAATAATTTGCGCGTGCCGGCAATCATCATCTAGGTATGATCAAATGTATTCTGCCGTCAGGCTGTACGCTGCAATCTTTTTAATATTTCCCTCCGCTTCGCTTCAGTTAATCCTAAAAAGGATTTCCGCTGCCATCCTTCACGCAAAAGGAAACATTATAAGATCAAATATTAAAATTGGCTTCGCTCCGTTCGCCTGACGGCTCGGTTCCAAACTCCAGAATTAATTCACAATCCTCAAGACTCAAGACTCACTTCTTGACACTCCAATCTAAACTCTGAAATCTAAATTCTAAAAACGGAAATCCCTACCTTTGCCGCAATAATTATTATAAGCATCATGAAGTATTCTGAAAATATATTGGGAACAATCGGGAACACGCCGTTAGTCCGACTCAACAAAGTCACAAAAGAAATTGACGCACTCGTATTGGCCAAAGTTGAAACTTTCAATCCCGGAAGTTCGGTCAAAGATCGTATGGCTGTAAAAATGGTTGAAGACGCTGAGGCAGATGGCCGGTTAAAACCAGGCGGAACAATAATCGAAGGTACTTCAGGAAACACCGGAATGGGACTTGCGCTCGCCGCTATCGTTAAAGGGTACAAATTGATCTGCGTCATTACAGATAAGCAGTCAAAAGAAAAAATGGATATTCTTCGTGCCGTTGGTGCCAAAGTGGTCGTTTGTCCTACAGACGTTGAACCAACAGATGCACGGTCCTACTATTCGGTTTCAAAACGTCTCGCAGAAGAAACACCTGACGCGTGGTATGTGAACCAATACGACAACCCTTCAAATGCAATTGCACACTACGAGCAAACAGGTCCGGAAATATGGGAACAGACGGATGGTAAAATTACGCACTTTGTTGTCGGAGTGGGAACTGGCGGAACTATATCGGGAGTAGGAAAATATCTTAAAGAAAAGAACCCAAACATCAAGATTTGGGGGATTGACACATACGGATCGGTATTTAAGAAATATCACGAAACCGGTATCTTTGATGAGAATGAAATCTACTCTTATATTACAGAAGGAATTGGTGAAGACATCCTTCCAAAGAATGTCGACTTTTCACTTATTGATGGTTTTACGAAAGTAACCGACAAAGATGCCGCAGTCTATACACGGAAAATTGCACTTGAGGAAGGAATTTTCGTCGGGAACTCGGCTGGATCGTGTATTAAGGGCCTTTTACAGCTTAAAGAGCATTTCAAGCCTGAAGATGTAGTTGTTGTATTGTTCCACGATTCAGGGAGCCGCTATATAGGTAAAATGTTCAATGACGACTGGATGCGTGAACGCGGTTTCCTTGATGAAGAGATAACCAAAGCCGAAGACGTCATCAAAGACCATCTCGACAAACCACTGGTTGTCGCCCGCACCGAAGAACTTGTTTCACACGCTATCGAACGCATGCGCAAATACAAAATCTCCCAGATCCCGGTCATCGACATCAATGGATTCGTCGGATCAGTAGACGAAAGCGATCTTTTTCAAAGCTATGTATCCGACAAAAATGTTGCCGATAAGCCAATCCGTGAAGTAATGGGCAAACCGTACCCAATCGTGAAAACGGGTACTTCAATCGAAGAAGTTTCCAAACTTTTTACAAAAGACAATCATGCAGTTTTGGTTGACCTCGAGAATGGAAGACATCATATTATAACGAAGTATGATATTATAGGTTCAATCAAGTAAGAGAGCAAAACCCAAACTCGGGATTCCATTTGAGAACTGTTGGAATTCGGGATTTATCTATTTGAATTTTAATGACATTTACCGCTATTGATTTTGAAACTGCAACAGGATATCCTGAAAGTGCCTGTGCGGTCGGAATCGTCATGGTTGAAAATGGAACGGTCATTGACGAATTTCACACCTTGATCCAGCCGCCGAACAATGAGTATTGGTACCGCAACACAATGGTACATGGAATCCGGCCTGCGCAAACCATCAATGGCAAAACCTTTGACACAGTATTTCCCGAAATACATAAACGCATCTTCGGAAAGAAAATAGTTGCACATAACGAAGCCTTCGACAGGAACGTGCTTACAAAAACCATGAAGTATTATGGCTTGTATTACGACGAACTTGAACTTGCTGACCGCTGGGAATGCACCTGCAAAATCTACCGCCAAAAAGGCTACAAACCCGCTAACCTGAAGTACTGCAGCGACCGGAACAACATTAACCTTGTCCATCATGAAGCGCTTTCAGATGCGCGTGCCTGCGCACAACTTTACCTGCGTAGGTAACTGATCTTTAAAAGTTAGCTGACGTATTATTATTTTTATTAATTTAGAAGTATATACGCCATCTAAATAAAGTCTAATGCGGGAAGATTTCCTCCACTACCTGTGGAAATACAAGAAATTCGATACTTCGGATTTGTATACTTGCAATCATGAGCCGGTCATGATCATCAATAGCGGCCATTATCACCAACTTTCAGGTCCTGATTTTTTCAATGCGCAACTTATAATCGGGCAACAGAAGTGGGCGGGCAACGTCGAAATTCACTTAAAATCTTCAGATTGGTATCTTCATCATCACGAAAACGATGAGGCGTACGAAAATGTGATCCTTCATGTTGTTTGGGAGCATGATGCCGATATCTTCCGACAAAACAATACTGAGATCCCCGTTTTGGAACTAAAACATTTTATCGCAAAGGAAACGCTCGACCATTACCTTTTGCTTACATCGGCTAAGTCGTGGATCTTCTGCGAAAAGCATCTTCAAAGCGTTGATCAATTTATTCTTCAGAATTGGCTGGAACGGCTGTTTATCGAGCGGCTTGAACGTAAGTCGGATGGCATACTGCAACTTCTTGAGCAAGCACATTGCGATTGGGAAGCAGTCCTTTTCAACCTTTTGGCCAAGAACTTCGGACTCAACACAAATGGCGAAGCATTTAGAGATATAGCGTCTCAGGTTCCCTTTCAAATCATTCGCAAGGAAAGTTTTCAGCAGGACAACATTGAGGCGCTCCTGTTTGGGTTTGGAAGCCTGCTGGAAGGTGAAAAGGAAGATGTTTACTTTAATAATCTTCGCTCAAAGTTTAAATTCCTGTGCCAGAAATACAACCTGTCGGCCGCCGCTCCGATCAAACTAGAATTTTTTAAACACCGTCCCGATAACTTTCCTACAATCCGTCTTGCTCAGTTAGCTGCATTATACCATAAGCAGCAAAATCTTTTCTCTCAGGTGATTGCGGCAAGAACGACAAAGCAGTTGAGAAACTTATTTGCAATATCAACTTCCGATTATTGGCGTACGCATTACCAGTTCGACCGCGAAAGTCCACCAAAACCTAAAAGTCTGTCAGCATCGTTCATTGACCTGCTGGTCATCAATACTATTATTCCCCTTCAATTCGCCTATGCACGCGCGCAGGGTAAAGAGATTACTGAAGAATTAATTGCTTTGATCAGCACTTTACGTCCGGAAAAAAATGCGATTATCGACAAGTTTGCATCGTTTGATCTGCCTTCAAAAAATGCTTTCGAGACGCAGTCGTTGCTTCAGCTAAAGAACGAATACTGCAACAGGAAAAGGTGTCTTGAATGTGCAGTCGGAATGGAACTGCTCAAAAGTGGGCCGTAGTTTATTAAAATTTATCCGCAGGTTTTTGACAATCTTTGGCTTTTTAATTCGTGCATTAGTAGCCATTTTTTTGATTGAATTGTCACCTTTTTGGTACATTTGTCTCATAAAAATAACCCAATGTCACCCGTACTAAAGCTTAAATATTTCTTCGAAAAGTATGGCTTTCAGGTCTCGTCTCGACTTGCTGACCGACTTGGGATGCGCGCTGCCAATGTGCGGTTGTTTTTTATTTACATATCGTTTGTAACGGCCGGCTTGTGGTTCGGCGTTTATCTGACGCTTGCCTTTTGGCTTAAGCTGAAAGATTTGATTCGCGGCAAGCGAAGTTCAGTTTTTGATTTGTAGTTTCCGCATACTTTATACGCCATACACTTTAAATACACGCCTAATGAAATCTTCATTACTAAAATCGTACTTTCTATTTTCAAAGTCCCAGCGCAGCGGGCTAGTAGCTTTAATAGTTCTAATAATCCTGCTTCAGGCTATTTACTTTTTTGTCGATTTCAGGTCGGTTCCCCAATCTTCGCCTGACAATACGCACTGGCTTTCTCTTCAAACTGAAATTGATTCGTTGAAGCAGGAAAAGCTTAATTACCAGCCGAAAATCTACCCGTTTAATCCGAACTTCATCACCGATTTCAAAGGTTACAAACTCGGAATGTCGGTTGCTGAAATCGATCGGCTTCTAGCGTTTCGGAAGCAAAACAAGTACGTGAATTCGGCAGCCGGATTTCAAGCCGTAACTCATATTTCAGATTCATTGCTCAACGCCATTTCGCCATATTTTAAGTTCCCTGACTGGGTAACTAATAAAGACTCCAAACACGATCATAAAACCTTTACAAGAGCCGATTGGGAGCAGAAGAAAACGATTGTCATTAAAGACATCAATCAGGCTACTCAAGAAGATTTAATGAAGATATACGGAATAGGCCCTGCAATTTCTGATCGAATACTGAAGCAAAAGGAGCTGCTCGGCGGATTTGTCAGCATGCAGCAGATGCAGGATGTTTGGGGACTTTCACCAGAAGTGATTGAAAAGCTTGAAGAATCTTTCATCATTCGCCAGCAGCCGCAAGTAAAAAAGATAAAGATCAATGACGCTTCAGTAAAGGAATTGGCACAGTTTCCATACTTCCGATATGCTTTGGCGAAGCAGATAGTCACATACAGAAGTATGCACGGACAAATTCATAATACTGCGGATTTGATAAAAATTAACGGTTTTCCTCTCGAAAAGGCCGAAATAATTGCCTTATATTTGGAATTCTAAACTATATCAAAATAGCGTTATATATGAATTCACTATACTTTTCAGAGGAGCATGATTCGTTTCGAAAAAGTTTACAGGACTTTTTGAATAAAGAAGTCGTGCCGCATATTGAAAAATGGGAACAAACAGGAACAATCGAGCGTTTCATTTGGAAAAAATTCGGCGACATGGGCTTATTCGGAATTAATTATCCGGAAGCTTATGGTGGGATGAATCTGGATTTATTTTATACCGTTATCTTGTTGGAAGAACTTCAAAAAGTAAGATCTTCCGGCTTTGCAGCTGCTATGTGGGCGCATGCTTATCTGGCAATGACGCATCTAAATGCCGAAGGTGACGAAAGGATTAAGAACGAGTATTTGGCGCCAAGTATAGCTGGTGACAAGATTGGTGCTCTGTGTATAACGGAACCTTTTGGAGGAAGTGACGTTGCAGGCATGAAAACGACAGCGACTAAAAAAGGAGATACTTATGTTATAAATGGTTCGAAAACATTTATTACGAATGGTGTTTATGCGGATTATTATGTTGTTGCTGCTAAAACATCTCCCGAACTTGGTAATAAAGGAATCAGCATTTTTTTGATGGATAGGCATCTAAAAGGTATCTCGGCAACAAAGCTTGATAAACTTGGTTGGCGGGCATCCGATACTGCTGAAATAGCATTTGACAATGTTGAGATCCCTGTACAGAACTTAATGGGTGAAGAAGGAAAAGGGTTTCCTTATATCATGCAGCATTTTGCATTTGAACGATTGATCATGGCGATCAATGCGCATGCAAGGGCCGAATACGCAATTGACTATACGATTGATTATATGTCGAACCGCGAAGCGTTTGGCACTACTATCAACAAATTTCAGGCATTACGGCATACAATGGTAGAACATGCGACCGATGTAGCTCATTGCAAATTATTCAATTATTCAGCAGTTGCCCGACTCGACAAAGGAGAATATGTCGTTAAGGAAGCCAGCATGGCAAAATTAAAATCAACTAAAGTAGCTGATGAGACCATCTACAGCTGCCTGCAGATGCTTGGAGGTTATGGTTATATGGAAGAATATCCATTGGCGCGGTTGATGAGAGATAGTCGTTTGGGTCCGATTGGCGGCGGAACTTCAGAAATTATGAAGGAAATCTTGTCAAAGATGATCATCGACAAGCAAAACTATCAGCCGGCGGTGAAGTAAGGTTTATGGTTTTGGGTGCTAGGTTTAGGGAGCGGCCGGTATTTGAGTTTTTAGTCCCAGATAAGAAGTCGGACGTCAAGTCAAATGTCAAAATCTCGCTTTACCGTGCGTTTTACCTTGTACCGTTCACTTTGTGCTCTGCGCCTGGTCGCGTGAAGGATTGCAGCGGCATCCTTTTGCGACGCAGCAACGCGAAGGCCGCAAAAGATACAGCGAAAAGCCTGACGGCAGATATATTATGATGTTGAGTAGGATGATGATTGCCGGCACGCCCTTTTTACAGTAGGCAGTATTCAGTCGCAGTAGGCAGTCTTCAGTCTCAGTCATCAGTCTTCAGTCGCAGTTTGCAGTTGGGAAGGAACTGGAGAGTATCTGAATGCATGTCTCAATAATAATTCACAATTCATAATTCATAATTAAAAAAGAATCCTATCTTTGCACCCTTAACGAGAGGAGGTGTCTATATTATGTTAATTATACCAATTAAAGACGGAGAAAATATCGATAGAGCATTAAAGCGCTATAAAAGAAAGTTTGACAAGACCGGAACTGTTCGTCAGTTACGTGCAAGACAAGCATTCATCAAGCCTTCTGTAACCAACAGGATGAAAATCCAGAAAGCGGCTTACATCCAAAACATGAGGGACAACTTAGAAAGTTAGAAATAATTGTTGATCATATAATCCGTTAGTCATTAAAGTATATCTTTGGTGCTAACGGTTTTTTTATGCGAAATAATCTGGCGGCGTTTGGCGATTATCTGAAGATGGAGAAGAATTATTCTCCACATACTTTAAATGCCTATTTAACAGATATTTCTTCTTTTAAAACTTTTCTCGATGCCAATTACGACGGATGCAGCCCAGAGCAGGTCAATTATAGTTTGATCAGAAGTTGGATAGTTTCATTGGTCGATGCGGGAATCGGAAATTCATCGATCAACCGCAAAGTTTCTTCATTAAAGGCCTTCTACAAGTTCCTTCTGAAAACGAAGCAGATTGAAGTTAGCCCATTGTTAAAACATCAAGCACTCAAAACTCCAAAAATTCTTCAGATCCCATTTTCGGAAAAAGAACTTGACAATGCACTGAATCAGATTCAATATGCAGATGGTTTTGAAGGGATCCGCGATAGACTGATCATTGACTTGTTTTATACGACCGGCATCCGGAGAACCGAGCTGATTCATTTGAAGATCGCAAACATCGACCTGTCGAACCAGACGCTGAAGGTTCTTGGCAAGCGTAATAAAGAACGTATTGTCCCGATTCTCCCAGTTGTTGTGGAAGAGTTCAGAAAGTATTTATCTGAAAGGTCAACGCTGGCGCATGTTGCTGATGCTGAGTATTTTTTCGTCACCTCGCAAGGCGTTAAAATGAATGATTCGCTTGTCTACAGATTAATAAATCACTACTTTAGTCATGTCTCAGAGAAGGTTAAGAAGAGCCCGCATATCTTACGCCACACATTTGCGACGCACTTGCTCAATAATGGGGCAGATTTAAATTCAGTTAAAGAATTATTAGGACATTCCAGCTTAGCATCGACCCAGATCTATACGCATAGCAGTTTATCGGAACTCAAAAAAGTATATGGTGATGCGCATCCGCGGAATCAGAAGTGAGTACAATGTTTAACACATAAATTTTTTGATTATGAAGGTAAATGTTCATGCAGTTAACTTTGCTGTTGACGGAAAGCTGGTCGGATTCATCCAAAGCAGATTGGATAAGATGGAAAGGTATTATGACAAAGTAGTATCGGCTGATGTATTTTTGAAAGTAGTAAAAGCCGATGACAAGGAAAACAAGGTCGCTGAACTAAAGATCAATGTGCCTGGCGATGGTTTCATGGTGAAGAAGCAATGCAAGAGTTTTGAGGAGGCTGTCGAGCAAACATCGGAATCGGTTGAACGTTTATTGGTGCGAAGAAAAGAAAAAGTCAGGACGCACTCATAATACGATTTTTTTTCGTAAAAATGTTTTGTTTAAAATACAAAAAGATATACATTTGCAGTCCGTTAGAAATAGCGGACTTTTTTTATTGTGAATGCCGGTGTAGCTCAGTTGGCTAGAGCAGCTGATTTGTAATCAGCAGGTCGTGGGTTCGAGTCCCTCTATCGGCTCAGAAAAAATGGTTGTGAGTCAGCTCGCAGTCATTTTTTATTAAGTTCCATTTTGGAATTTGTTCTTTGTTTTACTGGAAATAATAATTGGGGAGATACTCAAGCGGCCAACGAGGGCAGACTGTAAATCTGCTGTGTGAACTTCGCAGGTTCGAATCCTGCTCTCCCCACTAAGTTTTTGAAGAGAACGTTTCTGAAAGCTCGCTTTCGAGAAACGTGAAGTTCAAAAACTTGGTAAGGTTCACCCTTACGGATCACCGAACGACAGTGAGGTAATCCTAAGGTGAAGCTTAAGCTCTTTGAATGAAAGCTCGCTTTCGAGAAACGTGAAGTTCAAAAACTTGGTAAGGTTCACCCTTACGGATCACCGAACGATAGTGAGGTAATCCTAAGGTGAAGCTTAAGCTCTTTGAATGAAGCTCGCTTTCTGAAATTCAGAGGAGAAAAAGTTTTGGTAAGGTTCACCCTTACGGATCACCGAACGATAGTGAGGTAATCCTAAGGTGAAGCTTAAGCTCTTTGAATGAAGCTCGCTTTTGAAATTCAGAGGAGAAAAAGTTTGGTAGGGTTCACCCTTACGGATCACCGAGCGACAGCGAGGTAATCGAAGATTTAAGGTTCAGATTTGAGAGTTCAGATTTGAGAGTTCAGATTTAGCTTTGCTCGTTCGCGTTCAGGCTTTGGTCACATTAGGATTTTCGCTGCCTATTCTAATAGTTTTAGAACAAATACCGATACCGATAACGAAGGTTGTTATTAAAATACAATATAGGATTTGCACACAATTATCCTTACCATTTCAGTAAGATTTGACCTCCATTCTGAAGTCTAAGATCTGCCTTCTGAAATAGTCCTTGCCGGTGTAGCTCAGGGGTAGAGTGCTTCCTTGGTAAGGAAGAGGTCACGGGTTCAATTCCCGTCATTGGCTCAAAAAATAGAAATTTGAACACTAATATATAACTAAGATTAAAAATTAAGTAAAATGGCAAAGGAGAATTTTAATCGTTCCAAACCGCACTTAAACATAGGTACAATTGGACACGTGGATCACGGAAAAACTACCTTGACTGCTGCAATTACAAAAGTAATGTCAGAAGCGGGATTTTCAAGCACAGTAGCAAAATCATTCGACCAGATTGATAATGCCCCTGAAGAAAAAGAAAGAGGTATTACAATTAATACTTCACACGTTGAGTATGAAACTGCAAACCGTCACTACGCACACGTTGACTGTCCAGGTCACGCGGATTACGTAAAGAACATGGTTACAGGTGCTGCTCAAATGGACGGTGCTATCCTTGTTGTAGCTGCAACTGACGGGCCGATGCCACAAACACGTGAGCACATCCTTCTAGGACGCCAGGTTGGTATTCCAAGAATGGTTGTATTTATGAACAAAGTGGATATGGTTGATGATGCTGAGCTTTTGGAGCTGGTTGAAATGGAAATCAGAGATCTATTGAACTTCTACGAGTACGATGGTGACAATGGTCCGGTGATTCAAGGTTCTGCTTTGGGTGGATTAAATGCTGATGCAACATGGGTTCCTAAAATTCTTGAATTGATGGAAGCTGTTGACTCTTGGATCGAAGAGCCAGTTCGTGATACTGCAAAACCATTCCTTATGCCGGTTGAAGATGTATTTACAATTACTGGTCGTGGAACTGTTGCTACAGGTCGTATCGAAACAGGTATTGCAAACACAGGTGATCCAGTTGAGATCATTGGTATGGGAGCTGAGAAATTGACTTCTACAGTTACAGGAGTTGAGATGTTCCGTAAAATCCTTGACCGTGGTGAAGCTGGAGACAACGTAGGTTTATTGCTACGTGGTATCGATAAAGCGGATATTAAAAGAGGTATGGTTATCATTAAGCCAGGATCTGTTAAACCACACGCTAACTTTAAAGCAGAGGTTTATATCCTGAAAAAAGAAGAAGGTGGACGTCACACTCCATTCCATAATAACTACCGTCCACAGTTTTACGTTCGTACAACTGACGTAACAGGAGTTATCACATTACCAGAAGGTGTAGAGATGGTAATGCCAGGAGACAACTTGACTATTAATGTTACTTTATTGAGCCCGATCGCGATGAGCGTAGGTTTGCGTTTTGCTATCCGTGAAGGTGGTAGAACTGTAGGTGCAGGTCAGGTTACTGAGATCCTAGGATAATTATTCTAAGAATATTTTATAGAACCAGCAGCTTCCTTTCGATGCTGCTGGTTTTTAATAAACGGGCGTAGTTCAAGGGTAGAATAGCGGTCTCCAAAACCGTTGATGGGGGTTCGAATCCCTCCGCCCGTGCCAAAAAACAAATTATAATGAAAGTTGTAAATTATATATCGGAAGCATTTGAAGAATTGAAGTCGAATGTGACCTGGCCGGAATGGGCCGAAGTGCAACGCCTTACAATTGTAGTCGCTGTTTTTTCAGTGTTGTTCGCCCTTGCAACTGCAGGTGTCGATGAACTGTTGACACAAGCTTTAGCAGGATTCTTTACCTGGTTAAAAGGTTAATACTTCAGCTATGACAGAAACTAATGTAAAAAAATGGTATGTGGTTCGGGCAGTAAGCGGTCAGGAGAATAAAGTGAAAGCTTACATCGAGACCGAGATCAACCGACTGGGAATGGGAGATTACATTTCTCAGGTTCTTGTGCCGACTGAAAAAGTTGTCCAGGTTCGTGATGGTAAGAAGATCACCAAAGATAAAGTCTACTTTCCGGGTTATGTTATGATCGAAGCCAACCTTGCAGGCGAGATTCCACACATCATTAAATCAATAACAAGTGTTATCGGTTTTCTTGGTGAAGTGAAAGGTGGCGATCCTGTGCCGTTGAGAATGTCGGAGGTAAACAGAATGTTAGGAAAAGTTGATGAGCTTGCAGTGAAGACTGACAGCCACCAAATTCCTTTCAACATCGGGGAAACTATCAAAGTAATCGATGGCCCCTTCAATGGTTTCAATGGGACTGTTGAGAAAATTAATGAAGATAAGCGTAAGCTTGAAGTGATGGTGAAGATTTTCGGAAGAAAAACACCGCTTGAACTGAGCTTTATGCAGGTTGAAAAAGTATAATTTGTTACACATCTATATAAACCGCAGTATTACGCTTCCACGGAATATTGCAAATTTTTAAACAATGGCTAAAGAGATTAGTAAAGTAGTTAAACTACAAGTTAAGGGAGGTGCTGCGAACCCATCGCCACCGGTTGGACCTGCTTTAGGTGCTGCGGGCGTTAACATCATGGAATTCTGTAAGCAATTTAATGCCAGAACCCAGGATAAAGCCGGCAAAATCTGTCCAGTACAGATTACTGTTTACAAAGACAAGTCGTTTGATTTCGTCGTGAAAACACCACCAGCCGCCGTTCAGTTATTGGAGGCAGCTAAGCTAAAGTCCGGTTCCGGTGAACCTAATCGTAAAAAGGTCGCAAGCGTAAACTGGGAACAGATCCGCGCTATTGCTGACGACAAAATGGCTGATTTGAATGCATTCACTGTCGAGTCTGCTATGAGCATGATCGCTGGAACAGCTAGATCTATGGGTATAACTGTAACTGGAGATTCTCCTCTAAAACAAGCTTAAGACATGGCAAAATTGACAAAAAAGCAAAAAGAGGCTGCTTCAAAAATTGAAAAGAACAAATTGTACAACTTGAAAGATGCTTCGTCATTGATCAAAGTAATAGCTTCTGCAAAATTTGACGAGTCGGTTGATATCGCTGTTCGTTTGGGTGTAGATCCACGTAAAGCAAATCAAATGGTAAGAGGTGTTGTGACACTTCCTCACGGAACAGGTAAAGACGTTCGCGTTCTTGCACTTGTAACTCCGGACAAAGAAGCTGAAGCAAAAGCCGCTGGTGCAGATTATGTTGGTCTTGATGACTACCTGCAAAAAATAAAAGACGGTTGGACAGATGTTGATGTTATCATCACAATGCCTGCTGTTATGGGTAAATTAGGTCCGTTAGGTAGAATTTTAGGCCCACGTGGACTTATGCCGAATCCTAAGACAGGAACCGTTACCATGGACGTAGCGAAAGCGGTTGCGGAAGTGAAAGCCGGTAAAATCGACTTTAAAGTTGATAAAACAGGTATCGTTCACGCAGGTATCGGAAGAATCTCTTTCGACGCTGATAAAATCGTTGACAATGCCCACGAAATCATTCAAACATTACTTAAACTTAAACCAACTGCGGCTAAAGGTACTTACATCAAAAGTATCCACCTTTCGTCAACTATGAGTCCGGCAATCGCGCTTGATCCTAAAGCAGTATAATTGGTAGTTAAACATTTTTAATTATGACCAGAGAAGAAAAATCCAAAGTTATTGAAGATTTAACTGCACAATTAGCCGGGACGAATGTTATTTACTTAGCAGACATTTCAGGTTTAAATGCAGAGACTACTTCAAACTTGAGAAGGGCTTGCTACAAAGCAGGTATCCAACTAGAAGTGGTTAAGAACACATTGCTTGAGAAAGCAATGGAGGCTTCTGACAACGATTACGGTGATTTGCCGGCAACATTGTCAGGAAACACTTCAATCATGATTTCGGAGAACGGAAACGCTCCTGCGAAGATCATCAAAGAATTCCGTAAGAGATCGGATAAGCCTTTATTGAAAGGTGCTTTCATCCACTCTGCAGTATTTGTCGGAGACAACCAATTAGATGCACTGATCGCTCTTAAATCGAAAGATGAAGTTATCGGGGAAATCATCGGATTGCTTCAATCTCCTGCCAAAAACGTTATTTCTGCACTTAAATCAGGTGGTGGAAAAATTGCAGGGATACTTAAAACTTTATCCCAAAAAGAAGGATAATAAACACGCGCGCACTTAATAAATTATATTTTTTACAAACTATTTAAAAACGATAGAAAGAATGGCAGATTTGAAACAATTCGCAGAAACACTAGTTAACCTTACAGTAAAAGAAGTTAACGAACTAGCTACAATTTTGAAAGATGAGTACGGAATCGAGCCTGCAGCTGCTGCTGTAGTTGCTGGTCCTGCTGCTGGCGGAGACGCTCCAGTTGCTGAAGAGCAAACTGAGTTCACAGTTGTATTGAAAGAAGCTGGTGCTTCTAAACTAGCTGTTGTAAAAGCGGTTAAAGAACTTACAGGTTTAGGTTTGAAAGAAGCTAAAGACTTAGTTGACGGTGCTCCGGCAAACGTTAAAGAAGGTATCACTAAAGACGAAGCAGAAGGATTGAAAAAATCTTTGGAAGAAGCTGGAGCGGTAGTTGAGCTTAAATAAGTAAACTAGCTTTCAAGAACTAGGTTTAGGCCTTGGACAACCGTCCAAGGGCCTAAACCATTTTTCGTATAATAAATTTGTCAAGTTTATATACGGTTTAATATATCAAAAGCTTTTAATCAATACGAAGAAAAAGGGTAAACAGATACTTGGTTTGCTCTAAAAGATGTATTGATAATAAAAGAAAGTATCAATCAGACAGTGTTTTACACACAAACTACTTTTTTTTAAATCAAAATTTTGTCCATTGATGATAACAAATCAGACCGAAAGATTGAATTTTGCCTCAACAAAAAATATTCCTGACTATCCGGATTTTCTGGACGTTCAGGTTAAGTCTTTTAAGGATTTTTTCCAATTGGAAACCAAATCAGACGAAAGAGGCGACGAAGGTTTATACAATACCTTCATGGAAAACTTTCCCATTACAGATACCAGAAATCAATTTGTATTGGAATTCCTTGATTATTTTGTTGATCCACCCCGTTATACAATTCAGGAATGTATAGAGAGAGGGCTTACCTATAGTGTTCCGCTTAAAGCGCGACTAAAGCTATATTGTACTGACCCGGAGCATGAAGATTTTGAAACTATTGTACAGGATGTCTATCTTGGGACAATTCCTTATATGACGCCAAGTGGTACTTTTGTTATCAACGGTGCTGAACGTGTTGTTGTATCCCAATTGCACAGATCACCAGGTGTTTTCTTTGGACAATCCTTCCATGCGAATGGAACTAAACTATATTCTGCCCGTGTAATCCCGTTCAAAGGATCATGGATCGAATTCGCGACCGATATCAACAGCGTTATGTACGCGTATATCGACCGTAAGAAAAAATTACCTGTTACGACTCTGTTCCGCGCAATCGGGTTCGAAAGAGACAAGGATATCCTTGAGATCTTTGACCTTGCCGAAGAAATCAAAGTGTCGAAAACAGGGTTGAAAAAGTACGTTGGACGCCGACTTGCAGCACGTGTTCTAAACACTTGGCATGAGGATTTCGTCGATGAAGATACTGGTGAGGTAGTTTCTATCGAACGTAACGAGATCATTCTTGATCGTGATACGATTATCGATAAAGACAATGTAGAAGAAATCATCGAGTCTAACGTGAAGTCAATCCTTCTGCACAAAGAAGATGCGAATCAGGGCGATTATGCCATCATTCACAACACTTTGCAAAAAGATCCAACGAATTCTGAAAAAGAAGCCGTTGAGCACATTTACCGTCAGCTGCGTAATGCAGAACCACCTGATGAAGAAACTGCTCGTGGTATTATAGATAAACTGTTCTTCTCTGACCAACGATATAACCTGGGTGAAGTCGGCCGTTACAGAATGAACAAAAAACTGAACCTGGATATTCCAATGGAAAAACAGGTTTTGACCAAAGAAGACATCATCACGATCGTAAAATACCTGATCGAATTGATCAACTCTAAAGCAGAGATTGATGATATCGACCACTTGTCAAATCGTCGTGTTCGTACTGTTGGTGAGCAATTGTCACAACAAT
Source organism: Flavobacterium sp. (assembly GCA_036388535.1). Classification (GTDB taxonomy): domain Bacteria; phylum Bacteroidota; class Bacteroidia; order Flavobacteriales; family Flavobacteriaceae; genus Flavobacterium. Next base: position 11,449 of record DASVRQ010000002.1, on the reverse strand, counting down.
TCGGAGTCGGACTTGCCCGTATGGCCCGTACGATCCGCGAGAGAATGAACGTTAGGGATAACGAGGTGTTTACACCAATCGACTTGATCAATGCAAAAACATTGTCATCGGTTATCAACTCTTTCTTCGGAACAAACCAGTTGTCACAGTTCATGGACCAGACCAATCCTCTTGCCGAGATCACGCACAAGCGTCGTTTATCAGCACTTGGGCCAGGCGGACTTTCACGTGAGCGTGCAGGTTTTGAGGTTCGTGACGTTCACTATACGCACTATGGCCGTCTTTGTCCGATTGAAACTCCTGAAGGACCAAACATCGGACTTATATCTTCACTCGGAGTTTACGCGAAAGTAAACGGAATGGGATTTATCGAAACACCTTACCGCAAGGTAACAAATGGTGTTGTCGATCTTAATTCGGCTCCAATTTACCTTAGTGCTGAAGAAGAAGAAGGAAAGATGATCGCTCAGGCGAATATCCAAATGGATAAAAACGGTAAGATTACTGCCGATACGGTTATTGCCCGTGAAGAAGGCGATTTCCCGGTTGTTTCTCCGGATGTGATCCATTATACCGATGTTGCACCAAACCAGATCGCATCGATTTCTGCATCGCTGATTCCATTCTTGGAGCATGATGATGCGAACCGTGCGTTGATGGGATCCAACATGATGCGTCAGGCTGTACCGTTGTTACGTCCTGAAGCGCCGATCGTAGGAACAGGTCTTGAACGTCAGGTGGCTTCCGATTCCCGTGTATTGATAAATGCCGAAGGAGACGGAACCGTTGAATACGTTGATGCCAACATCATCACTATTAAATATGATCGTTCAGAAGAAGAGAGAATGGTTTCTTTCGATTCGGATGATAAAACATATAACCTGATCAAATTCAGAAAAACCAACCAGAGTACGTCTATCAACCTGAAGCCTATCGTAAGAAAAGGCGACCGTGTTGTAAAAGGACAAGTTCTTTCGGAAGGTTATGCGACGCAAAACGGGGAATTGGCCCTTGGCCGTAACCTTAAAGTAGCATTTATGCCATGGAAAGGATACAACTTCGAGGATGCGATCGTAATTTCAGAAAAAGTGGTTCGCGATGATATCTTTACGTCTATCCACGTTGATGATTATTCTCTTGAAGTACGTGATACGAAATTGGGTAACGAAGAGTTGACCAACGATATCCCGAACGTTTCTGAGGAAGCAACGAAAGATCTTGACGAAAATGGTATGATCCGAATCGGTGCCGAGGTAAAACCCGGCGACATTTTGATCGGAAAAATTACACCAAAAGGGGAATCAGATCCTACTCCGGAAGAGAAATTGCTTCGTGCGATCTTCGGGGATAAAGCAGGTGACGTAAAAGATGCTTCATTGAAAGCCTCTCCATCTTTACATGGTGTTGTACTTGACAAAAAACTGTTCGCAAGAGCGGTAAAAGATAAACGCAAACGTACCAAGGACAAAGATGATCTGGGTGCGCTTGAAATGGAGTTCGAAACCAAATTTGTTGAATTGAAAGACAAGCTGGTTGAGAAACTTTTCACGATCGTAAACGGAAAAACTTCGCAAGGAGTTATGAATGATCTGGGTGAGGAAGTATTGCCAAAAGGTAAAAAATACACCCAGAAAATGTTGAACGCGGTTGAAGATTTCGCTCACTTAAGCAAAGGGCAATGGGTTGCCGACGATGAAACCAATAAAATGGTGAACGACCTGATCCATAACTACAAGATTAAGCTGAACGATTTGCAAGGTGCATTGCGTCGCGAGAAATTTACGATTACTGTTGGTGATGAATTACCAGCGGGAATCCTGAAACTTGCGAAAGTGTACATTGCGAAAAAGCGTAAATTGAAAGTGGGTGATAAAATGGCAGGACGTCACGGTAACAAAGGTATTGTTGCTCGTATCGTTCGTCATGAAGACATGCCTTTCCTTGAAGACGGAACTCCTGTCGATATTGTGTTGAACCCGCTTGGTGTACCTTCACGTATGAACATCGGACAGATCTATGAAACAGTTTTGGGTTGGGCCGGACAAAACTTAGGACGCACATTCGCGACACCTATTTTTGACGGAGCGACACTTGACCAGATCAACGAACTGACTGACGAAGCAGGAATCCCAAGATTCGGACATACTTATTTGTATGACGGAGGAACAGGTGAGCGTTTCCACCAACCAGCAACCGTCGGCGTGATTTACATGCTGAAATTAGGGCACATGGTTGATGATAAAATGCACGCACGTTCTATCGGGCCGTATTCATTGATCACGCAACAGCCATTAGGTGGTAAAGCGCAGTTTGGTGGACAACGTTTTGGAGAGATGGAGGTTTGGGCACTCGAGGCTTATGGTGCGTCAAGCACGCTTCGTGAAATCCTTACCGTTAAATCGGATGACGTAATCGGAAGGGCTAAAACTTACGAGGCAATCGTTAAAGGAGAAACTATGCCGGAACCAGGATTGCCTGAATCGTTCAATGTATTGATGCATGAACTTAAAGGCCTTGGATTAGATATCAGATTAGAAGAATAAAACAGCCGCTAGTCGCAGGTCGAAAGTCGTAAAGCTTTTGACTTTCGACTTTCGACTTTTGACTTAATTTTCAAAAATTTCAAGAGTAATCATTATGATGAACAATAGAAATAATAACAATAATAAAGATAAAAATCCGGTAAAAAGGTTTGATAAAATCTCTATTGGACTCGCATCGCCGGAATCTATTTTGGCTGAGTCACGAGGTGAAGTCCTGAAACCGGAAACTATCAACTACAGAACGCACAAACCGGAGCGCGATGGCCTTTTCTGCGAAAGGATCTTCGGACCTGTAAAGGATTTCGAATGTGCTTGTGGTAAATATAAAAGAATCCGCTACAAAGGAATCGTTTGCGACCGTTGTGGTGTGGAAGTTACAGAGAAAAAAGTACGCCGTGACCGTGTTGGACACATCAACCTTGTTGTGCCGATCGCGCACATCTGGTACTTCCGTTCGCTTCCGAACAAAATAGGTTATATACTTGGATTGCCATCTAAGAAATTAGACATGATCATCTACTATGAGAGATACGTAGTAATTCAACCAGGTATCGCTAAAAATGCAGAAGGTGAATCAATCCAAAGGCTTGACTTCCTTACCGAAGAAGAGTATTTGAACATCCTTGACACACTTCCCGCTGACAACCAGTATTTGGATGATTTTGATCCGAATAAATTTGTCGCCAAAATGGGAGCAGAGTGTATCATGGATCTTTTGGCCCGCATCGACCTTGCTGAATTGTCGTACCAGTTGCGTCACTCGGCAAACAACGAAACTTCAAAACAACGTAAAACTGAGGCGCTGAAAAGACTGCAGGTTGTGGAGTCGTTCCGTGAGTCGAACCTGAACCGTGAGAACCGTCCGGAATGGATGATCATGAAAGTGATCCCTGTGATTCCACCTGAATTACGTCCGCTTGTGCCGCTTGATGGTGGTCGTTTCGCAACTTCCGATTTGAACGATTTGTACCGGCGGGTAATCATCCGTAACAACCGTTTGAAACGTTTGATGGAAATCAAAGCGCCTGAAGTAATCCTTCGTAACGAAAAACGTATGTTGCAGGAATCTGTTGACTCGTTATTCGATAACACAAGAAAAGCTTCTGCTGTTAAAACAGAATCAAACCGTCCGTTGAAATCACTTTCGGATTCCCTAAAAGGAAAACAAGGTCGTTTCCGTCAGAACTTACTTGGAAAACGTGTCGATTATTCGGCCCGTTCGGTAATTGTCGTCGGACCGGAATTGAAATTGTTCGAATGTGGTCTTCCAAAAGACATGGCAGCCGAACTTTACAAGCCGTTTGTGATCCGTAAGCTTATTGAGCGCGGAATCGTGAAAACGGTAAAATCGGCCAAGAAAATCATCGATAAAAAAGAACCTGTAGTTTGGGACATTCTGGAAAACGTGATCAAAGGGCATCCAGTTCTTTTGAACAGGGCTCCAACTTTGCACCGACTCGGAATCCAGGCGTTCCAGCCAAAACTGATCGAAGGAAAAGCAATTCAGTTGCACCCATTGGTTTGTACGGCGTTCAACGCGGATTTTGATGGTGACCAGATGGCGGTTCACTTGCCACTTGGGCCCGAGGCTATTCTGGAAGCGCAACTTTTGATGCTTGCTTCCCACAATATCCTTAACCCTGCGAACGGTGCTCCGATTACTGTACCTTCTCAAGACATGGTTTTGGGTCTGTATTACATGACCAAAGAAAGAGTTTCTACTCCGGAAGTGAAAATTTTAGGTGAAGGCCTGACTTTCTATTCGGCTGAAGAAGTAAATATAGCATTGAACGAAGGCCGTTTGGAATTGAACGCCGCTGTGAGAATCAGGGCTAAAGATTTCAACGACGCAGGTGAATTGGTGTTTAAGATCATCAAAACAACTGCCGGACGTGTATTGTTTAATGAAGTTGTTCCTGAAGCTGCAGGTTATATCAATGATGTACTTACGAAGAAAAACCTTCGTGATATCATCGGACGTATCCTTAGCGTAACCAATGTTCCTACGACTGCTGCCTTTTTGGACAACATGAAAGACATGGGTTATAAGTTCGCTTTCAAAGGCGGATTATCATTCTCTCTTGGAGATATTATCATCCCGGAAAGAAAACAGGAGTTGATCACAGACGCACGTGAGCAGGTAGAAGGAATTTCTGCCAACTACAACATGGGTCTTATCACAAACAACGAGCGTTACAACCAGGTTATCGACGTTTGGACTTCTACAAACGCATTGCTTACCGAACTTGCGATGAAGAACATCCGTGAAGACCAACAAGGTTTTAACTCGGTTTACATGATGCTTGACTCTGGTGCAAGGGGTTCGAAAGAACAGATTCGCCAGCTAACAGGTATGCGTGGATTGATGGCAAAACCTAAAAAGTCGACTGCAGGTGGTGGAGAAATTATCGAAAACCCGATCCTTTCGAACTTTAAAGAAGGTCTGTCGATCCTGGAATACTTTATCTCGACGCACGGTGCCCGTAAAGGTCTTGCCGATACGGCTTTGAAAACGGCCGATGCCGGATATCTTACAAGAAGGTTACATGACGTTTCACAAGACGTTATCGTAAATACCGAAGATTGTGGTACGTTAAGAGGTGTTGAAGTTTCAGCATTGAAAAAGAATGAAGAAATCGTTGAAACGTTAAGCGAAAGAATATTAGGTCGTGTTGTATTGCAGGACTTGGTAAACCCGTTGTCTAACGAAGTTATTGTCGAAGGCGGAAAACAAATTACTGAAGCTGCTCTACGGACAATTCAGGAATCTCCAATCGAAAGAGTGGAAGTACGTTCCCCATTGACATGTGAAGCATTGAAAGGAATCTGTGCTAAATGTTATGGTAGAAACCTTGCTACGGGTAAAATGACCCAAAAAGGTGAAGCTGTCGGAGTAATCGCAGCCCAATCTATTGGTGAGCCTGGAACACAGTTGACACTTCGTACATTCCACGTAGGTGGAACCGCGGGTAACATTTCTGAAGATTCAAGTATCGTTGCTAAATTTGGCGGCCGACTTGAGATCGAAGATTTGAAAACCGTTAAAGGTGAAGATACAGAAGGCAATACTTCCGAAATCGTAATTTCACGTTCAACCGAATTGAAGTTGATCGACGAAAAAACAGGAATCCTGTTAGCAACTAATAACATCCCTTACGGAGCAAGTATCTTTGTTAAAGATGGCACAAGCGTTAAGAAAGGCGATGTGATTTGTAAATGGGATCCATATAATGGAGTTATTATCTCTGAGTTTACCGGAAAAATCGCTTATGAAGATCTTGAGCAGGGACAATCGTTCCAAGTTGAGATCGATGAGCAAACCGGATTCCAGGAGAAAGTAATCTCTGAAGCAAGGAACAAGAAATTGATCCCGACTTTATTGATCTACGGAAAAGATGCTGAATTGATCCGTTCATACAACTTACCGGTAGGTGCCCACCTTATGGTTGAGAATGGCGAGAAGATCAAAGCTGGTAAGATTTTGGTGAAAATCCCACGTCGTTCGTCTAAAGCAGGCGATATCACGGGAGGACTTCCAAGGATTACCGAGCTTCTTGAAGCACGTAACCCGTCAAACCCTGCAGTAGTGTCGGAAATTGATGGTGTTGTTTCTTTCGGAAAAATCAAACGTGGTAACCGCGAGATCATCATCGAATCTAAATTCGGTGAGGTGAAGAAATACCTTGTAAAACTTTCGAACCAGATCCTTGTACAGGAAAATGACTTCGTAAGGGCTGGTGTTCCTTTGTCGGATGGAGCAATTACTCCGGATGATATCTTGAGGATCCAAGGTCCTGCTGCTGTTCAACAATATCTTGTGAATGAAATCCAGGAGGTTTACCGTTTGCAAGGTGTGAAGATCAACGACAAGCACTTCGAAGTTGTAATCCGTCAGATGATGCGTAAAGTACGCGTTGAAGATCCGGGAGATACTTTGTTCCTTGAAGACCAATTGATCCATACCAAAGACTTTATCGTTGAAAATGATAAGTTGTACGGAATGAAAGTAGTTGAGGATGCAGGTGATTCTGAAAACCTGAAACCGGGACAAATTATTTCACCTCGTGAATTGCGTGACGAAAACTCACTCCTGAAACGAAATGACAAGAACCTTGTTACGGCACGTGATGTTATCACCGCGACAGCAACTCCGGTACTTCAAGGTATTACACGAGCTTCGCTCCAAACGAAATCATTTATCTCTGCCGCATCGTTCCAGGAAACTACAAAAGTTTTGAACGAAGCAGCTGTTGCAGGTAAAGTCGATTATTTGGAAGGACTTAAAGAAAATGTAATCGTCGGACACAGAATCCCAGCCGGTACCGGTATGAGAGAATATGACCACACGATTGTAGGTTCTAAAGAAGACTATAATGAAATGATGGCGAACAAAGAAGAGTATAATTATTAAGCTATGGCTGATATAAAACAACCGCAGGCGCAAATCAACATCGAGCTTGATGAAGCCACCGCAGAAGGGACTTATTCCAATCTGGCGATTATCAATCATTCTGCTTCGGAATTCGTATTGGACTTCGTTTGCATAATGCCCGGAACACCGAAAGCAAAGGTAAAATCACGGATCGTCCTTACGCCACAACACGCCAAAAGGCTGTTGAAAGCAATGGGTGAAAACATCCACCGGTTTGAAGTTGCCCACGGCGAAATCAAAGATTCGGAACAACCTCCGATTCCGCTGAATTTCGGTCCAGCCGGACAAGCATAAATATTTAAAGCCTCCCAATCGGGAGGCTTTTTTTTTGCTGTAATAGCTTTTTAATTGATGAGTAAAGCTATAGTAATTTATTCGATGAAATGCGTAATAATAACGATTAACGACATTTCGTTAATAATTATTGTAAGATAATACTGTAAATTAATGTAATTACTAAATTAAAAGGATGGTTTTTAAAGTTTTTGTTTTGTTTTTTGTAGAAACGTACAATATTTGTTCCCCAAAACAAGAGCATACCCTATGAAGCACCTTTACAAAATCGTTTTTGTACTTGCATTTCTTATTGCTGCATTCCCGGCAAATTCCCAATCTGATCAAACTGCAACACCAAGTTGCACCGCACCCACACAAGAGCTCGAAATAATATGCAACGGAGCATTTTACGATTTCAACAATGCGGGTCAGACAACTTTCAGTTATACTTATACCATCGATGGCGGAACTCCGGTTTCAGGAACCTTTGATGCCCCGTCAAGCTTCACGATTCCGGGAATGTCACCCGGACAAACATCTACATTTACTTTAACATGGGTTGGTATCTGCGAACCAAATACACTTACAAATACTTGCACTGTTCCATGTCCGACAACGGCCACGCCAAATTTCGCCACTATCGCACCTTTTTGTTCCGGATCAACAGCTCCCGTCTTATCAAATACTTCTCCTAATGGAATAGCTGGAACCTGGTCGCCTGCAGCAGTGAGCAATACCGCAAGCGGAACTTACGTCTTTACGCCTACAAGCCTATGTGCGTCGCCACAAACCCTGACTGTCACTGTACTTCCAAAGGTCACGCCCACGTTTAATTCGGTTGCTCCAATTTGTCAGAATTCAAGTCTGACGTTACCGACATCGTCAACTAATACTCCTCCAATTACAGGAACATGGAGTCCGTCTGTTAGCACCACGGCACTAGGAACCCGCACTTATACTTTTACGCCAACGACCGGACAGTGCGTCTCGGCAACTCCAACAACAATGTCGGTTACCGTCATACCAAATGTTACACCTAATTTTGCACCGATTGCACCTTTCTGCGCCGGAACAAATGCACCATCGCTGGCAACAGTTTCTCCTAACGGAATTTCAGGAACATGGTCACCAGCAATTATCAATAATACAACAAGTGGAAGCTATACGTTCACGCCAGTTGCAAGCCAATGCGCATCAACACAAACATTGACGACATCGGTAACTCCGAGTCCGACACCAGTTTTTTCGACGCCACCACCGTTTTGTGCCGGAAGCATGGCGCCAACATTGCCACTTGTATCCAATGATGGCATTTCAGGAACGTGGTCGCCCGCAACGGTCAGCAATACTGCAAGCGGTTTGTACACTTTTACACCCAATGCAGGACAATGCGCGTCGACCAAAACATTGTTCATTACCGTTAAAATTCCTAGAATTCCAAACTTCCCAAGCATTGCATTTTGCGAAGGTGACAATCCGCCATCGTTGAATGAAATTTCCCCAAACGGAGTCAGAGGAACATGGGCACCGGCCATAATTGATCCTGTCATCGAAGGTAGCTATATATTTTCACCCAACGAAGGCGAGTGCGCCACTTCGCAGACAATAACAACAAGTATAAATCAGCCAACGCTTACAGCTATTGATTACACGGTCACAGAAGCTTTTTCGGACGATGCGATCATTACCGTAATGGCGACTTCTGCAGGAAATTATTTATACCAACTGGATGGTGGCGAATTACAGCAAAGTAATATTTTTACCAATGTTGCTGAAGGAACGCATACTGTTATGGTTATTGATGTTAATGGTTGTTCAGATCCATTGGTTCAGGAGAACATCAAAGTTATAAAGTTCCCACATTACTTCACTCCGAACGCGGATGGTTACCATGATGCATGGAAAATCAACGGACTTTCAAATGATGCAATTATTATGATATTTGACCGTTACGGAAAGCTTCTTAAGCAAATCCAATCTGATGGGCCAGGGTGGGACGGGACTTATAATAATGCTCAGATGCCATCTTCCGACTATTGGTTCACCGTCCAATACAATAACCAAAGCCAAGCAAAAAGATTTCTGGCACATTTTACCCTAAAGCGGTAAGTCCTATTACTCAAATGAAGATGTCGAACTAATTGGCCAAAATTTTCGCATAATCTGACAAATCGGTTAATTTTATTAACACGAAAACGTAATAGTGGGATTGATTGTGAAAGGTGATGTATTAAGTGCGCATTTTTCATATACTTTTATCGACCCATTCTATTTCCAAATAAGTCATTTGCCGTATTTCCCCCAGATCGTGCAGCACTTACATTTGCAGATAACCTACTGAATCTCCCAAGGAGCAGACGAGTATTTTAAATTATCTACATATATGAAAAAAGTTTTACTTAAAAACATGCTGCTGTTGATAGGGTTTCTGTCGATGGCTTCTGCCTTCGCACAATCGGCAGGATTTAACCAGAGTTTTATCGTGTTGAATGTAAATAATGGGGGAAACACCTATTATGATCTTCAGGCAAGTACGGCAAATGCCGATTTCAATGGTGCCAGTCTTGGAACCTACTGCCAAGGCGCCTCGAGCGGAATTGTATTCAAGGGTGCAGAGCACAAAGTTTACAAATGCGGCGGATGCGATCTTCAAAGTACAAGGTTGATGTACCGAATTTATCCTACAGGATCTCCGTCAGGAAGCTTTGTCAGTAATAATGTGGGCTATGCATCTGGATTTACAAATGGTTGCGGTGGAGAAGACCAAACTTGGGCAAATACAGGATATTCGACTAGCCTCACAAGTTCATTGCCGGCGGGAAATTATACTTTGGAAGTTTATTCCGAAGCTACAACTACATGTTTTGGCGGAACGGTTTATGCCGGAAATAACGGTGCCAATTACAAGGCGACATTTACCATTGCAGGTAATGTGAATTATTATGCAGATGCAGATGGTGATGGTTTTGGAAATGCCGGTGCGCCAACAGTTTCATGTACGGGCGCTCCTTCAGGCTATGTTTCGAACGCCAGCGATTGCAATGATTCCCAATTACAATATAATGATGCTGACGGTGACGGATTTGGTGGCGACACGCTTGTAGCTTGTGGAGTATCAAATACCGCTGACTGCGACGACCTTCAGTCGCAATATGCCGACCTTGACGGTGATGGTTTCGGAAGCGTGGTTAAAGTAGCATGCGGCGTTACCAATTCTACCGACTGTAACGACGAACAATTTCAATATCAGGATGCTGATGGCGATGGTTTCGGAAGTACTGTAAAAGTTGCATGCGGAGTAACTAATAATGTTGACTGCGACGACCTTCAGTCGCAATATGCCGACCTTGACGGTGATGGTTTCGGAAGCGTGGTTAAAGTCGCATGCGGCGTAACCAATTCTACCGAATGTAACGATGAACAATTTCAATATCAGGATGCAGATGGCGATGGTTTCGGAAGTACTGTAAAAGTTGCATGCGGAGTAACTAATAATGTTGATTGTGACGACCTTCAGTCGCAATATGCCGACCTTGACGGTGATGGTTTTGGAAGCGTGGTTAAAGTCGCATGCGGCGTTACCAATTCTACTGATTGCAATGATGCGCAACTTCAATATACAGATGCCGACGGCGACGGATTCGGTTCAGATACATTGGCTGCTTGCGGTGTTTCTAATTCAGATGATTGCAATGATCTTCAATTACAATATGCTGATAATGACGGCGATGGTTTCGGAAGTACTACTTATGCTGCTTGCGGTGTAACAAATAACTCCGATTGCGATGATTCACAAATTCGTTATGCCGATAATGATAATGACGGTGCAGGTTCTACAACTATGGTAGCTTGTGGTGGCGTTGCAACAAACTTCGATTGCGATGATACTGATCCATTAGTAATTTCCAGTTCAAATACGTATTACGCTGACGCGGATGGTGACGGATACGGTAATGCAGCAGCTTCTGCAATTTCATGTACAGCTCCTGCAGGATATGTGTCGAACAGCACTGATTGTGATGACGCCAACAACCAGGTTAATCCTGGCCATCTTGAAGTTTATTACAATGGTATCGATGACAACTGCGACGGGCAGCTTGACGAAGGAAACCAGATCAAGACGCAATTATATCCGCAGTATTGTGGTATCACATTGAACCAGATCTACCAGGGTCTTGCAGTGAACTACATGATCCCG
>DASVRQ010000001.1:0-7013 GCA_036388535.1 Flavobacterium sp. | reverse complement strand
TTTTTTTTGCATATAGGCCCTTTAATGCGTTAATAAATGCTATTGTTTTTTCAGGATCGTATATCATCGATAAATTCTGGGGTGCTCTAACTTTGGCATATCCTTTATTGTAAACAGTATTCGAATACCTTCCCCTACTACTTACATTTTGTTGGGATTTTCTTTTAGATTTTAATTTTTGCCTAGAAACTAATTTCCGTTTAAATAATTTCGAATTACGTTTTACCCGGATTTGTTTATACTTGCGTTTCAATGTATTGTGATTGATTTAACGCGAAAATAGGGTTCCTTTTCTGATTCTATGCGTTTTACTTATTTTTTTGAGAATATTACTTCTTCTTTCCTATGTTTCTGTTGCCAAAACTTGAAATATCAATTACTTCTTCAAGATCGACATCAAACGAGACCTTAATGCTGTCGCCGACAGTTGTCACCGGAAGTTCATTCGACAACTGCGACGATCCAATAAAGATGTTTGGATGGTTTTTAATTGTAAAATAATAAAAGCTGTTTCCGTTTTTGACATCATTTTCAATTCGTGTTACGACTGATTCTACTGTTCTTTTATTGGTGATACTCTGTGAATTGAGCATTCTGTTATCGGCCATGTTATACACATTCTTGTACGACATCAACGTTTCCCGCATCGTGTTTCCAACGCCAACAATTGTATAATCACTGATTGCGACCATTGCAAACATTTTTACGAGTCCGCCTTCATCTTTTAAGGTCATCACATATGTTGGGATATTGTTGATGATGTACGGAATTGGAAGCGAAGCGTAATACCCTTTTTCCTGCACTTTCCCCTGCGCTGAACTCTGCGCTGCAAATTCGGTTGCACCACTTTGCTTGTAATATGTTGTTTCTTTTGTTCGCGTATCAACCAGTACAAATCCGACGGTCGATTCTTCCTTTCCGACCGATGAAAGTCCGGTATACCAATATGATTTATGATTTTCACCGTACACTAATGTCAATCCTTCCGTTATCATGAGCTTGTTCTGATTGGAAAAGTTCCAGTAACCATGCACGTATTCGCCCCAGTTGCTTAATTGCTCTTCAATAAAGTCGTTTGGCTGGATCCGGTCGACCCATTTTGGCGTGTCGTTGATCCCGTATTCCGAAATTGCCCCTGTTTGTGCATCAACAACAAGTACGCCTGTTGCGTCGTTTCCGCCAAAACCGACTTTCTTATCATATTTCGTAACGATCCAAAACGGTTTCCCCTGATCATCGATTTCAAATTCATACTCAGCTAGTCCTGTAGTCATATAACCATTGAAATACACATGCCGTTCAATCTGCGACCCGAAAAATGCCTCGGGCTGAAATTTTAGAAGAATTGGTTTTTCACCAACGTTTTGTATCAACTTCACATCGCGCTCATTTGTCGCAGAAACCATCACATAGCCGGGAGTTCCTTGGCTATTGCTGTACCATTTAAAAAATCCCGTATGCAAAAGTGGAGCAACCCAATACAATTCATCATTTACTTTTTGTATGGTAAATCTGCCGATTTCGACCTGGCTGCCCAAAGCCGGCTGCGAACCGATGATCTTTTCACCGAGAAGCATTGCCAGGTTCTCATCGACAACACGAATCTCATCAAGTGAAATTGGGGCTATGTGCTTGGCAAGCTTGTCTCCTGTTTCAACTTTTCCGATCAGGTTCCGGTAAGCCTCGCTTCGAAACATCGGCAAACTCGTCACAAGTGGAAAAACAATAAGGTAAACCAGTAATATACCTGCCAAGATGTAAAGCAATTTTGGCGGCAATGAAAGAACTGAAACTTTTGTTCCCTGATTTGTAACCTTTACGCGAAGGGTGAAAAGAAACGCAATTATAACCAGTAGCAACAGTAGAACCGGAAGTTTTATAAAACCGTAATTTATGACGGGCTGTCCAAAATAGAAGAAAAGGAACGCTATAAAAATCAGTAACAGAATTAAATAAATCCGTTTCATTTTAGTGTTTGTTTAGTTTTTAATTAGTCGGTTACGAAGTACAATGTTACAATAAAATGTCGACAGCTTTATAATCTTCGACAACTATCAAAATTTCAATTATTAAGTTATTTTTGTTGCACTAACAATCTATAGATATGAAAGCATACGTTTTTCCAGGTCAGGGCGCACAATTTACAGGAATGGGCAAAGACTTATACGAGAGTTCTGAACCGGCAAAGAAACTATTTGAAAACGCCAATGATATTTTAGGGTTCCGAATTACGGATATTATGTTCGAAGGTTCGGCTGAACAGCTTAAGGAGACAAAAGTTACTCAACCTGCCGTTTTTCTACATTCTGTAATATTGGCAAAAACACTTGGCGAAAGTTTTCAGCCTGAAATGGTTGCCGGACATTCATTAGGCGAATTTTCGGCGCTGGTGGCCAATGGAGCACTGTCATTTGAAGACGGACTTCGTTTGGTTTCAAAAAGGGCGCTTGCGATGCAGAAGGCATGCGAAATTGCTCCATCGACCATGGCTGCAGTTCTCGGACTTGATGATAAAACTGTGGAAGATGTTTGCGCTTCAATCGACGGAATCGTAGTTGCTGCGAATTATAACTGTCCGGGCCAACTCGTGATTTCCGGAGAAACAACTGCTGTTGAAAAAGCTTGTGTGGCAATGAAAGCAGCCGGCGCAAAACGAGCCTTATTATTGCCTGTTGGCGGCGCATTTCATTCTCCGATGATGGAACCTGCACGCGAAGAACTTGCGGCAGCGATTGAAGCTACCACCTTTTCGCAACCAGCATGTCCTGTTTATCAAAACGTCACTGCAACTGCAGTTTCAGATCCGGAAGAAATAAAGAAAAACCTGATCATTCAATTGACAGCGCCTGTGAGATGGACACAATCTGTACAGCAAATGATTAAAGATGGAGCAACTTTGTTTACGGAAGTTGGCCCGGGAAGTGTTTTACAGGGATTGGTCAAGAAAATTGATAAGGAAGCGGAAGTAGCGGGCGTTTAGTAGTTAGTCCGCAGTACCAGTCTTCAGTCTACAGTCTACAGTCTTCAGTCTTCAGTAACGTAGTCAGAGTATTAAAGTTGTTAATTATTTAAGCTATAAGAAAATTTATACGCCATGAACTTTAAGGAACTACTTGCATATAAGAAAGCACTTGGGTTAGCAATGGAAATTTTTGAATTTTCAAAAACATTCCCGTTGGAAGAAAAATATTCATTAACGGATCAGGTCCGAAGATCATCGCGCAGCGTTTGTGCAAATCTGGCTGAGGCATACAGAAAGAGGCTTTATCCAAATCATTTTATATGTAAACTAACGGATTGCGACGCTGAAAATTCAGATACATCTGTCTGGCTGGAATTTGCCCATGAATGTTCATACTTGTCACAGGCTCAATTCAACCATCTTTTAACAAAAAATAACGAAGTCGGAAAACTTATTAATTTCATGGTTAATAATCCCACGAAGTTCCGTTAGAAAACGGAGTAAACTTAGAACCAGATACTCCTACTGAAGACTGGTACTGAAGACTGTAGACTGACTGTAAACCGCGACTGCGACTGCCTGCTAAAAATTAGCTTTGCGGATTTTTTTCTCCCACTTCCACGCGCTATCCAAAGCATCTTCCAAACTCGACTCAGCTTTCCAGCCTAAGACAGTGTTTGCTTTGTCGGTATTTGCGTATGCTTCGATGACATCACCTTCACGACGTGCAACGATTTTATATGGTAATTTCTTGCCGCTGACTTTCTCAAACGCATTGATGACCTCAAGCACCGAACTTCCTTTGCCTGTTCCAAGGTTGAAGATCTCGACTTTTTCCTGATTTTGCTTTTTGACAAGTCTTTGAAGGGCAACAACGTGTGCTTTTGCAAGGTCGACCACATGGATATAATCGCGGACACATGTTCCGTCAGGAGTTGGATAATCATCGCCGTAGACGGAAAGTTCCTGACGTAAGCCGATTCCCGTTTGGGTAATGAACGGCACAAGATTTTGCGGGACACCAATTGGAAGTTCGCCGATTTCGGCTGATGGATGTGCGCCAACCGGATTAAAATATCGCAACAAGATTGCATTGATGTTGTTAACTTTTGCCGTGTCAATTATAATTTCTTCACCAATTTGCTTCGTGTTTCCATATGGAGACATTGCTGGTTTGATCGGTGCGCTTTCAGTGATCGGCATTTGATCGGCTTGCCCATATACGGTGCAGGACGAACTGAAAATAAAGTGCGACTCGGGCTTTTGCACAAGTTCCTGCAACAGATAAACCAGTGATCCAATGTTGTTTTCGTAGTACAACAGAGGCTTTTCTACGCTTTCGCCAACTGCTTTCGACGCTGCGAAATGTATTATTCCTGAAACATCTGAATGCCTGATGAAGAAATCCTGAACTGCGGCTTTTTCACGCAAATCCATTTTTTCGAAAATCGGCGATTTTCCTGTGATTGCGACGATTCCTTTCAAAACTTCTTCTGACGAATTTGAAAGATTGTCTATAATTACAACTTCAAAACCTTCATTCTGTAACTCAACTACTGTATGAGAGCCAATAAATCCGAGTCCGCCTGTTACTAATATTTTCATATACTTCATTTATCCGAAGGCCCTAGCCCTGATGGAGCCGATATCCTCGCAATGAAATGGAGAGATAAAGGCGAGAGCAGGAATTAGCTTCTAATTTAAAAATTCAACAATGGTTTTCACGATAAATGCAATCTGTTCATCATCGAGTTCGGTATGCATCGGCAACGAAAGCACCTCTTTCACGAGTTGGTTCGTCACCGGAAAATCCGCTTCATTATAGCGTGAATCGGCGTATGCTTTTTGCGAATGCAACGGAATCGGGTAATAAATCGCACATGGGATCCCGTTGTCGAGCAAATGTTGCATGAGTGCGTCGCGATCAGCATCGACAATCCGCAACGTATATTGATGAAAAACGTGGCTGTCTCGGTCTCCGAAAACAACCGGCGTCACAATCTTTTTATGTTTTGCAAATGCATTCGAATACTTGCTCGCAGCCGATTGGCGGGCTTCATTATATGCGTCAAGATTCGGAAGCTTTGCATTTAAAACCGCGGCCTGAATACTGTCAAGACGTGAATTTACGCCAACCACATCGTGATGATAGCGAACGTACATTCCGTGATTCACGATACCGCGCAACGTATGCGCAAGCTCGTCATCATTGGTAAAAATCGCCCCGCCATCTCCGTAGCAGCCTAAGTTTTTTGATGGAAAAAACGAAGTTGAAGCTACATGCCCGATAACACCTGCTTTCTTCTTATTTCCGTCCGCGAATGTATAATTGGCACCAATTGCCTGCGCGTTGTCTTCAATCACAAACAAATTATGTTCAGATGCAATTTTCATTATTGCTTCCATATTCGCGGCCTGGCCGAATAAATGCACGGGGACGATCGCCTTTGTACGAGGCGTAATTGCTTTATTTATCGCTTCGACCGAGATATTGAACGTGTCTATGTCAACGTCGACCAAAACCGGCGTCAATTGAAGAAGCGCTATCACCTCTACAGTTGCAGCGAATGTGAAATCGGCAGTGATTACCTCATCGCCTGGTTGTAATCCAAGACCCATCATGGCGATTTGTAACGCATCGGTTCCATTTGCACACGGGATCACATGTTTCACATTGAGATATTCTTCAAGGTTCTTTTGGAAAGTATGTACTTGCGGGCCGTTGATATAGGTGTTGGTATCCAGAACTTCCTGAATTCCCGTATTGACAGTTTCTTTGATGTGTTCGTATTGACTTTTAAGGTCAACCATTTGGATTTTCTTCATTGTGCCGTTTTTAAAGCATAGCAAATTTAGGAATTATTGATGGACGGGCAATGAAATTCTGGAAAGAGGCGTATTTTAGCGGCACAATCAGGAAACTATGTTTGTTCTCTACAATTTATTGGTTTTGCTCGCCGGCATTTTTGTTAAGTTAGCGGCAAAGTTTAGCCCTAAAATGAAACTTTTCGTCGACGGCCGCAAGAAAGTGTTTACAATACTTGAACAGCAAATTTCGGCATCCGACAAAACTATTTGGTTTCATGCGGCATCTTTGGGCGAGTATGAGCAAGGGCTTCCTGTTATTGAACGGATAAAGCAGGAATTTCCGCATTACAAAATTATATTGACGTTCTTTTCACCTTCGGGTTATGAAGTAAGAAAGAACAATGTGGTTGCCGATGTTACGGTATATCTTCCGCTTGATACCGATGCGAATGCGAAGCGGTTTATCGAACTTGTTCATCCCGACTTTGCGTTTTTCGTCAAATATGAATATTGGCCGAATTACTTGAAATATTTGGCGAGAGCAAAAACTCCGACTTATTTAATTTCGGGAATTTTCAGATCGAACCAATTGTTCTTCAAATGGTATGGGGGCTTTTACCGTAAAGCATTGGAAACCTTTACATACTTCTTTGTCCAAAATTCAGCATCCAAAGATTTGCTCGCATCGATCGGAAAAAACAATGCTGCAGTTTCAGGTGATACACGATTTGACCGGGTTGCCGCGATATTGGAAAAAGACAATACACTTGGATTTATTGCTGATTTTAAAGCAGGAAAACCGACTGTCGTTGTTGGAAGTTCGTGGCCAAAAGACGAGGAAATACTTGTGGACTATATTAACGCGACTGCAAACGATGTCAAATTTATCATCGCGCCACATAATATAAAGCCGGAGCAAATTTTACTGTTAAAAAACAACGTAAAAAAGAAGGCTGTATTATTTTCTGAAAAGGACAATCAGGCTTTGGCCGATTTTGATGTTTTCATCATAGATACGGTTGGGATCCTGACGAAGATCTATAGTTATGCTGATATCGCTTACGTCGGCGGCGGCTTTGGAAATCCGGGCGTCCATAATATTTTGGAACCTGCGACTTTTGGTGTTCCGATCATCATCGGGCCAAATTATTCTCATTTTGCCGAAGCAACTGCGCTTGTAGATTTGGGAGGCTGCATTGCGGTTCCTGATCGGCAGCAACTCAATAATGCGCTCGAAAATCTG